>CAWACF010000017.1:0-373365 GCA_963780495.1 uncultured Acidobacteriaceae bacterium
TAGGCCTGCCCGCGAAGGTAAGTCGAATACATGCAAGTGGGACTAGGTCCAAAACCAGTTGCTCCCAGCTCGAGCGGAAGCGCCGGAGCCAAATCCTCCAGCGCCTGCCCGGGCATTCTTCCTTTGCAGAGCCACTTGTGCGCGGATTGCGGGCAGCCACACCGATTGCATCTGTGTATCCAGCGGGCGTCGCTTATTGACGCCTTGCGCCAGCGTCTCGGCCCTGTTGAGTTCACCGATCATCGCAAATGCAAGAGCGGCCTCAGCGACAGCATCAGGGTTTCCGGGAGCCAGCTTTAACCCTGCTTCGGCCTGCTTGTACGCATCGGCTGGATTGCCGAATGCAGCATCACGCAATGCGAGGTTCCCTGCCATATCGCCGCGGCATCTTTATCGCCTGCCTGAATGGCCGAAGCGATTGCCCGGGCGGTCAGATCCATCGATTTTGCGATGTGTCCGCCGTATGCAGCCGTATTGGAAGCGAGTGCAAGTCCGTAGCTCTCATACTCAGGGTGCACTGCGAACCAGCGAATCTGATCGGCCATCGCGGGCTTGTCGGGCCCCATCTGCGCAAGGAATGCCAGTGCGTAAAGCACCTTGTGAAAAGCCGCGCTGTCCAATTGTTTCGCTTGCGCATCGCGAATGGCCTGGTGCCCGTCGTCAGGGTGCTGAATGGCGGTGTAGTAGTAGCCGAGATGCTCGTAGGGGAGCAAGCTTCTGCGGCGCGAGCTTCAGAGCCTGGCGGCTGACGTCGATTGCTTTGTTGTATTCGCCCAGACGTGCATACACCGCTCCCAGGTCATCGAATGCGCGATAGTCCTGAGGATAGCTAGCAACAATCTGCTGATAGTCCTCGGCAGCTTTGTTCAAATCACCTGTCATCGCCAGTCGCTGATCGGCAGCTACGGCCAGCTTGTCCCGTTCCGCCACGTTGGGATTGGCGACGGATCGCTCGGCACGGCGATGGTGCGAGTACAGCATGATGGCAATCAACCCCGGCAGCAACACAATTATTGCCGCAAGAATGAACGCCACTTTGCCGCGGCGCGAAGTTGTAGCTCGATCAGGAGTGCTTTCTTTGGTCGACGACATTACAGGGTCTCAGGGTGACACGCGGGGTCAGGGAACCGCAAGTCGGCGGCAGCAGAGCTGAGTTTGACAGTTTTTGAACACGCAGCCTATACTCCGCTGCACTAGAGCGCCACTCGTTTCGGAGAGGACGAAATGACGAAACGTGTACCAGCCTGTTTGCTGCTTGTACTTTTCACCTTCACAGTCTTGGGCGCTCAGGAGCCCAACCACCATCCTCAACAACCCACGTTGACTCCGCAGAACAGCGGGACGACGAATCTGATTATTTCGGTCAGCCCGGTGGATTCCCGCGTAGTCTGGGCCGGAGCAGCCAATGGGACATTCCTGGTTACTACGGATGGCGGCAATCATTGGCGCAGCGGCGTGGTTCCTGGCGCCGAGGCGCTGCAGTTCCGCGATGTACAGGGCGTAAGCGCCCGCGTGGCCTATCTTATGTCGATTGGCAACAACACCACCGACTTTCGTATTTATAAGACTACGGACGGTGGCGCGAGCTGGACGATGCAGTTCCAGAATCAGCTGGTCAACGCTTTTTACGACTGCTTTGCCTTCTGGACTCCGCAGCGCGGCATCGCGCATAGCGATTCAGTGAATGGAGTTTTCCCCGATCTGCGCACCCGTGACGGCATGACGTGGCAGAGCATCGCTAACAATATGCCTCCTGCGCTGCCGGGAGAGGCGTCGTTCTCCTCCAGCGGGACCTGCGTAGCGACGGAGGGTGACAGAAATGCCTGGATTGCGACAGGCGGGTCGTCGATCGCCCGTATCCTGGCGACGCGCGACGGCGGCAATACCTGGAACGCATACGACACTCCGCTGGTGAGTTCCGCCAGCGCGGGAGCGTTCACGGTGGCGTTTCGTGATGGATGGAATGGTATCGTCGGCGGCGGAGATTTGGATCCGAGCGATCCCAACAACGCGCGTACGGCAACGTCGCACGACGGTGGACAAACCTGGACGCTGACAAACGCTCCCCCGGTTACGGGTGCAATCTTCGGGTTGGCGTATCTGCAGAATACGACGGGCGTCGGCGAGCATCACGAAGGTCATGAACTCAATGGCCGCGGCAACGACGGGCACGGCGGCGATGATTATGAGCAGACGGTTGTGATCACCGCCGATACTGGAGGCGCGGCCTGGACTCCGGATGAAGGGAATACCTGGTACGCGCTGAATGGCGTATCCGGCTATTGGTGCGTTGCCTTCGCCGATCCACAGAACGGATGGCTGGTAGGAGAAAATGGGGCGATTCTGAAGATCAGCTTCAGCAATCACTAGATAAAACGCCCACCCTGATCGCAGTGGCGAAAGGGTGGGCGTCTTTGTGGATTCTAAGCGCGAACTATCCCAGGTAGGCTCTTGCCATCGGTCGCCACCACGGCCAGTCGTGGTAGCTCTGGTCGCCCCAGACATACATTTCGTGGCGAATGCCGCGCGAGCCCATGATCGCCGCCATCTGGCTGTTGTCGTTCCAGCACATGTCCCACTCGCCGGTGGAGAGCACTGTGCGGATATGGTTGTAGCGCCAGCCATCGTTGCAATTGGCAAGATAGTCGGGCGGATTGTTGAAGTAGACATCCTCGCTGTACCAGCCGTTCAGGAAGCGCTTGATGTCGAAGGCGCCGCCCATGCTGACGCAGTCGGTAACTTTGGCGGGATGGCGCATGGCGAAGTTCAAAGCGTGATACGCGCCGAAGCTGCATCCAGTGACGATCGTCCGCGGGTTCCAGTTTTTATTCCACATCAGCGGAAGGACGTCGTTGAGCAGGTAGTTCTCGTACTGCAGGTGGCGCTGCACCCGCCAGTAAGGATGTGCCTGCTTGTTGTACCAGCTTTCGCCGTCGACGCTGTCGACGCAATAAACCTGCAGCTGGCCGTGCTCCAGCCGGTCGGCGAGGGCGGCAATCATCTTGTTGTCTTCGTATTCATAGAAGCGTCCCTGCGAGGTAGGGAAGACGAGGACTTTCGGACCATCATGCCCGAAGACGAGCATGTCCATGTTGCGTTGCAGGTCATTCGACCACCAACGGTGGAATTCACGATTCACGTTATGTATGCCCCTGACGGAGAGATTTGGAATAGATTCTCGAAAACTGCCGGGCCCTGAAGTTGGTCTTGCGTCTATCTTGAGTTGTCATCACGACGTGGCCTTCAGGCGGAGGAGGAATCTGCTTGCCGTGCTAGAGCGGCATTCCTCGCGCCCGAACAGGCGCCCATAATGACAATTTAAAATGGACCGTGGGTGATGATTTGGTGGTGCTTCCAACTCCAACAGGAACGATAATTCTACAGGAAGGCGGCCGATTTTATGAATCTGCCTGCCGCCCCCGTTTCCGAAGAAGGCTTCCACGTCACTCATTTCCTGACGTTGCCGACGAGGAACGCCCGGCAAAACTTTATGTCGACGTGCCAGGCGGCAAAGGCCGTGGGCGCGGAGTTCTTGACTGTGCCATGGTGTAATCACGGCTGGGAGACGCGCTGCTACATGCGCGACACTGACGGTTGCGCATCAAAGTCGGCCAGTACAGCCCGGGCCTCTATCGAGCGTTTTACCAATTCAATCGCTGATTGGGCCGTTATTTCCACAGGAACTGCATCTAATTTTCTATTGAGCCGCCCCGCCGGCATACCTTACATTCCAAGTACCTCATCCAATGCCAACGATCACAGACATGAACGATATCCCTGTCGCCGTTCCCGGCGATCTGAAATCGCGCCTGCGTCTGCACCAGCAGTTTCCTTCTCAGGTAGAGGAAGAAAAACACGACTTCGTCGTCTACCTGCCGCCGATGTATGACGAGCAGTCGGATCGCCGTTTTCCCGTGCTCTACATGCAGGACGGCCAGAATCTCTTCGATCCCGACACGTGCTTCTCCAAGGGCAACTATTGGCACATGGGCGAGACCGCCGATCACCTCATCGGCACCGGCGAGATCGAGCCACTGATCATCGTCGGCATCTATAACACCGGCGAACATCGCATCGACGAATACACGCCGGTGGAAGACAAGCGCCTGGGCGGCGGACAGGCTGATGCCTACGGCCAAATGCTCACCGAAGAGCTGAAGGTCTTCGTCGATCACACCTACCGCACACTGCCGGGAAAAGAGAATTGTGGACTGGGCGGCTCGTCGCTAGGCGGGCTGGTCACGCTGTATCTTGGCCTGCGCTACACCTGGATGTTTAGCCGGCTGGCAGTGATGTCGCCCTCGGTGTGGTGGCGCAACCGCGCCATCCTGAAGACCGTGGCAAAGATGCCGCACAAGCCCGAGCTCAAAATCTGGCTCGACATAGGGACAAAGGAGAGCCAACGGGCGCTTCCCGATGCACAGGAGTTGAAGATAACTCTGGTGAAAAAGGGGTGGGTCGAAGGGCAAGACCTCTCGTACATGGAAGTGCCCGACGCCGAACACAACGAAGTCGCATGGGCGGCGCGGGTGGCGCCGATGTTGAAGTTTCTGTTCCCGGCGAGGTAAAGCCAGGTTCCGCGTTCATCGCGCACAAGCACAGCCTTCGGTCGCGGACGAACCGCAGATCCCTCGACCTCGCTGCGCTCCGCTCGGGATGACAACTCTGTGGAAGGCGTCAGTGTTGAAGGAAGCGCCGTTCCAATCCAATTCCCGCGCTTGAAATTGGCAATCGTCCCATCTTTGCAAGTCAACTACTCACCTCGTTTATAATGTCTCGATTTTGATTCGGGATCGGCGGTCGCCCAGCAATTCCCACCTGATCGAATCCGCCCCTTATCCCTGAGCTACATTTTGAGGAGAGAGATGAAGCTTCTGCGAGCTTTCGCATTCGCCACTGTTGTCTTGCTGACCGCCTCGGGCGTGCTCACAGCCCAGTCGTGGCAGCCATTAACTCACCAACCCACTTTCACTGCGGGACATGCACTCCTACTCACTGACGGAACTGTGCTGGTACATCACGAGGATCCTAATGACGGATTTTCGGATTGGTACAAGCTCACTCCCGACATCAACGGTAGCTACGTGAACGGCACTTGGAGCCAGGTAGCTTCGCTGGCGTCAAACTATGGTCCGCTCTTCTTTGCCTCAGCCGTGCTGGCGGACGGCAAAGTGATCGTCGAGGGCGGCGAACAAAACTTCGCCCAGTACGTCTGGACGACCATGGGAGCGATATACGATCCCATCGCCAACACCTGGACCAGCATCAATCCGCCAAGCGGTTGGACAACCATTGGCGATGCTTCGGGGATCGTGCTGCCCAACAAAACTTTCATGCTGGCCAATTGCTGCACCCGCCAGCAGGCGCTGTTCAATGAATCCAACTTGACCTGGACCGCAACCGGCACAGGCAAGTTCGATGAGAACGACGAAGAAGGCTGGGTTTTGCTACCTAGCGGTAAAGTGTTGGCAGTCGATGCGTACCTGGACGTGAATGACCCGACCGGCACGAACTCCGAGTTGTACGATCCGACTTCGGGGTCATGGTCGACGGCGGGGAGCACCATCGCCCAACTATGGGACCCGCACGGCTCTAACGAAGAAGGCCCTGGCGTTCTTCGTCCCGACGGCACCGTGTTCTGGACCGGCGCCAATGGTCAGGGTCCGGGCCACACCTCCGTTTACAACATCAACACGCAGACCTGGACTCCCGGTCCGAACTTCCCTGGCAATCTGGATGTCGCGGACGGCCCGGCAGCCCTGCTGCCCGATGGCAATGTGCTGGTCAGTGCCAGTCCTGGCATCTTCCAGAACGGCACGGAGTTTTTCGAATGGAACGGTACCAGCCTGAACCAGGTTCCGGCGACTCCCAATTCGCCGACAAACTCATCCTGGTATGGACGCATGCTGGTTCTGCCCACGGGACAGGTGCTTTACACCGACGGCAGCAAAGACGTTGAAATCTACACCCCGGTAGGGAATCCTTATCCTGGGCTCGCTCCAACGGCGCTCATCGTAACCTCGGGATTTCACCGCGCCAACACTTACCGGCTGTTCGGCAACAAGTTCAACGGAGCATCGCAGACGAACTTCTACGGCGACGACGCCCAGGCCGCTACGAATTATCCCCTGATACGGCTGATCAACCAAAGCACAGGCCACGTGTTCTACTGCCGCACCCACGATCACAGCACCATGGCGGTGGGATTCGAAGGCCCAACCTACACCTCCTTTGACGTGCCTGCGAACATGGAAACCGGACCGACCTATTTAGAGGTGGTCGTGAATGGTATTGCCTCACGGCAGTACCTGATCGGAATTCTATAAAAGGCTATCCACTAAGAAGTCCTGCCGGGTCATGCCGATCTGGGCAGGACTTTCCAAATCACTGCGGTCTGCGACGTTCGTCCTAGTCAGCCTCCTCGGCGATATGTAGTCTGAGCGCAGAATCAGTTGCCAACTACTGGCCGAGGGGGCGTATCTTGACCCGCAGCGCTCTGCATTGCCTTCGCATCGTTCTTACCTTACTGATCTTCTGCGAGCTTACCTTGGCCGACACCCCGGCTCCGCAGTTCAATCTGCGTTCCCTGGATGGCCAGACCTTCAGCAATGCTTCTCTGAGCGGGGATATCGTTCTGCTGGAGTTCTGGGCGACTTGGTGTGGGTACTGCAAAAAAGATCAGCCTGCGGTGGACGCGATTCAGGCGGAGTATGCCGGCAGGGGAGTGGTGGTTGTCGCCGTCAATGTGGGCGAGGATGAATCCATTGTCAGGCAGTATCTTCAGAAGAACCCCAGATCCTGCGCGGTTGCTCTCGACGAGAGCAACGCAGTGGCGAGCCGATTCGGCATGAGCGGCGTACCACATTACGTCGTGATCGATCGCAATGGCAATATTGTGGCGAGCAGAAGCGGCTTGGCCGGCCAACAGGGCTTACGCTACATGCTGAGCCGCGCCGACCATGAGGCAGCGCCGAAGACCGGGAGGACGCAGACCGCCGATCGTGGTGCCCCTCCATCCGCCAGTGGCTCGGGTCCGAGTCCGCAATGGACGTATGTGGGTGGAGGGCAGAGCTTCTTGCCCAAGAAGCCCATTCCAAAGACAATCTTCGTGCTGACGGACGGCGAGCAGTTGGAGTCGAACCACTACGTGATTGGCGGGGGCTTTGTAGACCTCACCGTCGCGGGAGAGGAACGCCACATTGCCCTCGCTGCTCTGGACGCAAAAAAGACGATTGCACTCAATCACCAGCACGGAGTCGATCTCAACCTTCCGACTAGCAAGAACGAGGTCTTCCTGGGATTCTAGCAGGAAGACCTGTCTCCTCAGTACTTGGACACGAGTGCGTAGGTCAGACCCAGGATGAACTGGAACGAGTTTCGCTGGGTTGGCGGCAGCGCAATTGGCGGGTTGTTCAGATACGTATCGATAGTTCCCACTGAGAACCCGAGGTTTTTATACGTTGGGAAGGTCAACAGGTCTGTCTCGGCCACCGAGTAGGCGCTCATCTCATTCCAAGCCGGGATGTAGGCGAGCTGCTGTGTGAAGGTAGCAAACTTCATGTGCAGCAGGTAATTCGCGGCGAAAGTGGAACCGACCAGGTTCAGATTTGATCCCGGCGCCGTGCCCATGAACTGCTGTTTCTCATACTGGATGGTTGCTTTCAGGTCGAGTTCCTGCTTGGGCGTCTTGATCGCCGTCCAGCCGATGCCGCCGCCGTAGATCTGCTGCAGGTCGAGGTTTTGGCTGTAGTTATGATCGAAGGCCGTCAGTCCCAGCACATACCAACGGGGCGAGAAGTATTCGTCGCGCTCGGCATCGGCGTGGAAGATGGAGGTCTTGGTGACAACGTCCGGTACGAAGACGCCGCCCGCGACATAGCTAGGCTGGATGGTCTTGCCGAACGATCCCAGGAAGTCGGCCGAAGTACGGTTACTCGGGTCCAACCACGGCACCGTGGGAATCGCGCGTACTAGGCTGAGCCCCCAAGCGAAGTTGTACTGCTTCTGAGTGGCCTCGACGATGGTCGCTCCGCCGGTAGCCGTACCATTCCATCCCACGAAGAAGCCGGGCTCGTGAGCCTGCTTTTCCAGTGAGGCCTGATCCACGATGTAGGCTGCATCCTTCACCGGAACGGGGCTTACGGCAGCCTGGTTCGCCGGCTGCAGCTGGACATTCTGGTCGGTCATGGCAACCGTCCCCACGGGAAGATTCTTGACGTCTCTACGATGTCTAAGCTCCTCGTCCGGCTTGATCACGGCGAATTTTTGAGCCGTGTGTACTTCCTTGATCTTGTCCCAGGTCAGCGAGACATCGCCCAGCGGCTCGGTGTGAAAGGTGACCGTGCCGCCGGCCTCGCTTACGAGTTTTCCGTGAAGGGTATCTCCATTGCTGAGGACCAGGACGTCGGGCGCTGCGTTCTGGGCGGCAGGCTGCTGGGCCGTTGCGATCACAGAAAATACGCTCGCGAATAAAAACAGCATGACTAAGGCTGGAAGCAACTGACGGTGGTACAGGAAGTTCTTAACGTTCTCGTTTCCTTGCGACATCCTCTCCCCCTCGAAAGTGCTCTGGACTGATTCAGGTATTGTGCCACGCGGAGGGGGTCACGTGGGGGACTAAGCGGCTGCAGCAGAAGGTTCGAGAATTCTCCGCTGAGTAGCCGCGAGCCGCGGATAGGGAATGACAGGAGAATGTCATTCACATTCGTCCACACACGCGAAAGTTTTCGCGGGGCCGACTTCTATTTAGCCACTGGTTGGGCAGCCTCGATTTCGTTCACAATCGCAGCGGCCGCTTTCGCGGGATCGGGAGCTTCGATGATCGGGCGGCCCACCACCAGGTGGCTGGCTCCGGCTGCGATGGCGTCTCGCGGTGTCACCACTCTGGCCTGGTCACCTGCCGCTGAACCCGCGGGCCGTACCCCGGGTGTGATGATCGCGAAGCCTTCACCCAATTCGCGGCGCAGTTCGCCGGCTTCCTTTGCCGAAGCTACCAAGCCTCCACAGTCCGCTTGACGAGCGAGCGCTGCCAGGCGGAGGACCTGGGTCAGCGTCGTACCTGAGACTCCAATTTCCTGCAGATCGACGTCGTCCATGCTCGTTAGAACCGTGACCGCCAGGACCATCGGCTTGGCTGAGGACTGAGCAGCCGCCTCGGCCGCCGCCTTCAGCATCTTGCTGCCGCCGGAGGCGTGCACGGTCAACATGCTGACGTTCAGTTGCGCGGCGGAGCTTACGGCTGCCGCCACGGTGTTAGGGATGTCATGGAATTTCAGGTCAAGGAAGACTTTGCGGCCCGAGGCGACGAGCTCTCGAACCAGCTGCGGCCCTTCGGCGGTAAAGAGCTGTTTGCCGATTTTATATGTGGTAGCTGACTCTCCGATGGATTGCACCAGCTGGCGAGCCTGGGAGGCGGTGGGAACGTCAAGCGCAACGATGAGCCGATCTTGTGTAAGCATCGGCCCTAAGTTTAACTGATCCCGACAAGGCACACGAGTGCCCCGTCGGGAACTGAACCGGATAAGGACGGATTATCGTGGGCCGAGATTCTCCGCAAGCTCTGGAGTCTGCAGAACATCCAGGCGAACGCGATCTACGCCGCGCATGCCTAATACCTTAGCCGCACTATAGGACAGGTCGATGATCCGATTCCGGGCGACGGGTCCGCGGTCATTAATACGAACAATGACCGACCGCTCCGTCTTTAAATCGGTGACCTTGACCCAGGAACCCATCGGCAATGTCCGGTGGGCAGCCGTCAAGTCATTCATGTCGTACGGCTCGCCGCTTGCAGTCTTGTGAAACTGGAAGATGCGTCCGTACCACGAGGCCTTGCCAACCTGACCTTTCGCGGTGTGGCTTGGCTTAGTTTCCTGAGTCTGTCCTGGGGCCCCTTTTAGCGATTCCGGTGTGCTATTACCGGGTGCCGCGCCCAACGCGGAGGCGAAGACTAACGTCGCCGCGACTGAGCTGAGTACTCGTAACATTAAACACCTCTCATCGTTTAAGTTGGTCCTCCTGACAGGATGTTGTAAGTCTATTCACTGCAAAGAGTAAGAGTCAACCCTCCAAAGTGTGTAGGCACTCTTAGGGCTTGCTATTTGAGGATTACTATGGTAATCGCGAGCCCACTGGAGAGCGGTCGATCTTGCGCGTGAAATAGCCATCTACCTGCCGGAATCTGGACCGACGATGCGGGCGCGCATGGCTTAATTAGAGGAAAGGCGGCGCGGAGAGGTTGGCATACGCGGTGACAATAAGTTCTAAGGTTATCGACGGCAGCTACTTGCAAGCAGAGTTGTTAGTGGGACGTGAGGCCGTCACTTCAGGACTTGTCGGCTTTGCGATACAGTCAAGCCATGCCCCCGGTCATCTTGAGCGTTGCCGGCTATGACCCCTCGTCGGGCGCCGGGATTACGGCCGACGTTAAGACTGCCGCCGCCAACGGTTGCTACGCCGCCACGTGCATTACCGCCCTCACAGTCCAGTCTACCCAGGGAGTCTTCGACCTTCAGCCGGTCAGCCCCGACTTCCTGCGCCGGACGCTCAAGGCTTTAGTAGAGGATTTGGACATCGCCGCTGTTCGCGTGGGCATGCTGGGCTCGGGCGAGGTGGCTGCGGCCGTAGCGGATTTCCTCGAGTCTTCCCGGTTGCCGAACATCGTCCTCGATCCGGTGGTCCGCTCCTCCTCGGGAGCGATGCTGCTGGACGAAGCGGGTCTGGACGTTCTGCGTGCCAGGTTGATCCCGCTTTGCGATGTAATAACACCGAATATTCACGAAGCCGCGCTTCTGATCAATGCTCAACCACTCAGCGAGCAGGCTGATTGGGAGTCGGCTTTGCCGAGCATCCGTGAACTGGCCGACGGACTCCACCACCTCGGGGCACAGGCGGTGGTGATTACGGGAGGCCACCTTGATCCGGCCAACGATTACCTTAGTTCCAAGGTGCCGCTCCAGCAGCAGGTGATCGGCGGGGAGCGGATGGAATCCCGCTCGACTCACGGTACGGGCTGCGCGTACGCAACGGCTCTGGCTTGTCACCTGGCGCTAGAAGAGCAACTGCCACAGGCGGCTCGGAAGGCGAAGGAGTATGTGCGCCGGGCGATCTTCTTGGCATACCCGATCGGGCAGGGCATCGGGCCGTTGAATCATTTGGCCTAGGGGAGTCGCAAAGCTCACGAGAGACGGACGGTTGACGGCTCACAGAATGAACTAGCAAGGCGGCGAACAGCAGACCTGCCCTCGATCGGAAGGCCTGGTCGCGATCACAATACCCAAAGACCCTTACTGCTGCGGCGGTGGCTGCTGCGCTGCCGGGGGCTGCTGGTTGTCCGGCAATGGCATCAGGATGCCACCATTGGAGTTCGCCGGTTGATTGTTTTGAGCAGGTGGCGTCGATTGCGACTGCGGGGGCGCCTGCTGTTGTGGTTGCTGCGGAGCCGGATTCGCTGGGTGATTCTGGTCCTCTGCCGCAGGAGGCTGTTGATTGTCGGGCAAGGGCATCAGCAGTCCGCCATTGGAATTGGCGGGCGCGTTGTTTCCCTGTGGCGGCTGCGCTGCTGGCTGTCCGTTGTTAGGCTGAGCGGGCGGTTGGGCCGCAGGTTGTCCACTGTTCGGTTGCGACGCCGGAGGCTGCTCGCCGTTCGGCTGTGCCGTCGGGGGCTGCTGATTGTCCGGCAGCGGCTCGATCAAGCCGCCGCTTGGCGCTGGTTCAGGCGTCGGATTTACAGGCTGGACCGGCTTCGGCGGAGCCGCCGGTTCCATGACTGGCTGGTTGTCGCGATACCGAAGTACGACGGGGCCTCCCTCCTCGCGGCGAAGGGCAGCAGCTTCCTCCACGGCTTTGTTCACAGCGTCGTCGCTGTCTCCCGCGACGGACGAGAGTTTCATCCCCTCCACATCCTTCCGCGACGCATAGGCGACCTTCATGCTCGACTGATCGGCTTCGCGCGCCTTGTCGTAGTAGAAGTCGGCGGTTTCGCGGTCGCCATCCATCTCGGCCAGATATCCCATATTGTTCAACGCAAATGCATTCCGCTGGTCGAGCTTGTAAGCCTGTTCGAAGTAAGTCCGCGCCAGCTTGAAGTCGTTGCGGTTGATAGCTGCAACTCCTCGCGTGTTCAGGCGCGCGACTTTGGCGCTGATGCTCTGTTCGTGCTCCATCACGTTCTGGACTTTTCTCGCGTTCGATGCAGCGATCGTACTGATTCCCTTGCCGCGCCAGGCCGGTTTCATCGTCACGACGATGGGCGTATCGGAGTGCTGATCGGCGGCCTGGGTATAGAACTTGTAGGCTTCCTCGAGTTCGCCTTCTTTTTCGCGAGCGTAACCGATATTGTTCAGCGTGAACGGATTTGTCGGATCCAGCTTGAGCGCCCGCTGCAAAGCCAAGTCAGCCTGCGGCGCCTGATCCTTTTGCAGCAGCCCGATAGCGTAGACGTTGATGCGGTTTACCTGCATCTTGGTGTCGGCCGCGGAGCCCGCGATTTTGCCAACCGGCTTGCCGATGGCGGCAGGCTCGGTCGACTTGTAGACCAGCGCGTCGGACCCCTGCTCCTGCGCCAGACTGTAATAGCGCTGAGCGCGGTCGGCCTGGCCTTCCAACTCCGCGATGTACCCGAGATTGTTCAGCGTGAACGGGTCGTTCGGATCAATGAGGTACGCCTTGTAAAAGAGGGCCTTCGCCTTCTTGTAGTGGTGCTTCTGGACCTCTTTCACCCCTTCCTGATTCAGCTTCTGCACAGGTGTCGGCTTGGTACGCTTTGGGATGCTGATGCGCACGTCATTGGCGCTGGCCGATACCGTCAGCGCGATCAGTAGGGCGAAAACGACCGTCAGTTGCCGGGAAACAGACATTCATCCTCCGGGGACGAGGCACTGGATAATAACCGCTGGTTCCTGGATGAGACCTTACCCTCCGTCGGCAGACGGAAGCGGTTGGCCTTTGCACCCAAAATCCACTGACCACTATCCACCAGATTTAGATGGGAAATCCGGCGCTCGCGTTGGCAGCTCTGGATGGGTAATTAGAAAGGCGTATCCGCAGCTGCAGACGGTATGGTCTGCACCTTTACAAGCTAAGCCCAGGCCGCTAATTGCCAACTGCCGGCGTTTCTGCCTTCTATAATTCCTCCAATGCAGTCCTTCCTTCGCGATCTTCGGTTTGGCCTTCGTCTTCTCGGCAAGGACCTTGGCTTTACGATTGGCGCAATCCTCATCCTCGCCGTTGGAATCGGCGCGACCACCGCCATCTTCACCGTGGCTAATGCGCTGCTCTTGCGGCCGTTTCCGTATCGCGATCCGCAGCAATTGGTCAGCCTGCAGGTGAAGGATCAGTCCAAGGATTACGATGGCACGCTGCTGCGTTACGAGTTGCTCCGCGATCGCAGCCAGTCTTTTCAGTCCGTCGCTGCCTGGACCAATGACACGTTGAACCTGAGCGGTCATGGCGACCCGATACAGGTGGCGGTGGGACGCGTCTCGCCAAACTTCTTCGCCATGCTTGGCGTGGAGCCCCGGCTGGGCCGTAGCTTTGCAGAAGACGAGGGTCGTCCTGAGGGCAAGCCGGTCGTCATCCTCAGTGACTCGCTCTGGCGTTCCAGGTACGGAGGCGACCGCGAGGTCGTCGGCCGGACCATTACGTTGGACGGCACGCCATACACGGTCGTGGGTGTGCTGCCCGCTGCAGCGCAGTTTCCATTCGTCGGCGAGGCCGACGTGTGGACTCCGCGCTACTTCGAGCTGACCCTGATTCCGCCTCAGCGTTTGCGACAGGGAGTAGGCTATCTTGGGTTGGTCGCACGACTGAAACCGGGAGTCAGCGCAAATCAGGCTGACGCGGAACTCGCTGTCTTGAATCGTCAATACAGCGAGCAGAATCCCACTGCTCCGGATGCCGGTCCTGATATCACAGTTACGGCCGCTCCTCTGCGTGATCTTGTTGTTGCTAATGTGCGGGGAAAGGTGTGGCTTCTCTTTGGCGCCGTGGCCTTGGTTTTGCTGATCGCGTGCGCTAATGTCGCCAGCCTTCTGCTCTCCCGCGCTCTGGTGCGGAGAAGGGAGGTCGCAGTTCGCACCGCTTTAGGAGCAGCGCGAGGCACGATCCTGCGGCAACTCCTGACGGAGAGCACCCTGATGGCGCTAATCGCCGGCGTGCTCGGTGTGGGGTTGAGTTGGCTGGCCACGCGGGCACTGCTGGCCTGGGGAGCGACTCAGCTACCGCAGGGGATGCCTGTTGGGATGGACTTGCGTGTGCTCCTGTTTACAGTCGCTATCTCGCTGATGACCGGAATCATCTTCGGCATCTTTCCCGCGCTGCAGTTGGCTGGTATAGACCTTCACGCCACGCTCCGCGAGGAGGGGCGCAGCAGTTCCGCCGGCCATACTCGGGGCAGGATGACGAGCATGCTTGTCGTCGGGCAAGTAGCGCTGTCCCTGCTGCTGTTGATTGGAGCGGCGCTGTTGCTGCGCAGCTATGAGCGTTTGCTGAAGGTTGATCCCGGCTTCGATCCGCACAATGTCCTCACCATGAACCTCTCTCTGCCGACGGTGAAATATGCCAAGCCGACGCAACAAACCGACTTCTTCGATGAACTATTGCGCCGTGCGGTACAAGTGCCCGGTGTGCAAAGCGCCGCGATTTCAGCCGTGTTGCCTCTCAGTTGGAAGCGGATTACGCCCATGTTGCCGGAAGGGCAGCAGAATGTGCCGCTGGCACAGCGCCCGTTCATCGATATCGAAGCGGTGAGCCCGCAATGGTTTCAGACGCTACGTGTCCCGCTGCGCAGCGGTCGTGGCTTCACTGCGGCTGATAACGCCCAGAGTCCCAAGGTCCTGATCGTGAATGAGACCTTCGCACGGCAGTTCTGGCCGGGGCAGAATGCCATCGGCAAACATATTGTCGTGGGCCGGTGGACGGAGGGCGGGGAAGTGATCGGTGTCGCGGAAGACATCAAGAATCGCGGCCTGGGCGAAGAGCCGCAACCACAGGTTTACATTCCGTTCGCGCAACTGCCCTGGAACAACATGTACCTGCTGTTACGCACGGCCGTGCCGCCGCTCACTCTCGTACCCGCGATACGGAGCGAGATCTCCGGCATTGACCCCGACCAGCCGGTCACCGGAATTCTTACTGCCGAAGATTTGATGGACAATTCGCGGACACAACCGCGATTCATCATGATGCTGCTCGGCCTTTTCTCGCTGACGGCGCTGGCGCTGGCATTGATCGGCATTTACGGCGTGCTGGCTTATTCGGTGGCCCAGCGTCAGCATGAGCTCGGCATTCGGGTTGCGTTAGGAGCGAAGAGCGCAGATATTTTACGGCTGGTCGTTCGCCAGGGATTGATTCTGGCCGTCAGTGGAGTGGTCATCGGACTCGTCGCAGCCCTGATAATGACCAGAGTGATGTCCAGCCTGCTTTACAAGGTCGGCACCCACGATCTGGTGACCTTCGTGGTGGCACCTCTGCTGTTTCTGGCCGTCGCGGTAGTCACCAGCTACGTCCCCGCGCGGCGCGCAACTAAAGTCGACCCCATTGAGGCGATGAGGTGATTTTAGACACCGGAGCGTCGTTCTCAAGACAAGAAAAATCCCACCCGAACTCCCTTCTGTCGGGTGGGATTTGTACTTAATGTTCGATTGGCTGTTCTCCCGGCATCTTCGGCGGCGCGAAGGGGACAATGACAACCGTCTGAAATTCAACTGCCTGTCCGCAACGCATGTATGGCGTGAATTTATATTGCTGCGCCGCATCGGCGGCGGCAGCCGTGAGATCGGGATCGCCTCCGATAGAGTTGGCTTTTGTTACAGAACCGTCTTTGCCAACCGTGGCGAACACCCACACCAGGCCGTACTTCTTGGCCTTGCGGGCAGCGTCGGACATTTTGGGAGGCACTGACTTGCTCACCGAGGGGGCTGTGAAGCTCTTGCCTACGTCAGCGCACGATGGCCAAGCGGTCGAAGTGCTTTTGTCCGGAGCGGCAAAGACCTTATCCGCGAATTTCTCATCGTGGGACACGGTCAGCTTCAGTTCTTCCATCAGCTTGCCCACATAGCTGACCTTGATAGTCTGCGGATAAGCTGTGCTGCCGATGGTGGTGTAATCACTGTATTCATACGAGCCGAAATTCGCGCCCTCGATCGAGTTATCGACGGACAGCAAATGCGCGGTGGCGGGATCCACGCAGAAGGTCTGGAGGGGCTCGCCGAGTCCCATGCACTTCGCGTCCACGTTCCCGATTTTCTTCTTACTGTTTGCGATTTTTGTCTTTTCCACTGCGATTGGTGGAAGCGTGTATGGGCCGGCAGGATTACCGCCGTCGAGTGCCTCAATGGCGGACTCCACCTGCAGCAGGGGAACCAGAGGCCCGGGCTGAGTGCTCAGATACGACAGCTTCCCATCGTTCAATACTGTGGTCTGATCGAGGCCGTTGGCGGTCCACTCGGCGCGCCACTTGTCCGGACCAGCCCAGGAAGCGGTGTACACCAGATTGATGTCGCCCGAGCCATCCGGTTTTGGCATGCGCACATTAGCCGTCAACTTGAGTGGGCCTTGCGTCCACAAGTTCGCTTGCTGAAATGATCTCACCAGCAGGTCGTGCGGAGTTTCTTTGTTGGCTGCAAACGCCGCCGGAACCAACAATGCGGCGAGAAGGAGAAGAGAAAGAATGTGCTTGCTCAAGCGGGTCAAGATTGCCTCCATGTTCTTAATGGAAAATCTAACTGAACTGCTACGGATCGGCAGTGTTGTTGATCACTGCTTCGCGGTCTGAATCGGCATTCTGCGCAAGTGGAACGCGAGGCGAGCGTACCCGCCTCTCTGGGCATCAGGCGCAAACAGAATAGTTTACATGTTTGGCTGTGAATTTCGACTGGGACTTGGGGTGACTCGTAAACGTTCATGGGAAATCGAAAACTGATCCTGGCGAGCGAGTCACGCCACGTCGAGGGAGCCGCCGTCGGGGCCAAAGTTCAATTCTGACAGCTGCGGCATCGGAGTAACGCCTACAGGAAAAAAAATCGAGAAGACTGTTCCAGAGCGCCCACGCGTCTTGGTCTTCAAGCGTAATCGCCCGCCATGTCGCTTAACGATGTCATCGCACACCCATAGGCCGAGACCGGTGCCGGCGTCGCCCTTCGTGGTCACAAAAGGCTCGAAGATCCGACGGCGAACCAGCTCAGGAATGCCACTGCCTGTGTCGGCAACGATCACGCGCACTCCGCTCCTCGATGGGTTGCGCCAGTTCACTGCCGGACCCAGCTCAATGCGGACGTGGCCGCCCGGCGCCGTGGCATCGATGGCATTGCTGATGAGGTTCGCAAATAATTGCCGCAACTCGTTCGGAAAAGCCAGGATACTAGGCGCCTTGTGCAGTTCCGTTCGAATTTGCAGATTGCGGCGTCCAAACTTTGGATAGAACAGATGTAGCAGCGACTCTAACAACTCCGCGACATCGGTTTCAGTCGGCTTGGTGGACTTGCGATAAAAGCGCAGAGTTTGTCCGGAGATCTCGGTTACCCGGGTGAGTTCACGCTGTGCCATCGAACAGTAATGGCGCGACTCATCGTCCGTGACGCGTGTGCTGATGAGGTAGATAAGATTCGTTACCGCTTCCAGAGGATTGTTGATCTCATGGGCTATGCTCGCAGCCAATTGTCCTGCCAGAGCCAGACGCTCGCTCTTGCGTAGAGCAATCTCAGAATCCTTGCGATCCTGGATATCGGTGCAGGTGCCGACCCACTCCTTTACGGATGAATCTTCGCGGAATACAGGTACGCCGCGCGCCAGGACGCAACGGAACTGACCGTCGTGCCGGCGCATACGGTATTCGATTTGAAAAGGCCGCAGGCCTTCAATAGATGCAAAGATCGTGGGAATAGCGCGCTTGCGATCAGCCGGGTGAATGGCGTCGCACCAGCCTTGTCCGCGATATTGCTCGAAGCTCTGTCCGGTGTAGGCTTCCCAGGCGGGTAGGGGTTCGATAACGTTCCCGTGAAGATCTGCATTCCAGACGATTGACGAAGCGGCGAGAATTAGTGAGCGATAACGCGCCTCGCTGGCCTGCAGGCTTTCGAGGGCATCGCGAATCTGATACTGGCGCAGTCGCGCGCGCAATACGGTTTGGACCGTGCTTACCAGGATCTCGGGGCGTATGGGACGCTCCAGCAGTGTGGTGTGGCCCAGGGGTTCGCGCATCTGCGCCATCATGCGCGACGCCCTCGACATAGCGTTGCGCGGTTTCGTCAACATGATAACCGGAGCGTCCGACCATGCCGGCTGATTCTGCAATGCTAGCGCGAATTCCCGGATCAACTCTTCGTTCAGCGCTTCTTCCTCGACCAGGAGCGCGCCCGTTCCATTAGACAGCCGCGGAAAAACCGCCCGAGGATCATGATGCAGCTCGCAGGGAATGTTCGCCCCCTGCAGCGTATCGGAGATGAGATTGCCGTCGCGGCCGAAGGGCGCTACGACCAGGACCGGGAGCTTGAGTGAGCTATTGTTTGTCATTAGGCGGTGTCTTCAAGACGGAAGGGTCGCTACCCACAAATTGCGGCACTCCGGTAAGCACCCCATGAAAGGACCGCAGCGGCTCCCCTACGACGATGCCCCCCGGCTTCAATTGCAGCTCGCGGATTGTGGCCTCATGCGGACCGGAACGCTTTTTGAAGACAGAGATCGCCTTCCGAATCTCACCGGTGACTTCAAAGTAGCGCATGAGAATAATGGCGTCGGCCAGATAGCTGACGTCGATGTCGGCCTGCATGGGACCCATTACCCCCTGCTGCGCCAGGATGAGGAATGTAGATACGCCCTGCGTACCCAGGTAGGACAGCAGTTCATGCATCTGTAATTGCAGATACTGCTCGCCGGGCATGGCATTCTGCCAGCCATTCAGACTGTCAATCACCACCACGGAGGCGCCCTGTTCAACCCGCGCCCGGATATCGTTCACGAATTCGCCCGGTGGAACCTCCGCCGGATCGAGTTGCTTTAGGTAGACTCGCCCACTTTTGATGTGTGGCTCGATATGTACGCCGAGCCCCTCGCTGCGTTCGAGAAATACCTGCATCGATTCGTCGAAGAGGTAAATAGCTGCCGACTCGCCGCGTTCCGCCGCTGAACAGGCAACGCGCGATGCGAGGCTGGATTTGCCTACGCCGGCGGCTCCCAGCAGCAGCGTGCTGGTGCCCCGCATGACGCCGCCGTGCAGCATCGTGTCCATCTCCGGGAGACCGGTGCTGAGCAGTCCTGTGCCATGCGGATGCCTGTGTTCGGCGGCAACCAGTCGCGGATGCACCACCACGCCTCCGGTCATAATCTGGTAGTCGTGGTAGCCCTCGCGGAACTTGGAGCCCCGAACTTTTTGCACGCTCACCCGGCGGCGTACGCTGCCGTATTCACGCTCCAGCACTTCCAGCCCAATCACACCGTGGACGATGCTGTGTACGGTCGGTTCCTTGCGGTCGCCACTGTGGTTGTCGATCAGCAGCACGGTGCAGTTCCGCTCTTCGAAAAAACTCTTGAGCGCGAGCATCTGTCGCCGATAGCGGAAGCTATCGCGTGCCAGCAGGCGAAGTTCGGACAGTGAGTCGACCACGATCACGCTGGGCTGGATCTCATCGACCTTTTTCGAAATTAAGTCAGTGAGCTGGTCCAGTTCGACATCCTCGGGATTAAACACCGAGTATTGATGCTCCGGCCGCAGTGAATCTTCCTGCGGCGTCAGTTCGAAGATGGGCACGGCATCAAGCTGCCAGCCGTGCGATGTGGCCACGGCCACCAATTCCTGCTTGGACTCGGAGAGCGTGATGTAAAGCGTCCGCCGTCCTGCTTCGCAGTTGCTCAGTACCAGGTTCAATGAGATTGTGGTTTTGCCTGCTCCCGGAGTCCCTTCCAGAAGGTATAAGTGCCCGGACGGCAGGCCCCCGTAAAGGATGTCATCCAGTCCGGTGATGCCGAACGATATACGGGGTTGACGTTCTGCAGGTTTGCGTGAATCTGGGCCGATTTTGGCTTGCGCCGCGTCCATTCAGCATCCTCCGCTTTCTCTTACTCGGAACCGCAGCCCAAAATAAGCCTCGATGGCGGCTGATCAGGACCTTGGGCTACCATCTGGCGTTCGATAACTGTTACAGATGCGTTTTGGAAAGCCGTTAGTTGTACGTTTAGATCGGCAATTAGGTGTCCATTTCATCAGCACAAACAAGATACGAAATAAGGCTCGACTTTGTGATACATTGAGCCGTGGAGTTTAAGTTTCGGATCGGGATGAAACGATGCGCGACCGCCTAAGTGACTCGAACGAGCCCCCATTCGACTCCATTGCGCGCAGTGCTGTGCCCACCAGCCGCAAAAGCAAACATTATGAAATTGTTGAAAAGATCTTGCGTGAAGTGGGCGGCCTGAAGGCCAAGCGCGCCCTCCGTATTCCCCGCAGAGCCCTCGGGGAGGCCAAGATCGAGCATATCCGCGCGGCCCTAAGCCGTGCCTCGGCGAAAAGTAAGATCGATCTGGCGACCAGTGTCGACGACGACTACTTCTACGTTTGGCGCCAGGACTAGCGCTCCGGTCGGTTTAGATCCAGGCGACTCCCAAGGCGTGCAGGATCAACTGGTCTTCGACGGTCAGCTTGCCGCTGTCCCGCAGGACTTCGTAGGCATAGGCCACCAAAAGGTTGCACGTGGGACACCAGTAAGCGTGGCGCACAATGCCTCCACATCCCTGGCAAGCCGCTTCCGCGGTGTATTTGTTGGCGTGATACCACTTCGACGAACTGGCTGAGGACATATACGGCCTGCTTCTGCTGAATCCCTGACTGGCAGGGGCCATGCTCATGAAGTTGGGCGAGGAGCCCAGCGCTTACAGGGCAAAGATGAAGCAGATGGTGTTCAAAGGACTGTGATGTCCGTCACATGAATCAGTAACTAAAGTTGTAATGAATTGCCGTACGCGGTCATGCGGCGATCTCGGGGTTGAGCTGGATGACGCCGCGAAGGAAAGAATAGGATTGCTACGGGGTCTTGTAGGCCTGTTTCATATAGTGCCGCGCCAGGTCGGCTGAATTCGTCGCGGAATTCTCGGCGATGACTGCCTTGTATTTTTCCAGCGCTGTATCGCGCTTCTGGAGGACGTCGTACATCTCGCCGGCGGATAGCGTTGCCTTCTGCCGCAGGTCAGAGTCCTTTCCGCTATTCGCAGCCAGTTCGTACGCCTGCGCGGCCTCGACGTACTCTTTCTGACCGCGTAGCGCTTCACCCAAACCGTACGCTGCGATTTCGGTTCGGCATCCGACATACACGTTGTTGTGGCAGCCGGCCAACACTTTGCGGTAGGCCGCGATTGCTTCCTGGCCATGTCCAGCCGCATTCAGCAGATGAGCATATTCGGCAGCCATCAGGAAGTTGCGCGGAAATTCATTTTGCAATCCGTTGACGATCTGCAGGGCTTCGGCATATCTCTGCTCACGGCGCAGAAAGAGTGCAAGGATGATCTTGGCGTCAGTGGCCACCTCCACGTGATTGCTGGACGCCCCTTGCCGGAGGTAGTCCAAGCCCTTCTGCTTGTTGCCGCTAAGGCCCGCAACCGAGGCCGCCACTTTCACCGGCCAGCTCAACGATCCCACAACGTAAAGGTCGGTCCCGACCGAGACCTTGGCGTCGATGTACTTGGGGTCGAGTTCCAGTACGCGTTCGTTGTCGTGCCGTGCCGCCATCGCTCCGCGCAGGGCCGCGAACCAGGCGTGGGTGGCCACGCCGACGTAGGTCGCATTCATGGCGCGGGCCGCACCGCGGGCATAAAGAGCGTCGACATTGTTCGGGTTCTTATCGAGCTGAGCCTGTGAGAGAGCAAGGCTCTGGTCGGTCAATTGCCTCACGCGGTTGGCCACGGCGGGATCCAGCGGCGCCGCCAGCTTCTTGGTGAGGAAGTTATCGGCGGCATAGGCTTCGGTATCGAGCGCACCTATGCGGTACAGCTCCTTAAAGACGACCGCAGCCTGCAGGTGATTTACCGCGAAAGGATCGTCCGGATGCGCCGCCAAGGCAAGTTCGAGCTCGTGGATCGCCTTATCGTATTCGAGATTGTAGAAATACTCGTAAGCCTTATGCGTGTTGGCATCATTGTCGGCGCGGGTCGGCACGGTTGCGCTGCCCGTATCGGTCGCCGCGTGCAGCAGGTTGCTGCTTAGTACTCCGCAGCCGAAGCACAGAGACAACAACAGTATTCGGTAAGGTTTCATCACGGCCGGCTTATGAGCAGTTTACCTGATATGACGAACCCTAAAAAGCAGGTACAAAGGTTGCAAGGAACTCAGGATGCGCCCGATGGCCAAACTCAAACGCTCGAGCAAAGAGCTGTACACCGAAGCAGAAGCCGCCGCAGCTCTCGGCATCAGTATCTCCCGTCTGCACGAGCTGCTGGATCAATATATCTTCACGAAGGGTAATCCCCGGCCGGACGAGATTCAGTTCACCGCAAGCGACCTGCTGCTGCTGAGCTACTGGAGTCACGACAGCAAGCGGACGGTCACCCATGAGGTGATTACCATGCCGAAGCGCAATTAGCGCAAAAAGTCTTTCCACTTCTCCGTAAATTTTTCTTACTCAACGGAATACCCGGCCCTGCCGGTGGCTTCTATCCACCACCTTACCGGGGACTTAGACCCCGAGTGACTTTGGTTGTCCGCTTGCTTTGGATTTAATAGGACAACTGGAGACCCTCTAAATGGCTTCGGCAGCAAAAAGCACGAGCCAGGAATACTGGCGCCCGGCGAATCCCGATGTAGCGCGCGTAATCCCCAGCCTGCGCGGCATCTGCTGGCATTGCGGAATGGACTACACGCCTGGTGCCCGGTACTGCCACTCCTGCGGTGGGGCGCGCGAGGGCTCGAATGTCGAGGTGTTTCCCGACACGAAAGAGCGCCAACAGCCTGAAAATTTCTCTGGGGTCTTCCAGCGGTTGGGATTGTCTGTCCCGTGTGTGGTGTGCCTGGCCGTGGCAGTGATCCTTGCCCTAACAGCGATATCGCTAGGGGTTGTCTATCGAGAGGACACACTGGTCGACTGGCAGGCTGTGCAGGTTTGGCGCATCGAGTGGCTATTGGGAGCAGCCGTTGCTCTCTTAGCAGGAATATTGCTGAAGAAGAATCCCTAGAATCTCTACTGCGCAGCTAGAACCTACGATTCATTCCGGCTTTTGGAGTGGAGCTGCCTTCCATGCATTTCTCGTCAGACGCTCCTTGGAACCGAATAGACCTCTACTGCACTTCCGATTGTTGACCGGACGGCTGTGGCTGGTCCGACGGGCTTGGCTCAGGCTTCTCCACCCGAACGTTGCTTGCCGTATATTGCTTTCCATCGAAGACGGTCCGGGCCGTTACCTCGGCGCCAACGCGCAGTGCTGACAAATCCGTTATGGCATCGCGCGAGAAGTGCACTTCATAACTCTCCTCGTCGCTCTGGTTGTCCAGGAAGAACGAATTGGTTCGCATGTTGAGGTTCGTCACCACACCCGAGAAGATGTAATTGTCGCCCGGCTTGGCCAGGACCTTGACCTCCTGCGCGACCGCCTGCTCACGTCGCGGTGAGAACTGCACATCGATCAACGAGCCCGGCTGTACGTCGGCAGCTGTCGCGTTTCCTTTCGTCGAGCTGTACTTGGTCGCGCCATTCACCGTAAACGATACCGGCTTAGCTGAGAGCTGATCGCGCACGCTGATCGTGCCACGCTCCGGATTGGTTGATACCACCTGACCGCGCACTTCAGCCAGGCCGCTTTCGGTCAACACGCGGACATTGCGGGCAAAGATACGGTCGTTGCGCGCCAGCATCGTGTCCACATAAACGCGATCGCCCTTGTGGATACCCAGGATGGTGGTCTCCGTTCCGTTGCGATAGATATGCGAGCGCTCATCGATAAAGACTTTAACTTTCGCGCCTTTGCCGAACGGCTGCACCGTCAGGCGATTCCGCACTTTATCCACGCTGGTAGCGATGCCGCCGATGAGGGTCGTTTTGCCCTTGGGCAACGGCGGAGGCTCGAGCAACGGGTCGTACGGATTGTCGTCAGAATCGACGTTCGTAGAAGTGGTGGTGGTTCCGGTCTGGCTGGCGTTTCCTCGCGCCGACTCGTCACTTGCCGGCGGCAGGGTCTTGCCTTTGTCAACAGATGGCTGGGCAACGGGCGGCATTTGCGAGCCCACCTGTCCCGGGCCATTGGACCCCGCGGCTGGTTGTGAAGCCTGTCCCGCATCCTGCTGGATAGGAGGCCCGGTTTGTTGGGCGTGTGCAACGCCGATCAGTACGGCCAGGAAAATGATCGCGAGAGCGTACCACGTGAATCCGAGTTTCATAGGCTCCTGCGTGGCCTCATCAGAGGCCGAGAGCATTGAGAGCTCCACTAAGCAGAGTTGGATGCAGATCTCGCCTCAGGTGTTCGACGCCAGTCCGAAGAATCTAGGTGTGTGCATGGCCGGAACGTCCGCAGTGTGATTTTTTCGGCAATGGATAACCTGATGTGAGCAGCTGCGCCTCTTAACCAGCAGCCCCCGGGCAGGAGGAGTAGCCATGCGTCACGTCGGTTTTGGGAACTCTCAGTCTGTCGTCTTCCGCGGTTTTACTAATGTCGTTTTGTGCCTCCTCGTGACAGCGACTTTCGGCTATGCCGCCGACCGGAGCAACCTCGCGGCAGGGGCCTCCGCATATGTTTACGTTGGCTCAACCAACGGTTCTACCGATTCAATCACCGGGTTCGCGGTGGCTGCTGATGGCAGTGTCCAAGCCATACCAGGCTCTCCATTCAATCTGCCCAGCTTTAGCCTGATCGCCTCCGGCAACCACCTCTTTGGTGATGACACGCAGAACATTGCTTCCTACAGCGTGGGATCGAACGGCGCACTAAGCGAGACATCGGTTGTGAACGGATTGTCGTACATCCAGGATCCGGGCGGGCAATACGTCAGCGCTCTGAACATTGATCGCACCGGCCGGGTTCTCAACTCAGTGGACACCTGCAACTCTTGCAACAGCGAAGTGCTGCCGTGGATGATCGGCTCTGACGGCCAACTTTCCTATATGAGTAATCCTACGTTGCAGGACGGCCCCGCGAAGTGGCAGGGAGTAATGACGTTCTCGCCGGACAATCGCTTCGCATACACGCCGATTATGCAAGGTTTCGGGATTTTACGGCGCAACGCCAACGGCGCCCTCGTCTGGATCAATCCAGGTCCAGTCTCTGCCCCCCCGCTGCCGAACTTGCAGGAACAGGTGTGCAACATTACCACAGTAGCTGCCTCAGTGCAGGGGTTCGTGACATTGGGCTGGTACGGAGGCGGATTGGGTTGCAACAACAACGGATACGTCCTCGGCAACTACACCGTTAGTTCCACCGGCAGCTTGAATTTTGTGCCGGGCTCGCAGATCGCGCCCGCAGTCCATGAAAACGCAATGGCCTTTGACCCCAGCGGGAGCTATCTCGCCGTTGCGGGTGACGGGATTCAGATCTTAAAGCTGCGATCCAATGGAACCATGAGCGTTCTTAGCGCACCTGTGGAGGTGCAGGGATTGAACTCTGTGTTGTGGGACAATGCCAACCACGTTTACGCGTTGGGCGATAGCCTGTACATCTTCAACTTCAATGGACAAACGCTGACACAAGCGCCGGGATCTCCCTACCGAATCAGCAATCCGGTTAGCCTCGCGGTAGCGGCACAGTAGATTTCACCGCGCTCCCGACTGGTGAGGGCGCTTGGTGCAGTCGGCCGAGTAACCAGAGTGCTTCGAGCCCGGGTTTGGCTTCGGATCTCCGCAGAGGTTTACCTGTCATAGGTCAGGTTGGCCCACGAATTCGAATCTGGGCTCTAACCTTGGTGTACCTTGCTGAGTACGTTAAGCTTGAAGAATGCGCGGTGATGTCGAACAGGCCTTGCAACACATTCAAGGCGGTAGTCCGGCTTCTGTAGAGAAGGCTATTGGTTTGTTGCAGAACACCGTCTTCTCGTTCAGTATGAAGGTCTGCGGGCACCGGGAAGACGCTGAAGACACGGCGCAGGATGTCCTCCTCAAGGCCATCCCCTACCTATCCAAGTTCGAAAACTCACAGGCCCTGACGGTTTGGCTCTACAAAGTCGCGCGCAACCGTTGCATCAGCAGCCATCGGGGAGACAAGCTGTCAGGCAGGAGAAATGTATCGCTGGACGAGCTGATGCCGGATGACCGTGAGCTGCAAGAGTTGTTGAGGAGCAAGGCGCCCAGTCCCGAAAGTATGGCTCTCACCAGCGAGGCTGGGGAGCGACTGAGAATGGCCATTCTCGCGGTTCCTCCGCAGTATCGGATGGTCCTGGTCCTGCATGACATGGAAGAGTTGAGCACGGCAGAGGTGGCGCATGTCATGGGACTTCGGACGGGGACGGTCCGAGTGCGCCTGCACCGGGCGCGCCTGCTGGTTCGGCAAGAGCTCGCCAAGTCGTCCGGCGCGGTTCGCATCAGTGATTTGATAATTCATGCCGCTGCCCAGACTCCAAGGAGCGTGCGTTGCCGAAACCTGTTTGCGGCACTATCCGACTACATGGACGGCATGGTGGATGACGCAGTATGCGAGGAGATGGACCGACACATCCAGGACTGCGAGCCCTGCCAGGCGTTCCTCTCCAGCTTGCAGCAGACAGTGGCAAAGTGCCGCGCCTACCGACCTGACTGCGAGCCACGACGTGCCGAAGAATTCCGCCGCGATCTGCTGGCCAAGTATCAGCAGGCGATCAATGCGCTGGCGAAGAACAGCCCCGCGGCATTGCGATAGCTCACCAAGAGGCGTTGCTGCCAAGCTGCTGATAGCAGGAGGTTTCCTCCCGATCTGGAATTCCTGAGCATCTTCACAATTTTCCTGTAACACTTCCTCCGTTGATTGCGTTTATCCGTGTTGTCGATGTAACGAGCACGGAGAACGCAATGATTACCGCCAAGATCACTCTTACTCAACCCTACGGTACGGGCCGTCAATTTATAGCCACCAGCGGAACCGGGCATCACGTGCTTCTCGACGATGCGGCCGGCAACACCGGAGCCAAACCGATCGAACTTGTTGCTGTCGCGCTGGCAGGATGTACAGCATTCGATGTCATCAACATCCTGCGGAAAAAGCGCCAACAGGTTACTGGCTACGAAGTGACGGTCGAAGCAGACCAGAAGTCCGATCCGCCGCAGGTGTTTACCCAGGTCCGCATTCGCCACATCGTGACCGGGGTAGATATCTCGGCCCAGGCGATCGAGGATGCCATTCGCCTGTCGGAGGAGAAGTACTGTTCGGTGGGCGCGATGGTGAAGCAAAGCGCCGAATTCAGAACCACGTTCGAGATCGTGCCGGCAACTGAGGCAATCCTGGTGGGAGCCTGAGGATGGTGAGAGGGCCTCAAAATGATGGGGGGCGGTTTGATCTGCAACAGTTCCGTCGGTCGCTGGCGCTCGGTATTGTTGTGATGCTCGTGGTGGCGGCAATGCCATCCGTGGGACAGGTTCAAACTTCAGCCGACACGGCGCTTTCAACCCCCAGCCCCACTGACCCCGGTGCGCCTCTGACCATGTCGGAAGCAGTCAGCATGGCTCTGGAGAAGAACCCGCTCCACAAAGCTGCGCTGGCGGGTACGCGCATCTCCCTGGCGCAAGTAAGAGAATCGCGTTCACCACTGATGCCCAAGCTAATGTTTACCGAAAGCGCGGTGCGCGGTAACGATCCTGTCTTTGTCTTCGGCACCAGGTTACGGCAGCAGAGCTTCACGGCCGCCGACTTCGCGCTCAACAAGTTGAATACCCCAACTCCCATCGGCAATTTTTCCAGCCGCTTCTCAGGTCAGTGGAGCTTGTTTGACGGCCTGCAAAGCTGGTACGAGGTGACTCGCGCCAGGTACATGCAGCAAGCAGCTGAGCAGCAACTCAATCGCACCGATCAGGAACTGGTTTACCAGGCGGTGCAAGCCTACAACGGCATTTTGCTGGCTCAGAAGCAAGTCGTCGTTGCTGAGGCCGGGCTGGAGACGGCGCGAGCCATCGAGGCCGAGAGCCGTGCGCGCGTCGAAAGCGGCATGGCGGTCGACTCGGACTTGCTCAGCGCGCAAGTGGCCACAGCTTCGCGGGAGCAGGAATTGATCGAAGCGCGAAACGCTTTTGCCCTCGCACGATCCCAATTGGCGCTTGCCATAGGCATGCCGTCCGACACTCTGTACGCGCCCCAGGAGAATCTGGCCGAACACAGTTTCCCGGCGATTACTGTTGCCGATCTCGAGCAGCAGGCACTGGCTAAGCGTCCCGACCTCAAGCAGGTTGAGTCGGAGCGCAACGCTCAGGCAAAGAGTATCTCGATGGCTAAGGGCGCTTTCGCTCCGCGGCTGAATGTCTACGGCTCGTGGGAGACCGACAGCCCTTCGCCCGGCTGGAACGGCGGCAACAACTGGATCGCAGGCGCTGAAGTGCAGTTCGATCTTTTTGACGGCGACGCCAAGCGGGCGCATCTGGCCGCGGAAAAAGCCAATCAGGAACGGACCACCGCCATGCGCGATGCATTTCGCGACCAAATACGACTGCAGGTTCGCAAGGCCTATTACGAATACGATGCGGCGCGGCAACAAGTCGAAGTGGCCCACGGCGCGATTCAGCAAGCCGAGGAGAGCCTGCGCATCAACCAGAACCGCTACGATGGCGGCCTAACCACTATCAGCGATTTGCTGCGCGTGCAGGAGGCTGCTCATCGCGCTCAGAGCGACTACTGGCAGGCGATTTATCGCATGCAAACCAGTTACGCCGGCCTGGAGCTGGCCGTCGGCACCCTGAGCCCAACATCTCCGGCGGTGACGCAATGAAGACGAACGATCGCAGCAACAAACTTGCAGCCAGGCCAACGACCTACCTTGTCGTAGCGATGTCACTCGTTTTTTTCTGGAGTGCCTGCTCCAGCGAGAAGCCGGCAACTCCTTCCGCTCCTGAGATTGTGTCTGGGCTGCCTCTCTTCACCGCTCAACGCAGCACCGTTCCGGACTACGTAGAGGCGACCGGCACGGTTCGCGCGGCCGATTCCGCCCAACTGGCCAGCCAGGCGATGGGAACCATCACTCACGTAAACGTCCGCGAAGGCGATCGGGTTCAGCGGGGAGAGGTGCTGATCGCAATCGATGCGGCGCAGCCCCGAGCAGCCTATGAAAGCGCTACTGCCGGGGTGCAGGCTTCCGACCAGGGCATTGCCGCTGCCGACGCCGACTACGCACTGGCAGAAGCGACGATGCAGCGCTACCAGATGCTTTACGACAAGAAGTCAGTCAGCCCGCAGGAGTTCGACGAAGTGAAGACGAAGCTGGCGGCAGCAAAGGCGCGCCGAGATGCGGCTCATGCCGGTCGGGCGCAAGCCGAAGCGGCGGTGTCGGAAGCCAACACTGCGGTCAGTTTCACTCGCATTCGCGCTCCCTTCGACGGACTGGTGACAGCGAAGTTCGTAGAGGCCGGCGCCATGGCAGTTCCGGGCGTGCCGTTGCTGACGGTAGAAGACCCAAGCCGCTTTCGCCTCGAGGTTCAGGTCGATGAGAGCCAGATCGGCGCTGTTCGTCCCGGCGCTGCGGTTGCGGTCGTCCTCGATTCACTGGGCAGTCAGCCTATTGCAGGAAAGGTGGAGCAGATCGTTCCTGCTGCCGATGCCTCCAGCCGTAGCTTCACCGTTAAGATCGCGTTGCCTTCCAATCCACAAATTCGGTCCGGGCTATTTGGACGAGCGCAATTTCCTCAGGGAGAGCGGCAATCGATTCTTGTGCCGCAAACCGCGCTCTTGCACCGCGGGCAGTTGGACGCAGTCTACGTAGTGGACAAAGACCAAGTCGCCAGCTTGCGTTACATCACGCTAGGCAGACCTTCCTTCAAAGACGTGGAAGTACTTTCCGGGCTCGACAGCGGCGAGCGGATTGTATCCGATCCCGGCGGCCGGGATCTGAGCGGCAAACGGATTGGAGTGCAGTAGCTATGTCGAGTGAGCAAAAAGCTCCGCTGCGGGTTGCAGGGCTAGTGGCCCACGCCTTCATCAACTCCAAGCTCACGCCATTGTTCATTGCGGGAGCGTTGCTGGCCGGCGCCTTCGCCATCCTCATGACGCCCAGGGAAGAGGAGCCGCAGATCGTCGTCCCCATGCTCGACGTTTTCGTCCGCATGCCCGGAGCGACCCCCGCTGAAGTGCAACAGCGGGCGACGGTCCCGATGGAACGACTTCTGCGCGAAGTGCCTGGCGTGGAGTACGTCTACTCCATCAGCCAGCCTGGCATGAGCATGTTGGTCGTTCGGTTTTACGTGGGAACGAAGGAAGAAGACGCGATCGTCAAGATTTATAACAAGCTGTATTCGAACTTGGATCGCGTTCCTCACGGGGTGTCGCAGCCGCTCATTAAAGTGCGCTCTATCGACGATGTGCCAATCATGGCGTTGACGCTGTGGGGCGAGCATTACAGCAGCTATCAGCTTCGCCAGATAGCCGGGGAACTGGAAGAGCAGCTCAAGCAAATCGACGACGTCTCTGAAACGAAGATCATTGGCGGCTCACCGCGACAGGTGAGGGTGGTGCTCGACTCGCAACGACTGGCGGCATACGGCATGACGGCGGGCGCGATCACCGCTCAGCTGGAACAGGCTAACGCGCGCAGTTCGTCGGGGAGTTTCGCCCAGGATAACCAGGAATTCCAGGTCGAAGCCGGACGTTTCCTCGGCAGCGCTGACGACTTAAAGCAGGTTGTTGTTGGGGTGTATCAGGCTAAGCCGGTGTACCTGCGCGATGTCGCCACAGAAATCGTCGACGGACCGGCTGAGCCTGAAAATTATGTCCTGTACGCCAATGGAGGCGGTGCTCCTAAAGATCAACCACGTGGCGAATATCCCGCTGTTACCATCACTCTCGCCAAGCGCAAGGGCACCAATGCTACGGTCATCAGCGAAGCGGCCGAGAAGAAGATTGCGCAGCTGCGCGGATACCTGCTTCCGTCCGACCTGAATGTCACCGTGACCCGCAACTATGGCGAGACGGCCAAGGACAAGTCCGATGAGCTGCTGAAGCATCTGTTTCTGGCTACGCTGTCGGTGACGTTGTTGATCGCCTTAGCGCTGGGCTGGCGCGAGTCGGGCGTGGTGCTGATCGCCATTCCTGTCACCTTGGCTCTGACGCTATTTATCTTCTACGTCTTCGGTTACACCCTGAATCGGGTGACGCTCTTCGCGCTCATCTTCTCGATCGGCATTCTGGTCGACGATGCAATTGTGGTGGTCGAGAATGTTGTGCGGCATTTCCGTTTGCCGCAAAGCAAGGGGCGATCGCTTTCCGATGTCGCTGTTGAAGCCGTGGACGAGGTTGGCAATCCAACGATCCTGGCAACCTTTGCGGTGATTGCCGCGATTCTGCCCATGGCGTTCGTGCGCGGGCTGATGGGTCCTTACATGCGTCCTATTCCCGTGGGCGCATCGGCCGCGATGCTGTTCTCGCTGGTGGTGGCTTTCGTGGTCTCGCCTTGGGCGGCGCTGCGCCTGCTGAGGCACTATGCAACTGGCGCCGGACACCAACATGAAGCCGAAGGCTGGACCACACGCGTGTACCGGCGCATCATGAATCCGCTCATCGAGAGTCCCCGCCGCCGCTGGATTTTCCTTGCCAGCGTGGTGGTGCTGCTTCTGCTTGCCTGTTCGCTGGTGGCGTTCAAGTTGGTGAAAGTGAAGATGCTGCCTTTCGACAACAAGAGCGAGTTCCAGGTGATGGTCGATATGCCTAACGGAACTACGCTCGAGCAGACGACGCGAGTCGCGCAGGAATTGGGACAGTATCTCGGCAGACAGCCGGAGGTAGTGAACTACCAGATATATTCAGGCACCTCGGGCCCTTACAACTTCAACGGTCTGGTCCGTCACTACTTCCTGCGGCACGGCGCCAATCAAGCCGACATCCAAGTTAATCTCCAGAATCGGCACCAGCGTACGACCCAGAGCCACGATATCGCCAAACGTCTACGCCCCGGACTGGTTGAGATCGGCAATCGTTATGGAGGACGCATAAAAGTAGCCGAGGTGCCGCCCGGTCCACCCGTGCTGCAGACATTGGTCGCCGAAGTCTATGGGCCGGACTACGGGCAACAGATCGAGATGGCAAGGCAGATCAAGCACATCTTTCAGACCACGCCCGGCGTAGTTGATGTCGATTGGTATGTGGAGGATCCGCAAACGAAATACGATCTGCGGGTCGATCTCGATAAGGCTGCTCTGCACGGCGTCTCCGCCGCCGACATCAGCCGGACCTTGGAGATTGGGTTGGATGGCGCTACCGCAGGATTGCTGCACGTACCCGATGCGCGCGAGGACATTCCGATCCGAGTGCAGTTGGGGAGGGCCGATCGCTCCAGCATTTCTGAACTGCAATCGTTGCGCATGCCCAGTCTTGGCGGGGGCCAAGTTTCAGTCGGCGAATTGACTGACGTCGAAAAGCAGACTATCGACTCCACGCGTTACGGCAAGAACCTACGTCCCGTCGTTTACGTGCTGGGCGATGTTGCCGGCGAGGAAGAAAGCCCTGTCTACGCCATCCAGAAGATGGCGAAAGCCATCGATCAACTCAAGACCGTGGACGGATATCACATCAAGCAGTACAACGTCGCCATGCCTTCCGAAACTGACCGCCTCGCGATGAAGTGGGACGGGGAATGGCACATCACTGTCGAAGTCTTCCGCGACCTGGGGCTGGCTTTCGCTGCGGTCCTGATATTGATTTACGTCCTGGTTGTGGGGTGGTTCCGGTCGTTCATCGTTCCGTTGGTGATCATGGCTCCCATTCCGCTGACGCTGGTCGGGATTCTGCCGGCCCATGCATTGATGGGCGCGTTCTTCACTGCGACCTCGATGATTGGGTTTATCGCGGGCGCCGGAATCATCGTACGAAACTCAATTATTCTCGTCGACTTTATCGAGTTACGCCGGGAGCAGGGCATGAGCCTTGAGCACGCAGTCGTCGATGCCGGTGCGGTACGTTTCCGGCCTATGCTCTTGACCGCCGCAGCCGTGGTGGTCGGCGCGAGCGTAATTCTCTTCGATCCGATTTTCCAGGGACTCGCAATCTCACTGATGGCCGGTGAAGTTGCTTCGACCTTGCTTTCGCGCATGGCGGTGCCTGTCCTTTACTACATGGTGGAAAAACATAAGCGGCCGGTACCGGACAAGGATCCGGTTCCGATGGAATCACAGGAGGTCCACGTATGACAATCGAACGCGGTTTGCGACTGATGGCCGGAGCTTTCGTCCTGCTCTCGCTTGCGCTGGGTTTTTGGATCAACTCTCATTGGTACCTGTTCACTGCATTCGTAGGGCTGAATCTGTTGCAGTCGGCATTCACCAACTGGTGTCCGGGGATGTGGATGCTGGCAAAGCTAGGCTTGAGACCAGCTGGCGCTGCTCGATAGGAGAGGCCGTGCCTGCTGGAAGTGCTGCCGAGGCTCGATGCGAAGGCGTTCCACGTTTAGTCCCTCTAGCTGACCGGACTCGGGCTCTGCCTTGGTTGCGCAGGAGTCCAGCAGAGGCTCCACCCTGCTTGTTCTTTCATGGCGATTCCATTTCTAGCTGGGATTCATCCGTAGTTCGGTCACGATCAGTTGTGCCAATGGTCACTGTTTCTGATGGTCAGGCGGGCGATACTGCTTGGTTTAAACGGCATACCCGCAGTATTGCATGGGAGAAGGCGGGACCGGCCGGCGATAGCTGGAGAGGAAAATTATGGACACTAAACACCTGGGCATGAACAGCAAGCTAATCCACGCCGGCGATAAGACAGACGCCACCGGCGCAGTGAACGTTCCTATCTATCAGACCTCTACCTTTGCCTTCAGGAACGCCGCCCACGGCGCCGACCTTTTCGCGGGCAAGGAAGATGGATTCATCTATACGCGCATCGGCAATCCCACGGTTCAGGCGCTGGAAGACAGCGTGGCCGAACTGGAGAACGGTTGCGGGGGCATCGCCACCAGTTCGGGGATGGGCGCGGTCTGCACGGTCTATCTTGCATTGCTGCAGGCGGGCGCTCATGTCGTCAGCACAGCTTCGGTTTACGGTCCCAGCCGGGGCTTGATGGAGAAAGAGTTCTCACGCTTCGGAGTCGAATCCACCTATGTCGATACCTCCGACCCGTCACAAGTGCAGCAAGCGCTGAAGCCAAATACGAAGTTCGTATATCTTGAAACCCCCGCCAACCCCACCATGCAGGTGAGCGACATCAAACGCATTTCGGAGCTTGCCCACGCTAACGGATCTCTGGTCGTTGTAGACAACACCTTCGCCAGCCCCTACTTGCAACGCCCGCTGAACATGGGCGCTGACGTTGTTCTCCACTCGGTGACCAAGTTCATCAATGGGCATTCCGATGTCATAGGCGGAATCATCGTGGCTAAAGACAAGCTCGTCTATACGCAGCTGCGAAAAGCGATGGTGAACTCGGGCTGCAACATGGATCCGCACCAGGCATTCCTGGTGCTCCGCGGACTCAAAACCCTGGGCGTCCGTGTCGAGCGTGCCCAGCAGAGCGCGATGGAGATTGCGCGCTGGCTGGAGAAGCAGCCCGAGGTGGCTGCAGTAAGGTATATCGGATTGGAATCTCATCCTCAGCATGAATTGGCTAAGCGGCAGATGAGCGGCTCCGGTTCCATGATCAGCTTCGAGCTTAAGGGTGGAATGAGAGCCGGCCGGCTGCTCATGGATCACGTTCGGATAGCTACACTGGCCGTTTCGCTCGGTGGCGTGGAGACTTTGATCGAACATCCGGCATCGATGACGCACGCCAGCATCTCTCCCGCTGACCGGCGCGCAGCCGGTTACAACGACGGGTTAGTCAGGTACTCGGTTGGAATTGAGGACGTAACGGACTTGATCGCCGATCTGCGGCAAGCACTCGATGCTGTTCGCTACTCGGCAGGAACGCCGGATGAGGAGGGCGCAGTCGCCGCAGAGAACACATTAGCTGTAGTTTCCTGACCTAGTACTTCCACGAAGAAGAAACGGGCAAGCCCGAGTCCGGCTAGTTCGCCTCCGCAGGGTGGACTTGGGCAAAGTGCGCCCCTTAAAGCAGATCGCGCAGTTTGATTTCAACATCCTTCTCGACCCCGTCATGAAGGATTGTCATCTGAACCCGGGTTCCAGGTTTCTGTCGCAAGACGTCATACAAAAACGGTGTATCCACGGAACTGCTGGGGCGATGATTGATTGTCAGGATCAGATCGCCCGGAGCGATCCCCGCCGACGTTGCAGGGCTATTCTGAAACACGCTCACTACTTTTATTCCGTCGGCAGTAATACGCGGCGAAAAACCGGCACGGTTGAATATGTTCGAACGAGAAAAATTTGCGTTCCTCGCAAGGTAGATCTTTCCCTCGGGATAATCGAACGTCAGGTCAAATCGCTTCAACACGCCTACGCCAACCATACCGGCAATGTCCGGATCTGCTGCTACTCCCGAAGTGTCCTGTGAGAGCTCAGTGACAATGGAATGAACCTGGTTTCCGCCTAGAGCGAAGGTATGGACACGCACGAAGTAGGCATTCTCCCGTCCTCCCAATCCCTCACCAGCGAACCCGTAGAGGCGAGCTGAGTACTTGGCGATAGCCTGCTGTTGTTCCACGAATGGGGCATTCAGACTGAGAGCATCTTCAGCACCGGTATCAATCTCGAAGTTTCCCGACATTCCGTCTACGCTGCCCTCTACCACGGGAACGTGCCCCTGGAAGACAAATGGCAAAGCGCTGGATTTGCCCTGGTATCGAAACGTCCGCGCGTCCCACAGGGAAAGCTGGTTGCGTCCGAAATTGATATGTACGGCGAGTTTTTGGAATAACTCATATCCCATTCCTCCGGCGAGGCGTTCCGGAAAGCCATGTTCCATCACGTAGGGAAGTGGAACAACCTGAAATGCCTGATCGCGGAGGAACGCATTTCCGATTTGCACGCAGGCGACGCTGGTCGCGCTGGAGTCCACCAGGCGCCTGCCAATCCCGATTCCGCGGTATCCCTCGCCCAACGGCAGGCCGATCTTTTCTGCAACCTCCGGAGAAAGAAAATCCACTGCTCCGCTGTCTAACAACATTGCGAAGGGTCCTTGACCGTTCAGTTGCACGTGGATAATGATCGCGTTGGCGACGAGTTGAAAGCCCACAACCGCTGGGGCAAGACCTCTGATTTCGACTTGACTGGTCGTGGGATTTCCGGGACATCCCTCGGTCGCTGCCGGGGCACGAACAGGATTAACTAAAGTCGCCACGAACAGTGCGGCGAGCGCGAGAAGTCGAGAGCTGCCGGATACGAACCACGCTATTGCTTTCGCCTCGCAATGGTGAGTATGCAGCAGAGAGTCTCTATTCGGCCCAGCAATAGGGGCGTGGGTTGTCGTGACCAATCGTAAGAGAAACGTCGAGTCTAAGTTCAGGTTGCATGAGTCTCGCGCGCCAGGGCCTCAGTTTTAAACCGACTTGCTGTGGCGCTGTTATGGAGGACTTCGGGCTGTGAGCTGTGTTCAAATCAGGTTGCTAGATTGCGATGCGCCAATATTTACCGCAGATCGATTGTATCTGTAACGTCCGCGAAACAATTGAATTGACTGAGGGTTTCGACCTGGTAGTACTGGCCGGCACAGTTCCACGTCTGCCTCCGCCGCGCAAGTGAGCAGTTCCTTAGGAACTCGATCTCGAATATGAGGCTTGCAGGTCGAGGCTGGATGACAACCGGAGGCCGCAACGCAGTCAACTCGTCAACGATTAAAACGCTCGAAGGATCTGACCAATTTGTAGGTGGCACCTATCTAACTATGGTGTAGTATCGCGTCGTACCGAGGGAAGTGCTTGTCGGATCGAGAGCAGTCGCGAATCGAAATTGCCTCAGCTGTCGGGCGTTCGGTGCTCCCGTGGCTCTCGGTTCTTTTGCTGGTGCTGGCTCGTGTATCTCCTCCGGCTTTTCCCCACTCCATCGAACGCCATTCAGTCGTTCACTCCAGTCACCAAGTCGAGCACCGACAATGCTTTGACCACGCCGCATTCGAGTGGAAACCAACGCCTGAGGCTTCGCGAGTCATTCCTCCGCGAACCTTTGTTCTGAATTCGACTCCCGAGACAGAGATGAATCTGGCTTCTCATCTCAGGGGTCCGAGCTACGACCGTCCCCCGCCGTCAAGCTAACCACAACCGATTTTCTGATCCTCGGAAGAATCTGCCGGGTTGACCTCGATTGTCCGAGCGTCGCGCTTGCGCACTGCCAGATCTTCCGTCCAGACAGCCGGCGGGCGCTCGACTTCGGCGATCGTAATGACTTGCACGGCCTGCCTCGCAGAAGGCAGCAGGTTGAGATCGCCCGTGGTCCCATTGCGGGGGTGCACCATGCTCGAAACGATGTTTGCGATCTATGTTCTTTATGCCGCGACGATTTTGGTTTGGAGTTCCTCGGCTGCAGGTCTGCGGTACGTGGTCATTCCTGCTGCATTGCTCGGCGAAGGCCTGGCTCAGGAAGACAGCCCGCTGATCATCGAACTGCGGTCGGTACCCCCGGGTCCGCGTCGGACGCCAACTATTCCAAATGCATTAGTCGTCTCGAGAACGGAGCTTGCCAGCTTGGCTCAGTGGACTCCGCCAGGTTCGACTCTGGTGTTCTGTGATGATGGGGAAGGCCGCCATCTGAGTAACCGGCTTGAACAGGTCTTGCTTGAGTTGGGCATCAGTGTTGTGTATTGGGTGGACCGCTCACCGGATCACATGACAGCGATGACAAAGGCGATGCCACCGAAACGGTGAACAGACCTGCCTGTAGCGATTGTGTCCGTAGGGAACAAGAAGGGAAGTTGCCATGAAGCGACGTCCATTTGAAGTCGCCTTGTCAGTGTTCGCATTCAGCGTGACGACGGAATTGCTCTGCATAAGGATTCTGCGCGGGTCGTTGACGGACTGGCTTAACCACCCTCACCGCCAGCTGCTTCTCCTCTGCATGGTTCTGGTTAACGTTTTGAACGCAGCCACCGCCATGTATTTCAGTTCGCAGGCTGTCAAGGCGGAGATAAGGTTGAAACTGCAGGATAAGAGGCAGGAGGAGATTGGCCGGTATCTGAATCACCATCTGCGTAACGCCTTAACGGTTATTCAAAACGCCGCGTTCCTAACCAATGATACGCAGACCATCAAACTGTGTGATGAGGCGGTGACGCGTATCGTCGGAGTACTTGTGAGCGCCGAAGCCGGTTTGACTCACCCTAGTGCTGTTCTCTTCGCGGCGGGAGACGCCAGGCGCCCAGGTGGGAAAGGCGGTAGCTCCTGAGCCCCCGCCAGGCTGGTTGTGGTTACAGTTGTGATTCCCCTACTCGACCAGGTGCAATTACCCCGCCTTCCAGTCGTCGTCTCGACGACGAGTACCGAGCGAACCCATTCGTTTCCGACCAGAGTAGCGTTTTCCGCGGCCGCGTCGAGCATGTCTCGAACTGCTTTTCTCCGGGTAAGAAAACTTACGGGCCATCGCCGGTATGTGACCGACGTCACAGCCCTTCGGTACATGAATAAGTCAAGATGGAACGTTGGAAAGCTGCAGTAGTCAGTCGCTTCCAGTTAAGCAAGAAGAATCCCGGCAAGGCGCGGTTGGCGGCCCCGGGATCGAGAGAAGGCAACCAAATGGGTTGGATTGAGAACAAGTTCGAAAAGAACTTCCTGGTCACTACGGTCGACTACGTCTTCAACTGGGCCCGCAAGTCGGCAATCTGGCCGATGACCTTCGGCCTGGCGTGCTGCGCCATTGAGATGATCGCCGCTTCGACCTCGCGGTTCGATATTGCGCGCTTTGGATCGGAGGTCTTTCGTCCCAGCCCGCGCCAGAGCGACCTGATGATCGTCGCCGGCACCGTCAGCCTGAAGATGGCGCCAGTGGTGAAGCGGATTTACGATCAGATGCCCGATCCCAAGTGGGTGATCGCCATGGGTGCCTGCGCTTCGGTCGGGGGCCCGTTCAATACGTACTCTGTACTGCAGGGTGTGGACCGCATCGTTCCGGTGGATGTGTACATCGTCGGCTGCCCACCCAGGCCGGAGAACCTGTTCTACGGACTGTTGCGCTTGCAGGACAAGATCGACCAGATGAGCATCGCCAAGAAGCCCACCGAGGTCAGGCTCAAGCCGGGAATGGCGGACAACTTCAAAGAGCAGATCCGGATCGCCCAGGCGAATGCGGCCGCCTCTACGAATCCCGAGCTGCTGGTGCAGTTGGCAGAAAAGACGATCGTCGCCCCTTAAGGCCTAATCGCAACACGGGGCACAGAATACTTCTTTGACCCGCGAAAAGAGGGTCCCTCCTTCGGCCGAGGGCCTCGTCGGTGCGACGAATCTATAGGATTTGGAACTCGCATCTGAAGCTGCGCCCCTTCGACAGTTACCGATAGCCAACCGCTAAGTGCCGCTTTCAATAGTTCAGCCTGAAGTTCAGCGAATGCCAATTTAGCAGGAAGAACGTGTATCCAATGCACGCCAGCATTAGCAGCGTATTCCAGACCTTCGTCCAGAACCACAATCCGGAGTCGGCCCAGGAGCGCAGGCAATAGTTGATCGCCACCAGGGTTCCCACCACACCCAGCGCGCCGATCACTTGCAACATGCGCAGTTTGGTATCGAAGCCGCTGCCCAACATGGCAATGTTGTCGTTCACCGATGCAAGCCATAAGCCGAGGCAGAGGGCGAAGGTGAGATCGATCACGCAAATCCAGCGCATCCACCTGCGCAGACGGCGGTACTGGAGCGTCAGTTCGGGACGATAGCCATAGTGCGAGCGCAACATCGCGTTCAGCGGCCAGAAGAGAAGCGTCAAGGCGAAGGTGAGGAGTGCGAAGATCAATGCCGCGAGATTCAGATTTTGGTTCTTCAGCCCTGGCACCGGCTGCAGCACGAAGATCGGTAGATCAGTGACGGCGATCTGCCGGCCGTCATAATCCTTGATGAAGGCCACATGGGTCTGCCCATAAGGCTCGCTGAACATCATGGGCGCAGTTTCCTTCAGGTGCTTCGGATTGCCGGCGAAGTCCTTGACCTCGCTGACGCTAATGGTGCCGTCAGAGTTCTGCGTTACATCCACCTGCTCCAAGGCAGAGGTCACGGCGGCAATGTTGCCGGCCGACCTCCGGCTCAGCCAGTATTTACCCAGGACGGCCTTTGCATCCTGTGCGGCGCTGGTGAGCTCCTGCGCAGGCGGCGGCGTGTAGGGGAAGTAGCGGTCCAGGAAGGCATGCCACACGGCAGTTCGTCCGGAGAATCCGGGCTTGCCCATGCTGTTGTACGAGATGAAGAAGCCGACGCGGTCGTCGAGCATCAGGTGCATGTCGCTGTGGAACCATTGCGAGTCGCCACCGTGTCCGATGATGTGTCGGCCGTTGCGCGACTCCTCGTAGAAGCCGTACGCCATGCCATTCAGCGACGGCACCAGTCCGAAAGCCCGCGAGTGCATCAGTTGCGCCGTCTCGGACTTGAGGACTTGCTGCCCGTTGTACTGGCCATTCTGTAGTTGGGCAATCATCCAGTGTGCCATGTCCCCGGCTGTGACCGACATGCTTCCCGCCGGCCATGCCTGCACAAACTCAAAGTCCTTCGGAGGCTGCGACGCCAGGTTATAACCCTGCGACATCAGAGGCTTAAGGGTGTCAGGCAGAGGCTGGCGAAAGGTGCTGTGGTCCATACCGAGGGGCAGCAGAATGTTCTTCTCGACATATTCGTCAAACGGCACTCCTGAGATGCGCTGCACGATGTATCCGGCGAGCGTCGCGCCGTAGTTCGAATACGCCGGCGTAGTGCCAGGAGGAAATATCTCCGCCGGCAGATGATGTTGGATGTAGTCCTGAAGCGGACGCATGTCTGTCGCCTTGGTTACGAAGAGGTCTTTCAAGGTCTCCTCGAAGCCGGGGGTGTGCGTCATCAGATCTTTCATCGTGATCGGCTTGCCGAAGGTCGCCGGAATCTTGAAGTCGAGGTAGTCGTTCACATCGCGATTGAGGTCGATCTTTCCTTGCTCGACCAGTTGCATTACCGCCGTCCAGGTGAAGGTTTTGCAGATTGATCCGGGACGAAACAGCGTCGCGTCCACCGTCACCGGCTTGCGTTCTTTCACATCGGAGTAGCCGTAGCCCTTGGCAAAGAGAACTTGTCCGTCTTTGACTACCATCACCACCGCGCCGGCGATGTCGTCCCGCTGCAGCTCGATCGGGATAAAGCCGTCGAAGAAAGCTTCCAGATCCTGCCGCGTGAGTTGCGGAGTAGTCTGTGGAATTTGCACCGGATTAACTGCGGACTTCTCCGACTTTGCGGGTGGCAGGATCTGTGGTTTCTGGGCGAAGACGACACTCGAGGTAGCGAGCAGTAGCGTTATGAGGCAGCAGGCGCGAATGCACCTTGATCTATGCATAGTTGCCCGCAGGATAACAGAGAACATCGGGAATAACAGAGGAAAGGGGTCGACTGGCACCGACCCTAAGGGCCGCCGGAGAGCGTTGCACTCGCCCTTCAGCGGCGCAGGATCCATGCCATTCGGCTGCTCACCTCGACAGGCGTGAATCTCACGGATGCCATACAGCGCGTCGACGAAATCGAAAGGCAGATGCAGGCTGGTTGATGCGATCAGGTACGCTTCTTCTTGTTCTTCCTCTTACTCTCACTCTCGGCGACGCGAAGCTTAACCATCCTCTTGATCAGAGCGATCGGCAATGGCTTGTCGAGAGGGAAGTGGACGGTGCCTTTCGAGGTGGAAAAACCCTTTAGTTCTGCGTCGAAGGTCTTGATGACCGAAGCGGTCGGAAACAAGCTGCAATGATTCGCGAATGCCGCGTACCACACCAGAATTTCGTTGTGCTTGAACGCGGGAATCTTGTAGCTGATGACCTCGGTGGCCTCGGCCGGTACAGCCGAGCGAATGACCGAACGTAATTTGTGCAGCGCCGCGAGCGCCGGCCCTGGCACCGTCGTCAGGTACTCTTCTACCGTGGCTTGTCCGCTGGCGGCCGCAGGTTTACGCTTCGTTTTCATGACGCGGGGATGCTACCAGAGATTCGGAAACGAAGTCCATCTGTCCAATAACCGGGAGCAGTTCATTGAGGCTTTGACTTGACGCGAGTCGTGTCGCCACTGCAGTAACATCTAACGAAGGTCTGCGAAATAGGGCGCTCCGGTGTTTTGTGCTCGCGTTATCGCTGCGTAATTTATCTATTCTGGGAGAACGATGTCTTCACTCAAGCTCGACGCCAAGAAAACAGCTCTGGTTGTGATCGACCTCCAACAAGGAATTGTTGCCAGACAGACGGCTCCCCACATTCCTTCACGGGTCATTGAGAGATCGGCCCGCATTGCGAAACTCCTGCGTGCAAAAGGCGGAACGGTCGTCTACGTTCGTGTCGACATGAACGCCTTCCTGCATTTGCCTGTGGATCAACCGTTCCGCGATCCGAACGCCCCTCCCCTGCCAGTGGCCGCGTCGGAGTTAGTGTCGGAGGCAGGATTCCAGCCGGGCGATGTGCTCATCACGAAGCGTCATTGGGGAGCTTTTGCCGGCACCGAGTTGGAGCAGATTCTTCGGCAGCGAGGAATCGATACCGTGGTGCTGACCGGCATCTCGACGAACGCCGGCGTTGAATCGACCGCGCGGCAGGGAACCGGCCTGGGCTTTGCCTTCGTTGTCGTAGAAGACGCGTGTTCCTCTTCGGAGGCGGAATCGCACAAATTCGCCTTTGAGAAGATCTTTCCCCGGCTGGCTAAAGTGAGAACAACGGAAGAAGTGCTGGCGGCTTTCGACTGAGGCTTCACGCAAGCGGTGGCGGGCAAATTCCTACCAGCTGCTGTATGCAGTTCCTTCGCTGGATACCTGGTCGCTGCCGCTATGCACGTCGATGATGCCGGGGTCGGTCTGGTCGGGCGACATGATACTGTCGTCCGTCACTGGGACCCAGCTATCGCGCGCATTGGTAAAGGGATCCTTGGGGAGCTGCTTCAGATATCCCGCCTGTACCAGGTCGTCGAGTGATTGCGGCGCCTTCTGTTTGTCCAGGGTGTACTGGTCAATGAGCGAGCGCATGGTGTAGAGGTCGTCGTGCAGCGCCGTCTCTTTGGCATGCAGAATGGACGAGGAGTAATTTGGGATGGCGAGCGACAGCAGGATGACGATGATGCTGATCACCACCATCAACTCGATAAGCGTAAAGCCGCGCTGCCGTAAACGGTTTCTCATAGCCTGAACTACCACGTCTTGTACTTCGTCCCGTCCAGTCCCGTACCTTCCGACTTGCTGTAGATATCGAAGACACTCTGCCCGCCCCAGGAGTCGGAGTCAGGATCGTCCTGCATCGAGCGCATCCCCCACTCGTCCTTGCCCGTCATTGGGTCTACCGGTATGCTCCGCAAGAAGCGCATTTTCTTGCCGTTGGCATCCACACCTTTAACCAGCGTGTCGAGGTCGGGCGGATATCCCTGGCTGTCGACCTTGGTCTGGAAAGCGCCACGGTCGGCGGCGTCCTTGTAACGGTCGATGGCATCCCGCATCTGCCAGAGGTCTCGCCGCAACTCGCGTTCCTTCGCTCGCTGTATGCTAATCCGCATAACCGGGGCCGCAATCGCGGTCAGGATCATGAGGATCGTCATGGCTACGATCAACTCGACCATGGTGAATCCGCGGTTACCGGGCACACGCCGGCTGGAGGCTGACGGCAGATTCGGTCTGAGCCGCCCCACAACGGCAGCAGCGCGACTGGAATTTCTGGGAAGCACTAGCTCTATTTTAATCCTTAGGCGATGAAATCGCGGGGCTGTGACCGGCGCAATTAGGCTGCTGACTAATCTGCTTTGACCATCGTTGGCAACGCCAAGTCGAGCCGATCAGGCACGGCCGTAGCCGTGCCTTTCGCCCATAACTTAGACGTACAGTCTAGTGAACAGTCACAATCGCTTGAGAGCCCGTTGCAGGGGTATTCTGCATGGCCGCGTTCTTCAATACAGCCCGATTGATGGCGAGCGTGGACTGTCCCGGACCCCTGGCCTGGAAGGTCAGAGTGAAGACAGAGCCGTCGCCGGAAATACCCGATGTGCCGGGAGGGCGGGAAGCCGTGACCTGCAGAATTCCTGCCATGCTGTCATCGCGGTTGACCAGAGCGACCGTCTGACCATCCTGCGCCAGCAGAGTTCCGGTCGACACGTTCAGCAACTGAAGCACTCGGGGGTTGTACATGATCTGCAGAGGCACCGAAGAGACGTTCTGACCGCCTGCAAGGTTCACATTGACGGTGAAGGTAGAACCCACCGCCTGGTCGATGGTAGCCGGATCGAAGCTGACAATTGGACTACCGATCGGTGCCGAGGCTGGAGTCGCTGGGACTCCGGGCTGCATTCCTGCTCCCTGCGGCTGGCCCGGCATAGTCTGCGGAGGGCGAGCGCCCATCGCGCCCTGCCCATCCGGCGCCTGCTGCTGAGGCTGCGAGCCGTTAGAGCGCAACTGGATGTTGGTGGCAGTGCCGACATCAATCGCCTTCGTATTGCTGGGTGAGAGGTCCTGAGCACGCACGATGTGCGGGATGAGGATGAACACGATTTCGTTGTCGTTGACTTCTTTCTGTTCTTCAGCAAAGAGGTATTTGAACAGCGGAATCGAAGCCAGTCCTGGAATGCCCGAGAGCGAGTGGGTGACGGTCTCTTCGAGAATTCCGCCCAGGATGTTAACCTCGCCCTCCTTCATGCGGATTTCGTTTTCCAGCTTGCGCTGACCGATGACGGGCTGCTGAATGCCGCCAATATTCTGATAGGAGTCGACGGCGGAGATGTCCATCGCCAGCTTCAGCGTGACCTCGTCGATACCGTGTACGTGCGGCGTGATGTCGATGTTGACGCCGACGTCGATGTAGTTGAACTGCGTATTGACCAGCGGGTTGATACCGACGCCGCCGATACCTGGCTGAAACGATCCGGTTGCCACCGGGACGCGTTCACCAATCTTGAGCGAAGCCTTTTGGCCGTCAGAGGCGCGGATCTCCGGTTGCTGGATCAGTTTGCTGCTGCTGTCCGTCATCAGGAAGTTTGCCGTCGCCGCCGGGATCGTCACCTCGAAGTTAGTCGCATTCAGGTGGGCCAGGCTGTTTAAGTTGATTTGACCCGTAGTTGAGCCACTCGTGACTGTTCCACCATTTCCCGCGTTCGTGTTGACCGTTGTGGTAGTGCTGTTCGCGTTGCTCTCCTGCACGTTAACGGTGACACTGGTCGGCGGATTGATACCGAGGTTGCGCAGTTTGTCGCGCGTCACCTGCATAATCGCGACTTCCACAACCACCTCAGGCTTGGACTTGTCCAAGTCCTCGATCAGCTTCTGCGCCATGGCGATTTGATCGGGAGTGCCGCGGACCACGATTGCCTGCTGCGAAGGGAATTGCTGTAGCCGCTGTGTGTCCAGCAGGGTACGCAGGATGTTTACCAAGTCCTGGAGTTCGTTGGGTTGTGACAGATTGTTGAGATAGAACGTCCGGATAACGCTCTGCTCCAACTCCTTGCGCTTTGCCGGCGTGTCGGCGGCGACAAAGATGGTATTGGGCGTCACAGGACGCCAGAAAGTTTTCGACTCCAGCGCGGTGATTTCCAGTGCTTCGTGCAAGGTCACGCCATTCAGGTCAACATGGATGCGGCGGGACGTGTAATCGGGGTCAAACAACACGTTGATGCCGGCAAGCCGGCCGATGCTCTCGTAAACCGTCTTCGAGTCCTGCGTTAGGTTCAGTGTGATCGGGGTATTCGAAATGGGGGCCAGTTCAATTGGACCGGTAGCTTCCTCCATGCGGCGAGTCAGAACAGATTCTGTGTCGGAAGTCGGGGAAGGGGCCGCCGGGTTCAGGCTCTGCTTCAGCATGAGCCGGATCTTGTTGGCCTGCTGCTGCGCGATGAAACTGGAGGGATCGATTGCCAGCGCCTGCTCAAAGTCGGTGAGAGCTTCCTGCAACTTTCCGGCGTTCATCAGCAACTCGCCTTGATGGACATAAGAAGCGGCCGCCAGGAAGCGCACGTATTCGGACGAGGCGCGGTAGGTCAGGTCCGTGGGGTTGAGGGTATAGGCCTGATGATAGAAGTTGTAAGCCGCTATGTAATCTTGGCGAGCCTCGGCGATCTTGCCTTTCTCGTAAAGAGCCTTCGCCTGCTTGGCATTATTGGCGAATGCCGACACCGCCAACACCAGCAGCAGCGCCAGGACACCGGTAAAACGTTTCATCACGTTCCTTAAACCCAGGGAATTTAGACCGGACCTGTCGACTCCAGACGGGCAGAGATATCAGGCTCCGGATGTAAGACTTGGGGCCGCGGCAAAACGTGAGCATGGTTCCCAAGTCTGTAATGCGGTCAGCGCACTGGGCTTTCGATATTGGTCGAAAGTTAGTGCGGACGGCGCGATTATAACATTCACCACGACGCTCACGTTGCAGCCACCGTGTCTATTTACCCTGTGTTAGCATGAACATTCCGCGCCTGCGCCCTGTTCCTTCCTGCTGCATTCGTTGACGTATGCCTGAGGAAGCAATCCCTTCCTAAACAGGAACAGAGTCCAGGTGCATGGCCCTATGCCTCGACACTCACAGACCGCAAGTCGCCCGGAGAAGAAGCCGGCGGGCCGACGAGACCCGGTCGCCAGCGGCGAGCGAGATGCGTCCGTCAACCGCTCCGCGTCGCACAACTACTTCCTCGAGGAGAAGTTTGAGGCGGGCGTCGCCCTCCGCGGCACCGAAGTGAAGTCGGTTCGTGCCGGCCAAGCCAACCTGAAAGACGCTTATGGTCTGGTGAAGGATGGTGAACTTTGGCTCATCAATGCTCACATCGGTCCCTACCAGCATGGCAACATCTTCAACCATGAACCTCTTCGCACCCGTAAGTTGCTGGTTCACCGCAACGAGTTGCATAAGCTGCTCGGCAAAACCCGGAACAAGGGGCTGACCCTGATCCCTACGAGGCTGTATTTCCGCAATGGCAGGGTCAAGGTTGAGATAGCCGTAGCCAAAGGCAAACAGAACTGGGACAAGCGCGAAACCGAGCGTCGAAAGACGGCAGACAAGGAAGCGCGCGAAGCGATCGCGCGGAATCGCAAGAGCTGAAAGGCAGGGCCTCCTGATCTTTTCCTGACATTGCCCATTCAGAGACAACTCACCCGCAGCATTCGCTAATCCAATCGCGCTAGCCGTAGCTTTCTCAGTTGCGGCCAGGATGCGAGCAGGAGGACATATGCTCGGTGGCAGCTATCAGAGACCCTTCCTTTCACTTCATAGCATGGCAAGCCAAATGGTGTTCTGTGCAGTGGTCGCACTAATCAGTGTCGGGGCGCAGGCTCAGCAATACAGCATTGTGTACGCTTTTAATGGTGCGGATGATTTGACTGCGGGAACGAGTATCGCCCGCGACACCTTCGGCAATTTGTACGGCGCTTCTAACGGTAGCTTGTTGCAATGCGCCGGGACGCCCTGCGGTGCGATCTACAAAGTAACGCCCTCAGGGCAGGAAACCACTCTCTATTACTTTCAGGGACCGCCGGACGGCGCCGATCCCGTAGCAGTGACGGTAGTACCGGGCAGTTCGATCAACGATCCGGCCACCATCTACGGCACGACGGCCTACGGCGGCACCAGCCTGTTTCACTATTGCGACAGCGGGGCCGGCTGCGGCACGCTGTTTAGGTTGAGCAGTAGCGGCGTAGAGACCGTGCTGCACAGCTTCAACGCCCCGCCGGGTGACGGCATTATTCCGCAGGCAGGGGTCACTGTCACGCCCGGCCCGACTCCGGGCTCCAGTGATGTTGTCTACGGCACCACTTACTACGGCGGTCCATATTCAGTTAACGGCAATCCGGGCGAGGGCACCGTATACAAGATCGCGAATGGCAGGGAAATCTTGCTGTACAGTTTTACCGGCGGCGTTGATGGAGCCTTGCCCGCGGCCGCGCCATTGTTCCGTCAAGGTGTTCTTTACGGAACCACCGTTTTTGGGGGCACCGGCAATTGTGTAACCAGCTTCCGCAGCGGTTGCGGAACCGTCTTCAAAGTCGCCGGAAATCGTGAAACCGTCCTGTACAGCTTTCAAGATGGCGCGGACGGAGGAAATCCGGCGGCCAGTCTCATCGCAGATAGTGCTGGCAATCTCTACGGTACGGCCGTTCTAGGTGGCGATTTGAACTGCCAGCCCGGAGGCCAAGGCGTTCCTCCGGGATGCGGGGTAATCTTCAAGGTTTCGCCAAGCGGTGTTGAGAGCGTCCTCTACACGTTCACCGGTGGCGCTGACGGCGCATGGCCAAGTGCAGCGTTGGTCAGGGACTCAGCAGGCAATCTGTATGGGACTGCCGTGATGGGCGGCGACCTGAATTGTGGTGGCGGTTTGGGATGTGGAACCGTCTTCAAGCTGGACAGCGCCGGGCATTTCATGGTTCTGCACGCGTTTATCGGCTCGGATGGCTGGTATCCAGTGAGTCTGCTGGAGGACAACCAGGGAGTTCTGTACGGCGTTACTCAGCTCGGCGGTCCTGCAGGTAAGGGGACCCTGTACCAATTGGTGCCGTAAACAGCCGAAACAATACCTCGCGAACGGCTGGTTAAATTCCACCGCCAATCTATCCCTGTCCTCCGATCATTCGAAAATTACAATTGAGTGTGTCATGCTTAAAGGCGGTCTCGTGATCCGGGGCCCGCGGACCTTCAGCATTGCTACGCCTGAAGCCTGCGTAGCCTCGATTCCAAGGAAGAAACGGATCTGACCGTGGGCGCGGCGTCTGCTATCCTGCACGGCTTTCGACTCGCCGCAAAAACGTGCTGATCCAACCGTGATAACTTCTCAAAGCCAGAACGGACTGATTATGAAAACGACTCTGAATGCCGCAACACCTTCGCAGATCGAGACCGAATGCCTGGTCGTCACTGTGCTTGATGCGTCCGAGAACAGCAACGAAGACAAGGCCGCGAAATCGGAGCCTAAGATCCAGACCGAAGACAAGGCAGTCTCCGACGCTGCCGCCGACCTGATCGCCTCGGGCGAGGTAACCGGAAAGATGCTGGAAACCACTCTGCTGCACAAGCCGCAGGGACTGAGGGCCAAACGACTTCTACTGATCGGCGGGGGTAAGGCGAAGAAGTTTACTTCAGCTGAGCTGCGCAAGCTGGCGGGCGCCGCGGTCCGCGGCCTCAAAGCCAAAGATCTGAAGAGCTTTGTACTGGTCGCCCCGGCTGGTGTTGATGAAGCCGCAAAGTCGATCGTCGAGGGGGCGATCGTCGGCAACTTTGACGCCGACTATTATCGCAGCGACCGCAAGGACCAGAAGATCGACGAACTCATCATTTCGACGCCCAAGGGTGCGAACCAGAGGTCTTGGACGAACGGCGTCGAACGCGGCCGCATCATCGGCGAATCGCAGAACTTTACACGCGATCTGGTGAACGAGCCCGGCAATCGCATGACGCCGACCATCATGGCGAACCGCGCCAAGGCCATGTGTGAAGAGACCGGACTGGCTTGCGAAATCTACGGCCCCGACAAGATCAAGGCGCTGAAGATGGGCGCTTTCTGGAGCGTCTCGCAGGGGTCGGACGAAGAACCTAGGTTGATCGTCATGCGCTACGAGCCGGAGCGTGCTCCGAAGAAGCGCGTGCTCGGCCTCGTCGGGAAGGGAATCACTTTCGATAGCGGCGGCATCTCCATTAAGCCCGGCGAAGGCATGGAGAAGATGAAGTACGACATGGCGGGGGGAGCAGCGATGATCGGCGCCATGCGCGCGATCGCGCTCTTGAAGCCGAACCTTCGCGTGATCGGCATTGTCTGCGCGTCAGAGAATATGCCGTCCGGCAAAGCGCAGAAGCCTGGCGACGTGCAGGTTGCGATGTCGGGTAAGACGATCGAGATCATCAACACCGACGCCGAAGGGCGCCTGGTGCTGGCCGACGGCTTGCATTATGCCAAGGAGCTCGGCTGCACCCACCTCATCGACGCTGCCACGTTGACGGGCGCTGTCGTCGTGGCGCTGGGCATGATCAACGTCGGGGTCTTCGCCAACGATGACGACTTCTACAATCGCTTTAATCAGTCGCTGTCGAAGTCCGGCGAGAAGATGTGGCGACTGCCCGCCGAAGACGAGTACAAGGACATGATTAAGTCCGATATCGCCGACATCAAGAATACCGGCGGACGCTGGGGCGGCGCGGTGACCGCTGCGATGTTCCTGAAGGAGTTCGTCGGCGACACCCCTTGGATGCACCTCGACATCGCCGGCACGGCGTGGCTGGAAGACACGAAGCCGTGGATTGCTAAAGGGCCGTCGGGAGTGCCGGTGCGCTCACTGGTGGAGTTCGCGCAGGATTTTGCCGGGAAATAAGAGTCTTCGCGTCGTCGCCGCTTTGTAGCAGGAGTTGTTTCGGGTGACCCGTTCTAACCGCTTTTGCTGGGGGCGGGTCTTCGTCCCTCATGTAAAATGGAAACTGCTACCAGGCGAGTGAGACGAACACGAATACGTGTTCCCCTGCAGTCGAAGCCGCTCCGTGGATCCGGGTCCTCAGATTGCGCCGCTTTTGCGCGAGATGGGGTGGAGGAGCGTGGGCTCAAGACATGTGCATCTCGCGCTACGGCGCTCGTCCGCTTCGATCTCACGACTTACTCCAGCCCATGTAGACATTGCTACCGCAGCAGCCTGCGGGAAAGAACTGTTCAGGAGAAGAAGAATGGCCAAGATCGCAAAGACCGCAGACCGCAAGAAGGTAATGGACACCACCAAGAGCACTGATTGCCCCAAGTGCGGCAAGCCCACCCGCGTGGTCAAGCGCGTCAAAGACCGCGAGCGGGATATCGCCGGCGGTATGTATATCTCATGCTCAGCATGTGAGTTCTACGAGAAACTCTAAGTAAGATTGAAGAACGCCGCTGTGGTCGGAGGTGACCCAGCGGCTGCCGCTTTTACGTAACAGAAAATCTGGAGGAGTCGTGCTGTGCCGCGGTCTGCCCAATGGGTGGTCAGAGTGCAAGAGCGTTATTGTGAGTAGGCGCCAGCCCCCTCTATCTCACTTATGATCTGCTCCTCCGTTGCCCTTCTCCAGCCCGGGTCCCACACATTGCGGTTGCGCATGTAACGCTCCATGTGGGCCAGCGGGTCGCGCTTGGCATCGGTGCGGCAATCGATCAGTGTCGGCCCCGAGCCGTTCCGCGCGCGGTGAATCGATTCATGCGCTACTCGCCAGACCGCGACCACGTCCTGTCCGTCGACGATGATGCCAGGATAGCCATAATCGCGCGCCATAAAGCTGAAGGCTTCGAGGTGCGGCGCGTGGTCCTCCGATGACTGCTGGTCGGCGACGCCGTTCTTAATCACGTAAATAACCGGCAGCTTATGAACGCCAGCAAACTTCAGCGCCTCGTGCCAGGTTTCGAGCGCCGGACGCTCCTGCGGGCAGAAGGCAATCACCACACGTCGCTGCTTGGCCAATTTGTGGGCCAAGGCGATGCCCGTCCCCTGGTTGAATGGATCCTGCGGCATAGAAGGGGAGAGCATCGGTTTGCGTGATGTCCGAACGCCCTTCGGCTCGGTCAAGAGGCTGGCGGCATGCACTCCGCGCGCAACTAGGGCGGCCAGGTTCTGGGCTGTGGCGGCGATAGTGTCTTCCGGGCTCAACTCCGCGGTTGGGCCAACGATAACGGCTTCATGGCCGACGGCCAGATCGTAGTCGTTACCTACGCCCCGCCGGGCTTTCTCTTGCACTAGGCGGCAACGTAGCAGTGAGGCGTACAGGTGACGCAACGTCTCCTGGATGGAAGGCGACGCGCCGTTACTGCTGATCGTCTTGGGTTCAGTGATCGCCTGGGTTTTCTTGGGGGGATTGCTGTTGGGCTTTGCTTGCACCGCTTGATTCCTAGTCTTAGTTGCCATTCCCATCGTCCCTTGGAATTCGTCATTGTATCGCAGGTGCAAGGCTGCATTCGGTATGCATCGAAATGTGACGCGACGGGAACAAACGCAATTGTTTGCATTGTTCATTAAGAGGATGTGACAGTTTTCAACACAAATGTGCATAACGTTGTGGAAAAGGCAGCCGAACGCCCCGTAAGTTGCACGGTTTCAAAATTTGTCACCTGTCTGCACCGAACAGAGTGCGGAATCGAATCTCTTCCGCTGTGGGCATCGGCCTCAATTATTGTGTGCGGTTTCCTTGCGCTCGAGACGCTGACTGGTCGTGCTAGTCTGACGCGGTGAAGGTCCGTCTGGACAAACTGCTGGTGGAGCGTGGGCTGGTTCCTTCGCGCGAACGTGCGCAAGCGCTGATCCTCGCCGGTCGTGTGCTGGTCGAAGAGCAGAAGCTGGAAAAGGCGGGAGCTGCCGTTGAGCAGAACGTCAACATCCGGATCCTCGGCGATGACATTCCCTACGTTAGCCGTGGGGGACTCAAACTGGCTCGCGCCATAGAGCATTGGCAGATCGATGTGACGGGCAAAACGTGCGTAGACGTCGGAGCCTCCACCGGTGGTTTTACGGATTGCCTGCTCCAGGCCGGCGCAGCACGGGTTATCGCCGTGGACACCGGATATGGGCAGATGGACGCCCGACTGCGCGGCGACCTTCGTGTACGGTTGCTGGAGAAGACGAATGCGCGATATCTCAGCCCTGATCGGCTTTGGGGGGACGCGCCGCCTGAGCCCATCGGCTTGCTGGCGATGGACGTCTCGTTTATCTCCGCGACGCTGGTCTTGCCGGCGGTCTTGAATTGCGTTCGCCCACCCTCGCCGGAGTTGCAAGCTGTCGTGCTGGTGAAGCCGCAGTTTGAGGTCGGCAGAGAGAAGGTTGGTAAAGGCGGAATCGTGCGGGATCCCGACGGGCAGCAGTCGGCGGTAGAAAAAGTCAGAAGTGCGGTGGAAGACCTTGGTGGCTCCGAGATCGAGGTGATTGAATCGCCGATTCTGGGAGCGGAAGGTAACCGCGAATTTCTGCTGCACGCGCGCTTTGGCTGAGACGGGTACACTGTGGAGGTCCTGCCCGGAGGTCATCCAGAAATAGGTAGTCGACAGACCGCGGAAAACACGGAAGTTACGGAGATTATTCTTACCCCCGATTCTCCGTGTTCTGCGCGTCCTCCGTGGTGCAAATACCTTTCTTTAGGTAAGCTGCTTGTGTCCAACATCCATGAAATCTGCGGCCATCATTTCCAAGCCTTCGAAGCCTGAACTGGCGGGTCTGCTTCCCGAGATACTCGACTGGTTCCGGAAGCACAACTACAAGGTCTACTTCGACCAGGAAACCGGTCAGTACATCGACGGCGAAGAAGTGATAAAGCGAAAGCAGCTCGGGGCCAAGCATCCGGATTTTGCGCTGGTGCTGGGCGGTGACGGAACGTTACTGTCGGCCGCGCGTGCGCTGGCACACGAAGGCGTTCCCATCCTTGCCGTGAACTTGGGGTCCCTGGGGTTTCTGACCGAGGTTCCACTTAGCGAGATGTTTGCGACGCTCGATGCGGTTGACACTTGTCAATGCCCGATCGAGGAGCGTTCGGTGTTGGACGCCACCGTCTTCCGCGGCAACGAACAGCTTGCCCACCACTTTGCTCTGAACGACGTTGTCGTGAATAAGAACGCAATCTCTCGCCTGGTCGATTTCGATCTGATGATCGACGGAGCCTTTGTCCTGCATTACAAGGCCGATGGTGTGATCATCGCGACGCCTACCGGATCGACCGCATATTCGCTAGCTGCCGGAGGCCCGGTACTGATGCCCAGCGTCGCGTCCTTCGTGGTGACACCGGTGTGTCCGCACGCGCTTACCCACCGCCCCTTGGTCGTCAATGACAAGGCGCAGATTGAGCTGCACGTTGAGACCGGCGCTGAGGAGGCCTTCCTGAGCATCGACGGACAGGTTGGCATGCCCCTGAAGCAAGGAGATCGCGTACATTGCCACAAGGCGGCGCATACCGTAAAGCTGATGCGGGTTCGCCGCACGTTCTTCGATGTACTCCGAAATAAGCTGAAGTGGGGGCAGCGCTAGATCGACTTGTTGTTCCACATCTGCAGGCCGTCCTTGACTCCCATGATCGAAGGATCGAGCAGCGAGAACTGACCCTTCGCGCCACGTCATTCGCGATTCGTCAGACCTTCGGTGGAGGACAAGTTTGAATGCCGCGAGATCATTTTTCGCGTCTCGCTTCTGCTACCAAAGAAGCACTCTGCTACGGCTATCAGGGGATTGTTGCTGCCCGGGGATGCTGGCATTATGCAGTCATCGACAGCAGTGAACCAGGGCCGCCGGTAAAGCAGTGCAGGCGGCGAAGCGACGCAGGAACGTATTCTCCTCATATCGCTCCCTGCGAAAGGTCACTTGCAGATACAGGCTGGGCCCAGTGATCTCCTCACTGGGCCTTTGTGTTTGCGATTTCTCTTGATCGAGTGCCCGGTTCGGCCTAGCGACATCTGTGCCACAATCCGACTGCGGGTCATTCCCGCACGGCCGACCGAACTGCTTCGAGCTCTTCCAACGGCCGCGGCTTCTGCTCCTGAATGTCGCTGAAACCTATATTTTTGAAGAGTGACGTGTAGTAATGGTGCGCGCGTTCCCAGGCGCGATCATCTGGAAGCGCCTCGAAGATATCGACGTAGCTGGGACTGCCGGGGAAGGGAAACATTGGCACCGGCTCGCTTACCCACACGCCATGCGCCTTCAAGTGCTCCTGCCAGCGGCGGATCTCTGCCTTGTCATCCTTATCGGAAAGGATCAGGTTCGCCTGTACCCAGGGAATACGGCCGCGCGCGTAGATTAGCAGCTCGGTGATGCGATCGGTGGAGATTCGGCAATTCTTATTCAGCGCATCTCGACCTGCGTCAGTGATGGACTCAATGCCGACTTCCATCGAGATGCAGCCGGCCCGTTCCAGCAGGACCAGCGTCTCCTCGTTCCACAGATCGATACGTGTCTGGAAGCCAATCTTCACATCGCGTTCGGCGAGCGCTTCCAGAAGCTTCAGTACGTTCTTGCCTACGCCGAAAATCTCATCGATAAAGTAAATGTAGTCGACACCACGCGCAATCAGCCGATCGATCTCGGTGATAACGGCGTCGACATTGCGCTCGCGAAACTTGTTACGGAATAGCGTCTTGTTGCAGAAGTTGCAGGACCAGGGGCAGCCCCGGGCAAACTCCAGTTCCGCGCCTCGGCCCTCGCCGGTGAACACGTGATGGCGGTGATGGTGTGCTTCCACGTTGTAGTTGTGGAAGTCGAGGGGGCCGAGCGCCTTCATGTCGGTAATACCCAACTCGGGAGTGATGTGGAATGTCCCATCTGCTCGACGGAAGCATGCGCCCGCGACCTGCTCCCACGACTCCGTCGCCAGTCGGGCAAGACTCTGATCGGGCTCCCCGCGCATTACGATGTCACATCCGGTCTTGCGCAAAGTCGCTGCCGGCGTTGCCGAACTATGCGGGCCGATCGCTACGGTGGTTCGCCCCGCGCCCAGAGCGGCGAGCCATTCCATTGGCACGCGCAGCTCCGGCGGTGGGCAGCGCCAGAAGAGATAAGACGGCGCCGTTGGGATCACTACGAAGTTTGGGGCGAAGCGATCGAGCCGGCTACGGACGTGATCGATGCTTAGCCTGTCCGTCTGCGCATCGACAAGGAGCGCTTCCTGTCCTGCACGCATGATCTGGTCGTGAGCGAAGAGCAGCTCGAGAGGATAGTGCGGTTCACGACAACCAAAGTAAGTAGATCCGTCAAACGTCCAAGCGGGATTTACGAGAGCGAATTTCATTTCGTGCTTGCCCATTTGCCTGGAGTCCACACTTCCACGATGGGGGTTGACTCGGCAATCATGGCTGAAGGTAAGTAGATGCAAGTGTCGGCCTGAAGTTTGCCGCCAAGTCCCATGGCGGTATCTGGCTGGCGCGGCAAGTGCTTCGGAGGAAAAGGCTTGGCCAATCCGGTCCAAACGGAAGTGAGGGCAATTTTGCCATAATGCGCTAGAATTACGATGTTGTTTGGGCTGCACGGGGGCTGAATGGAAGAGCGCGATTTCTACGAAGAGCGGCAGGAAACCAGAAAGTCGACCCTAAACTGTCCGCACTGTCATCAGTCCGCCGAATATGATTTGGGCTGGCTCGTGCGCACCAAGCGGCGTAATCTGCCTCCTCGTGCCGACGAGCGGGACCGCGCCAAGTTCGCGAAGGCTCGTTCGTATATGGTAAGACGTGACGACTTGGTGGCGTGCAAGAATATTCGCTGCCGCAAGCGCTTCGAGGTCTCAGGCGTACAGTCGGTCGCGTTTCTGGACGAGCAGGTCAAGCCGCCGGAGCGGGTGCAGTAGAGCAGCTGCTAGCCACTCGCTCCTAGCTTCTAGCTTAGGACTCACCAATTTGGGGTCTCAACTGCCGCTGCGGGTATTACGGCGCACGCCCTGATGTGTCATCTAAGCGCAGGCAGCGCGGCTTTTTCGACGCCGGGGTCGAGGGACCGCTATCCGCGAATCTTATCTGCCGTGAGATCTCTGCAGAACCGGCAATGCCGCGGACCACTTTCGCGGCAAGCCTCTATAATCCTCACTGAACCTCATGGCAACTGCGATTCCACCGAACCAGACGAAGTCGGCTCCTGCTGATAAATTTTCGAAGCGCCTTGAGCACTTCTGGGATCGGGTGACCGAGGGCATGCAGATCAGCGAGCTCTGGTCGCAGTTCCGCACCGATGCCCGTTCGAGCTACCGGCTCTACTCCAAAGACGTGGATTCCACACGCGTTGCAGGCGCGTCGCGTCTCAACCACGCGGTCAACGTGGTCGCCCAGTTTTTCTGGGCCATCGTCGAGAAGCTCACACCCGCGCGTCGTGTCCTGCTTCTGGCCGCGCTGGTCCTTATCATCATGCCCGGCGGAGACGCGACCTGGCAGACCAGCTCAGGGGAAGTAAAGATCATCGCCTTCGACACACACTTCTACGGCGGCCTGCTGATGTTTGCCCTGCTGATCCTTGAAGTGGGCGACCGCGTGGTGATGAAACGCGATCTGCAGATCGCCAAGGAAATCCAGACGTGGCTGCTGCCGGCAACGCCGCCGTCGGTTCCTGGACTGGAAATCGCATTCACTACTAAGCCGGCTAACACCGTGGCGGGTGACTACTACGATATTTTCCCGCGCCCGTCGAGTGGAGCACCAGAGCAGACATATCTGATGGCCGTCGCCGATGTCGCAGGCAAGAGCATTCCGGCCGCGATGCTGATGGCAACCTTTCAGGCCAGCCTGAAGACGCTGTCGATCACGCCGGGCACGTTGATTCAGTTGGTTGACCGCATGAACCGCTACGCCTGCACCAATAGTCAGAATGGACGCCGGTTCACCACCGCGTTCATTGCCGAATACGATCCCGCGACTCGCCTGCTGACCTACGTTAATGCCGGACACAACAACCCCATCCTGCGGCGGAAGACCGGTGCGATGGAGCGCCTGGAGACAGGTGGCATGCCGCTAGGCATTATGGATGAGGCGCCTTACGCTTCGGCGACTGTAACCCTGGAGGGCGGTGACTGGCTGGCTGTTTTTACCGACGGAGTTGTGGAAGCGGAGAATAACAATCAGGAAGAATACGGCGAGATTCGTTTCATGACAATGATTAACGCCGGAGTGATGCTTTCGCCCGAGATGATGCTGAACAGCATTATGGTCGACCTGGATCGCTTCACTGGCGATGCCCCGCAGCACGACGACATTACGTGCATGCTGCTGAAGGCAGTATGAGCGACGCTCGGGAGCAAATAGAGAAACTCTGGGATGTGGCTTTTGAGCGACGGGAACCTGATGTTCAGCCTGCTTCACGCCTTTGCTTCTTCCAGCTCCTGCGAGAGGCTTTCCCACTCACTCATCAGGGCTTCGAGCTCCGAACGCCGCCTGGCCAGCAGCTCCGTCCACCTTGCCGTTTGTTCGGCGCTGACGAATGATTGCAACTCGCGCTCGCATTCGGCGACACCGTCTTCGAGCTGCGAAATACCCTGTTCCACTTGCTGATGGCGTTCCTGCATCTGCTTCAGCTTGATCGGATTAACGCGCTTCTTCGGTTGGCCCTTCTGATCGCTGTATCCGGGCACATCCGACAATGTGGGAGCCCAAGCCGCCTGCTCCGCTTCGCCTTCGCCTGACTCCTCGCGCTGCTTGCGCCACAGGTAATCTTCGTAGTTGCCGGGGAAGACCTCCACGCGTCCATCCCCGATCTCGAAGACCCGGGTTGCCAGCTTGTCGATGAAGTAGCGGTCGTGCGAGACGAAGACGACTGTGCCGTTGTATTTCTCCAGCGACTCCAGCAGAACGTCTTTCGCGCGCATATCGAGGTGGTTTGTCGGCTCGTCGAGCAACAGAAAGTTCGAAGGATGCAGCAGCATTCGCGCCAGTGCATAACGGTTGCGCTCACCGCCGGACAAGACCCCTATCGGCTTGAAGACGTCATCTTCGGAAAACAGGAAACAGCCCAGTACACCGCGCAGTTCCGTCATTGACTTCTGTGGCGCAACATTCGACAGGTCATCTAGCATTCGGCTCGACGAATCGAGTTCCTTGTATTGGTCCTGCGCGAAGTAATCGGGCTCGACGTTATGGCCGAGGTTCAGCTTGCCCTCGGTCAACGGCTCGATGCCTGTGAGTAGCTTGATCAGCGTCGACTTGCCAGCCCCATTGACGCCAACCAGCGCGATGCGGTCGCCGCGCTGGATAGTGAAATTCGCACCGCTGAAGACATGCTTCGGTCCATAGCTCTTGGCGACGTCGACCGCCTCCACCACCAGCCGGCCGCTTGGCTTGGGCTGGGGAAAGGTGAAGTGGATGGTTCGCTCGTCCTGGGGGACCTCGATGCGGTCGATCTTCTCCAGTTCCTTAATGCGGCTCTGTACCTGCTTCGCCTTGGTCGCCTGGTAGCGAAACCGGTTGATGAAAGCCTCAAGCTGCTCGATGCGCTCGCGCTGGTTCTTGTAGGCGGCGACCAGGGAGTCGCGGCGCTCCTGCTTCTGCGCCAGGTACTTTTCGTAGTTGCCGCTGTAAAAGTGCACGCGCTTGTTCCAGATCTCGGCAATGCGGTCGACGGTGACGTCTAGGAAGTACCGGTCGTGGGAGATAAGCACATAGGCGAACGGATATTCCAGCAGGTACTGTTCCAGCCAGTTGCGCGTCTCCAGATCGAGGTGGTTTGTGGGCTCGTCGAGCAGCAGCAGACTCGGCTTGGACAGCAATAGCTTGCCAAGGGCAATGCGCATCTGCCATCCGCCGGAGAACTCTTCGGTGTAACGCGTCCAGTCTTCCTTCTTGAAGCCGAGACCATCCAGCACCGTTCCGACCTGGGAGTCGAGGGCATAACCGTCGTTCATGTGGAAGTGGCCGGAGATGCGCTGATAACGGTCGGCAACCTGCGAGTACTCGCTCGACGACGGATCGAGTTCGCCCATTTTGTGCGCCAAGTCCTGCATTTCCTGCTCGAGCGCTTGAAGGTTGGAGAACACCGACATGCATTCGTCGAAAACTGTGCGTCCCGAAAGCCGCAGGCCATCCTGCGGCAGGTATCCGAAGGTCGTGTTCTTGGCGGAGACAATCGTGCCGTAGTCGAGCGACTCAATGCCGCCGAGAACCTTCAGCAGGGTAGATTTGCCTGTACCGTTCGCGCCGACTAGTCCGACGCGTTCGTTCGGGGTGACAAGCCAGTCAAGGTTTTCGAATAGCAGTTTGGGGCCGAATCGTTTGCCGGCAGCGGAGAGCTGGATCATGGTGGGTAGCAATTATCATTGCAGATTTTCGGACGTGGGGCGAGTCTTCAGGACGCTGTCTCTTCGAGTTCCCGCTGATTTGTCACCCAAGCGAAGCCGAGGGAATCTGCGGTTTTGCCTGCGAGGCAAGCGCAAAAGCGACTCGCCACCAGTCGAAATGGCAATCTTTAAAAAATGCAGAATGCCGGCGGCACAGGGAGGGCACTGGTTGCTAGCAGCTACTGGCTCTTCCTCTGGTCGCGCAAAATCCGCTCGTCAATCGGCTTTCGGCCTGCGAAGCCTTCTTCCGTGCCGTGCCAGTGGGTGATGCCTTTCTCGCCCAGCTTCCAGCACAGCAGGATCACTTCCTCACCGACGATACACGGAAAATCCAATAGTCCGATGTCGAGATCTTTCACCTGCACGCCCGTGGCATCAATCTCCGCCACCGCGTCCTTTGCTTTCTGTAGCGCCTTTTCTCGCTCGGCCTTGCGCCGCGCTACGGCGACGACGTCGACCAGGGTTCCACCGTTCACAAAGACACGGCTGGCCAACGCCTGCTGTTCGCCGTCAACCTCTTCAATCAGCTTCTTGGCTTCGATTGCGGAGCGCAGCAGCGACTCCAGAACCGGCAACAGAGTCTCGGCTTCAGCAACGGTAAACGTTCGCGCCATGTCTTTATCTTCTTCTTCCAGCTTTGCCAGGATTTGCGCGTCAAGACGCTCAGCAACACGACGGCGGTGTTCCCGGAGGTCGGACCAATACCGGGGAACCCGCCGCAGGAATTTCTCTCGAGGACGTTTGCGGATAATCACTGGATCTCTAACATCCTATCAAGTGCCACGCGCGCCCACCGCTTCACGTTCTCTTTTACTCTGATTTGGTTCACAATGTTTCCGTCGACGAGGTTCTCCAGCGCCCAGCACAGATGCTGCGGCGAGATGCGGAACATGGTCGTACACAGGCAGCCCGAGTCGTCTAGCGTGATGACCTGTTTGTCGGGATGCTCCTTCGCCAGCCTGTTTACCAGGTGAATCTCAGTACCGATAGCGAATGACGATCCAGCAGGCGCTTCCTTTACCTGTTTGATGATGTGATCGGTGGAACCGATTCCGTCCGACTGCTGGCAGACCTCCCATCGGCACTCCGGATGCACCACTACCTGAATTCCCGGATGCGCGGCGCGCACTCTGTCGACGTGTTCCGGCAGAAAGCGCTGATGTACCGAGCAATGGCCCTTCCACAGGATGACCTTGGCCTTGCGCAAGCGCTCGGCCGTAAGTCCGCCCTGTAGTTGGTACGGGTCCCATACCACCATTTCATCGAGGGGGATGCCGCGGGCGAAGCCGGTATTGCGGCCCAGGTGCTGATCGGGTAGGAAGAACAGTTTTTCGTTGCGGTGGAAAGCCCAGTCGAAGGCCCCTTTGGCGTTCGACGAGGTGCAGACCAGTCCACCGCGCTCGCCGCAGAAAGCTTTGATCGCCGCTGTGGAATTCATGTAGGTGATAGGCGTGATGCCGCTTCCATCATCCTCGGTGAGCCCAAGGCGGACGAACTGCTCCCAAGCGTCTTCGACTTGTCCGATTTCTGCCATATCGGCCATGGAGCAGCCGGCGTTGAGATCGGGAAGCAGCACTGCCTGACCCGGGCGTGACAGAACATCAGCACTTTCAGCCATGAAATGCACGCCGCAGAAGACGATATAGCTGCCCTTGGCCTGCGCCGCAATCTCTGAAAGTCGATAGGAGTCGCCGCGGTAATCGGCGAAACGCACGACTTCGTCGCGCTGGTAGTGATGTCCGAGGATCACGCAGTCGTCGCCCAAGACCTCGCGGGCCACGGAAATACGTTCATCCATCGAGCGATCGGGGAGAACGAGATAGTTTTCGAGCGAGCAGGATACTGCTTCCGTAACTGGTGCTGTAGCCATACTTTTGTCTCTGCCTTCAGTTCCGGCCACGCGGTTCCGTTTGCTATCGGAAAACACGCCCCGGAACGGGGATGTTGAAAGCTGACTCGCGGCTCCAGTAGATCCACACACGCTTGCGCGCCCGACCTACGGGGATGTTGAAGTCGCCAGTTGACGCTTCTTTACTCTCAGTTCATTCGATGACTCAGCCTCGACGTACGTTACAAAAACGAGAATCGCGGGTAAGGGCGAAAGCTCGTTGTCACGCCACCTTGTGACGAGATATCGAATGCCTCAATTGTTACGCGTCGATGAAGATTGCGCAAGGGGCACTTGCCAAATCGAGCTGTTACCCCCCGATGTGCACCATGGTTCGCGACGCTGGAACAAAGCCAGGTTCGCCGATGTGGTGCCGTGCTTCCTTCTGGTCGACGACTTCGCGGATGAAGCCGGCCATATCTTCGTCAGTTCCGCCGCGCTGCATCAGGGCTGCCAAGTCATGCTCCCGCAAGGAGAACAGGCACGTGCGGATCTTGCCGTCGGAGGTAACGCGGACGCGACTGCAGTGTCCGCAGAAGGGATGTGAGACGGGAGCGATGATACCTATCTCGCCGATACCGTCCTCGAAAACATAACGCCGCGCGGTCTCACTGCCTACTTGACCAATTTCGCGCAGCGGCAGGAACTCCGCCATTCGCATGAGGATCTCATCGAGGGTGACCACAATTTCCGGCGTCCACACGCGATCCTCTTCCAGCGGCATGAATTCGATGAAGCGCACAGCCACGCCTTCTTCGCGTGAGAAGCGTCCGAAAGCCGTGATCTGGTCGTCGTTGAAGCCGCGCAGCAGAACGCAATTGATTTTCACTGGACTCAGTCCGGCACGTTGCGCCGCTCGAACTCCGGCTAATACCCGGTCATAGCCGTTCGGTACGCGTGTGATACGCGCAAAGCGCTGCGGATCGACCGCGTCCATAGAAACGGTCACGCGCGAGAGACCGGCGTCGGCCAGAGGTTGCGCTAACTCGGCCAGCAAATGTCCGTTAGTGGTAAGAGCGATGTCGAGCGGCCCCCCGTCGAGCGTCCGCATGGTCGCCAGTTCGCGCACCATATCGACAAGACCGCGGCGCAGTAGCGGCTCGCCGCCGGTAAGGCGAACCTTGGTGATCCCCAGCCCGACAAAAACCCTCGCCATGCGCAGGTAATCGGCAATGGGCATCTCCGGAAACTGCGGACCGTCGCTGCCCGAGCGGCAATAAACGCACTTGTAATTACAGCGATCCGTGATCGAGATCCGCAGATCATTGATGCGTCGGCCATGTTTGTCGATTAGAAGCACGCTCTTCGCCGTTCGCTCTTCGCTTCTCGCCAGAAGACCATGTTACCGACTGGCGAAAAACCGGGTGACCTGTCCTAGCCGCATTTGGCTAGGGCGGGAGTATTCGATTGCGCGGGGAAAGGCTGACGGCGACGTGCGGATGCACGCTGCTCTTCGTTTCCTTTCCAAGCACGGGAGGCGTGGACGTTTCCCTCCACACCCTCGGTCCCGCCGGTTTTGACGGGACACCGCCACCGCAGCCATCGGTATGCCGCCAGGCTACGGAGGTCGGAAACAATGAATTGCCATTATATGATGCGCGGGCGAATAGAAAGCAGCAGCAAGATACGAGCGGCTGGTCAGGCGTGTTCGGTGGCTGGCGAGAGAGGCTCAAATGAGCGCAGATGAAGCTTACAGCTAGCCTCAATTGCGGCGGCCGCGGAGCAACGGTTTCATCTGGCGCGAACGAACAGCAGGTCCTTCGACGGCGCCGCAAAAGATGCGGCTCTACTCAGGATGACAACCTCTGCAGAGATCCAGCAAAAAGCGAATGGCGAAGAGCGGGAGGGCTGCAGTCTTCCTCACATCCCTTCGTAATTCGGACCGCCGCCGCCTTCAGGTGGAACCCAGGTGATGATCTCGTAAGGATCCATGATGTCGCAGGTCTTGCAATGCACGCAGTTCGAGGGGTTGAGGTGGATCTCCAGCCCGCTCGGTGTGTCCTGTGCCTCGACCATCTCATAGACATTGGCGGGGCAGAAGTTTTTGCAGGGGTTACCAAACTCTTTCACGCAACGCTCGTTGCAGATCGTCGTGTCGTGAATCACAAGATGCGCGGGCTGATCTTCTTCGTGCTTCGTGCCCGAGTGATACAGATCGGTGAGCTTGTCGAAGGTGATCTTGCCGTCGCCCTTTGCCGGTCCGATGATATTCGCCTCTGGGCCGCCGTCGGCTGGGAGTTGCCGCAGATGTTGCATGTGGCGATGTCCGGCTTCGTTGGTATAACGCGCCTTCAGGCCGCGTCCGCCAGTGAACTGCTGAATGCCGGCGTGGAACATGCCCGACAGGAATCCGTTCTCAAAGCCCTGATGGAAGTTGCGTACGGGCCACAGCTCTTTCTTGATCCAGCTGTTCTCGACGCGCGACTGGAATGTCTCCAACACGGGTAGGGAGAAATCACCCTTCGCCATTGCATCGAAAGCGGTTTCAGCGGCGAGCATGCCGCTCTTGATCGCCAGGTGGATGCCCTTCAGGCGCTGCGAATTCAAGAAACCCGCGGAGTCGCCGAGAATCATCCAGCCATCGCCCGCAAGCGGTGGTACGGCCCACCAGCCGCCGTAGGGCAGCGACTTGGCGCCGTAGCGCACCATCCTTCCACCTTCCAGCAACTTGGCGACAAACGGGTGCTTCTTGAATTCCTGCAAGACGTGCTGAGGATCAATCCGCGGATCCTTGTAGTCGAGTCCAGTGACAAATCCAAGCGAAACAATGTTGTCCTGCGAGCCGTAAATCCAGGCGCCGCCATACTCGTTGAAGGTCAACGGGTAGCCCATGGTGTAGATCACTTCGCCCGGTGCGATCCGTCCCGCAGGAAGTTCCCACAGTTCCTTTATACCGACGCCATAAGTCTGGGGATTTCGCTCTCGATCGAGTTGAAAACGCCCGACCAGCTGCTTGGTCAGAGAGCCTCTAGTGCCTTCAGCAAGAATCGTAATCTTCGACTTGAGATCATATCCAGGCTCGAAGTTCGATTTCTGCCGGCCCGCTTTGTCCACACCTTTGTCGTCGGTGCGGACTCCGCAGACGCGTCCGGATTCGAACAGTAACTCCGAGCCCGCGAACCCGGTGAAAACCGTAACCCCGGCTTCCTCAACCTTGCCGCCCAGCCATTTTACAAACTTGTTGATCGAAATCACGTAATTGCCGTGATCGCGCATCGGAGGAGGCGTAATAGGGAACTTGAACTTACCGTTGCGGGTCAAGTAGTAGACCGCCTCTTTGGTCACGGCGGCGTCGAGCGGCGCTTCCTTCTCGAAATCCGGTAGCAACTCGCGCATGGAGCGTGGGTCGAGCAGAGCCCCTGACAGGCAGTGCGCGCCTACATCGCGCGCTTTCTCCAGCAGGTAAATATTTTCCTTGCTGAGCTGGTTATCGGGATGAGCGGCATTGTGTTGGTCAATCAACTGCGACAGCCGCAGGGCGCAGGCCATGCCGGCCGGACCTCCGCCGACAATGACTACATCGGCTTCCATGACCGGGCGTTCAACATCGGGGAGCGGTTTACGAAAAACAATCATCAGGCCAATTCCAGGAGATAGAGTACTCAGCTCACGTACTTACACATTTTCCACACTATATCTCACATTGTCAGAGTTCTGTTCGACATTACAATTCAGATTAGGTGGACGGATGGGGGCAAGTTCCTGCATCCGCATGAAATAGAACCCTGAGTTTCATAGCGGGCGTTAGAAGCTCTTCGGAACCGATCAGTTCAGACAGCACGTCCGCCAAGGACCAACGAAACAAAGTCTCAGGGTTGAGGATCTCGGTCGCCTAAACGCCCTTAGCTTTCTTCACTTCTTCCACCAACGGCGGCACGATATCAAACAAGTTGCCGACAACGGCTATATCTGCAATTTCGAAGATGGGTGCCTCGGAGTCCTTGTTGATGGCGATAATCGTGCGTGCGCCCTTCATTCCGACGACGTGCTGAATCGCGCCGCTGATGCCTAGCGCCAGGTAAAGCTTCGGCGCAACAGTCTGTCCGGATGAGCCGACTTGGCGATCCATCGGCAGCCAGCCCGAGTCGCAAATCGGACGCGACGCGGCAATCTCACCGCCCAAGGCGTCCGCCAGCTGCTTGGCAATCTCGATATTCTTCTGCTCTTTGATCCCGCGGCCCACGGCTACGATAATCTCCGCTTGAGTAAGATCGACGGCCTGCTTGGCTTCCTTGAACGGAGCCTCAGGCTTGTTGCGCACCACATCGCCGGCGATCTCGACATTCACGGTCTCCACCGGAGCAGCGGCGGCGCCCTGTTGGACCTGATCGCCGCGGAAGGCACCATTCTGGAAGGTCGCAAAGTACGGACCTTCACCGACAAAGGAAACGTCGGCGGCGAACTTGCCCTGAAACATCTGACGGGTAAAGAGCAGCTTGCCGCCTTCATACTTGTAGCCCACGGCATCGCTTATCAGCGCGCGATTCAACCCAGCGGCAAGTTTCGGCGCGAAGTCGCGCACCTGATAGGTGTGCGGCATCAGCACCAGTTTGGGCTGCTTCTGTTCAATGAGTTGCTTCAGCGCCGCTACGAAGCCGTCGGGCGTATAAGGCTCCAGCTTCGATGATTCGACATCGTAAACCTTCGCGACGTTTGTCTTTGCGACCTCGCCCGCGATACCGCCGACGTTGCTGCCCACGACTGCCGCTTCCAGGGTCCAGCCGGTTTCAGCCGCCAGAGCCTGCGCTCCGGTCAAGGTTTCCATCGAAACCCGGTTCAACTTGCCTTCGCGTTGCTCGACTACTACTAGGATAATGTCTGCCATTTCAATCCGTTTAGTTTCCGTTCTTATGAGTTTTATGACTTCAGTCAAAAACAGGGCACAAGTTTGCGACGCTCTGGTCTGTAGAGCTGCGGATCAAGCTCGTTGTGATACCTAACTCGTCCGCGTCCAGGTTGTATCACGTGGCACGATTAGCGATGCTTCCGTCGGATGCCCACTCCCGCAAGGGCGAGGGTCATACCGGTAGCCGCCAGGCAGCCTGCGATGACCGCGAATCGAGTCTCACCCAGCCTTATTTCGGCGGGATGAAAGTAAAATACAAGGAATGCAAACAGAATCAACACCCAGCCAATGACCATCATGACCGAGCCGCTTTCCCGCTTCTCTTCCGACGATGACATAGCCGCCTCCTGCGCGACTTGCCACCCTCCTCAGACCAAACTCTTTCTAGGTCGGCATCAGGCCACTTGATTATCTTCGCGATCGTCTTTGGCTTGCTGCCGCAACGTTCGCCTCAGGTCACGCTCACCCAGACGAGTCGCGCCGACTGCGCGCCGGTAGCGTGTGCCCATGATAACCAGAACCAATCCGAGCAGGCCTTCGATGCCCAGCCAAACTGGCCAAAACCACGAACCATTCCGCAGGCTCTGGAAGAAATAAATACCCAGCAGCCCGTCCATCCACAGAAAAATCCAGCCAACCGTCAAAAGGATCGAACCCAGCCGACGGTTCTCAACGGTATTGTCAATGGCGACCTGATCGCGATCGAATCCTGGCATAACGAGCAGAGCTCCCTTCGGAAAATAAGGCCCACCCGATTTAGATGCCGTATAAGCAATTAGCAACTAGCAATTAGCAGCCAGCAAGAAACTGCTCGTTACAGAATCTGATCCGTATCATTCGTACCATTCCGGCAATTTGCCTACCCGTGTACTGCCAATGGCTGGCGGCTCGTTGCCGATTGCTTCAGATAACCCGCACCTCGTTACGCAACTTCTCCACCAGCTTCTTCGCCACTTCCGCCGGTGGCCCTTCGATTACCTCAGTCTTCTTCGTCTTCTGCGGAATGTAAAGCTTCTGAATGATCTGCAAGTTATCGCTCAACGCCGGCTTCACTTCGTCGAAGCTCACCTTCTTCAGCGGCTTATTCTTTGCCTGCTTGATGCCAATGAGCGTTGCGTAACGCAACTTATTGATGCCCGACTGGATTGTCAGCACCGCCGGCAGCGGCATGTCGACAAACTGGAAAAAGCCCGCCTCTAGCTCGCGTTTTACGCGGATACCGCTGTCGCCCTTCTCGATCTGCATGATGATGGTGGCGTGCGGCCATCCCAGCAACTCAGCCAGGATGACACCAGTCTGGGCGAAGCCGAAGTCGTCTGACTGCAGGCCGGTAAAGATCAGGTCGAAGTTTTCTTCCTTGATGGCGGCCCCAAAGGCTTTAGCTGTATTGAAGGCATCCAGGGTTACGAACTCGTTGCCTTCGAGATGGATCGCCCGGTCGGCCCCCTTGGCGAGAGCCTCGCGCAAAACCTGCTGCGCGCGTGCCGGACCGCTGGTGATCACAACCACCTCGCCGCCATGTTTTTCCTTCTGGCGCAGCGCCTCTTCCAGGGCGTAAGCGTCTGGCTCATTTACCTCGTAGGAAACGTCATCGCGAATCCACGTCCCGCTCTCGTTCAGCTTGAGGGGGGCGTCTTTCTGTGGGACCTGCTTCATGCAGACCAGGATCTTCACCAGTACTCCTCGCCTTCAGTTGTTGCTTGGATGATAGTACAAAACTCGCAAGTATAAATGAGCGATCGGTGGGATGGGAAACGTCGAAAGATGAACGCGGTACTGAATCGGGAACCGAAGTTGCTCCAGGTCAACCAGATGCATCTCTCGAACATCGCGCTTTGGGAGCGCGATATATCCGACCTTGGAAAAACCTCATGCCCTTCGCTGCGTGAGGCTTGCGCCCCAGCTCCGCCCATCCTGTCGGACAACGTGGGCTGGGCGATACCGTCAGCGACCCCAGGTTCACGTCCAACAGCCGCACGTGAACCTGGGACCCAGTCAGATTACGGGGTTTTGAAGGCCGTTAACCGCGAGTCTTTCGTCCCAACTTGCGGCGATGCTTGTCGCGCTTGAGCTTCTTAATTTGTTGAGTGTGGGACTTCGATTTCGCAGTGGCCTTGGCGGTCGATTTCTTTGCTGGCGCAGCTTTGGTTGGTGCTGCACTGCTGGACGCCTTGGCCGGTTCACCTTGGGACTTTTGCGATGACTTGGTGTCAGTATCCGCGGACTCAGCGGACTTGCTTTCGGACTTCTCAGCCTTCTTACCGGCCCCCTCTGACGCTTTGCCTTCGGACTTCTCGTCGGCATCGGACTTATCTCCAACGAGGTCGTTGACTTTGGACGCGACCGTACCTAAGGCCGACCCTACGCTGCGGGCCACCTTCGACAACGCGTTGTCCTGCTCTGGTTCCTGAGTAGCCATTGCTCCGCCTTCTGCCGCTGAGAGGATTGGCTGCCAACAGCAACTCAGTCCGGCACGCTATTGGAAGCAGGGTAAGGGTAATGGGCTGCCCCGCGGATAGGGGACAGCAGTAGAGGCCCAGTGCCGTTGGCTGAAAAACGTATGAAGTGATATTCGAAGCTTGAAGGAACGCCGTGTCCTCGTTCGCCGGGCTAACGCGGCATGAAGTGTATTAAACCCCAGTTAGCGTCCAGAAGACGGACGCGAACCTGGGGCGCCGGATGATTTTTCGGTCTCGAGCAGTTTCTTCTTGCGTCCGATCCCCCAGCGATATCCGGCAAGATCGCCGTCGTTGCGGACCACACGGTGGCAGGGAACTGCGATCGCTACCGGATTGCACGCGCAGGCATGCGCCACAGCGCGGACGGCGGCCGGTGAGCCAATCTCTCGGGCGACTTCGCTGTAGCTGCGCGTTTCTCCACGCGGGATCTGGCGCAGCGTGTCCCAGACCTTCTGCTGGAAAGCGGTGGCGCGAACGTCGAGCGGCAAATCGATGGTGCTCTTATCTCCGCGAATCGAGGCAAGCAGCGGCTCGACATATTGGCGTAGCGACGAATCGTCGCGATGCAATTCCGCTGCATGAAATTCCAGCCGCAGGTCACGATACAGTCCCGAGATACTTTCTCCAAAGCGAACCGCGCAAAGCCCCCGATCCGTAGCTGCCACCAGCATTCGGCCTAGTGGAGTCGGAACCATGGTGAAGCGAATCTTCGCCCCCAGTCCTCCACGCCGATACTCGCCCGGCGTCATGCCGAGTTGCTGCGGCGCCCTTTCGTAGAGACGGCTGGGCGAACCGAAGCCGGCGTCGTAAAGCGCAGTGGTCACGTCGTCTCCCTTGCGCAGGCCTGACTTTACCTGCTGCATGCGGCGCGCCGACTGATACTCCCGCGGGCTGAGCCCCGTGGCGCGCTTGAACAGCCGCTGCAAATGAAACGGGCTCAGCCCCACGTGCTTGCTAAGGTAGGCTAGGGTGAGTGCGCCTTCCGCGTTATCAAGGAGCTGGCGGGCTTTTGCGACGGCCTGCGCCTGCGAAGAGATTTCCGTTGGCTTGCAGCGCAGGCACGCGCGATAGCCGGCTCGCTCCGCCTGGTTGGGATCGGCAAAGAACTCGACTGAGTCGCGGCGCGGTCTGCGGCTCGGACACGAAGGCCGGCAATAGACTCCGGTGGTGCGCACAGCGAACACGAAGCGCCCGTCCTGGCGGGCGTCGCGCGCCATCACATGCTGCCATTTGCTATGAAGTTCGGTTTCCATGCTCACACACTAGATCCGTGGATTAAACACGGCTATCCGCAGCTTGCGGGCAAAAGAAAACAGGCGTCAGTGGCAAATCTAAGCCGTCGGCTAGCAGCTGGAAGTTCACCCACGGACGGCGTCATCCTGAGCGCAGGCGTGCTGCCTTTGCAAGCCGGAATCGAAGGGCCGCTATTTTTACCAGCTCTTGACTATCCACAGCTTCATCGCCATCGCTTGATCTCCGGCCAGATATCTTTCAAGTTCCACTTCAGGCCTCGACCCCAGTAGATGTCCGTCTCTTCCAGAGCCAGTGGATATTCAAAGTGTCCCACCTTTTCCACGTGAGCAAAATATTGCGGTAGATGCTCGGGGCGACCTTCGCCAATTAGCAGCATACTTTCGCCCGTGTAGTCGCGTGGCCCCCACAACCAATAGTTTTGATGTCCGGAGATCGCCTGCGGTAGGCCATATTTCGGACCGAAGAGATCGACTGCTCCTGCCTCTCCAAAATTATCGACCCGGATCGCGGTCTTAGCCTGCACATCCGGAGGCAGGCTGCGATACACGTCCGCAATCTTCTGTACGAGTTGCTCCCATCCCAGCTCATCCGAGTAATACTGCGGCAGCGGAGAAGCGGCGTGACCATGTTCGCTCACGGGGGGAGAGAAGTGGATGGCGTTCTGGTAGCGCAGATATTCGTCGATCGGTAATACCGGCGCGATGATCGGCAGAAATGGCAGACACAATGCGAGAAAAACAATAACGAACGCCGGCTTCAGCCAGGCGCGGCCTGTGCGTGCGATCCACCGCTCCGCAGCCACACCGCCCGCGGCGAAGAGGACGGGATAAGCCGGCGCCGCATAGTAGTCTTTTCCGCCTAGAGCCATCCACACGCCCACTTCGACAACATACGCCCAGCCCAGCAGGCGATAGCGCTGGCCGTCCCGGCCGAAGAACAGCCACGCTAGTCCAGCGAGCCACAGGGGCAGCGCAAACGGGTTCACCATCAGCGTCTGGTCCAGGAGGAAGGCCAGCGGGCCGCGCACCACGTCGCGACCATCGGCCTTGATGTTGCGCATCAACTCCACAAACGGCCAATGGTAATGAATGTTCCACAGCAGGTTGGGCAGGAAAATCAGGAACGCCAGCAAACCCGCGAGCCAGATCCATTTATGTGCGAGAGCCTTTCGTTCGGGCGTGAGCACGACGCCAACCATGATGCCTAAGCCATAAACCGCCACAGAATATTTGGTTTCGAGGCCGATCCCGGCAAGCAGTCCGAACCATAGCCACAGCTTCTGATTACCGGTTTGAATGATGCGAATGATGATTGCGGCGAGGCCCATCCAGATGAGCGGCTCGAACACATTCATCGTAAGTAGATGGCCGTTGATCACGAAGACAGCTGAGAGAGCCGTCGCCAGCGCGGACAGGCCCATTGCATAGCGTCGGCCGCCGAACTGATGCGCAATGCATCCGGTTAGCGCGACGGTTCCGGCTCCCGCAACCGCGGGAAGAAGTCGGATTGCCAGTAGCGTGGTGCCGAAGAGGTGACGCGTCAGCCAGGCAATGAGGGCGATCATGGGCGGCTGATCGACGTAGCCCCAATCGAGATGCTGCGCGCAGTCCAGGTAGTACATCTCGTCGCGGAAGACGCCGTAGCGGTTCGCCGTCACCAGGTGCAGAAGGAGCCGCAGGCCGGCAATCAGTGCGACAACCGCAAAGCCGGTTGTATACCAAGCAGCAGCAGATTTCTCAGGCCTAGAGGTTGTGGCGAGAGGTGGGACGGTGGAAGACATGGCTGCTCCGTGCGAGGAATACCCGCCCTGGATAGTACGGGATTTGGGATAAGAAGGTTCGATCCTTAGCGGCTAGCTTCTGAGGCTAGGGCACCCTTGGTCTTCATCCGAACAATCTCTGCCGCCTGCTCCGCGGATTCGAAGACGTACGACTCGATGCCCACGGCGCGGGCTCCCTCTACGTTGCGTGGACGGTCGTCGAAGAACAACGCGCGTTCGGGTTCGCAGCCAACGGCGTTCAGACAAATCCGGTAGATCGCCGCATCCGGTTTGATCACGCCGTGGTCGCATGACCAGATCTGCACCTCGAATTCGTCAAGCCAGTCGAAAGCCATGCGCACTTTGGCGAGCAGGTCGCGGGGGATGTTGGAGAGGATCGCCGTGCGCATGCCCTGCGCTTTGATCTCGCGCACCAGTTCAATTGTCGCGGGATTGGCGCGTACCCACATGCGATTTTCGAAGTCCACGATCCGTGAGATGTGATCCGGGGTAAGCGAAATTCCGGCAGTCTTGGCAAAATGCTGCCAATGTTGATGGCAGTCATGCCGGCCGCAGTCGTATTCGTCGCGGGTGTCGGAGTAGATCTGAAAGAATGGAGGCTCTCCGATACCGACTAATCGCGCAAATTCCCGCAGTTCCGCGGGCCTCGGCGAGTGGCTTAGCACCCGTCCGTAATCGAAAATCACAACGTCCCAGGGTGTTTGTCCCATGCTGTTATTCTCACACAACGAGAGGAGCCGCGGGCGAGGTTGTAGCATCGGATACTTGTCGGTTTTCAGAGAGGGAAGACATGAGTGCAAGTAGCGAGAACGGTTTGATTCATCTCGAAAGTAAACATTCCGTCGACGAGACCTTGCAGCGGCTGCAGACGCTGCTCCAGGAAAAGAACATCAAGGTGTTTGCACTCATCGATCACAGCGGAGAGGCGACGAAAGCGGGACTGGCGATGCGTCCGACGAAGCTGCTGATCTTCGGCAACCCCAAGGGCGGCACGCCACTGATGCAGGCTGCACCGAGCGCGGCGATCGATCTCCCACTGAAGGCGCTGGTCTGGGAGGACGTGGAAGGCCACGTCAAACTAACCTACAACGATCCGGCGTATCTGCAACAACGCCACAACATTCCGATCGAGCTATTGCCCAACATCTCTGGAGTGAGCGGGTTGCTGGAGAAAGCTGCGAGCTGAATACGGCAAGGGCTTTCATCAAGCAGACGAAGCAAAGGCGTTCTACAATGCCCGCTGTGCCTGTTTCACCAATTCGGTATACGGAGTCGATTTCTGCCCGGCGTCCAGGCCGGCAAATTCGAGAAAGAAGGGTGTGATGAGCAAAATTTGTGGACGTTGGTCAGCGGTTTTGTCGCTGGTGCTCTTGCTTTCGGCAATGAATTTCGCGCAGACGTCGGGCGCAATGGCAAGCAAACCCGCAGCGGGCGTGCAGTCGAGTGGCGGCGCAAGCAGCAGCGCGAAACTGGACCTGAATAGCGCGACCAAAGACCAGCTTCAGGCTCTACCCGGCATCGGCGCAGCCTACTCGCAGAAGATCATTGACAATCGGCCGTATCGCGCGAAAACAGACCTGGTTTCGAAGAAGGTCATACCTCAGGCGACCTACAACGGAATCAAGGACATGGTGATCGCCAAGCAAGGGACGGCTGCGAAGAGCAAGTAAAACCCTTTTTTACTCACTTATTACTCAGAGCCTCGACACCGGGAAGCTTCTTGCCCTCGAGAAATTCCAGCGACGCCCCGCCCCCGGTAGAGATGTGAGTGATCTTGTCGGCAACGGCGGCGGCCTTCACGGCCGCAACGCTGTCGCCACCGCCTACGATCGAAGTTGCCGCGCCATTGTCGGCAACCGCGTGTGCGATCTTCTTTGTGCCCTTGGCGAACGCCTCGATTTCGAAGACGCCCATCGGACCGTTCCAAACGATCGTCCGCGCATCGCTAATCTCGTCGGAAAATAGCTCGATGGTTTTCGGACCTATATCGAGTGCCATCATGTCCGCGGGAATGGGCTGGCCTTCGCCGATGTTCTGAATCCGCGCTCCCGCCTCCACTTTATCGGCTACAACGTGATCGACCGGCAACAGGAACTTCGCTTTATGGGCCTTTGCCTCGGCGAGAGTCTCCTTGGCAAGTTCGACCTTGTCGGCTTCGAGCAGAGACTTGCCGATCTCCTGCTCCTGCGCTTTCAGGAAGGTATAGGCCATGCCGCCGCCGATGATGAAGGTGTCAACCTTCCCCATCAGGTTTTTGATGACACCGATCTTGTCGCTAACCTTGGCGCCGCCAAGAATCGCAATGAACGGCTTCTGGGGATGCGATAGCGCTTTGCCGAGGTATTCCAGTTCCTTCTCCATCAGCAGGCCGGCAGCGCTCTTTTCCACGAAATGCGTAATGCCTTCGGTGGAGGCGTGTGCGCGGTGGGCCGAACCAAACGCGTCGTTCACGTAGTAATCGCAGAGATGCCCAAGCTGCTTGGCGAAGTTCGGATCGTTAGCTTCTTCTTCGGCATGGAAACGCAGATTCTCAAGTAAGAGTGATTGTCCCCGCTCCAGCTTCTCGGCCATCTCCTCGGCCTGCACGCCGATGCAGTCGGGCGAAAAGCCGACGTTCTCGCCGCGCCGCAGGACGTCATCCAGCAGAATGCGCAGACGTTCGGCCACGGGCTTGAGGCTCATCTTCGGATTCGGCTTACCCTTAGGACGCCCGAGGTGCGAGGCCAGGATCAGGCGCGCGCCATGCCGCAGCGCGTACTCGATAGTGGGCAGCGTCTCGCGGATGCGGGTGTCGTCCATCACCCGCCCATCGTCGAGTGGTACGTTGAAATCGACGCGCATGAAGATGCGCTTATTGTTCAGTGGAAGATCGCGGATGGATAGTTTCGGCATATCGTTCACCGGTTGTCAGTTACCGATTGTCAGTTGAGAACGCCGGCCAACGTCCAATTAATTTGTGTTGATGGAAACAGTGGCCGGCACAGCCGTCTTCGCATTCGTTCGCCCGTTGCCGCTATTCCGGACATGTAGTCCAGTCGCACCTCGCCGGGCTACTGACAACCGACAACCAGCCACTGACAACTGTTCTTACAGCCCTTTTTTCGCGAGGTAATGAATCAAGTCACGCACGCGGCAGGAATAGCCCCACTCGTTGTCGTACCAGGCGATGACCTTCACGCAGTTGCCGGCCACGACGCGAGTCATGGGGGCGTCCACGATGGAGGAGCGATCGTCCCCGCGGTAATCGATCGAGACCAATTCCGCCGTCTCGTATCCCAGAATACTTTTCAACGGACCCGAGTCAGCCGCCGCCTTCAGCGCGGCATTCACTTCCTCAACCGAAGTCTTCTTCTCGACGAACACAACCAGGTCAACGACAGAGACGTTGGGCGTCGGCACACGCATGGAGAAGCCGTCCAACTTACCCTTCAACTCCGGGATGACGAGTGAGAGAGCCTTGGCTGCACCCGTGGACGTCGGGATCATTGACAACCCGGCGGCACGGGCGCGACGCAGGTCCTTGTGAGGGAAGTCGAGGATGACCTGATCGTTGGTATACGAGTGGATGGTGGTCATCGTCCCGCTGATGATATTGAACTTGTCCTGGAGCACCTTGGCCACCGGCGCCAGGCAATTGGTCGTACACGACGCGTTCGAGATGATGTTGTCCTTGGCCGGATCGTACTTGTCTTCGTTAACGCCCATCACGATGGTGATGTCTTCGCCTGTTGCCGGAGCCGAGATGATCACTTTCTTCACCGGGCCGCGCAGGTGCTGCTTCGCCAACTCAGCCTTGGTGAACTTGCCGGTCGATTCAACCACGACCTGTGCGCCAACGGACGCCCAGTCCAATTTGGCCGGGTCTTTCTCAGCGAAGACTTTGATGGTCTTGCCGTCGACAGTAATGGAATCATCCGTAGCCGAGATCTCATTCTTTAAGTTGCCGAGAATGGAGTCGTACTTCAAAAGGTGCGCCAGCGTTTTCGGGCTGGTGAGGTCGTTGACGGCGACGAACTCCAGTCCGGGATCATTGAGGGCGGTGCGAAGAATGTTGCGGCCGATGCGGCCGAAGCCGTTAATACCAACTTTAATTGCCATATAACCTCGTCCTTCAGCGAAATGAAACTGATGCAAGAATTCAATGCTGGGCCTTACAGCGCGGTCCGGCAATGCTGATCAAACAAAAAAGGGTAGCATCCGGATTGGGGTGAAGCAATGTTACGCATCACAATACGGTTGTGCACGCCACAAAAGGGGAACAGTTTCAATTTCGGATGGTGGTGCGCCGCACCCGCTGCTCTCCCTTGCCAAATCTGCAATAACAGGCAGATTGCTCCCACCTAGCTGGCCGTGTTACAAGAGCAACATGCGAAGATGGACACGCGACCGCAACAAGCGGCGCAAACAAGGCGAGAAGCCGGGTGATAAGCCGGGCCAGGATAGCCCGGCCCCTTTGCAGCCAAGATTTCCAGATCCCATGACGGCCGAGTCGCCTCAGAGCCCCCAGACGGAGTTTGAAGCGCAGCCCGAAGAGTCGGAGCTCCAGGATTCGCAGCCCATGGTCGAATCCAGCGGCGGAGAAGCTGCGACTCCGCAAGCTCGGCGCGATCGTGGCCGGCGCCGCGGAAGACGCGGGCGCGGCAATCGTCCTCAGGGAGCTCAGGCACCTTCGCTACCTTCGCCAGGCGGTCCCACCGGGGAGGCCGGGGAAGCGGAATCTCCAGTGGATATCGCCGAACCCGCGGCACAACCCGCAGCAGCAGGTCGATCGAAGCAGCCCAAGGGCGCCGTCGTCCTCTCCATCGGATTGCCCGGTTCGGGCAAAAGCACGTGGTTCAAGCGTCATAACATTTTGCCGTTGTCGAGCGATATGGTCCGCATTCTCCTGTTCGACGACGTCACCGAACAGCGTTACCAGGACTTGGTATTCTCCACGCTTCGATCCATGTTGCGGGCACGCCTGCTGGCACGGCGCCCGTCGAACTACCTGGACGCCACAAATCTTTCTCCTCACGAGCGGCGCAGTTGGATCAAGCTGGCGCACGATTTCGGTTACGAGGCGCATGCTGTGTTCTTTGATGTGCCTCCCGAGGTCTGCATCGAACGCAATCACCGGCGCGATCGCAACGTCCCCGAAGACGTGATGCAGCGCATGGCTGCCAAGCTGCGGCCTCCAAAGTTCGAGGAAGGCTTTGCAAAAATCACCGTAGTACGGCTTAAGAAGAAAGACGGCGACGAGTCTGCTGCCGAGCCTCCGCGCAGCGTCGAGGCGCAGCCCGATGAAGGAGCGGACCCGCCGAATCTGGAAGATGCCGAATATTGAAATCTGCAACAGAGTGAAGCAGGGAAGCGGCCAACAGGCCGCTTTTTAATTGGCTGTTAAATTCGGCTTATCCCGCAATCCGCTTTCTGAACCGTACTCCTGCCTAACCGTGATACCATCCCGCGCATAGTTGCCCGCTTCGCAATTCAATGCCAATTTCGCCTTCTCGGGAGGAAAGATCATGCAAACCAAGGTGAATGAGTTATTGCAGAACGGTTGGACATTAGCCATCGCGCTGGGCATTCGAGTTCTGGAAGCTATCGCCCTCTGGATCGTGGGGCGCTGGTTGATCGGAGTGGCAACACGGATGATCGGTAGGGCCATGACCAAGCAGAAGATTGATCCTACAGTCATCCGCTACATTCAGAACGCGGTCGCGGCACTACTAAACATCATTCTTGTAATCGCCATCCTCAGCTTCTTCGGGGTGGAGACCACAAGCCTAGCAGCTCTGATTGCCGCTGCCGGTGTGGCCATTGGTCTGGCATGGAGCGGCCTGCTCTCGAACTTTGCCGCGGGCGTCTTTCTTGTCATCCTGCAGCCGATGAAGGTGGGAGATTTCGTAACCGCTGGGGGAGTGACCGGTACGGTACACGAGATCGGGCTGTTTGCCAGCTCCATCGACACACCTGACAATGTGCGCAACATTGTAGGCAATAGCAAGATCTTCGGAGACGTAATCCAGAACTTCTCCACCAACCCATATCGCAGGGTCGAACTTACGGCTCAGCTTGCACACGGCGTCGATGTACATGCCGCGATGGCACTGCTGAAAAAAGCCCTCGCTGGAATTCCGAATGTCATGACCACTCCTGCGCCGGTCGTGGAGATCCTGACCTTCAACCTGGCCGGACCTGTTCTTGCCGTTCGCCCCTATTGCAACCACAAAGACTATTGGCAGGTGTATTTTGATACGAATCGCCTGATCAAGGAAACCTTCACCGCCGCTGCATTCGAGGTTCCCGAGCAGCACTACGTAGTACGTGGAGTCGGAGCAGGTGCTGGTGCTGGAATGGCTCACACGGCGTAGGACGTTGACCGAAGCTCCAGATCGATACAGTCGAGATATGCTGCGCCGGTCTGGAGCTTTTACCCATCTCACGACGTGGGCTCGTAACTTCCGTTATTCCCGCCACTATAGTCTCTAGCTTGACTTCGTTTGTGGTTAATATAGTTGACTGAGTAGTTAAGGATGGCCGATGGCCACTGAAAACTCTAGCGTCACTTCAGACTTTTTGAGCAATGGCTTTATACGGGTGCTGGCATTTTTCGCGCTGGCCATTGCTTCGTGTTGTGCCCTCTCCGGTCGTCAAGCCGCGGGAGGCGTAACTCCTCTACCGCCTGGCGCTCCGTCGATTCCGACCACCATCAAAAATGCGCCTTTCTCAGCGCAGGTCGTCACGAAATACGATCACGTTCTCGCCAACAGCAACCACATTCATCGCGAGACGCAGGGCAGGATTTTTCGCGACTCCCAGGGCCGGGTACGCACCGAGACGCAGGTTGCCACGCTGAGCGGTATCGAAAACCTGGAACATATCGCGATCCAAGACCCCATTTTGCACGAGATTATTCATCTCGACCCGCGCACGAAAACTGCCAGCATACATCACATGGGCGAACCTTCCAGCGTGGTGGCCGATCCTCCCCATAGCGGCATTCCCACTAAGTCGGGCAAAGCTTTGCTCTCAACTCCGGAGACCTCGGCCGGTGGCACAATCGCCGCTCCGCATCCGGGAGTAGCTATCCCGGCGACGAGCGAGGCACTCGGAACAAAGATGATCGAAGGCCTTCCTGCAGTCGGCACGCGCATTACGCGCACGATTACAAACGGGGAGGGCGACTCCATAGTTGCCGTGAGCGAAGTGTGGTACTCGCGCGACCTGCAAATGATCATTCTGAGTGTCTCCGATGACGGCCAATCAGGCCACAGCGTCATGCGGGTCACCAACATTGTGCGGGGAGCACCGAACGAGAAGCTTTTTCAGGTGCCGCCGGATTATACTGTTAAGGACGGTAATCCCATTGCCGCCGTCATGAAGCATTAAGAGCAGGCGCATAACTGGATGTTTGATCTTGATTTTTCTCCGCCCGAAGGTTTGACCGTCTCCCTGTGGCGTTCATTGCTGATCAATTTTGCGGATCGCTTTGCGCCCGAACGGCTGCCTCCGCTCCAGTTGACATCCAAGCCGGTCGCGGTGATGCTGCCCGGCGAGGAACTGGCACTGCCTTGGTATCGCACGATATTTACGAACATTGGTGATGTAGTCTCACCGGAACGACTGCCGCCGCTCGATCTGACCTCGCAACCTGTCGACGTCGGGGAATTGCTGGCCGATGACCTTAGCCACGGCTGGTGGGATTCGCTGCTGCAGAACGTTCGCGACCGCCTCTCGCCGGAACGTCTGCCTGCGCTGCAACTGACCGCGCAGCCAGTGGCGGCATTTGGCGCCGAGGCCAGCTTGCAACTGCTGGACTGGTCGGCGCTGATTGCGGGCCCCAAGCTCTTTCATCCGGACCAGCCGCAACTAATCGTTGACAATGTACACAGGGACGAGCCTGCTCCCGCCGTAGTCTCTGCGATCGCGGAGCTGGCTGCAGGCAGTCCACTGCTGATTGCAACCCGTACCCAGCTTGTGCGTGACATCGGTAGAACCCGGTTCCGCCGCAAGATCTGGATCTCGCTGGCCACAGCTGAAGCGATATTTCTGCTGGTCGCAATCTTCAAGCTCCAATAGCCCCGCAACAACCATTTCTGTGTGGTCCTGAGCCGGACCGCTTTTTGTTTCCCCTCGAATTCCCGAGGTTGTACGATAAAGGCGGTTATCCAGCTCTGCCTTCGTCGGTGACCTAGTCCGGCCTGGCATTGATTTGGGGGCACAGCTTGAGCATCAAAACCAGCACCCGTATCGTCGACAAAATCTTGATCGTGGACACGATCGGCGAACTGAGACTCGGAGAAGGCACTGATGTAGTTCGCAATGTAGTGCGCGACATGCTCGGCCAGGGCTACAAAAATATCCTGCTCAACCTGCGTGATGTGCGACACATCGACAGCGCTGGTGTCGGCGAACTGATGAGTTGCTACACCTCGGTGCGCAACCAGGGCGGCCAGCTCAAGCTGATGAACTTGAACAAACACGTTCACAACCTGTTGCAGATTACTAAGCTGTACACGATCTTCGAAGTAGTCGAGGACGAAGACTCGGCAGTAGCCTCCTTCCAACAGGCATAGGCCGGGCACCGTTTTATCTACACGAGTAACTGTATTTCACTTTGAAATTCTTGCGAGGCGATCATGAAAGGCGATCCGAAGGTCATTGCATTCTTAAATCAGGTATTGAAAGCGGAGCTGACAGCCATCAATCAATATTTTCTGCACGCCGAGATGTGTGAGAACTGGGGCTACTACCGGCTGGCCAAGAAGGTCAAGAAGGAGTCGATCGAGGAGATGGTCCACGCCGAAAAGTGCATGGAGCGCATTCTCTACCTCGACGGTACGCCGAACATGAGCGACTACTTCAAGATCAACATCGGCAATACCGTCGAGCAGCAGTTTAAGAACGATCTGCAGCTGGAAATTGACGCCGTGAAGCGCCTGAACGACGGCATCAAGTTATGCGTCGCTCAGGGGGATAACGCATCCAAGACGCTGGCCGAGAGCATCCTCAACGACGAAGAGCATCACATTGATTGGCTGGAGGCACAACTGCACGCCATCAGCGAGATGGGACTTGCAAACTATCTCGCGCAACAGATGGGCGACGGAGAGTAGCCGGCCTTCGCTCGTTGGATTCGAGCAAAATACAATGTTGGCGAGCCCAATGCTCGCCTCATTTTTTTTCGCGCGTGATCCTGCTCGGTCCCGAGCAGAGCACGCGTGATACGGTACAATGGGAACGCGCTGCAGTTCCGGCGCTTCCACAACAAGTCTTCCCACGGAGAGATGGCCGAGTGGCTGAAGGCGCACGCTTGGAAAGCGTGTGTACTCGAAAGGGTACCCAGGGTTCGAATCCCTGTCTCTCCGCCATTCCTTTACAATCATCCCTCTAAGCAGCTCGTTACACCGCTGGATACGATTCCAAAATTCTTTTCGAGATAGTAGAGGTTTTCCTTGGAGGCGAAGAATCGACCCAGGCGAAAAACTCTTCGGTAACCGCATCTCGTGGAGAAATGTCGCATCCGGCGTACCATCTTAGTTTCCTATCGGGCACGGAAAGAATCGTCGGTTTGTTGAACCGGCGTATGACCCGTTTCTTCTGCCGGCAGAATGGTCCGCTGTCTTCCCGGAACCAGGAGGGTGTCCCTTTGAGGGCTTCTTCGGCCTTGGGTGGGGATGTTCCAAAAACACACGCCCAAGCTTGGCTGCTCGGGCGAACTGCTCATTGTCCATGCCGCACATCATGGGCCCGCTTAAACGGGGCACCCGACACCCGGATTTAACGAAGCAGGAATCTCCCGCGCTATACTGAGTCATCGAGGATTGGCGTGAGTTTCCAGCAGAAAACCTTTTACATCGAGACCTTTGGCTGTCAGATGAACTTCCACGACTCGGAAAAAGTAGTGGGCTCGCTCATCTCGCAGGGCTATCAGCAGGTAGAGCGCGAAGAAGACGCTGACCTCATCTTCTATAACACCTGCTCGATCCGCGACAAAGCCGAGCAAAAGGTTTTCCACCGCCTCGCCGACGTCAAAAAGCTGCAGAAAGCAGGGAAGCGCTTCGGGGTTCTCGGCTGTGTGGCCCAACAGGAGGGCGAGAAGATCTTCGAGCGCGCGCCCTGGGTATCGCTGGTCGCCGGCTCGGCTTCCTACCGCAACCTCCCCGACATGCTGGTGCAGATCGAGTCGGGCGTATCGCGCGTCACTGGCCTCGACGACCGCGAGACCGACCAGACCTTCGAGACCGAGTTCACGGCGCGCACTAATCCGCACCGCGGCTACATCACCATCATCGAGGGCTGCGATAAGTTCTGCGCCTACTGCGTCGTCCCGTACACACGCGGTAAGGAGCGCAGCCGGACTTCGCAGTCGGTGCTCACGGAAGCCCGCCGCATGGCCGACGCCGGCTATACCGATGTCCAACTGCTCGGGCAGAACGTGAACTCTTATCGCGATCCTGCTGAGAAGATGACATTTGCGGAATTGCTCGCCACGATCGGCGAGCTAGCGGGCATCCGGCGCGTGCGCTTTACCACCTCGCATCCGCGAGACTTTACGAGGGACATCATCGACGCCATCGACGCGGTTCCGGCCCTCTGCGATCACGTGCATCTGCCCGTCCAGAGCGGCTCTTCACGTGTGCTGCAGTCGATGTTACGCGAATACACCCGCGAGCAGTACCTGGAGCGTGTCGCCTGGATGAAATCGACCCGGAACAAGGAGATCAGCATCACAACCGATGTGATTGTCGGCTTCCCGGGCGAAACCGAAGCAGAGTTCGAGGAGACTCTCAGTCTGCTGGATGAGGTCGGCTACGACGGCGTGTTCTCCTTTAAGTACTCGCCCCGGCCGAATACGCCATCGCTGCAATACATCGACTCGATCCCCGAAGAGGAGAAATCGCACCGCCTGCAGATCCTGCAGGAGCACCAGCGAGAGCTTCAGAGAGCCAGTTACAAGAGACATTTAGGGCAGAAAATTGAAGTGATGGTAGAAGGTACGAACGCGGCACGCGGCCAGATGCTTGGCCGGACCTCGCAGAACAAGACGTTGAACTTTACCGTCGACGGCGCGATGGCGCCTAGTGTCGGAAATTACGTGCAAGTCGAGGTAACTCAGACGTTCCCCAATAGCCTTTTGGGAAAGATGGTGGAGTAGCCATCCACAAAGGCGTTGCCGAGCGTACGCTGAACGGAGTATGACGGAAGTGTTCACCACGCGAACACGCAGCGCACGGAGAAATGCAGATCAGGTCATAAGAGCCTCCGTGATCTCCGTGCCTCCGTGGTGATTAAGAATTTGCCGGCTACTTATGGCCGGCGCGGAGCGTACTTGGAGGGACCACGATGGAAGTCGAGATGAAAATACGCGGGTTGATGATGGACCCCATGACCAACATGCCCATCGTGGTGCTCAAGGAGCACGGTAGCGAAACGGTTCTGCCGATCTGGGTAGGAGTTTACGAGGCCAATGCTATTGCGCTGGAGATCGAGAAAATCACTACGCCGCGGCCCATGACTCACGATCTGCTGAAGAACCTGCTGGTAGGCCTTGAGACAATGGTGCGCAAGGTCGTCGTGACCGAACTGCGCGACGACACATTCTTTGCCGTGATCTGGCTGGAACGCGATGGGCAATCGATCTCAATCGACTCGCGCCCGTCGGATGCCTTGGCGCTGGCGCTGCGCATGGATTGCCCGATCTTCGTCGAGGAAGAAGTGCTGAAGACGAGCAAGGTCGCAGCCAACGTCAGTGATCGCGTCTCGGCCGACGAGCTGCGCAAATGGCTGGAGAACCTGGGCGAGGACGATCTCGGCCGCTACAAGATGTGAAAGTAGCGACTAGCAACTGGCAATTAGCAACTAGTTATGGCACGCACGAATGTTGTGGAAAAGAACCTCATAGTATTTTGCTAGTCGCTGAACGCTAGCAGCTCTTCGCCATCTTCTCATGCCCGATCCTGCTGAACAGCTGCAACGAATTTATCTCGCAGGCTTCGAACTGCACGTGTTCGATCGCTATCCGAATTCCGTTGGCGTGATTCGCGATGGATGCGTTGCGCTGCTGCGCTCGACGCCCACGGGATTGCAGTTCATCGGCTCGCCAGGTTGGCGAATGGGCGAAGTTCTCGGCGTGCTGGTGGAGAAAGAAGGGAAGCAAGTCTTCCAGGCGAAGTCGGAGATTGTGGAAGCAACACCGGACCGGCTCGACACGCTGCAACGCTTCAAGGCCGACTTGGAACAGTTGATGACCGCGACCGCTTGAACAATGTCACACGTCGCGACGGTTAGTTGCCGTGATTTTCCGGAGCTGCTGGCGGAACCCGCGTGCTCTGCATGAACAGGATTTTCCACGCGCCTGACTGTTTCTGCAGGACTGCCGATTCGAGCCACTGCTGATCTTGTTTACCCGAGGCATTCGTGATGCTGCCTTGGTTGACATAAGCGATCCAGGCGTTATCACCGTTGACGTGAACGTCGGGATCGGTGACGTTCCACACGTACCGATTGCCAGCAGCATGAAGCTTCTTGATCAGTTCCATGATCGCATCTCCGTCGAATCGCTTGCCGTTATCGAAGATGTAGAAGCCTGGCGCGATGACGGAATGGAACCTGACCATGTCATCGGCTTCGGCCGCGACGAAGATTGTCTTCACGGTGTTGACCACCTGAACCTGCTCGACCGAGAGCGGCGTGGATTTGTCCTGTGCGATGGAAGGACTGACGAAAGTCAGGATAAGAATGACAAGCAGCACAACAGCGCTCTGAGACCGGAATGTCACGCAAAAACCTCCCCAATGTAGAAAACGCCACGTCAGCAGTAGCCTTCGGGATGTGCGCTGATGCTTTACCGTGAGGTTGCCGGAGGGCAAGAATAGCATTCGCCCCCAAATCCTCAGGGAAAAGGTTGAACACGCGCAACTTATGAGTGTTTACGGAAGTCAGTCAGCGGGAAGCCGCGTGTCTGGCTGGCTTTAAAGTGCTTAACATAATATCTGTTATCGGACATTGCGTTAGCACGCATCGCCCACCGCGAATGCTGACGGATCGTTCGTAGGTACGTGACCACCCACCATCACCGCGACCTGTGACAGCCGCTCTATCCTTCGCGAGTCCGGCGTTCCATCATGCTCACAATGCACTCACTTCTGGCCGGCGTATTGGTGATTCTCGCCTCGATGATCTTGTCCGTGGCCGGACTGCTGATTGTCCGCCGCTACGTGAGCACCGAGTGGCTGAAGCGGCACCACGAGCTTGCCAGCTATTACTTCCTCATGATTGGCACGCTGTACGCTGTCTTGATCGCCTTTGCCATCTACGTTGTCTGGACGGCCTTCAAGGATGCTGGCGCCAACCTGGAGCACGAAGCGACCGAGGTTGCTGACCTTTCTCGCCTTTCTACCGCGATGCCTGATGCACTATGCCGGAACATCTCGGAGGCGCTGCTGGAATACTTGAATGCGGCGGTGCAGGACGAGTTCCCGGCAATGAACCAGGGCCGGGAAAGCGAGCGCACCTGGACAGCCGTGCAGCGCCTCTGGGATGCCTACGGGAGCGCGAGGCCGGATACTCCACGCGTGCAGGCATACTTTAACGAATCTCTCAAGCACCTCACGCAGCTTTCCGATCTGCGTAGGACCCGACTGTTCGCAAGCCATGGAACTGTTCCTCCTATGCTTTGGGGACTGCTGACAGTCGGCGGCGTGCTCCTGATCAGCTTCACCTATCTGGTCGGACACGAGAGTGTCTGGTCGCAGGCTGGCATGACGGCGTGCCTGGCGGGAGTTTTGTCCTTCTGTATGGTTCTCATCGTGTCGCTGAACAGTCCCTATTCTGGAGTAGCACGCGTCACGCCGGAACCATTCCGGCTGGAGTTAGCGCACGTAGCGTCCCGAATACCGAAATAAGCGACAATTCCCTTCAGACACACCGCTTAGATGAGCACGACCTTGGGATGAAACAAAGTGCCTGCGACGCGCGTGGCGAGGCACACCAACTCTGACTGCCCAGCGAAGACTTTCACCCAGCGCGAGCGCGACATTTCCGGCAGATTGACAGCCCGGCCGTTGCGAATCTTAGCCACATCGGCTTCGGTGGCAGTGACGCTCGGGATTTCGGGCAGTACGCGGCGCGGATGGATCAGCAGCTCGTCGATCCGTGAAGCAGTGGCGGCTTCGCCGATCTCTCCCAGCGTGTGACAGTTCTCGATGGCGAACTCGGCGACGGCGGTGCGCCGCAGGCTCGCCAGGTGGGCGCCCATCCCGAGCTTCTGCCCGAGTTCATGCGCCAGACTGCGAACGTAAGTTCCCGAAGAAACGCGGCAGCGGAACTCAGCCAGATCGTCCACCAGACTGGAAATGACGAATTCCCTCACCTCGACCTCGACCGGCTGCAGCTGGACTTCTTTCTTCTTGCGGGCGAGTTTGTAAGCGGGAACGCCCTGAATTTTCTTGGCTGAAAACGGCGGCGGCACCTGCTGGATCGGCCCGGTAAACTCCACCATAGCAGTGCGCAGTTCTTCAAGTGTCACTTTAACTGCTTGGACTGGCCCGAGCGGCTCGCCATCGGCGTCGTAGGTGTCAGTGGCCACGCCAAAACGAATTGTGCCCTCGTAGACCTTCTCCGAGGCCGTATAAAACTGGCACAATCGCGTCATGCGGCCCAAGACAAGCGGCAGAACTCCGGTTGCCATGGGGTCGAGCGTGCCCAGATGTCCAATGGAGCGCTCGCCGACGAGGCGTCGCGTTTTGGCGACGACATCGTGCGAAGTCCATCCTGCGGGTTTATCCACTACCATCACACCGTTGAGCGGCATCCTTCTGCTATCGTGGAGGTTGAAAGGCTCGTTGGTCAAATCGCGCAGGGCCTTGCCCGGGAGCGAAGAAAGGGAAGCCGCTTCCCTGCTGCACCAGCCGTAGCGCCGATATGATTCCACTGAAAGACGACGCACCTCGGATCAGCACGCCGTTCGTCAACTATGCGCTGATCGCGATGAATACGATCGCGTTTCTGATGTCGCTCGACTGGCGAATGAAGTTACCCGAACCGCGCCCGGAAATTTTGTTTTATTTTGGAGTCATCCCGGCACGTTTGTCGGTCCTGCTGTTGAATCACGGATACGTGCCGTGGGACCTGATTTCAGGTCTGGGCACACGATACGTTACGGCTGCGGCGGCCATCGTTCCGATCTTCACCTCCATGTTCCTGCATGGCGGCTGGCTGCACCTGATCTTCAACATGTGGGCGCTGTGGATCTTCGGCGACAACGTCGAGGACTATCTCGGACATTGGCTCTACCTGGTGCTGTACCTGGTGTGCGGCGTGGCTGCGGCGCTGCTGCATATGGTATTCAACATCGGGTCGACCATTCCGAGCGTGGGGGCCAGCGGAGCGATCGCGGGCGTGATGGGCGCGTTTTTCGTGCTGTATCCGCGTGCGCGCGTTCTGACCCTGGTGCCGTTCTTCTTCGTCTTCTTCATGTGGCTGCCGGCATGGATCGTACTAGGCTATTGGTTTGTAGCTCAATTCCTCAGCGGTGCGGCGACGTCGATCGCAGCCAACAGTGGCAATAGCAGCGGGATCGCGTTCTGGGCGCACGTCGGAGGGTTTATCGCAGGCGTCCTGCTGATCAAGCTCTTCCCTACCCGGACACGGCGGTATCACTACGGGTTGTAAGAGCTCGGCGGTTCGATTCTCCCCAGCGGCCTCTCACACGAGGTGTTCAGCATGCTAAAGCGTGGAATTGAAGTCACATGGGATGTGATTTCGCGGCTGCTGACGTCTGCGGTTATTGGCTGTGGTATTGGCTTCGTCGAGGGAGAGATTCTGGCGAGAAGTTGGGAGCGTTCCGCGCAAATTGCTTTTGCCGAAGGCGCCGCCGACCTTGGAATATTGGCGGGTCTTGTCTTAGGCCCGGTGTTTTACCTTCTTCTCAGTAGGACAATTTCGTTTCATGAGTCTCAGCGATCATTGCTGCGTCTGTGACCGCCGGCGGGGCGGCAGCTCTAATTGGCTGGCAAATTGTGGCACCAATCATCACCGCGATGGTGGCCACAGCGGCAGCGGTGACGATAAAGATATTGCGGACCGGAGACCTTTTAGCCGTGCATCCTCGCAAAACATAAAATTCGGTTTGAGAAAATCTTGTCGCCGCTACGCGGCTCAACCCATCTCGCGCGCTTACCCGGGGCTTTCGCCCCGGGCTAACTTCATAGCCGCCGCTGCGCGGCTGGGTGGGACGCCGGCTCAGGTCCTGTCCAAACGGAACCTAGTCATCCTGTGAGGCTAGGACCGATCTATGAGCCGGCGCTCGGGTGCGTGGGAGGTGCCACGCACTGCGCTCGAGTTTCTTAGAAGGGTGGTTTGCGAACTCCTCACCACTACTCGCCCGCATCCTTGGCACCCACCGCTCCTGCTGTCGGCGTGATCAGCAACTCCGAGAGATTTGCTTCGGGTGGCAGTTGTACGGCGTAGAGTACTGCCTGCGCGATACTCTCGACGTCCATCATGCCTTCGCGCGATGCGTCCGGCATGATCTGCTGCCACATGTCGGTCCATGTCGCCCCGGTCATCAGAGCAGTCACGCGAATACCGCGCGGCATCAGTTCGTCGCGAAGAGTACAGGTGAAGCCGTAGGCCCCAGTCTTGGCTGCGGTGTAAGCGGAGAAATTTGGGAAGACCTGCTTCGCGGCAGCGGACAGGTTATTGATAATGGTGCCGCCGCGCTTCATCAGCGGCAATGCAGACCGGGTGCAGAGGAACACTCCGTTGAGATTGATGTCGATCATCTCGCGCCACATCTCAACCGAAGTAAGTTCGACGGGCGTCGGCGCCTGGCTGATACCGGCATTGTTGACCAGAATATCGACTTGGCCGAAGCGGGTCTGCACCATATCGAAGAGCGACTCAACCGAGTACTGCTCGCGCACGTCGCAGAGATGCGAAACGACCTGCCCTGAATTGTCCGAGCTAAGCTTGGCGGCCGCCGTGTTCAGCTTCTCTTCACTCCTGCCGGTGATGACGACGCTGCAACCTTCAGCCACAAACGCCCGAGCGATGGCGTAACCGATGCCGCTGCTGCCGCCGGTGATTACGGCGACCTTACCCGACAAACGCTGGGTTGGATTGGACTGCGGACCTTTCGCAGCCATCGCTAAATTCCGTTGGTGTTCTTGGCGTGAATGAGCGAGAGGAATTCCTGCCGCGTCTGCTGCGCGCGGAACGCGCCTAGCATCGAAGATGTGACGGTGGCGGAGTGCTGTTTCTCGACGCCGCGCATCATCATGCAGAGGTGCCGCGCCTCAACCACAACACCTACGCCCAGCGGTTGGATGACCTTCTGGATGGTCTCGGCGATCTGGACTGTCAGCCGCTCCTGCACCTGCAGCCGGCGGGCGAACACTTCAACCAGCCGAGCCGTCTTACTGAGCCCGATAACTTTCCCTTTCGGGATGTAGGCGATGTGCACCTTGCCGAAGAACGGGAGCACATGATGTTCGCAGAGGCTAAACATCTCGATGTCTTTCACGATCACCATCTCGTCGTAGTCGACGGTGAACAGCGCGTCGTTCAGGATCTTCTCCGGGTCTTCGCGATAACCCTTGGTCAGGTCGTGGAGTGCCTTGGCGTAACGCTCGGGCGTGCGAAGCAGACCTTCGCGGTCGGGGTCTTCGCCCAGGCGAACCAGCATCTCGCGGGCAAGCTCTTCGAAGCTGGCGCTAGTCAGAGTCGGAGTGTCGATAGTCTCTTTCATAAAGGACGTACGTAGCGGCAGGCGCTTAACAACTGGCAATGGTCAAAACCGCAGGTCTCGAAAACCGCGAGACCTGGGGCACCCCGAAGTTCTTCGATCCTGCGCTTCAGCCAAATGGCAGTTCCTGAGTGCTATCTTCCGTCGTACTCGAAGCTGTTCATCGCTGTTTCTTCTAACCTTATCTTTTCCAGATGAGCAGCCCTAAAGTTTTGCTTCAAAAGATCATAGATAACTTCGCTTAAATTCTCTGTTGTAGGAACCTCTGCTGCGAACTGCGGACTCAAGTTGAGGTTCACGTGATCGAAGCGATCGAGCACCTCGCGCCGCACCGCTTCATCCAAGTCAACCAGGTTGCAGACCATGCCTGTTGCGGCATCTACCTGTCCGCTCACCGTCACCTCAAGCGCGTAGTTATGCCCATGCCCATAGGGGTTGTTGCATTTGCCATAGACCGCGCGATTCTGCTCATCGCTCAGACCGTCAGCGTGAAGCCTATGCGAGGCGGAGAAAATGTAGCGGCGAGTCAGGTGGGCCTTCATGCTTCTCCGTAGAAATCGACAAACAGATCCGGCAATTCGTACACGCGAACGCGATGCAGCTTGGCAATGTTCAGCTTGTTCTCCAGACGCTGCCAAATAGCGATGGCGAGGTTCTCGGTCGTCGGAATCTGGGCGGCAAACTCGGGCACCTCTTTGTTCAGATGCCGGTGGTCGAGGGCGTCGATTACCTCGCGATTCAAGATTTCCTTTAAGTCTTTGAGGTCTACGACGAAGCCGGTGGTCGGGTCGACTTCACCTTTCACCGTGACCTCCAGCGTATAGTTGTGGCCGTGCCCATTCAGGTTGGCGCACTTACCGAAGATGCGTTGGTTCTCTTCTTCGCTGAAGCTGGGATTGTGGTAGTAATGCGACGCAGAGAATTCGCACTTACGAGTTAGGTAGACCATAGTAATTGGGCCGTTACAGCTTCACCGCGCATCCTTCGAGCGAGGGCAATGTACGCTCACCTCTGCAAGGACTGCCCTATCAATTGTACTTGCCGGCATGCCGCTTGTCAGAATCGTCAGAGGCGGCTGCTTTCCCGGGGCCGCTGTTCCCGCCGTATTCCCTGCCCTTCCAGTTCACCCTTCCCCGATTATGTGAGATGTCGGAGTTAAGCAAAAGTGCCGAGAAAAGCGGAAGTCCGAAAAATGATAGAGCGTTTGACAGCCAGTCAAAATGCGCCCGGCGAATTCGACGCAGCAGAAAGCCGGTCAGGACAATCGTGATGATTGCCTCGGAGGCGGCCTCAATTCTCTCGCCATCAGCGAACTGCCAAGGCACCAGAACGACGCCGCTGAGGATTAATAGAAACTCCGCGAGACGTTCGAGAGCAAGCCGGCACGGATGGGGAAACAGCAACGCGAGGTTCTTGGTCCAGCCTTCCCACATCTGCGAAAAGCTGCGATACATGCGGGTGCTGACCACATCCGAGACACGAAAACGCAACAACCCTCCAGCCTGTTTCACGCGTTTTGCCAGCTCAACATCCTCGAGGAGCGCGCTGGCTACAGCGGCATGGCCGCCGACAGCATCATAGACATCGCGACGGATCAGAAGGTACTGACCATTGGCGGCAGCTACCGGAGAGTTCGGATCGCATACCTCACTGGGCCGATAGGTTGCCGCCAGTTCGGCGAAGATCACTGGCATCAGCGCGCGTTCAGCGAAGCTGTGCACCTCTTGCTTCGGTGAGTACGACAACAGGGACGCGTCGAAGCCGGCTGCTTCTGTCAAACCCGTCGAGATCGAGTGGGGGGCGTGTTTCGTGTCAGCATCAGTGAAAAGCAGCCAGTTCCCTTTCGCAGCCTTCGCGCCGGTCCAAGCCGCGTTGCATTTGCCACTCCAGCCTGGCGGCAGTGGGTCGGCGGAAATGACACGGACCGGAAAGCTCTCCGCCAAGTTTCGGGTGGCGTCGGTCGAGTGGTCATCGACGAGTATCACTTCGTAGGTCGGCCCAACCTGCCCAACCAGGCTGCGCAGGCAGTCGGCGAGGCAGTCCTCCTCGTTGCGGGCGGGAACGATGACGGAGACCTCAGGATTCGTCGGAAGGTTCACACTTAGTTACCGCCGTTGTGCGGCTTTCGTGGTAGCCGACGTCCCTTGGGCGCGGCATTCTGCGGCACGGTATCCATTATTATAAGAGGGTGAAGCGTCTGACCTCGTTGATTGGTCTGTTTTGCGCGGTTCTGCTCGTTGCCTGCAATGGGCCGCATCCTCCGCGGATTGGAAATGCTGCTCCTAATTTCACCATCACCGATGCGGAGCGTACAGTATCCCTCAGCCAGTTTCATGGCAAGCCGGTGGTTCTCAATTTCTGGGCGAGCTGGTGCCAGCCATGCATTGAAGAAACGCCCTCGTTGGTCGAAATGCAGAAGCTGGTCGGCGACAAGGTAACCGTGCTGGCCGTCAGTGAGGATTCCGACGATGCCGCCTACAAGCAGTTCGTTCGGGAGCATCAGGTCGATCTACTGACCGTACGGGATGGGCAGAAGACGAATGAGCTGTATGGCACCTTTAAGTTTCCAGAGACTTTTATAATTGACGGTAACGGCAAGATCGTACGCAAGTTTATCGGCGCCACTGACTGGACCTCGCCCGACATCGTCGAGTACCTAAAGAAGCTGGGCAACAGCTAAGCGGACCCATTGCGGGACACACGCTTGTGGGAGTCAAAATCGGCCTTTCGGGCCAACATTGTTTCGCGTAACCTTTCAAAAAAGAACAAAAGCGAAGCTGAACCTGTAATTGCGCATCTGATGTTTAGCAGGTATAGGGAGATTTCAACAGGATGTCTTTGAGCCGAAATGTCCGAGGGGCCGTCCTCGGGGCTGGGGGGGTGGTTTGTGTGACCCTCTGTCTGATGCTGTGTGGTCTGCTGACAGTGGCTGAGTCGCAACAGCAAGCTGATTCCCAGTCGCCGCAGATAACTGGCAGGGCCGGTGTTCAGGCCAGCGTCAGTGGGACCGTGGTCGATCAGCAAGGTGCACTGGCCGTGGGTGCGCAGGTACAGTTCAAACGCCCAGGCGAGACCGAGGGGCATAAGGCCGAAACAGGGCAAAATGGGGAGTTTTCTTTTTCCAATGTTGCTCCCGGACCCTTTGAGCTAACCATCACCGCGTCGGGCTTCGAGAGCAAGACGGTAAGCGGCAGCTTAACCGTGGGTCAGGCTTACATTGTTCCCGAGATCGTTTTGAGCGTGGCAGCGACCACCACCGACGTGAAAGTGGGACTCACGGGCGACGAGGCGGCTGAGGTCCAGGTCAAGGAGCAGGAGAAGCAGCGAGTCCTCGGCTTTATTCCGAACTTTTATGCTACCTACGTTCCTGATGCCGCTCCGCTGCCCCCGAGGCTAAAGTTTCAGCTCGCCTGGAAGTCGGTGACGGATCCCATCAGCATCCTGGGCGCAGGCTTTCTTGCGGGAATCTACCAGGCTTCCGATCAACTGAACGGTTATGGGCAGGGTGCGGCGGGCTATGGCAAGCGTTTTGGAGCGGTGTACGGAGACGTCTTCATCGGCACGTTCATCGATAGTGCGATCCTGCCGACGCTGCTGCACCAGGATCCGCGATACTTTTACCGTGGACCGAATTCCGATGGCTCGCGCTTCATGTATGCGATCGGTAACGCCGTAATCTGCAAGGGAGACAACAAGAAGTATCAGCCAAACTACTCGGCCATTTTGGGATCATTCATCACAGGTGCCATCTCGCAAACGTACTATCCGGAGAGCGATCGTGGGACGAGCCTCTATTTTCAAACCGCGCTGATCCGCATCGCCGAAGGCAGCGTCGCCGGCATCTTCCAGGAGTATGTCGTACCCAAGCTCACACCACGCCTGAAGAAGCACCCACCTCAGCAACAGCCCTAGGAGACGCGGATCTCCTTTCTCGGGCCTTCGGGCGGCCACGTGGGGGTGCGTACAGAAACAGCTCACTTGCCTGCAGCCACCGGTTCTGCCGCTTTGGCAGGCGTTACGGGTTTCGGGTTCGACATGGCTTCATCGACGCGCCTCTTGAAGTCGCCCTGATCGTTATGCTCCCACCCGCTATAGTTCGATACAACTTGCATCTCGCAGCCTGTTCCCTTGGGCAGCAACGTGACGTGGTTTTTGCGCTGCAGCAGCGCCCCGCTAACGTTCACGTGCGCCGAGTGCTTCACGTCATAGTCAGCGGTCATCTTCGCGTCGTCAGTCCCTGTAACGCTATAGTTGTCGGGGTCGCTGAGCACAGTTTTTACGGCAGGCCAGATCTCGGTGCAGGCAACGGGATAAGTGTTCTTGTAGGTCTTGCCAAAGGCTGGCAGTGCGAGACAGATCGACAGCAGAGCCACACTTAGCGTTATGGTCTTCCTCATGGCTTGTGTCCTCGTTTTGGTTTTGCTTCTCGGAGTGTCAGAACGGAACGGGAGCGTTCCGCTAAATACGACAACTGAACGATAATCCGCCGGGGCATTTTGTCAGTGCTGCAGGTCACGCGGGGCGGTGATAAGGCCGGAAGCGAGCACGGGCTTGGACGATTGCTCTTACGGGATGCGACCTATATTGCGAAGGTGCGGTGCCGATCGATTCGCTGCAGGGGATGAGGATACATCAACGCTAGTCCGTGAGGTAGTGACAACGTCCACGTTAGAATAGCCGACGGCGGCTAGAGACGATTGTGACCCCAGGGTGGCCAACTTTCCTCCTGCAAATAGGAGCTCTCAGGATGATCAAGAGTGCTATCCACCGCGTTCTGAGACGCGTTGGCTACGACGTGCGGCGGGTCCCGAGGACTTCGCACGCTTATCCCTACGTTTCTCAGATCAGGCTTGCCGGAGTGAATTTCTCTTTTTGGGTGAAAGACGGTCAGGCGGAGCAATGGTATGGCCAGGATATGCACGCAACATTAGTCGAGAATCAACTGTTGGCTGACCTGGTCCAGTCTGGCGACCGCGTTCTTGATCTTGGCTGCCATCAGGGATTCTACGTGGCTTTTCTCGCGAAGCTGGTTGGACCGAGCGGTTTCGTTGTCGGCGTGGACATCAATCCCGAGAACGTGATGATTACCCAGGCCCAGATCTTGTTGAACGGTCTCGCCGGAAATGCAGAGGTACTCCATCGTGCGGCGGCGGCGACGTTTGAGGGAGAACTCAAGTATTCACACTTTTCGGACAACGCCATGGTGGTTGTCTCGGAACAGGAGACGGCGCCAGCAGCTCAACGCACTTCGGTCGACCATCTGACTTCCATGTATGGAGACTTTGACGTCGTGATGATCGATGTCGAGGGGTTCGAAGAGGAGGTCCTGAAGGGTGCTAAAGGCTTACTAGACCGAAAGAAACCAAAGCTCGCCGTGGAGATTCATTCCGATTTCCTGCCAGGCTATGGCTCGACATTAGAATCCCTGGGCGTGGCCGGCCGATTCGCCGAGTACACCGGCAAGATGGTCGTGCGCTTTATCGATCGCACGAAAAGCGTTCCATTTGAGTTGGCGACAGTCCCCAAGAAGGGGGTAGCGAACGTTTTTCTCACTCCCCTTTAGTCGGGTCGGCTGGCGTGGTCACGAAGTGAGGCAGAGCAAAACAAAAAGGAGAGGCTTTCGCCCCTCCCTTCATTCCGACTGCAACCGACGTCAGTACAGCCGGAAGTTCACCTCAACATTGATCTGCACTGCTACCGGCTTGCCATCTTTCAAGGCTGGCTCGAACTTCCAGTTGCGAACCGCTTCGATAGCCTTCTGATCCAGTCCCATGCCCAACGCACGCGCTACTTTGATGTCGCGTGGCTTGCCATCGGGGCCGACGATCAGCCATAGAACGCAGGTTCCCTGATACTTCGCCTTGCGAGCCTCTTCGGAGTATTCCGGATCGGGCGTATCGAGCGCGCGCGGCGGAGAGACGCCACCGCCAACGCGGAAGACACCGCCTCCGATGCCACCGCCATGTCCGGGACCAACGCCCGGGCCGGTTCCTGAGCCTACGCCACCTCCATTACCCGAGCCGATACCGCCGCCACCGCCGGTTCCATTCGAAGGCGGTCCGGAGGGCACTGCGGACATCGGGTTGCCGAGGTTCGGCATACTGGAAGCCAATTTAATCTGCGGAGGTATGACTACCGTGGGCTCTACCGGGAGCTTGGGGTTGTCATTGCGAATGACCATCGCGGGAGGCGTGATCTGTTCCATCGCCGTCTTGGGTAACTTACCCTTGGGCGCCTGGAGTTTGTCGTGATCGCCACCACCACCACCGCCACCTGACGTGGTGGCACTCTTTTTGGTCATGGGCAATTGCGGAGGCGTGAGATCCGGAGCAATCAGGGTTACGGTCTCTTTCGGCTTTTGCTGTACGACCTTGGCGCCCACAATAGACGCGGCGATCAGCGCCGCAATCATCGCGACGTGGACCACCAGCGAAACGCCGGCGCTTTCTTTCTTGTAGTTATATTCTCCCCAGATCTCGCGGACCTTGACCGGACGCGAGGTCAACTGCAGCGGGGGCAACTTTTCGGGAAACAGCGCAGCCCGGATATTCTCTTTCAGCGACGCCCATAGGGATTCGTCCATCGTGGTCTGCGGCAGAAGATGCAATTCATCTTCCTGCTGCGCCGGTGGCGGGGGAATCAACGTCTGATTGGCCATACTCGTCCTAGTCCTTCGGTCTGCGCCGGCTGTCTACGCCGTGCCTCTGATACTCGATTAGCCCTTCCAGAGCCAAGGCACTCATCAGTAAAACCCACAGTTTACGATGAGGTTGCGGGCCGACTCGCACCCGGACTGTCACCAGTGAGAGTCACCGCTCTTAACCTTAGATGCGTAGCTACCCACATCGTTGTTCGGAATTTCGTTTCATTACTCTGACGTCCCTAAAGGGTAAAGGCGAGCCAGCGTTTTTGTTGTTCAAGGCCTCGTACCTGCCAGATTTCTAAGCAGTTATCTCTCCTCGCCGACTGACGCAGATGGACGCGCATTTTTTCGCTCCCTATAATGAAGAGATAGCTGGCGCAATCTTAACGTTCCAGTTGACCACAAGCGGGAGAATCGCTGAGTGCCGCTCGACCTGAAATCTACGCTGAATTTGCCGAAGACCGACTTCTCGATGAAGGCGAACCTGCCCAAGAATGAGCCTAAGATGCTCGAACATTGGGAGAAGATGCGGATTTATGACCGGATTCGCGAGGCGCATAAAGGCCAGCCTATCTATGTGATGCACGATGGTCCGCCCTACGCCAACGGGCCGATCCACTTGGGCACGGCACTGAACAAGACGCTGAAAGATTTCGTGGTCAAGTCGCGCAGTATGAGCGGCTTCGATGCCCCCTATGTGCCCGGCTGGGACTGCCACGGCCTGCCGATCGAGATCAAGGTCGACAACCAGCTGGGCCGCAAGAAGCTCGAGATGGATCCGCTGGCCGTGCGTGAAGAGTGCCGCAAGTACGCGACAAAGTATCTCGACCTGCAACGCTCGCAGTTCAAGCGCTTGGGCGGTATCGCGCGCTGGGAGAAGCCCTACTCCACCATGGACCCCCAGTATGAGAGCGTGTGCCTGGAGACTTTTTACAAGTGTTACCAGGAAGGGATCGTCTACAAAGGCCTGAAGTCGGTGTACTGGTGCGTGGTCGACAAGACGGCGCTGGCCGAGGCCGAAGTCGAGTACGAAATGCATACCAGTCCCAGCATCTGGGTGCGCTATGCGATGACCGGCGATCCGGGAAAGATTGATCCGGCGCTGGCTGGAAAGAAGAATGTCGCGACGATCATCTGGACGACAACACCGTGGACGCTGCCTGCGTCGATGGCCGTGACCTTCGCTCCTGACGCAGAATACGTTGCGCTTGATGCCGACGAGTGGATCTACGTCGTCGCCAAGGCGCTGGCCCAGCAGACGATCGAGAAGTGCGATCTGGCCGGAGCCAAGGAAATTGCATCGTTCCCTGGTGCCAAGCTGGAGCACTCGACCTTCGCGCATCCGTTTCTGGATCGGCAGATCCTCGGTGTTCTCGGCGATTACGTGACCATGGATACGGGCACGGGCGCGGTCCATACCGCTCCGGCACACGGGGCCGATGATTTCAACACCGGCGTGAAGTATGGACTCGATCTGCATTCCAATGTCGATGCTGGAGGAATCCTGCGCAACGGATTGGCGGAATACGAAGGCCAGCAGGTCTTCAAGGCGAATCCGCTGATCGTCGAACTGTTGAAGAGTCGTGGGGTGCTGCTTGGCTACGAGAAGATCGAGCACTCGTATCCGCACTGCTGGCGCTGCCACAATCCCATCATCTTCCGCGCCACCGAGCAGTGGTTCATCTCAATGGAAGGAAAATTGCCGGGAGGCGGCACGTTGCGCACACGTGCGCTCGACGAGATCAAGAAGGTGAAGTGGGATCCGTCGTGGGGCGAAGAGCGCATCGCCAACATGGTCGCGGGGCGTCCCGATTGGTGTATCTCGCGCCAACGCGTCTGGGGCGTTCCTATCGCGATGTTCCAGTGCGAGGGCTGTAACGAGTTCGTCGGGGACTCGGCGCTGCATAAGTTGGTGGTGGATTTGTTCGCCCGCGAAGGAGCTGACGCCTGGTACCGGTACTCGCCCGAGCAGATTCTGCCCGCTGGGACGAAGTGCGCGAAATGCGGGTGGACGAAGTTCCGCAAGGAGATGGACATCGTCGACGTGTGGTTCGAGTCGGGCAACAGCCAGGCTGCTGTCCTGGGACACGAGCCCGGGTTGCCCTGGCCTGCCGATCTCTACATCGAAGGCGGCGATCAGCATCGCGGATGGTTCCAGTCTTCCCTGCTCTGCGCCGTTGCGACGAAAGGCCTAGCGCCCTATCGCAGCTGCGCTACCGTCGGATGGACACTCGACCCGCAGGGCCGCGCGATGTCGAAGTCGCTCGGCAACACGGTCGATCCAGTGGAGATCGCGGAAAAGATGGGCGCAGAGATCATTCGCCTGTGGGTGGCGTCAGTTGACTTCCGTGAAGATGTGATGGCGTCCGATGAGCTGATGCAGCGCGTCGCCGACAGCTATCGCAAGATCAGGAATACGTTCCGATACATTCTCGGCAACCTGGACGGCTTCAATCCCGCAACTGACACGGTTTCCTTCGCACAGATGCATTCGCTCGACCAGTACATCCTGCTGCGTGCCGCTGAAGCGACAAAAGACGTACGCGAGCACTACGACGCCTTCGTCTTTCATCGGCTGTACCAGCGGCTGAAGGATTTCAGCATCGTCGATCTGAGTTCGATCTACTTCGACGTATTAAAAGACCGGCTCTATACCTCGGCGCCCAAGTCGATGGCGCGGCGCTCGGCGCAGACCGCACTCTGGCGGTTAGGCGAGGCGTTGGTACGATTGCTCGCCCCAGTCATGAGTTTTACTGCCGACGAGGTTTGGGGATACCTGCCGGCAGCTGGACGCTCGGAGAGTGTTCACCTCGAGCTGTTCCCTACCCCGGGGGACCTGGCGGGCGAGTTGCCGGCCGGCTTTGACGCCGCTGCCATGAAGAGCGACTGGCACACGCTGCTATCGGTTCGCGATGAAGCGCTGAAGGCTCTAGAGGCGGCGCGTAACGAGAAGCGAATCGGCGGCAGTCTGGAGGCTCAGATGCTTGTTCGCGCTCCAGAAAGCATCTATCCGGTGCTGGAGCGCCACCAGGATCAGTTGCGGTATCTCTTTATCGTTTCGGTCGTGACACTGGAAAAGATCCCGGCGAGCAACGGTGGAAGCGGATTAGCCTTCGAGGTGAGTAAAGCTCCCGGCCAGAAGTGCGAACGCTGCTGGAATTATTCGACGCATGTGGGAGAAGATGGGACATATCCCACAGTGTGTGAGCGTTGTAGCGCGGTACTGGCGGAGATCGAGGCTGCGGCGGCAACAGCGCGCTGACGAGGGCGGAAGCATCCCTTCAAGGCCGGGGCGAAGGTTGAGGATATTTTCCGCTGCTTCTTTCACCCAGACACTACGTCTAATTAGTACGGAGCTTCCTGTCCGGTAGGCTACGCAACCGAGTCTTATGCGCAAGTACTTTTTCGTGATCGCCATCATTGTGCTTTTGCTGGACCGCCTGGCGAAGTGGGCGGTCGACAGCAATATCCGTCTACATGAGAGCGTTGTGGTCATCCCCGGCTTCTTTCAGTTAACCCACGTGGAGAACACGGGCGCGGCCTTTGGACTGTTCGCCGATTCAGCGGCGCAATGGAAAGTCGGTGCCTTGGTCAGCTTCTCGGTCGTTGCGTTGGTGGTCGTTTCTGCGTTGCTCTGGAAGAACAGCCACTCGCTGAGCACAACTACGATCGGGCTGTCGCTCATTCTGGGCGGCGCGATGGGAAATCTGTGGGACCGCATGATCAGCGGGCGGGTTGTCGATTTTCTGGATTTCTATGTGGGCAGCTATCACTGGCCGGCGTTCAACGTTGCCGATACGGCAATCGTCATCGGCGCGGTTCTGTTGATCTCGGAGATCTTCTTCACCAAGTCTGCAAACGAGACCGTGAAAACGAGTTCCTGATAACAATTCCCTCTGGCCTCTCGCGTTCGGCTCTACGCGCGGTTAGCTCCCGGATACTCGCCGCGGGATCGATCTCTCCGATCGTGCTTTCCGCAGGCGACTCACGCTCCACGCGATAGTCGGCAAAAGAGCCAATAACAGCCACATGGAATTCAGCTTCAGCATCAGGTTCGCTCCGGATAGTACCAGCAGCGGCAGGTAGGGCTCTACGTATTCCAGAGCCCGCGGGCGATTGTTGATCCGCTGCAGGCAGTAGAGTACCCCCACAAACGCCATCATTCCAGCAAAGGTCGACGCAGGTTGGAAGTGCCAGTTACTCCAAAGGGGGATGCCGGTCGCCGAGTAGCGAACATCTTCGACGACGGCCACCACCGCCACGCCCAAGATGCCGGCGGCAAGGAACGCGATGTCCGTGTGATCTTCGTTTTGTCGACGTCTGGGTCGTCTGCGCATGGACACCTACGGAGCCGCAATCTGGAAGCGCAGAACCGCCTCCGCAATCTGGTACTGATATTTGGAGGCTGCGAATTCGATCTCCGCCTGCGTCTGCTGAAGTTGCGCCTGGCTCAGCTCGACGATGGAACTCAGCCCAAGGTTGTAGCGGGTCTGCGACAGGTTGAGAGCGAGGTTAGTCTGGTCCAAAAACTGTTGACTGACTCCGACGCGGTTGTACGCCGTGATGGCATTCAGCCAGCTGGTGCGCACGTCGTTGGCGATGCGGTCCTTCAGATCGCGCAACTGCTCGCCTGAGGCTTTAGCCCTTTCCCCGGCCTCGCGCGAGCGGGCCACGTACTGAAAGCCGTTAAAGATCGGGACATTCAGATTGACGCCGGCGGCTCCGTACCAGGTCGGAAACTGCTGTACTCCATTGAGCATACTGCCGTCAGGGGTCTGTCCCACGACCCCCATCGCGGAGATTGTGGGAAATAACAGATCGCGTTCCGCCTTCTGAAAATGTTGAGCAGCCTGATACTCGAAGGTCTGCGATGCGATCTCAGGCCGGTTGCTGAAGGCCTCATCTTCGAGTTGGCTAACTTGATCGGGCGGCGGCTTCAATTCGCCCGGCGTGTCCACGAGACTAAGATTCTGCTGACGGGTGAAGCCGAGAATCTGCGACAGCTGTGACAGCGAAGCCTGATAGTTGTTCTGCGCATCGAGCAGCAGCAGCTTGGACTGCGCAAGGTTCGCACTGGCGAAACTAACATCCAGTTCCGACCGCAGTTTGTTCTGGAACAATGTAGTGATCTGGTCAGCCACCAGTTGGCGCGCTTTTACCGTTTCCTCGGCAACTCTCTGCTCGGCGAATGTCTGAAGCGCGTTGTAATAGGCTTCGTCCACGGCGAGTTTGATCTGGTAGGCGGTCGCGACCGCATTCATGTTCGCTGCCTTGGCTCGCAAAGCCGAGGTCGCCACCAGGTTATTCGTCCTGCCGAAGTCGGTGATGAGTTGAGATAGCGCTAGTCCGCCGGCGGCGCGATCCAGCAGTCGGGGACTGTTAAGGTTTCCGGCGGCGATGCGGCTTCCCTGCTGGCCTCCGACGGCAGTGAAGCTGCCGTAGATGGTGGGGTAGTACGCTGATTTGGCTTCTCGGGTCACCTGGTTCGATGCCAGGTAGATCAGGTGATATACCGAAATTTGGGGGTTATTCTTGATGGCCAGCGCCTCTGCGTCCTGGAGTGTCAGCCGCTGAACAGGGCCACTCGCCGGTAGCTGCGGCAGAGCAGTCTGGGCAGCCGGTTGTGTGCCGGTCTGTGCTTGCGCGGGCGCGGTTACGGTTTGTTGGGGCGCGGTAGCAGGCGCCGTCGATTCTGTCTGAGCTGTAAGGCTACCCGCGATAGCCAGCACTGCAATTACAAGCGAGAGGATCGTGCGTCTCAAGCTTGCACCTCCTGCGACGGTTTATTTTCTTCGCGACGATGAATCAGCAGGTATGCGGCAGGAACGATGAAGACCGTCAGTACCACCGATACCAGCAAGCCGCCAATGATGGATCGCGCCAATGGCGCGTACTGTTCGCTGCCGGCCTCAAGAGCCAGCGCCATGGGCACCAGGCCCAGCAAAGTGGCCAGCGACGTCATCAGAATGGGACGGAGACGCACGCGGCAGGCCAGCGCCACGGCTTCGCGTATGGGCATGCCGCCTTCGCGGTACGTGCGCGTGACGTCCACGATCAGAATGCTGTTGGAGACCACGATGCCGGTCATCATCAGGACACCCATCAGCGACATGACATTCAGGGTAGTGTGAGTGATCAGCAGAAATAGAATCACGCCCGTGATGCCGGATGGAATCGCCAGCAGAATGATGAAAGGATCGACGAACGAAGCGAATTGCGCCATCAGGATCAGATAGACGAGCACGATTGCCAGCAACAGGCCTACTCCAAAGCTCATAAAGGATTCGTGCATGGAAACCACCGAGCCGCGCAGGTCTATCCGAATGTTCGGCGGAAGCTTGGTTTGCTCGATTAGCTTTCCGACCTCTTTCGACAGCGACCCAAGATCCTCTCCTTTTGGAGACACATAAACGTCGATCACGCGGAAGAGTTGGTAGTGGTCCACTTCGGTCGGGGTGTTGATCGTCTTTATGTCAGCAACGTTCTCCAGCATGGTGGGGTTTTCGTTGTTCGGCGCATGTAGTGGAATCTGCTTGAAGTCTTCCATGGTCATGGAAGCGATCTGCTTGTTGGTGTACTGCACAGTGAGAAAGTAGTTATTGCCGTTGTGAGGATCGACCCAGTAGCTGGGGGCAATCATCCCGTTCGAGGTAAGCGCTGTGACCACATTGTTAACCACGTCGCTGGCGGATAATCCCAAACGTGCTGACATTTCGCGCTTCACATTGAGCTGCAGGCCGGGATAGTCAAGGTCTTGGGGAATCAGCACGTCGCTTACGTTTGGCATACGCTTCAGCTTCTGTGCCAACTCGCTGGCGACGGCATAGGCCTCATGCTGGTCATTGCCGCTCACCTGGATATCGATAGGCGCGGGCATGCCCTGATTAACGACCGAATCGACGAGTCCGCCTGTCTGGAAGTAGGTGGAGAGTTCAGGGAGATCGGAACTGAGCTTGTGCTGTACTCTCCGCATATAGGCGAAGGTGCTGAGCTCATGGTCCTTCTCCAGACTCACCTGTACGAAGGCCGTATGCTGGCCGGAGTTGCTGGTGTAAATGGAAGAAAGATCCGGCGTAAGACCAATATTAGAGACGATCATCTTTAGGTCTTTCTGACCGATGATCTGCCGGATGTCGTCTTCCACGCGTGCCACGTACTGATTGGTCATCTCCAGACGCGAACCGGTCGGAGCCTTCACGTTGATGACGAACTGTCCGGGATCTGTGCGCGGAAAGAAGGCGACGCCCAGCAGCGGGAATAATGCGAGGCTCACGGCAAAGCTGGCCATGATGATGACGACTGTAGTCACAGGGCGTGCGAGCGCCTTATCCACGGCGGTGTCGTACTTCAAAAGCATCCGGTTGTAGTGGTGATTGAAACCTGCGACGAACTTGCCGAACGCCGACTTGGTTTCCTGGTGTCCTTCCTGCCCGCGCGTGACTTTAATGAAGCGAGCGCAGAACAGGGGCACCACAGTCATGGCAACCAGATAGGAGGCAGCCAAGGCCAGTACTACGCCAAGTGCCAGCGCGGTGAAGAGGTACTTGCTAACGCCATAAAGAAAAATGACCGGGAAGAATACGATGGCGGTGGTGAACGTGGCGGCGAGGACGGCAAGCTGCACCTCCTGGCCTCCCCGCTCGGCCGCAGTTACGGCGTCCTCTCCCTCCTCCATGTGCCGGAAGATGTTTTCCAGCACGACCACCGAGTTGTCGATCAGCCGTGAGAGCACAAGAGCGAGGCCGCCGAGAACCATAGTATTGATGGTCCCACCGAACCCGTTCAGCAGCAGAAATGCCGCGAGGCACGACACAGGAATGGAAATCAGAACCGAGATGGTGCCGCGGACTGAGCCGAGAAAGATCAGGATCATCATCGCCGTCAGGATGAGGCCGATGCCGCCTTCTCGCAGCACATTGGCGACTGCTGTCTTGACGTACTGCGATTGATCGAAGACCACGTTGGCCACCAGCGCTTTGGGAACATCCAGCAGATTCTTGATGCGCTCGCGTACCCCATTCACAATCTGGATTGTGTTGCTGTTGCCACCCTGCTTCAGGATGGGCAGATAGACGGACTTCTGCCCATCTACGCGGACGATGTTGTATTGAATGGCCGAGGAGTCTTCAGCGTGTCCCACGTCACCAAATCGAAGCACATTGTTCCCGATTGCCTTCAAGGGAACGTCATTCATCTCCTTCGTGTTCGGCAGTTGGCTGTTGCTGTAGATGTTGTAGTCGCGAGGTCCAATGCGAACGTCCCCAGCCGGAAGAATCGTGTTGGCTTCGTTCACGATTTCCACTACGTCCATCGGGCTCAGCTGGGTGGCTTGCAACTTTAGCGGGTCGATGTAGAACTGAATCTGGCGGTACTTTCCGCCGAAGGGTTGAGGAACCGATGCTCCCGAGACGTTCGCAATCTGGTTCCGAACACTGAACTGTCCCTCGTCGTGCAACTCGGTTTCGCTTAGCCCCTGGCCCTTCAATGTCACCAGGCACACGGGGAGACTGGAGGCATCGAACTTTAGGACAACGGGCGGCAGCGTTCCCTGGGGCAGCCTTCGCAGGTCGGCCATGGCGAGATTCGCGATTTCGCTGACCGCTGCATCAGGATCCGTTCCCGGCTGGAAATACACCTTGATCAAGCTAACGCCGGTCAGGGAGCGAGATTCGATGTGGTCAATATTGCTGCCCAAGGTGAAGAATCGCTCGAAGGTATCGGTGATATCACCTTCAATCTGCTGAGGGGGCATGCCGCTGTAGAAGGTCGCGACTACGACAACAGGTATCCGGATGGGCGGAAAAAGGTCGACGGGCATGCGGAGCACGGTCGTTGCCCCTACTACCACAATAATCAGGCAGAGAGTCAAAATGAAGAACGGGTATTTAATGGCGAAGCTCGACATAGCTACTCCCCGCTCCCGCGTGCCAGGCGCGCCTGCCCAAGCCCGCACCGTTTGTTGTTGACGACTACCTGCCTCAAGAACGCGCTCCTTCGGGCTCTTCTTTTCCGCGGTGCAGCAGGTAATAAGCAGAAGGGACCAGGAACAGTGTCACGATAAACGAGAACATCAGGCCGCCGATGATGGCACGGGCCAGCGGAGCATATTGCTCGCTGCCGGCCTCCAGCGCCAGCGCCATCGGAATCAGCCCGAGGAAGGTGGCGAAGGTGGTCATCATGATTGGGCGCAAGCGCACGTGGCAGGCATTCCGGATGGCTTCGCGCAGACCCTCGCCTCGCCGACGCAGTTCGCGGGTGAATTCCACGATCAGGATGGAGTCCGATACCACGATGCCAATCATCATCATCACGCCCATCAGCGACATGATGTTGATGGTGGTGTGGGTCAGCAATAGGAACAGAATCACACCCGTGAAACCGGGCGGAACGGCCAAGAGGATAATGAATGGATCTCCGAAAGAGGCGAACTGCGCCATCAGGATGAGGTAGACAAGCACGATGGAGAGCGAAAGTCCGATGGCAAAACTACTGAACGACCGCCGCATTGACACTACAGAGCCCACAAGCTGAACGCGGGTATTCGGTGGCAGCTTTGTGTGCTCGATCAGGTTATTGACTTTCTTCGCCAGCACACCCAGGTCTTCGCCCTTCGGAGACACGTAAAGATCGATCACGCGGAAGAGCTGGTAGTGATCCACCTCAGTGGGCGTGTTGATCATCTTGATGTCAGCAACGTTTTCCAGCATCGTAGGATCGGCGTTGTTCTTGGCATGCAGCGGAATTTGCTTGAAGTCTTCCATTGTCATCGTGCCGATTTCCTTCGGCGTGTACTGGACAGTGAGGAAGTAATTGTTGCCGCTGTGCGGATCGATCCAATATCCGGGAGCAATCATGCCGTTGGAAGTCAGTGCGGTGACCACGTTGTCGACGACATCCTTGGCCGTGAGGCCGAGCCTGGCCGCCATCTCCCGGCGCACGTCAAGCTGGATTCCGGGATAATCGAGGTCCTGAGGAATCAGCACGTCTCGGACGTCCGGTAGTTGCCGCAACTTCTGTGCCATCTCAGCGGCAACGTCGTAAGCCGAGTGCTGGTTGTTCCCGGTTACCTGAATGTCGATGGGCGCCGGCATGCCCTGATTCACAATGGAATCCACCAGACCGCCGGTCTGGAAGAACGTCGACAGCTCAGGCAGGTCCTGTTGCAACTTCTGCCGCACGCGGTTGATGTAGACGAAGCTGCTGATCTTGTGTTCCTTCTGCAGTTGTACCTGCACGAAGGCCGTGTGCATGGCGGAGTTGGTGGTGTAGATTGCCGACAGGTCCGCATTGACACCGATGTTGGAAACGATCATCTCCAGATCGTCCGGCGCAACCACTTGCCGGATGTCATCTTCCACGTGCGCAATGTAATCATTGGTCAGCTCGATACGCGTGCCGGTGGGCGCTTTGACGTTGATAACAAACTGCCCCGGATCGGTTCGAGGGAAGAAAGCGACTCCGAGTAACGGCGAAAGCGCGAGACTGAGCACGAAAATTCCCATGATCCCGCCGACCGTCAGCTTGGGGCTGTCCAGAGCCTTTTCAATTAGCTCGTCATACTTCTGCAATACACGGTCGTAGCCGCGGTTGAAGAGCTGGAGAGCACGCTGCATCGGGCCATTGCCGTGCCCCACATGCGCCGACTTAATAAACCGCGAACAGAATAGCGGGACCACCGACATCGCTACCAGATAGGACGCCGCGAGAGCCAGCACCACACCCAGCGCCAATGCGCTAAAAAGATACTTGCTGACGCCGGAAAGAAAGACGACGGGAAAAAATACGATGGCGGTGGTGAATGTGGCGGCCAGAACCGCCAACTGAACCTCTTTGCCACCATGCTCGGCAGCCGTGCGCGGGTCCTCACCTTCCTCTAAATGTCGAAAGATATTTTCCAACACTACGACGGAGTTATCGATCAACCGTGACAGGACGAGCGCCAATCCGCCGAGCACCATAGTATTGATCGTGCTGCCAAAGGCATTCAGGAGAAGAAACGCCGCCAGGCAGGAGATAGGAATCGAAAGCAGGACGGAAACCGTTCCCCGCAGCGAGCCCAAAAACACCAGGATCATCAATGCCGTCAGCCCCAGTCCCATGCCGCCTTCGCGGAGCACGTTTGCGACGGCGATTTTCACGTACTCCGACTGATCGAACACGACGCTTGCGATCAAGTGCTTGGGGGTGTCCAGGAGCTTCGTAATGCGGCTGCGCACGCCGTCGACGATCTGGATGGTGTTGCTATTCCCGCCCTGTCGCAGAATCGGCAGGTAAACCGACTTCTGCCCGTCCACACGAACGATGTTGTACTGAATCGCAGACGCATCCTCGGCGTGCCCAATGTCGCCGAAGCGGAGCACGTTGTTGCCGATGGCTTTCAGCGGAACGTCGTTCATCTCCTTGACGTTCGGTAACTGGCTATTGCTGTAGATGTTGTAATCGAGAGGGCCAATGCGGACGTCGCCGGCAGGCAGAATCGTGTTCGCCTTGTTAATGGCCTGCACCACATCCATCGGGCTGAGTTGTGCCGCCTCCAGCTTCACCGGGTCGATGTAGAACTGAATTTGCCGATACTTTCCGCCAAAAGGCTGCGGCACCGACGCACCGGGCACGTTTGCGATCTGGTTGCGGACATTGAACTGGCCCTGGTCGTGGAGCTGAGTCTCGGTCAAGCCCTCGCCTTTCAGCGTCACCAGGCACACCGGCAAACTCGAGGCATCGAATTTCAGCACTACCGGCGGAAGTGTTCCCTGCGGCAGCCTTCGCAAGTCAGCCATAGCGAGATTGGCAATTTCGCTGACCGCCGCATCCGGATCGGTACCCGGTTGGAAATAGACCTTGATCAGACTGACGCCGGTAAGTGAGCGCGATTCGATGTGGTCGATGTTACTGCCCAGTGTGAAGAACCGCTCGAAGGTGTCGGTAATGTCCGCCTCAATCTGCTCAGGCGGCATGCCGCTGTAAAATGTTGCCACCACCACGACCGGAATTTGAATCTGCGGAAACAAATCCACCGGCATGCGGTCGACTGTTGTCACGCCGACCACGACAATTCCGAGGCACAACATCAGAATAAAAAACGGATACTTGATCGCGAAGCTCGACATCGCCGGCTACTCCGTACCCGAGAGATTTTCGGCGGTGACCACTGCACGCGTCGGCTTAACCAGTTCACCCACCTGATAGCTGCCGAGATTGCCGACGATGACGCGCTCACCCTCCTGCAGTCCACCCAGGATCTGCACCTTGCTTGGGCTCTCGATGCCGAGTTGCACTTCGCGGATTTGAACACGGTTGTTGGCATCGAGAGCCATGACCGTGGTCTTGCCGCCCGACCGCAATACTGCCGTAACGGGGATGGTCAGCGCGTCGGTTTTGCTGTTCGCTTGTAGAGTGACGTCGGCGTACATTCCCGGCTGGAGTTCGTACTTGGGATTGGGGACGTCGATTTCCACCTGCATGGTACGTGTCGAAGGGTCGAGTGCATCGGTAAATCGCGTTACTTTGCCGGTGAAGTGCTCGCCTGTGGCCTGCACATGCACGTCAGCCGAATCACCGATCCTAACTTTGGCAGCTAGCGATTCCGGCACCGGGATTCGGAGTCGGAGGAGGTCAACCTGCGCGACGGTCACTACGGGCAGCCCGCTGGTATTCGAGGTGCCCGCCTGCACCAGGGATCCGGTATCGGCATAACGCCACGTCACTACACCCTCGTACGGGGCAGTGATGGTGGCGTAGTCGCTCAACGCCGCATAGTGCTGCTGATCGGCCTTGGCTACTTGAAGTTGCTGTTGAGCAGCAGCCAATGCGGACTTTGCGGCGTCGACCTGCGCCTCCGAAGCGCGATCCTTGGCAGTAGCGTCGTCGAGCTCTTGCTGTGCAATTAATCCAGGACGCGCTTTGTCAGTGTTCACCAGTCGATCGGCGTTCGCGTGCAGGGCAACGTTGTCGGCTTCCGCTCGCGACACTTCGCTCCTGGCCCGCTGGATTTCTTCTTCGGCATGGTGCACTTCGGCCTTTGAAGCGTCCACCTGCGCTACCAATTCCGGTATCTCCAACACAGCCAGGGTTTCGCCGGTGTGAACGCGATCTCCGATGTCGACGTAAATGTGCTTAATGTAGCCGGCGACTTTGGCGTGGAGTTCCACATTTTGGTACGGCATGAACTGGCCGGCGATAGAGAGAGAGTTGGCGATAGTCTCCCGCTGCACTGGAGCAACGGCGGCGTAAACGGCTGCAGTTTCACCACTGCTCGCAGCTTCATCGTTACGCGCACTTCCTGCCCGGACTCGCTTAACTACGATGAAGACAAGCAGCAGACATACTGCGGCAACTGCTATCACGAGCCACTTGCGAAGAGGACGGGTGGGAGCAGTCTTTTGCTGTTCAGTCAGAATCGGCATGACGCCTTCCTTGTATCTATCAACGCGATGTCAAAGGGCAATTCCGCTCAACATGAGCCGATTGGCCACGGAAAACACCGAACCCTGGAAAAACAAACTAGGACAAGAGGAAAATTAATTCTGGAAAGGAGGAGGCCGTAAAAATCGGTGCAGATATCGCAAGCGGAGATTGTCGGGTGAGGAAATTTCAACGGCGCCGCGCACCTTGGGTTCGCGATGGAGATACAACGAAAACAGGCAGGTAAAGGCGATCCAGAACAGCACGACGCCAGCCGACTGAAGCGTCTGCGCTTCCATCTTCTGACCGCTGAGCCACAGTTTGGAAGCTGTGGAAGGAGTGGCTTTGGCTGGGGCGCCCCCGTTATAAACCGCTATCTTGGCGTGCAACGCGAAAAAGAACACTAATGCGCACAACCACAGCAACGTGGCGTGCCACAGTAAATTCCTTCGCGTGAATAGACGATTCAAGATACGCCAACAACCCCGCTTCTTATTACTATACGTGGGAACCCTGGTTTTGTGAGCAAGTTGCCCAGGATCAAACGCTGCATTGAAAATTTATCGCGTTGTCGCACTCTTTGCAACTAACCACTGCCACAGGCGAGCCTCCGAGAGGCTGCATCTTTTTTGCCGACGTTATCATTGGTAGCTGCGATGAGCACCTGCTGGCGTGTGGCCTCCGTTGCTGCCGAGTTACTGGATAACGCGACGCCCGGCATGGAAGCTTGCTATCCCCAACTCAGAGCCGCCCTGAATGCTTCGCCTCAACCAAAGAGCGTCCCCCCTTGGGCTGCGGGTCCAAATTTCTGGGAGATGCGTGCGGTGAACAAACGAACCGTAATTTTGTCGCAAGTCGAGTGGAACCATGGCATCGGCAGAAAGCTTCCCTACCGCCTGACCTGCGCGAATCTGTCTCCGGGGTAGGCGTCTCGGCTAGATGAAGACCGCCTTGTCGTTCTGTTGTCGGTAAAAAACAACGCGGGCTTTCTGGCGAACATGAGCACGGTCGAGAAACAAACATCACTTAATAGCTCTGATTAGTAGCCCTGGCTAACTTGTGTAGGCGCGACGGCTCACAACTCAAGGAACCGGGATTCGATGTCGCGTTCGACTCGGATGCAGGAAAAGGTCAGCTTTAGCTCGCACCGCGTAACGAGGCAGGCATAGCCAACCTGCATGAGTCCGCTGTTAGTTCTTAGCCACTGCACATCCTTCTTATGGCCTCTTCTGACTTGGGCTGGCTCGTGTGTAATCGAGCTAATGTTTTTCCATTCGACTACCGCAACGGGCCGATAGCCACACCACAAGGTTGCGCCGACTCGTGGCCACACAACGAGGTGCCTTAAGGTACGAGGCGCATCTCCGCTGCTCTGTTGGATTTGTTTCACCGGATAGTCAATCCCGATCTGCCGCAAATCCAAACCCCTGTGCTGGAACTGATGAACAAAGTGACCAAATACGAATAGGTTCACGATCTCATGTTCGCGAACATACCCGTCGTGGCGAGCCAGCTCTTCAAAGAAGGGCGGCAGCGACTGGCTCATTATCTCGTCAAAAACTTCTACCGCATTCGGGAGTTGATCAAAGTTCATACACGAGGCTTCTCAAACCCCATTTGCTTCCCTGAGAAGGCCGTCGCCTTTGGTGAGAACGACTCGATTCTGCTCTAGTAGGCGGTAAGGTGAGGATTACATGTGCGTTACATTCGCGAGATTGAACGCTGACCTTCCGAAGCGTTTTCAAAGTGGTACTACGGGACACTTCTCGGTGCTGCATACCTTCACTGGGGCTGAGGGTCGTATCCGGTAGGCTTGACCCATGACAATCGTGGTGTTTGCCGGCTGCGGCATGTGCTCGATAGCTGGAACTCGATCTTCGAGCTGCTCCAGGCGTCGCCAGACCCGCGCTAATGCTTCGGGAAGATCGTCCATGACCGCCGCCACCCTTTGAGGCCGGAATGAACGCGGTTGAACTACTGCGCCGATGCCGCTTTGGCAAACAAAGCTTTCTCGGGCCACGGCGGCAGGAGCTTGACTAAAACCCATAGAAACATGAATGGCAGGATCGTCAGTATGATTGCCGTGAGCAAGCCTTCCCTAGTGGCGAAGCCCATCTTGTAGGTCGTGTATCCGAGAAAGCTTTTCGAAAAGAGCTGGCCGCCGATGACCACGTTCCAACGCATGGCGAAGATTCCGATCAGCGTCAGGAAGCCGGAGAGCGCGTAGGTTCGCTTGCGGGCAAGATCGGTCAGCTTCGCGACTTGCGTTAATCCCAGTAGAACAATCGGGGTCACGGTGCCCAGCAGAATCTGCACCACGATATGAGAGAAATACAGCCGGGTGTGGACCATAAAATCCAGGCTGCGGAAGGATTCGTCGGCTTCGTAGATGCGGTGAATCAGATCCAGCATCTCCAGGCTGAAATCGATGATGAAGGTGTAGAAAAGATACTTTGCGACAGTATCGACGCAGCGCATGTCAATCGGCTCCCGCCGCATCCAGTTCAGCAGCATGTACAGCAGCAGGACGACCGCTATGCCCGAGACCATAGCCGAAAACAGGAATACCACCGGCATCAGCGGTGATGACCACCACGGGTTGGCTTTCACTGAGCCAAAGATGAAACCCACATACCCATGCAGCAAGAAAGCCGAAGGAATGCCAACCACGGTGATCAGCCATCCGGCGCGCTCGTCGATGTGCAAGGCGTGCGGACTGACATTGGTCGAGCCCAGCGTCAACATGCAATAAATCAAGCGCCGCCAGCCGGTAGTGGTCTGCGACAGCACGACGATGTCGTGCCGGTAATCCAGCCAGATTTCCAGCACTAGAACCGCCAGCAGGTACCAGAGATAGACGAAGCCGAACATCGCCATGGCGGACGAGACATGCGGCGTAAGATACATTTCGAAAGAGCGCTCGGGATGGCCCAAATGCAATTGCAGCGGCATGGGCGCAACCAGCAGGAACGCCAGCGCCGTCAGCAGCGCCAAGCGGTACGTAGGCTTCACCGCCTGCACCTGAAAGACCCGCTCCAGCGATGCCAGAATAAAGGCTCCGGCCACCAACCCCGTGATAAACGGATAAAGCACGATCAGGATGCTCCACTGCAGTTCAACTTCATTCGGGTACATGAATCCTTCCACCGGAATCTGCACGAGAGTCTCCTTATCGCACCGAGCCGTCCAGGCCGTTATAAAAGCACTTCGAATGCGTTGCCATCTGTGGTTTCAAAACCTGCACGCTATGCGTACGCAGGAATTCATGGATCGGATCCTTCGGGTCTTTCAGATCGGCGAGCTGTCGCGTACCAGTAGGACAGACCTCGCAACATGCCGTGGTCAGGCCCTTGGTGATCCGGTGATAGCAGAGCGTGCACTTATTTGCCGTATTGGTCTGCGGATTGATAAATCGGCAGCCGTAGGGACAAGCCTGCACGCAGTAGCGGCAGCCGAGGCAGTATTTCTGATCGACCAGCACGACTCCATCGGGAGAAATAAAGGTCGCACCCACGGGACAGACCTGGGTGCAAGGCGAATCTGCACAGTGATTGCACAGCTTGGGAACGAAGAAGTTCTTGCCCGCGGCTTCCTTGGCCGGAGGAAATCCGTTCTTGCCGCCGGCCGGCGAATCGACTTTGGGGTATTCCATCTCCCAATCCGCGACGTGGTAGCGCTCCACCCAGGTTCGGTAGTAGCCGTCGGGAACCAGGTTCTCCAGTTGGCAAGCGCGTACGCAACTGCCGCAGCCGATGCACTTGGTAATGTCGATGAGCATCGCCCACCAATGTTCCGCCATTTCGTAGTTCGGTGATGCTTCCGGCGTACCGGCCAGAATGGAATCCCAGGCAATGGCGGCGGCGGGCAGCAGAATGAGGAGTTGGCGGCGGGTCATGGTCATTGCGCAACTCCAACATTCATCGCTGGATTGTGCGGCTGATGACAGGTGTTGCAGGCCGCCCCTCCGGAGTGTTCGGCCGCATCTACCTGGGGAAAGTCCTTCGGCTTGGCGAGATTTTCCTGGTGGCAACGAGCGCAGAGGACTCTCGTATCCAGCTTCGTCGGCGTCACCGCTGCCGGATCGTTGGCGTGCGCTGCCAGCGGGCCGTGACAGGACTCGCACGCTACGCTTTTGTGTACGCCTTTGCTCTTCACATCCAGCACATCGGCATGACAACCCTCGCAAACCTGATGCCCGGCGTAGTGGACCGGCAGGGCCGCGATCTCAGTGATTGCGTCAGCGCGGTAATGACCGTAGCGTCCAAAACTGCGCGGTACCAGCAAACTGCGCAGTACCAGGAAGGCTACCAACCCAACCAGGAACACCGCCGCCACGCGAAAAAGATGTCCCGTATCCTGGAAGATCTTCATGCCTGTATTCCACCAGAAGCGACCAAGGCGGGTGCTCGCCGGCCTCGCTGCCACTCGGCTTTTGAGTCATTCGCGACACGTTCCATTTTGGGATTGATATAGGAGGGAGGTATCACGCCGCCGTGTTCCAGGTCACGACTTCAGGTGACATTCATCACGTACCCAAGTGTTCATGAGCAGCGGGAGCGTCACGAATTGTCCCACCAGCCTTATAAGATTCGTGAAGTGTAAGGGAATAAGGAAGCTTGCCACACCAGCTTCCGCAGATCGCGTTTTCCAGACCGGGCCGCCAGATAAGCGGCAAGCGCGCTTCCACCAGCAACTGCAGCATGTGGGCCGCGTCGCGGGCATGCGCCTTCTGCTTGCGCACCATAGACGCCCGGATCGGGCCCCATCCCCAATTCAACAACTCGCGCTCCACTTCGGCCAGCAGGCGCTAGATTGTAAGTAATTGACGATAAAAGAGCTGGTTTTGGTGGAGCTAGTCGGGATCGAACCGACGACCTCATCGTTGCGAACGATGCGCTCTCCCAGCTGAGCTATAGCCCCACAAAGGCAGGTTTTACTGCTCCGGCCAACAGCAGCCCGCGAGCAACTTTTCCATTATACAAGTAAGCCACAGAGACGAAAATACTTCGCGGTACGACGAAGGGCTTGTTTTGGGTCATCTTCTACGCGCTGCGGTTACCGCAACTCATCCAGCGCCAAGCTCAGTCGCTCCAGAGCGATTCGCGTCATCTCCGGGTCGCCGCCGATACCGATGCGAAAATGATCCGGCATATCGAAGTAGCTGCCCGGAACAACGGCGGTTTCATACTTTTCTCGCAGCAGCCGGTCGAGCACTTCCGCACTCCCTTTTCTTAGCTTTGGGAAGGCGACGGTACCGAATTCCGGACGAACGCAATCCAAATCCTTACGCGATCGCAGAAATTCATCCAGGACTGGCCGATTCGCGTCGAGCAGCTTCTTTGCGCGCGTCTCGACGCGGTGCAGATTATCGAGTGCGATCACGCTCAGCAACTCGGCGGGATGGGCTGCATTCACGCCGTAGAGATCGTTGATGTGCCACATGCGGTCCGTCAACTCCGGATTCGCCAGCACCCAGCCGCAGCGCAGCCCGCTCAAACCGAACCCCTTCGTCAGGCTGCTGGTCACAAGGAAGTGATCACCTAAGTGAAGCGCCGCCTTCGGTCGCTGCTCGTACATCGCCTCCAAGTAAACCTCGTCGACCAAGACCCGTGCGTCATGTTGCTTCGCGATATCCCCCACAGCACGCAACGTAGATTCCTCGATCAGAGCCCCCGTAGGATTATGCAGGTTCGTCAGAACGATCAGGCGCGTCTTCGGCGTAATCTTCCGTTCCACTTCTTCAGGGTTGACTCGAAATCCATCTTCCATTCGCCGCTCGAAATAATTCGTCTCGACGCCAAGATATTGCAGCGTGCTCGGCAGCAACTCATAAGTCGGATGCTCGACCAGTGCCTCGTCACCGGGCGCAAGCGTCGCTGCCAGCGCAAGATGGTTCGCCATCGAGGTCCCTGCCGCAGTGACCACGCAATCGGCTGTCACGTCGCTTCGCTTTGCCAGCCGCTCCCGCAGCGGTGCGTGACCGTACAAATCGGTACCAGTGATTTCCAGGTCTTCCAGCTTCACTGGCAACTCCGAGAGTGGGTAGCTCATGATTCCGCTGGTCGCCAGGTTGTACCTGGCGCCGGAGCGCAGCTTGGCAAATTCCATGTAGGGCGAGCGGGCGTGAGTGCGCGGTACGGTCAAGACTTCACTTCTCCTTTGTTTTTCGCAGCCCAGAATGCATACACCGGAACTCCGAGCAGCAGAATAAACATTCCCAGCAGACTGTTCTTCGGATATTTGTAGATGGTATTAATCACCACCAGCCACGATACCAACACAAACAACCCCGTTGTAAATGGGTGGCCAGGGGCTCGGTAGCCGGGCGCTTCGCTTCTTCGCTGCCTGGCGCGAAATACAAAGAGGCTGGCTCCCGTCAGTCCGAAAAAGAGGAAATCCATCGACACAACGTAATTCAGAATCTGCTCGTAATGCCCGGAGAGAGCAACCACAATCGTCCACGCACTTTGCAGAACGATCGCCAATGCCGGCACGTGTGTCCGCTGTGTAACTTTGGCGACTCGACGAAAGAACAAGCCATCGCGTGCCATGGCAAAATAAACCCGCGGCGCCGTCAGGACCGACTGACTCAGGAAGCCCAGAGTCGACACCGCGATTCCCAGCGCTATAAGACGTGCACCGGAATCTCCCATGGCCACTCGCATAACCGCGGTAGCAGGCACGCGCGTATCCGCCAGTCCTTGCGGGCCCAAAGTGCGAACGCACACAAAGTTCACGCCGACGTAAAGAATGATGACGCCAGCCACGCCGAGCACCAGTGCGCGCGAGAGATTGCGTCGCGGATCTTTAATCTCCTCAGCAATGAAGTTCGTAGTCTGCCATCCGCCGAAGGCAAACAGTACCGGAATCATCGCAGCGCCGACTGCGGTCAGCAGGTCGAGGGACGGCGGACGGTCAAGCACCGGATGCAGCAATGGGTATGGCGATCGCACAAGAAATAATCCTGCGGCAACCAGGCCCATAATCGCGCCGATCTTCAGCAGCATCAGTATGCTTTGCATGCGGCTGCCGAGCTTCACCCCCAGGCAGTTGATGACCGTGAGCACAATAATTGTAACCACCACGATGAGCCGCTCGGAGATCGACCAACCCGTAAGCTCCAACAGGTAACGTGCGAAGGTGACGGTGACCGCAGCCATGCCTCCGGTCTGTATCACCAGCAGCAAAACCCACCCATAGAGAAACCCCACGACGGGATGAAACGCCTCGCGAAGGTAAGCGTATTGACCTCCGACGGTAGGTCTGCGCGCCGCCAGCTCCGCATAGACGAATGCTCCCAGCATGGCGACGATGCCTCCGATGATCCAGACACCGAGGATCAGTAGCGGCGTGTGTACTTCCTGGGCGACGACGTAGGGGTTGATAAAGATGCCGGCACCGACAATGCCTCCCATGACAATCATGGTGGCGTCGAACAGTCCAACCTGCCGAAGCAGGCCCGTCGGCGTGATTTGCTGATTCGAGTTGGAAGCGGATGAGATCAACGAGGCGTCGCTGCTCAAAAGCTCGAATGTAGCACGGCGTATCCTGTTATCGAGGAATGTCGCTCTCCTGAGTGGCCGCCCTTCGCAGGCGATCCAGCACAGCCTCCCACTCAGGGGTCTCGTCCGGACTCTCTACGGCGATCCAGTCGAGACGTTCGCCGTCGAGTTGGTGCAACTTTCCATACAGAAGGGCGGCATATGTGGCGGAATCGGCGGGCATCAGCACAATCTCCCGCACCGCCCGCAGTGGTGGAACGTGCAATTGCAGGTACGCTCCGCTTCCCTGCTCCGGCACCGCGCCCCCTCGCACCAAAAGCACCGTCGTACGCGGGCTGTAGTGTCGAGGATGCATCCCTGGTGATGGATGCGCCCCTTCCTCAGCTTCAGTATGACCTTCGATAGAACCGATTACGGCTTCAATCTGGCTGCGGGTGATTCCGCCCGGCCGCAACAGCACCGGCCGTATGCCCGCCAGAGAAAGCACGCTCGATTCGATACCGACCGAACATTCTCCACCGTCGAGGATGTAATCGACGCTGTTGCCAAGCCCTTGGCGAACATGCTCCGCACTTGTGGGAGAGAGTTGGCTAAAGATGTTGGCGCTCGGCGCGGCGATGGGCAGTTGTGTCGCTGCGATCAATGCCAAGGCTACCGGGTGTGACGGCATGCGCACGCCTACGGTATTGAGACCCGCTGTGACGATGTTAGGAATAGAAGGCTGCTTCTTCAACACCAGAGTCAACGGCCCGGGCCAAAATTTCTGCGCGAGAACCTGCGCGGCTTTGGGCCATTCGGCAACGACAGACCGCGCCATCTCGGAGTTGCTGACGTGAACGATGAGGGGGCTGCTGGTCGGTCTGCCCTTTACCTCGAAGATACGTGCCACTGCCTCTGCATCGAGCGCGTTTGCTCCCAGCCCATAAACGGTTTCCGTTGGAAAGGCAACTAGCTTTCCCGCGCGCAGCAACTCCGCCGCGTGCGCGATTTCGCCCTCGGTCGGTTGATGCTGGCCGGGCATCGTTACTTGTTCCTTGTGTGCGACGGATCGGGTGACTTGGCGGTGTCAACGTCGATGTAGATATCTGAGTTCTGCGGCACGTTCGGCGGATAGCAGCTTCCATCCTGTGCATACGTCTGCCGGCACGAGGCGGTCATCTCGGGGCGTCGCGGCGATTGCGCGAACTGCCATGCATCGGCAAAGGCCACGCCGCTCTTATCCGGGCTAGGGACGGGTTTCGGAAAAACGCAGCCCGGCGCAGGTGGGCACTGATCGTTGCTGACGAAAAAGTGGATATCGCGGCCACCAGCATGGTCGTGAATGTCATTGGCGGTCACCACGGAAACGCTGCTCGACTCACGGAACGGAATGCCCGAACAATAAATTCCGGCGCGGAATCCTCCTCGCACTACTCCGTCGACCCACGCCAGTATGTAGGCGAGTTGCTCGGGCAGCATGCGGCCACCCTGCTCCTGGTCCAGAAAGATAATCGCTCCCTTGTGAAAGCCTTCGTGCTCTGCCGACCAGACGGCCGTCCCGGCGTCGCCCCGGCCGACGCGAGCGGCGTTCCCCGCCGCTTTTAGAGAGGCGTACTCGCGCCCGTTGAAGAGCAGCAGAAATCCGTAGCCCAGGGATTCGATAGTTTGGCGATTGCCCTGCCAGGTGTTACGCTTCGCACCCGGTGGGTTGTTCAACCAATATCCCGTAAACGCGAATGTCCCGCGCATGGTTTTCATGGCTGCATCTCCGGGGTAGTCGTTTCGGTCCACACCAAGATAGGTACTCTGCGCTTCAGCAATCATCGCCGTCATTGCAATAGCGAGCAGCAGAGTTGCGATCTTTATAACAAAATTCACACTAGTACTATCGCATGCGCGCCCCATTCCGGCACAAGTCGTAGCCCCGCCCTAAAACGTTCACCTCGTTTCCTCCGACTCCCTTGAAGTGCTGGCGAATGCTAATCTAGGGTTCCGATGATCCTCGACGCGCTGCACAAGCTGGCCAATCATTGCGCTTCTCTCACTCGCGACGAGGCTCGTCAGGTAATGACCGAGATTCTGCGCGGCGAGGCCACTCCGGCACAGATGGGTGCGCTGCTGGTCGCTCTCCATATGAAAGGTGAGACGGTCGACGAGATCGTTGGCTTAGCCCAGGCGATCCGAGCAGAAGCTACGCCCCTGCAATCCGAGGACGGCGAGGCGCTGGCTCTCAGCGGAACCGGCCGCGACGCGCTGGTCGATACCTGCGGCACCGGCGGCGACACCAGCGGTACCTTCAACATTTCGACCGCGACCGCTCTTACTATCGCGGGAGCGGGGGTGCGGGTTGCCAAGCACGGCAACCGCAGCATTAGTTCGAAGTGCGGTTCCGCTGATGTCATTGAAGCACTGGGAGTCAGGATCGACCTTCCGGCCACGCGCATCGCGGCTTGCCTGGAGGAGACCGGCATCGCATTCCTTTACGCCCCAGCTATGCACTCGGCCATGAAGCATGTTCAGCCTGTGCGGCGCGAATTGAGGTTACGCACGGTGTTCAATCTCTTAGGCCCCCTCACCAACCCGGCACATGCCTCTGCACAAGTGGTCGGAGTCTATTCTGCCGAGCTGGTGGAGAAGTTGGCGGAGGCGCTGCGAGAACTTGGGTTGCAGCGCGCGCTGGTTGTCCACGGTAATGACGGGCTTGACGAGATCACCATTACCGGTCCGAGCAAAGTAGCCGAGCTCCGCGCCGGACAAGTGACGACGTACGAGGTCGCACCGGAGCAGTTTGGTCTGCAGCGCGCACCTCTCGACCAGATTGCTGGTGGCGACGCCGTAGAGAATGCAGCGATCATTCGCGCAATCCTGGACGGCGAACGCTCCTGCCGGCGCGATGTCGTGCTGTTGAACGCCGCAGCCGCGCTGGTGGCCGCTGGACATGCCGACCGCATCGGCGACGCAGTGCCGCTCGCCGCTTACGCTATCGATAGTGGACACGCACGCCAGCGCTTGCAGTTGCTAATCGAGTTTACCAATCGGGGATAGACGGCGTTGGTTTGCTCCGCCTCATTCATGTAAACTCGAAGCATCTTGACCCGCGGTAAATGTTCACTGTTGCTGGCGCAATGGGCGGTTAGCTCAGCTGGTTAGAGCGCCTGCCTTACAAGCAGGAGGTCGCAGGTTCGAATCCTGCACTGCCCACCAAAGCTTCGCGCAACTACAAAAGCAGGTCGAGGGCGAGCGGCAAAGGCAGATCAATCATGACGGTTCGAAGAATCGTTTACCTCTGCGTGATTTTCGCCCTCCCATTTCCTTCTCTACTCTGCCAGCAGCCTGCTAATCCGCAGACTTCGCCGCCGAAAAGTTCGTCGAGTTCGACTTTGATCGTGGGTTTTGGGCCAACTGTCAGTAATGCCGAAGGAAAACAGGCGGTCGAAAAGCTGGTGCAAGCGTTTGGGGGCGCCGCAAAGGTGAACTCCGTACGGGCACTGCATCAAACGGTGGCTGCGGTGCAAGACGGACGGCACATTGAAATTGAACAGAGCATCGTCTACCCCGATAGGCAGGCCGAAACCATGAAGACACCGCAGCGTAAGATGCTGCTCGTGGTAACTCCGAGCGATGCCTTCATGGTGGTCGGCGGGCAGGCGCAAGACCTTCCGCCGGAGCAGAGAGCCTCTCTGGATGCCGCTCTGAAGCATGATCCCATCAATGTCCTGCAACACCTCGACGATCCAAACTACGTGTTCGTAGCCAGCGGTCAGGAAGTTGTGGATGGCACGCAAGCGACCATCATTGACATCGAGGCGGCCGGCATCCCCACTCGGTGGTGGATTGGCGCGGACGGCCGGCTCCTGCGCGAACGCTATTACGGCGAAGGCGGAAAGCTGGAGACCATGACTTATGCGGCGTGGAAAGCTTTTGACGGATTGCCATATCCCACAAAGTACGAGTTGCTGAACGAAACGGGCCCGCCGAGAATGACCATGATACTTACGGGCATGCAGGTCAACCCGGTGATCAGTCCGGGACTCTTCCAGCGCCCTCCTCAATAGCTCCCGTCTTGAAACTCTCAACCACTGGCCCCGTCTGAATCAGATTATGAGTTCGGGCGCGAAGAAATCCATCGCATACAGGGCCCCCTAAGTCGCATTGCTTCAATGTCCTAGACGGATACATTGCATTCATCTCGATATCACGCGACGTGCCCTTGCACCCGACATGAAATGGGAGCATTGTCTCAGTTGAAAGCGGGGGTTCCGAGTCCGGCTGGATAGCCATAACGTGCTAGTCAGCGTAGGGCAGTTGAACTTTGTCGGAGCCCACGGTCAAACACCACGACGGAGGATCGATCTCCGGGCCACAAAAACTAAGACCCTCGATGCCGAGTCAGCGCCACGCTCGGGGGATCCAGACCAGGAGGGTTGTTACCATGAAAGACCTATTGCCGAACCTGAGGTTCTATTCCTTTACCGGTAGGATCGGTTGCAAGTGTGAGACCTGCGGATGGACAGCGACAACGTCCTACGTTACGGGCGAGACCGCGGACCAGACCGTGCGGAGGGCGTTCGGTAATCACATCTGTCATCCGATAGAAACGAGCGACAGCACAGCTGAGTGTGCCCACGCCTAAGACATAAGGGTGTGACACTCGTATAAGCACCCGGCGTTCGCTTAGCGCGCAAGCGTTACAGAGCCCACAACGATCCTGTCTCCCATCCCAGGTTCGTCAACCAGAGGGGATCGTCTACCCGGCCGCGAGTACGGCCACTCGCGGTTCCGTCAAGTGTGCGCACATCTGACGATCTTCCTCGTATCTGTTACAATCGAATTCGTTCGCTGGCAACACCACGGCGAAGCAGTAAGCGGGTTCCGCTACCGCTCAATAGCGGGGTCGTAGTTCAGTTGGTTAGAACGCTGCCCTGTCACGGCAGAGGCCGCGGGTTCGAGTCCCGTCGACCCCGCCATCATTCCAAAAGACTTATGGAATGGTGGTTTCATATCTCATCTGCACTTGCAATCCAAATAAAAGCATTAGACCGCCACAGGCGTCGCGAGCGCTCAAGGAACTGACCCTGAGTCGCTTCCGATTTCGCCTGTCATGCTTGTGCGCGGTAGAGTTGAGAATGGGCGTGGTTCGTCAGAGGTTTGGGAGTGTCTTGGAGGGTTTCAGCGCCGGTCCCGCCGATCCATCTGGGAGGGGAGAGTCTATGCTGGATGGGCTGAGTCTTCCGAAGTCTCGCCCTCAGGCAAGCGAAAAATTCCAGATGAGGTGGCAATGCACATAATCATCACCAGAAAAAACTAGTGGATCGGATTGCAGCAGCCCGGCAAGGTTCTGGGCTTATCGTCCATTATCCATTTACATCAGTTGCGCTTCACGTCTGTATAGGATCCCCCGGCTGCGCTTTTGCGTTGATTTCATTTACATAGAAAAAAGCGGTCAGCATCGCTGCTGTTCCGTCGTTCCGGCCTTCTTTCCTTACCGCGCTAACTTGAAAATGGCATTAACCGTCTTCTGGTTAATCATCCGTTAGGGGAGCAGGCTACGGCCTATAGGTCGATTTGTAAATCGCGACCCAGCGGAGTTAGACCTGGCGAAATATTCCTCGGCGGGGTTCATCATTACTGCCCGGCAAGAGTAACGCCAACGTAGGACAAATTGGTGCATTCTTCCGATCTCCCGAGCTATTCCGGCATCGGGAGAAACTCGTACCACTTAGGTCCAATATCTCAAATAACTATTGACACATTAGGGCTAGGGTGGGAGACTGCGCGTGACCGACCCTCACAATCTAGCGGCTGCTACTTCGCCCACTTTGTTCCGGTGGTCCGCTCGTGTTGTGTCGAGTCGCGAGTCTAAGTGCGAAAGGACAACATTTCTCATGGCTGGCCGAATACTTGCTATATGTACAATTCTCGGAGCTCTGGTCTTCGAAATCGGATGTGGTCAATCGGCACAACTGAGTTCCATAACCGTGACGCCCTCAACGGCCACCATTCCAAACGTTGGCGGTACGGCCCAGTTTCAAGCAACGGGAAATTTCGTAAACGGCAAAAATGGAAACCAGCACAATGAGAACCTGACTAACCAAGTGACATGGACATCTAGCACACCGACTGTAGCCACCATCAATTCTTCGGGATTGGCCACGGCGGTAGGGATTGGGTCGACCACCATAACTGCGACTGGGGGCAACGGTGGACTGGCCTCTACCGCGACTCTGACGGTTGCTAATGGCGCCAACGGGAACACCCTGCAATCCATCGATGTCATACCTGTAACCCAAGCCGTCAACCAACCCGGCGAGACGGCTCAATATATCGCGATTGGCAATTACAGCGGTAATCCGCCGACTCAAGATTTAACTGATCAGGTCACGTGGTCTTCCAGTGATGTCCGGATTGCTACGATCAATTCTTCCGGATTAGCTACCGGCGTTGGCGACTGCGGCGGGGGGCAAACCACCATCACAGCGCTTGCACCGGCTAGTAGCGGAACCGCAGTCACAGGGATTGCGACATTCAGCACTGGTACATGCGGCGGCAACAATCTTCCTACCTTGACCGTCTACAAGGTGGGTCAGGGTACGGGAGTGGTGACCAGTGCGCCAGGAGGGATCGACTGCGGGTCGGGCGCAGGTTGTACTGACAATTTCCCGCTGAATTCATTGATAACGCTGACTGCAGCTCCAAACAACGGGTCGTTCTTCGGTGGCTTTTCTGCCAACTGTACTCCCGTCATTCCCGATCCTAGCGGCTGCACGGCGAAGTCAAATGACGTACAGTCCTGCACGTGCTCGGTTACTATGGGCGACAATGCAACGGTGGGAGCTATTTTTAACACAGCGCAATAGCTGAGACCACATTCGCAGGCCGGCAGCAGTGCCGGCCTGGTCGCCATCGTCTCCGCGGGCGTGTGCGCGCCAAACCGACGTACCGCTCGCATCAGTTGCTACGAGGGTTGTACCGCGAACTTCTCATTGAATGATCCGGTTACTCTCACTGCGTCTCCGAATCCGGGATCGATATTCGGCGGATTCTCTGCGAGCTGCACGCCCGTCATTCCTGATCCGAGCGGCTGCCCAGCGAGCCTCAGAGGGTCCGACGTGAAGTCTTGCACCTGTGCAACACGGGTAACTAACAGCGGAGCAGTCGGCGCAATCTTTAACCCTGCTCGGTAACTACCTGCCAACCTCATCCTGCGGCCAGCCGATGCTGGCCGCATTTTCTTTTGGTCGGCCAGTCCTGTCGAAAGGTTTCTCCTCTCGAGAGGACTCTTACGTTCGAGGAGTTTTACAGTTCGGTGCAGCGGCAAGTAATTCCACAGACGTTCCACAAAGCCGCCTTGTTCTATCGGGCTTAGCTGCATTTTTGAATGGTTAACGGGAGGTAGAGCGAGAGCGGGAGGTGAGAATAACCCATCTGATAGTGTCTCGATCACGCCATTATCCCTCCTTTAGATGAGTGTGAAATGAGTTCTTGACGGGGTACACATCTGGATTCCACGGTTCTCGAAAGCGGGCAGTTAGCACAGAAGGAGTATTCTGCGCGGTAAAGCAAAGCGGTACACTAACTCCGCTGATCAGGGAGGCTTCCTTGCTGATATCTCTGCGCCGTTTCTTCCGCCAACGCACCACAACTCTGGCAATCATCGTTTTATTCGGTCTTTCGGTAGCTGCTCCAGTGCTTCACGCTGCTGACAACAGCGATGAGATCGACAACTACAAGCTGCGTGTCGACGGCTTCTGGTTCTATTCGAACCCTTCCGGAACCTTCCAGGGATCGGGGGGAGGCGACGTCATCGACGTCAATCACGACTTGGGCTTCAACTCGTATTCGACCGTTACCGCCTTCGTTGACTGGAAGTTTACCCACAAGAACCATCTGACCTTCTCGGTGAGCCCGTTCCAGCAGTCCCGCAACGTCGCCTTCGATCGCACCATCACCTATCAGGGCCAGACCTACAATGTGGGAGCTACGGTCAACGCCAACCTGAAGGCTAATCTGTACGCTCCCGGATACGCGTACGACATCATTCGCCGTCGGCGTGGACATATCGGCGTGGGCGTGCAGATCGACCTCTTCGACACCAAGGCCAGTTTGGCTGCGAAAGCGCAGGTTACCGGCGGAGGAACCTTTCAACCGGCAGCCTATGGCAGCGCTTCCCTCCTGGCTCCTATCCCCGTCGCCGGCCCGCAGTGGCGCCTGTATCTGACGAACTCGTCGCGTGTGTTTGTGGAAGGCAATTTGTACGGCATGTATTTGTTCGGCTACGGCGACTTTCTTTCCACCATCGACACGGTCGGGGTGACGCTCCAGAAGCACCTGAGTCTGAACGCCGGCTATGCGCTCGGATCGCGCCTGGTGGTGAATAACAACTCGACCACGCGTCTCGGCATTCACCTTATCCAGCAAGGCGTGCTGGTCGGACTGGAAGCGTCGTTCTAGAGGCAAGACACCATGCGCCTCCTTCGTTCCCCTTTTCGTGGACCAGCCGTAGCCGGCGTCATTCTCTTCTTTGCTGCTCTCGCTACGCAGGCTCAGAGCGATCCTCTGCCCTCGTGGAACGATGGCGCAGCGAAGCAGGCTATCATCAATCTGGTTCACGCGACCACGAACCCGTCGAGCGCGAACTTCGTTCCTGCCGGACAGCGCTTCGCCACCTTCGATCAGGACGGAACCACGTGGGTCGAGCATCCCATGTATACACAGGTGGTCTTCACCTTCGATCGGGTCGCCGCGCTCGCTCCACAACATCCTGAGTGGAAGACGACCGAGCCGTTCAAGACGGTACTTGCCGGCGACAATGCGGCGATGGCGAAGTTCACGATGAAGGACCTGATGACCATCTTCGTGGCCACGCAAACCGGCATGAGCGTTGAGGCCTTCCAGCAAATCGCCCGTGACTGGCTGGCAACCGCGAAGGATCCCCGCTGGCATCGGCACTACACCGAGTTGATCTATCAACCCATGCTCGAGGTGATGAAGTATCTGCGAGCCAATGGATATGAGACCTACATCGTAACCGGCGGAGGCCAGGACTTTGTGCGCGTCTACGCCGAGCAGGTCTACGGAATTCCGCCGCAGAATATCGTCGGCTCGGCTATCGCCACGGAATACACCTACGACAAGTCCGGTGCGGGCATCCTGATGCGTCCGCCCAAGCTGCTGCTCAACAATAACTTCTCCGGAAAGCCCGAGGACATTTACCTGTTCATCGGCCGCCATCCACAAGCGGCGTTCGGCAACTCTACTGGCGATCAGGAAATGCTGGAGTACACGCAGGCCGGACCGGGCGCACACCTGATGATGATCGTTCTGCACGATGACGCGCAACGCGAGTACGCTTACGGTCCCGCCGACGGGTTGCCGGCAACCGATGTCGGCACCTTCACCCAGCCGCTGTATGACGAGGCGAAATCCAGGGGCTGGATCGTCATCAGTATGAAGCACGATTGGAATCGCATCTTTTCGTGGGAGAAGTGACTGACGCTTTCGCGGTTCGCTCTTGGCTTTCCGCCGGCCTTCAAGATGTCCGCGTGTTGCTGTCGTGCAAATTTCGGGTTTTGCCCATCGTATAATTTTGTCACCAAGGAACAGGAACCACGTGCGGCGAACGGGTCCAAGGGAGAACTGTGGCTGGATTCTGCATTGAGGTGAAAGGGCATGGTGCCGGCCCAACACGCAGCTTGCGTCTGGTTGATGTCTGCCAGCGATCGGTTTCCGGAAGCTTTCAAACTGACGGCGCCGCAGCTGCCTGGATCCATCCGCAGGAAAGCCGTCACTACTGGTTGCGCCGCGCGCCCGATCATCTCCTCTTCATCGAGGGCGTTCCTGACCGGCTGCCACGCCAAGACGAGTCGCTGCTCGACTGGCTGTGCGGACGCTGGGGCAGCTTTCGCGGCTTTGAGATTTCGCGCCCCTCGAATATAGTGCCCGCGCAAGTCACCGCCTTCGTCGATCCTCTTTGTACCCGTCCAATTTTCTATCGCGCTGCGGCGGGCCAGCTTCTGATCGCCGACAAACTTGCAACGCTCGCGCTGAACAGCGCAGACGATGCCACACTGAACTGGGACGCCGTACTCGAGGCGATGCTGCTGGGCTCGGTCTATCGCTACCACCAGACGACGCTGGCCGGCGCAGAAGAGATTGCCCCCGGCGAGATGCTTGTCTTCCGCGATAACCAGATCGTGGCCCGCCACACCAACAAGTTGCCGGAAGATGAAGCGACATCGGCTGCCGCCGTTCGCGCCGATCCGGAAGGTTCGCTGATACAGGCGTTGCGGCGCAGCGTGCGCGAGTGTTGGACCGATCCGCAAGCCGCTCTCCTGCTCAGCGGTGGTCTCGACTCGCGAGCGATACTCGCGGTTGCCGGAGAAGGCCACAAAGCCGTCACCATTGAGAAGACTGCGCGTGAGACGGAAATCGCAAAGCAGATCGCTGAGGCCTGCCGTGCCGAATTCATCGTGCTTCCCTATCGCCAGGACGAGTGGCTGCTGCGCGCGCAACTCGGCTTCTGGCTCGCGAACGGCACGCACGACAGCGAGTTCATCAACGACGTTGGATTGGCGGAGCGGTTGGCGCCGCTGGGCATTCATGCGATTGCCCATGGATATCTGTTCGACACCATTCTGAAGGGCTGGCTGATCCGGCCGCTGCATCAGCACGCCGATCTGTCGCAAACGGTGCTGGGCGAGCTTGGACCCGCAGGCGCGCACTTCCGCGACACGAGTTCGCGAGCGTCGTTTTACTCCGATATTGACCTGTTCGGCATGCTCAGCCAAGACGGCAAACAGCGGGCGATTGCGCAGCTGCGCGATACGGCCGCGTCGCTCAAGCCGGTCAGCGACGGACGGCTCGACATTACCTTCGAGCGTCACGTACTCCCCTGGGTCTCGAAGCAGGTGCATTACGGCTGTTATGTGTCGTGGATGGAAGGGCTCGACCTGTCGTCTCCGGTATTTCATCCGGCGTTGTGGAGCTGGTACTGGCATAGCAGCGCAGAGGACCGTTATCTCGGCCGCGCCTACCGACGTGCGCTGGTCGGGCTGCAACATCCGGCGTTTGCTGTTCCCGACGCGAATACCGGTGCGCCGATCAGCATCCCCAAAGAACGGTGGACCGACACCGCGCAGGATCGGTTGTGGTATCGCACGGCGCGGCGGATTTGGCGAACAGTTCGGAAAGATCGTCAGCCTCCGTTTCGGGATAAACGCAGCGATAGATTTCGCAGCCCCGAGGGACGTCAGCTCTTCAAGTTTGGCGTCGAGATCCTGCGGGGAAATCCGTTGTTCGACGGCGTTGCGCTGGAGCATGCCGCGAAAGATTTCTTTGACGATAATGACCGCGCCTTCGAACCGTTGCTGACTGTCACCGGCGTCGCGCAGTGGCATGACCTCGTGGCGCGCGGTGCGAACTATTCGGCTCGGCAGATCAAGGTGGTAGAGATAGCCGACCAAATTCTGGACAGTCGAGCTTAGCCAGAGGTATACCCCCTCCCCTCTGCGGCCCGTAAATTCTTGAAAACACACACCAACGTCTGCAAAATCTTGATTGCGAGAGACTTGCAGGCAAGGTCTTGATGCGCAATGACTTACGGACTTTAGCTTGAGAATGTTCTGGTGGGAAGAAGCGAAAGGCACCGACAAGTGGCCCGTGACGACTGACACCCTAGCTACCCGGATAACCACAAGGAAAGGACCGCCCGGGAAAGGCGTATCCCACCCTAACATGACGATGTTAGCTGATTGTGGGGATGGGTCAAGATTACGAAAGTACAATAGCCGCCTATTGTACTTTCGTAATCAGGCGGAGGGGCAGGGTAATCGCGGGAAATGTGAAAACGAGACCTTAAGCCAGGCCATCGCCGGCCTGGCGCGTGTGTTCGTTCAACGAAGGATAAAGCCCGGAGGGCGGCATCATGGTAGCCCGGGACGGAGCGCAGAGGGGTCATGGGTCAGCGTACCTAAAGGTCCGAGCCGGCAGCACATGCCGTCCCTGCCGGGACTCGGGACCTTTTATCAACCGCCTACCCAGGACTTCGTCCTGGGCTAAGCTGAGTCGTCCCGCAGTCGCGGGACGGGGTCCGTGCCACAACACCTCACAGCCGAAATCTCCAGTGGTGCCGATTCATTCCCCCAACTTACGATATTGATTCCATGACAATGTCGGCTCCCTTAGCCGAGTAGAGTTGGTGGTGCTGACCAACCAACAGGCTCGGGAGAAAGGAGCCGAACAATGATCATTATAGGAGTAGATTTTCACCCCGAGTTTCAGCAAATCGCATACGTTGACACGGAAGGTGGAGAGTGGCAGGAGCGCCGCCTGAAACATCCAGCAGAAGCCGATACCTTTTACCGTGAGCTTGCGCAGCAATCTGTGCAACTACGAGTAGGGATGGAGGCCAGCGGCCACGCACGCTGGTTCGAGCGACTGATGGAGGAACTGCAGATTGAGTTGTGGATCGGAGATGCCGCCGAGATCCGGACCAGGCGGGTACGTAAGCAGAAGACGGATCGGCAGGATGCGCAGCTCATTCTGAAGCTGATGTTGAAGGATGACTTCCCCGGGATCTGGGTGCCGAGCTGGGAGAATCGCGATCTACGGCAACTGCTGTGGCATCGCCACCGCATGGTGCAGGCCCGCAGTCGGATCATGAATCAGTTGCAAGCGGTGGCGCTGAACGAAGGCCTGCGCTGTAAGAAGCGGTTGTGGCGTACCAAACGACCGCAACTGGAAGCGTTCCCCTTGTCTCCCTGGGCCCACCGGCGACGGCAGGACCTGCTGGAGTTGCTGGATCGATTGAATCCCACGATCGCGGAGCTGAGCCAGGCGGTAGAGCAGCAGGTGGAGAAGTACCCTGAGGCCCAGCGACTGACGACGCATCCTGGTGTGGGGCCGCTGACGGCACTGGCGTTTGTGCTGATCATCGGAGAAGCGGAACGCTTTCGGTGTGGGAAACAAGTGGCCAGCTACCTCGGTCTAGTTCCGATAGAAGAATCCAGCGGAAACCAGCGCCGGCTGGGTCACATCAGCAAACAGGGCAGCTCGATCTTGCGCTTCTTGTTAGTCGAAGCCGCGCAGGTTACGGTGCGCAGTGTTCCGGAATGGCGGCGCCGATACTTTCACCTGATGATGCGGCGAGGCCGCAAGATCGCCAAGGTTGCTATGGCGCGGCGACTGGCCGTTTGTATGTACTGGATGATGCGCGAAGGATCGGAGTATCAGCAGTCGAGCGAGTTCGGTTCGCACGCGGGGCAGCCCGGAAATCGCCATGGTGTGCAATAGAGCACCGAGATATTGAGTGGGCACCCCGCTCCTCTTCACGGAGGAGTTCGAAGTGGTAATCATGATCGGAGTAACGATCGAAGAGATGCATGGGTCGGACCGAGTTCCGGCTTGTGAGGATTAGAAGGCGAGCTGTGGTTGGTCGGGGAAAAAGCTTTCCACTAGAGCGAAATGGCGCTTTCTTAAAAGCGGGTGCCGAAGTCTGCTCTAAAAGGACTTGACAACGCCGACATTGTCAGAGAGGCGATTTCTCAATAGTTAGTCACCTCTCGGGTGTGCGGCGTCCCTTGTCCAAGTTTGTTGGCCACTCTGCAAACTGATAAAACCAGTCGTTTTTTTCGTGTCCAGTGGCTTGGACGTTCCCAGCACCGCGTGGGCGGTTCGTCCCGGTGCAGTCACTTCGATTCCCCACGCGTCCCATTCGGGCGGCTCTTTGCTCACCACATCTGAACCATTTATCGGGCCAATTACAATTCGGCCTTCCCATTTAGCATCGCTCATTCCCAAGTACGGGCGTCCCCATCTGTCAACCGTCCAAATCGACACAGTACGGCCAGCGTGGTCAACCAACTCATAAGCACGCGCCTTTGTCGCAGACGCAAGGTCAGTTGAAACTGGTGAGCGATTGCTGAACCTTTGCCCGATAAGACCACCGAAAAAACCAAATACCAATGCGCCTACCCATATGACAAGCGTTTTCACGATAAGCCTTTCATTTTGCTTTGGGATGACTCCCAATTGGATAGACACCAGATGTCGCCTGCGTGTGCCCACCTGTTGTTAACAGGCGATAGCGCAAGCTACGGCCAAATCGTACACCGGACACGGTTACTTGCGCTGCGGCGACTGTTTCAACTGTGGCTCTCCCCGGTGGGGCGATCTGAGCTGTCTCGCTGGTGCTCGTGGCCTGCTACGATTGCCGTATGTTTAATTTTGGGAGGCCGAAAACAGCGGGAGACTGGATAGTTCACATCGCTGGGACCATCGTAGCGCTATTCCTCGTCTGGTGGATGCTTCGAATCTACATACTGTGAATGCGCTCAAGACTCTTTGAGTGAAGTCAATGAATGTAATCGTGACGTGACTCCAATCTGTCCAGAGCCGCTGCGCTACACTGTCATCCCGTCGGGGGAAAAACCGTGAAACGATGAGAAGGAACGATTATGCGCGTAGAGTGTGGGGTTGCTGCGCTGGTTCACGCAACTCCCGCGACTGCCTCTCGTTTTGCCGGCAGAAGCGCTAACAGAACAACTCCGATCACAAGGGATACGACCACATCCGTAAAGTTCCTGTGGACGCCGTGAATCCACGCTTCCACCGTTTGAATAGCCATCACAGCGCCATGGGAGATGTTCCACCAAGCTGCTAGAGCAATCATCGAGCGGTGCTCAGAGGGTCTCCTTGCGGCCATGAGCAGAAAGACCCCGGCCGGAATAAAGAAGCTCAGAAACATCGGTTCACACTCGTTCTTCTGCTCCAAAAGCCAGCTGGAATGCCGCAGATCCGTATATAGAAAATAAATGATGGACAGATTGAACAGCCCCACGATCACCAGGACGATCTGTGTCAGGCGTTCTCTTTTCACATTGACCTCCTTCGAGCGAATTTTGTTGCAAGCGCGGCGGCTGCTCACGCAGCGGATTCACAAGCTAGCACGCAGGACAGGAAAGCAGAAACGAAATCCGCGATGGCGTTGCTCTTCCAGGCTGTACTGTGGGGAACCCGGCACCAGGCTCGAACCCGGAACCCAGGTCTCGAACAGCGCGAGAGCTGGGGCACCCGGACTTATCGACGCAGAAGTTTCCGCCCGATGTCCCACACAGCTGTTTGTCTAAAACTACGAAGGCCTGAACGTCGCGAGATCTGGCCCGTGTGTCTCGGTTCCTTTGAAATCGAGGCTATTCAGGTACCGGTTCAGCGGCGGTAAAAAACGGCGGACAAGTCGTCCTCATAGGCGAGCTGGAATCTGGGATCTTTTTCCAGCAAAGTTTCAAGCCGATTCTTTTTGGGCAGGATCACCACACCCGACTCGTTCAGATAAGGATCGTTTAGATAAGACGGCGCGCCTGCCGCGGTTCGGAAGAAGAGCTCTTCCAGTTGATCGCCGTAGAGATCGGTGCGGCCGTCGATGGCCACCGGGCGCTCCGGCAAGTACCAGATGAAGAAGCCACCCCAGTCCAGCGCATTGTAAAGGTGGCCGGGCGCCGGATGCTGGCGCACATAGTTCACGGCGTTTACCGGAAAGGCCTGGGCGATCGCAGCGTCCAGGCCAGCAGTGGTGAAATCCGCCTGCCGGGCGAAGACAACCAACAAGACAGCCAGCACCACGCCGGCAGCAACATTCTCCAGCCAGGTTTCTCCCGGCTCCTGTTTAACGCCGTCCGCCACCGCGTCTGCGATGCAGGCTGCGGCCGATATGCACAGGAACCAGGCGTCGCGCATGGTGCGAAAGGCGATCACTGCGGTCGCGCACAGCAGCAGAAGTTTGAAAGCGTCCACCTTCTTCTGTCGTCCGACGGCGAAAAACGCAAACGCCAACAGCAGCAGTTCGACGTAGTGGCTGCCGGCTCGGAAGTTCATGGGTTGGAGTTCCATGATGATGCGGTATGGAACTTGAGACTTCGCGTATCGCGAGATGATTCCGTAGAGATGGTAGGAATACGGTCCTACGCAAGTAGCCAGGAGGCACGCCGCAAAGACGACGAGTAGCGGCAGGACGCGCACATTTGAGAATTGCAGCCACGATGGTTGCCACTTCAATACCTTCAGCAGGTTCTCAAGGACACTTACCCCTAGGAGCAGGCCGACCGCGAACAATCCGTAGACGAACTGGATGTGCAGGTTCGCCCACAAGAGAAACACCAGCGGCAACCAATAAAACAGCTTCTCGCGGCCGCTGCGCCTGCCTTCTATCAGCAGCGCCAGAGTGACGCAAAACAAGATCATGGAAAAGAAAACAGGGCGGGGATTCAAGGCCAACAGAAACGCAGCGCAAGCGAATACGGCGATGAGGCAGCCCATCCAGAAATTGCCTGACAGGCGTCTGGTCATCCAGTAGATCGCATACGCGACGGCGAGGGTCAGCAGCACTCCAAAGACGCCAATGCCGACGATGCCAAAGCGAGCGTGGGCCAGCGACAGGAGAATCTCGTACCCCCAGCTATAAGCGGCCCAAGGATGGTCAGCGGCAGTCCAGGTGAAGAGTCCGGTGTGAGGGACCGCTGCGTGGGCGAGGATCCAATCGCCCGTCTTAAGGTGCCAACCCAAGTCGAGATCGAGGACAGAAGATTTGAACTTGAAAGCACTTTCACCCACCGTGGCCAATAGCAAGACCAAGGTCAGCAGCTCCAGGTAGCGAAGCCGACGTGGAGGGTTCCCGTTTGGATTCATAGTTGCATTTCTATTGGACGGCAAGTCTTACGGCTCGCACTATCATACGCAAAGAATCGCTGCACGATGCTCTCGCGCGGTGAAAAGTGTGTTGCGCAAAACGCCGGCGTATTGATTGTTTAGGTTCGAGCTAGAAGCAACTTTGTTCGCTGCATCGGGTGAGAGTGGACTTGATGATGGGAGTCATCGGCTTGCAATACACCTGATAAAACCCTAGGTCTTGAACATCGCGAGACTTGGGGCCTTAAGAGTTCTACGTTCGCGATAGCTGTCTCAAGTCAGGTGGCTGGGTTGACTTGGATCTTCGCCACCATGCCCCTGTCCTCGCGGTCGAGGATGTGGCAGTGACAGCAAACGTTCCGTCGATGTTGGGACCACGAAGGCCCAAGGGTTAGGGGCATAGGGGGTACCGTACCGCTCCGCCCGCATTGCCGGATTCATCACTTTACCCGCGTCTGATCGGTGATCCAATTCACTTCCCAGGTCTTGCCGCCGTCATCGGAGAAGGACTGCTCGAAGTGCGGAGTGGTGGTCAGGTTCGTCCAGCGAAAACGTATCAGGATGGTCTTGCCATTGATCGTGTCCTGCGCGAAAAACTCGCCGACTCCGTCCTTGAACTCACCGACCTGGGGTGGGTCGAGGACGCCAACTTTCTGATTGTCCCAATAGAGCCGCCACTGATGGGATTCGGGATTGTATACACGCAAGGTGAGCCCAACGATGCGGCCAGTTGGGCCGTTCCACTGGCCCTGGTCGATCTGCGCGCCATCGAAAAGCTTGCGGCAATCGCCGGTGCCCTCGAATTCCACCCACTCGTTCGAGCCAGTCAGCGGATGCAGACGCCGCTTCAGATGGTACGTCCACGAACCGAGAAGCGGGTCGAAGTCATGTGCGCCGTCGTGGGCTGCATTGGGCTGAGTTGTGGCGTTCGCCGCGTTCGGAGTTTGTGCCGTGAGGTTTGAGCAGAAAGAAGCAAGGATTAAGGTGCAAGTTAGCAGGAAGCGCGTAAGCATAAGTAGGCTCCATGATGGTCATTCGCTTGAAATGCTTGCTTCGTATAAGGCACAGCTTCAATGGCGCGTCTTTCGAAATACTGTGTGCGGTGTCGCCGGTGCGGCTCAACCCGCGAATAATATTCTTTACGGCCGGCACCCTCAACACTGCGCCTGCCTACCACTTTGTGGGATAGAAAATTTCCGGGAACGGCTCTCTGCTGCTTCTAGGGAGCCGTTCCCAGGGTTCGCGTTCGCCGGCCCGGGGGAGAATGGATCGGCCCATGCGGCGGCGCGGCGCTCTACTTACTACTGATTGATGTTCTGGCGAGCCTGCAATTTAGTGATCAGGCTCTGCACTCCTGCCTTGGCTCCGTCAGGAGCGCCGTCGAGTGCAAGCTGCATTTGCTTGGTGGCTTCAGAGTAGTTTCCTGCTCCGCAGGCAATGCGAGCCAGTCCGGCATGCGACAGCCAGCTGTTCGGGTCCTTCGCTGCTGCCATCTTAAAGACGGAGAAGGCCTCGTCCTGTTTATTGTCCTTCTGCAACTGACGCCCGTAACCGTAAAGCTGCTGAGCACTCGCCAGCGACAAGGCTTTGTCCTTGGCCTGCTGCGCCTGCGCTGTCTGACCCATATCTTTGAGGATGCGCGACTTCGTCATCTCGTTCTCATAGCGGTCTTCGTTCTGAATGGAGTTGTTCTCCCACTTCAGCGCCTCCTCGAGATCGGTCTTGTTGTCGACTAAATAGGTGGCCGCGTCATCCCAGCCATCCCAGGTGTACTGTGGCAGACCGCGCATCTGATTGTTCAGGCTGGCCTCGACGATCTTGGGCACGTCGACCGAAACTTGGAAGGGCACGGCGACTTTATCCCAGCTCATGACGACAACAGTCGAGTCCGGCTTGAGTTGGTCGAAGTCGTAGGTCAACGCGTTATGCATCTCGGCTGTCTGGGGCTTTACACTCACGCGCAACGCGTCTTCCGACTCCTTGTAGCTGAAGCTGCCCCACGCGGTATGCATCTTGGAGAAGATGACGGTCCACTCGTTCTCGCTGGGGATCATGTGCAGGCCGTAGGTACCGGCGGGCAGTGGCTTGCCCTCGATGCTCACGTCATTCGGGAAGGTGATGATGGTGTTCTCGTTGGCGCCCGCGCGCCAGACCTCCCCGTATGGAACCAGGCCGCCCCAGATCTTACGGCCATTCACCAGCGGGCGGTGATAAACGATAGTGATGTCGGTGATGCCGATGCGCTGCGTGACCACCGCCTTCTGGCTTTGGAGCGGAAGATTCAACTGTGTCGACTGCGCGCTGCAGAGAGCGGCTGTTAGCAGAATGCATGGCAGGATCAGAGACCGAAGCTTGTTCATCGCGAAACCTCTCTTGTGCAGGATTTCAGGTGCCTAATGGTCTGGAAGGCCGCGCGCTACGAGCGGCATCTTTCGGGGAGCTTGGACGGGACGGAAGTTGTGATGGTGAGCACGAGAGTGACGAAGCGAGTTTCAGAGCACATGGACGCAAGGTTTGATGGGATGAAAGGTGCCGGTGTTTAGGGCGCTGGTGAGAAGGTGTCTCGAAAACCCACACCAAGCCCAGGAAGGCCTTCAATCGGGCATCCTCACGGTTCTGTTTTCCTGCGGAACTGGCCTTCTTCACCGCCCGGCGTGATAGACGCCCGCAATCCCCACGGAGTATAAAAGTAAGTTGCACCCTCCAGCGCGACACTTTTCCGCGGCGTGCAACCAGCCCTCATTTCTGATAGCGGTCGAGGCCGCTCGAGGTTTTCATGTCCAGTGTGGTGCAGGGCCCTAAGGGTCTCGAAGGAATTACCGCCGCCAACTCCGGCATCTGCTACATCGATGGCGATCAGGGCGTACTTGCCTATCGCGGCATCGACATTCACGAACTGGCCGATCACTCCACCTTCGAAGAAGTTTGCTACCTGCTGTGGTTCGGGCGGCTGCCCAATCGCTCGGAGTTGCAGGAGCTGAAGCTGAACCTGGCGCGCGAGCGAAAGCTCGACGCCTCGATCATCAGCTTGCTGCGTCAGGCGCCCAAACACGCGCTTCCGATGGACGTGCTGCGCACCATCATCTCGGCGCTGTCGTTCTACGATCCCGAGGAGAAGGTTAACGATCACGAAGCCAACGTGCGCAAGGCGATTCGCCTGACGGCGCAATTGGCTTATGTCGTCGCCGCCTATGATCGCATTCGCAAGGGCAAGCCGCTGGTGGAACCCGACCGCTCGCTATCGCACGCCGGCAACTTTCTTTATATGCTCAACGGGGAGCTGCCCAGCGAGATCGCCGAGCGCGCCTTCGACATCGCGCTCATTCTGCATGCCGATCACGAGCTGAACGCCTCGACCTTCGCTGCGCGCGTGGTCGCGGCGACGCTAAGTGATATGCACTCGGCGGTGACGGCGGCGATCGGCGCCCTCAAAGGGCCGCTACACGGCGGCGCGAACGAAGCGGTCTTCCGCATCCTGGAAGCAATCGATACCTCAGGCGCCGATCCGGTCGATTACGTCAAGGGCATGTTCGCGCAGAAGAAAAAGGTTCCCGGCTTTGGGCATCGGGTGTATCACACCGAGGACCCGCGCGCTACGCATCTGCGCAAGATGTCGCAGGACCTGGGACGCTCGAGCGGCAACGCGAAGTGGTTCGAGATTTCGCGCAAGATCGAAGAGTTCATCGTGGCCGAGCGCAAGCTGAATGCGAACGTCGACTTCTATTCCGCCTCGACCTATCACACGCTGGGCATCGACATCGATCTGTTCACGCCGGTATTCGCGGTGTCGCGCGTATCGGGATGGACGGCGCACGTCATCGAGCAGCTTAACGACAATCGATTGATCCGGCCGCGTGCGGATTATCACGGCCCGGTTTATCCGAATCACTACGTGGCGATGGAGAAGCGGTAGAAGGCCGTTTTACGGGTTTGTCATGCTGAACGGAGTGTCCACCACATCTCCGTCTGGCGCTGTCTGCGGGCGGCGGACACGGGGTTGAACGACTTGCCGTTCGTTTGCACGAACTGAGTCTGCAAAACGTCTCGGGTGGATTACTTATCAAATGGCAACGATGTTACAACAGCTATCGCATGTCAGCTAGGGCGTAATCTCCCAAACCACGCCGCAGCCGTCCGGGCATGTGGCGGTCACTGTTCCGCCTATGGTCGTCGTGCCATACAAATTGCCTACTCCATCTAACGTGACTTGGCTAATGGGAGCGCCTCCGTCGGTGCCACCAGTGAAGTCGTGCAAAGACGAGTAGGTCCAAGCACCATTGGTGGCGGTCAGTTTAAATACGTTTCCATAGCCGTAAGCGCCATCGCCATACGTGGTGCCATACAAGTTACCTTCGGCATCCATGGTCAGCTTGGCATAAGGCCCCACAGGGCTTGCATTGCCGGGGTAATAAAAGCTGTATAAGGTGTTGAGGAGCCAGCTTCCACCGCTAGGAGACAGCTGCCAGACGGTGCCTCCCCTTTGCGCTCCGCCGTAAGAGCTCGTTCCGAAAAGATCTCCGGAGGAATCGAAGATAGGACCAGCGGAGGGAGAGCCCCCGTCCATCCCGAAACTGTACAGTGTGGTTTCAGACCACAGACCGCCGTTTTCCGGTGTCAACTTGAAGGCAGTACCCAAACCAACCGGTCCTAGATAAAGGGTCGTTCCAAAGAGATTTCCCGCCACGTCGAGGATCACGCCATTGGGATACGCTCCATCGTCGTTGCCACTAAATTTGTACAACCGGCTCTCAGTCCATACGCCTCCGGATTTTGTGAGTTCGTAGACCGTACCGCACGTGCCGTCAAGGCAACCGCCTTGACCACCCGTCTCGTTCGCGCCATATAAATTGCCCGCGGAGTCGAAGATCACGGGATCCTGGCTTGGCCAAGAGCCATCGGTTCCGTTGAATTGATAAAGAATCGTCGCAATCCATGGACACGAAGAGACCGGGCAAACGTATGGACGAGGCGTCAGCCTGAACACTATTCCGGCCCCGGACGAGCCGCCAAGGGCGGTACCGTACAATGCGCCGTCAGGCCCGAAGATTACGGGAGCCCGCGGCTCTGTACCTAGTCCCATTCCCTGGAAGCTGTACAAAGCAGTAAAAAACCAGCCACTCCCACGACTCGACATCTTAAACACCGTTCCGCAGCCGTTTGGTTGACAGTTAGTACCGCCCGCATAGGTGGTTCCGTACAGGTTTCCACCGCGGTCAAGTGTCAACCCAGCATAAGGGTTTGCGCCATCGGCAGCGCCACTGAAGGCGTGAAGTACGGAGAAGGTCTGCGCGTTCGCACCCTGTACAAATAGCAGCGCCCAGACAATGAAAAACGCCGAAGCAAAGCCTGACAACCGATTCCTTGCCTCGATAGCGACGTTAGCCGGGGAAATTAGCTCTGTCATGACCGTCTCCTTCACGCGTTTGCGATCTTTGACGAGTGGAGTTTTGGTGGACACGGATTGTACCTCTTGAGTGGGACCATTCAAATACGAATGTTATCTGTCGTGAACAGCCCTTATCAAACGACCGTACAGCAGGATTACTCGTTCCTGTTCCTCCGGAGTACTAAGGTTCCTCGGCTATTCCCCTTATACAGCCAGCTCTGGATGTTCACTAGACTATAACCAGGCTCGCACCGCGGGCCGAGGTTACTGGTTTTGAGATTGTTCTTTTCCGCGCTACTTCTGATCGCAGCCCTCCCCATCGCAGCCGCGTCACAGTCGGCGTCCGCCACACCGGCGAGCACGAAGACTGTGACGACGACTGCGAATTCGAAGCAGCAGCCTCGAGAGAAGTTCGTTCTCGATGTCGTCCACAGCGCCGTCGGACTGCCCCAACCCGATCCGCAGGACCGGCTGCGCGTTCTGTACGCCGCAGCCAACGTAGTCGCACCTCTCGATCAGAAGCTGTCCCAGCAGTTCGCTAAGGAAGGAACTTCGATTGAGACCAAGCTGGTCGCCGAGGGGCAGAAGCCGGCAGTATCGATGCTCGCCAGCGGTCACGTCGACTGCGCCTCGGCCGTAGCCTTCGTGCAGGCGCTGCCTGCTGCGGCTGTGCTCGACGCCGAGCAATCCCTGCTGGGCGCGATCACGAATTGTCCCAAGCAGGTGGATACCGCTGCCATGGCCAAAGTCGATGCGGGCGTGAATCAGGGTGTTGTTGCGGGACGGGCGATCCTTGCACTCATGGAAGCCGCTGGGAGGACGTCACAGTGGTCACAGTCGATGTTCGTGAAGATGTTCTCTTCCCTTCCCGCCGACGCGGGCTCCAGCGCAGGCGAAGCACCCAACTACGCGGCCATGTTCGCCGACGCGTCCAAGGACATGGATAAAGATGCCGTGAAAACGGCGGGGGCGAAGTTTCTCTTGTGGCTGGCGAAATTGCCTGATTCTCCGCAGCGCGGTGTGTCCGTGAACCTCACCAGCGGGGCGCTTAGCGACAGCCTCGGCGCTGCGGCTTACCAGGAATTATTGCGCTCCGACCCGATGATTCAACAGACGGTGAGCAGCGCTGGGCAGAATGCCGTGCTGCCCGCGCCGGCCGATGACAGCGTCAGCGTGCTGCGCGAGATGGACAATAACGGCGATCGCACGCAGGAGCTGAACAACATGCCGCCGGCGACGCGCGCCCGCGAGGCCGCCGCCAGCGGCTTTGCCAGCGGAAACTCGGGCGATCGCAAGATGGCCGACCACTACTTCGACATCGCGTTCGCGTCAGTGGATGAGGTTTGGTCCGACCGATCAACTGCTTCCGCCAGCGCTCCCGAAGTTGTCGAAGAGGTAAGCGAGGCGGCTGCGCAGGTCGACCCGGTGAGCGCCCTGCAACGCTCCCAGCGTTTGCAGGATCCATCGGCTGAGGCGATCAGCATGCTAGCCGTGGCGAGAGTTGTGGCGGGGCGGGAATAGATATCGGCGCCCGTCCTCCCGTTCATTCGAAAACCGGGAATGAGTGGGGCAGCCCGCATGAATGATTTACGATGAGAAGCGCCTTGGGCATGGCGTTTCCTCATGCATATTCCTGACGGATACCTGAGTCCCTCGACCTGCGCGACGCTGTATGCAGGAGCGGCTGCCGGGTGGTACACGGCGCTACGGCGGCTGAAGCGCGCGCTGTTCACGCGCGTGATCCCGCTCATCTCCGTCTTTGCCGCGTTCTCATTTGTGGTTATGATGTTCAACCTGCCTCTGCCCGGAGGCACTACGGGACACGCGCTGGGCGTCACCATCGCTGCCATTGTGCTGGGGCCGTCGGGAGCGATCCTCGCACTCTCGATTGCGATTGCCATCCAGGCGCTGTTTTTCGGCGATGGCGGCATTAGCACGCTGGGGGCCAACTGCTTCAACATGGCGATCATCGGCGCGCTCGTCGCCTATGGGAGCTATCGGCTCATCGCGGCGCGTGCCGTGCTCACTTCGAAGCGACGCGTGGTGGCTGCCGCCATCGCCGGATATCTTGCCGTGAATGCCTCGGCGCTGCTGGCATCGGTCGAGTTTGGCATCCAGCCCATGCTGTTTCACGATACCAGCGGCACGCCCCTCTACGCGCCCTACCCGCTCAGTATCGCCATTCCGGCTATGATGATCGGCCACCTGACCTTTGCCGGCCTGGCCGAAGCCTTGATTTCCGCGGGGCTGATCGCGTATCTGCAGGTCGCCGATCCGGGATTGCTGCGCGGCACATCGGGTTTGCCACGGGAGACGACCGCTGCAGCATTTCGTCCAGCATTGGGCTCGTTGCAACGGCTCTGGCTCGCGATTGCGGTGCTCATGCTGCTGACGCCGCTCGGCATCATGGCGGCGGGAACCGCTTGGGGAGAGTGGACGCCTGCGGAACTGGCGCGCGGAGTGCACGCCGCAAAAACATCGGCGGCGTCTCCTGGTGTGCCCGCGAGATTAGAGAAGCTCTCGAATCTCTGGACCGCGCCCTTCCCTGCCTACGCGCCAACGTTCGTCAGGAGCCGCAGCTTTGGCTATCTGCTCTCGGCGATTTTTGGCGTCGGGCTACTGCTGCTGCTTTCGCTGTTAGCGCGATGTGTTGTTGATCGACGGCGCCGCGTGGAAGGCGCATCGTGAGCCGAAGCTTCGTGGAAGCGACGACCATTGGATTTACCCGTGCGCTCACGCGAGCTATTTTGTCGGAAGAGACGGCCCGCAAGCGCGGGCTGCTGCAATCGCTCGACGCGCGCGTTCGCCTGGTGGGGTTGCTCGCCCTGGTCCTCGCGGTCACGCTTTCACGGAAGATCGACGTGGTGGCGGCGCTTTTCGGCATCGCCATTTTGTTGGCGATCCTCTCCCGAGTGAATCTGTTTATTCTGGCGAAACGCGTCTGGCTGATCGTGCTGGGATTCACCGGAGTCATCGCCATCCCCGCTCTATTCAGCACTCCGGGCAGGATCGTAGTATCGAACGGGACGATCGCGATCACCGAGCAAGGCTTGCGCACGGCCGCGCTGCTCGTCCTGCGCGTCGAGACCGCGGTCACCTTCACCACCTTGCTCGTCCTGTGTACGCCATGGACACACGTGCTGAAGGCCCTGCGCGCCCTGGGACTGCCGAAGGAAGCCATCACCATGCTGGCGATGACCTATCGTTACGTGTTCCTGCTGGTGGATACGGCTGGTCAGATGTTCGAGTCGCGGCGCAGCCGCACCGTTGGCGTTCTCACGGGTCCGGAGCAGCGGCAGATGACAGCGCGCACGGCCGGTGTCCTACTGAGTAAGAGTATGGCTCTGAGTGACGAGGTATACCTGGCGATGGAGTCTCGCGGCTTTCGTGGCGAGGTCCAGATCCTTTCGGACTTTCATATGACAATGTGGGATGTTGTCGGGCTGCTGCTTTTTCTGGCGGTAGCCACGCTTGCGGTATGGATGGGACGATAGGCTATGCCGCTCTTCGAACTGCGCGAGGTGTCGTTTGACTACGAGGGCATCACGGCGCTTCGGGGGCTTTCGCTCGCCATCGAACAGGGAGAGCGGCTGGCGCTGGTCGGCGCAAACGGCTCGGGTAAGTCGACGCTTCTGCGCTTGCTGGACGCTCTGTGCTTTCCTTCCAGCGGGGAGATTGTCTTTGACGGCCGGCCGCTTACGTCGAGGCAGCTTCGGGATGACAGCTTCGCACTGCCGTTTCGCCGCCGGGTGGGACTGGTGTTTCAGAATCCGGATGTTCAGCTCTTCAACCCTACAGTCTTCGACGAGGTTGCCTTTGCGCCTTTGCAGTTGAAGTGGCCCAAAGAACAATTGATGGCCAAGGTCGAAGCGACGCTGGATCTGATGGGCATTTCGCATCTTCGGGAGCGGCCGCCTTATCGACTGTCTGGCGGCGAGAAAAAGCGCGTGGCGCTGGCCTCGGTGATTGTCATCGAGCCCGACGTGCTTCTACTGGACGAGCCGACTGCTACCCTGGATCCGCGCAGCCAGAGCCATATCATCGATTTGATCCAGCGCTGGAAGGGATCGTCCCACACCATCGTCACCGCGACGCATCAGCTGGAGATTGTGGAGGACATTGCTGACCGGGTGGTCGTGCTCGAGGAAGGAAAGGTGCTGGCGAGCGGGACGCCCTCCGAGATTTTATCGGACCAGGAGTTGTTGTTGCGAGGGAATCTGGTGCATGCCCACCAGCACAGTCATGGACCAGTTACGCACTCTCACCCGCATATACACTCTCATTCTGAACATGAGCATTGACCTGCCCTTTTCGGGGTGCCGCCGGCTGAAGCCGGCTCTGGCCGTACCCGGCACTCCGCTTCCCCCGGTCGCAACACCGGCGGCTGCGGGGAGTCCGCTGCGTACTGGACTAGCCGCTGGCGAGCCCGCCGGCAACGAGGTTCGGCTCAGCTTCGAGTGGGCTCCCCAGCCACAATTCGGTTGAATTTGAGCGCACCTTCTGCAAAACATTTGTGGTGGCCGGTTGTTACAGGAGATGGCGGGGACGCCCGGCAACCACGCCTTGTCAGCTCTGCTCGGCGCTTGACAAGGCGCGTGTCGCGTCCCACGATGCCCAAAGAATCTCTCGCATATGCAATTTCGGGAGGGCGCATGGAGCACACACACGGAACCGATCAGATCAATATGGCGAACTTCGCTTCGCGCATGTCGAGTCCGATGCCGCTGGCGAAAATCGGCAAAGGCGGCTTTAAGGAGTTCAAGGAATTTGCGCTGAAGGGCAGCGTGCTGGACATGGCGATCGGCATCATCCTGGGCGTTGCCTTCGGGAAGATCATCACGTCCTTTGTCGATGACATCGTCATGCCGCTTATCGGCCGCGTCTTCGGTAAGGTCGACTTCTCAAACATGTTCGTTAGCCTGACCGGCATGCATTTCGATTCGCTGGCGGCGGCGAAGTCGGCGGGAGCAGCCACGCTGAACTACGGCCTCTTCATGAACGCCATCTTTAATTTCATTATCGTGGCGTTCGGGGTCTTCCTCCTGGTGCGGCAGGTCAACCGCTTCCGGCACACGCAGGAGGTGGAGATGAAGGAATGCCCATTCTGCTTCAGCGGAATCGTGAAGCGGGCGAAGCGCTGTCCATTCTGTACCTCGGGTCTGGAAAACCAAGGAGCGCAGGTCACGCCATAGGCGGAGCGCTAGGTCGCAAGGTGACGGGTCGGTCGATGCCATCGCTTTCCAGCACGTCCTGTGGTATCTCCGCGTACTTCGCATCGGGATAGATCTTCGCCAACACCAGAATTCCAGCGATAGTCACGATCAGATCGAACACGCTAGCCTCCGGTCCCACGCTCCCGCCGCTGAGCCACTTCGAACCCGTCAACGAGACTTTCAGCATGTGCCCAGTGGCTTGTATGCCGCTGTTCGGCGTCGAATAGAAGAAGCTTTCTCCCCAGTCGAATGCCATATGCCAGCCAATGGCGAACCACAAATTGCCGGTGCGCCGCAGCGCCAGGCACAGGAACAGAGCGATCAGAACAATCTCAACCACGCCAACCCAGTTCTCTCCGGGGTTGTTGATGTGACCGCCGGCGAACGTGAGGCAGGTGATAAGGGCGGCCGGCCAAAAACCCGTACCCGAGGTGAGCGTGTACTGCATGTACCCGCGGAAGGAGAATTCCTCGAACAAACCGACCATCAGAAATCCCAGTGCCCACAGCAAGGCGTACTTCACGACTCCTTCCGAAGAAAGTGCGAGGCCGGCAATCGAATAGGCGTGGGTGGCCGCCATCATGGCCATGATGAGCGACAACATTACGAATCCCCACATCGCGCCACTCCAGAAATTCCTGCCAAGAAAGCCGCGGGCAGGAAGGCCGTAGGCGGCGAAACGGCGATGCTCGATCCTGCTCATGGTGAAGGTGGCGATCAGGATGATGGAAAAAGAAATCAGTTCCTGGACAATAACGTTTCTGGCGGAGAAATCCGTGCCCAAGAGTTTGAGCAGCTTGCTCTGGAAGACAAAAGCGACGAAGAAGAACATTGCCGCGGCCATAACCAGGAAAATCAACAGGCGCCACCCGGCCCGGAGACCGTGCGGTCCGATGAAGAACGAACTGGTGGAAGGTGTGGGGGCGGTAGCGGGAGGGAGCTCGATTTCCGGCATGGTATTCCTCGTCAGTTTAGACGAACGGAGCTTTGTTCGTTCCGTGCTCCTGAAATGGGAATCAGACATCTTTGTTGCAACACAAAATACCAGTTGAAACGCCTGCTGCTTGCGAGTAACCGAAGGGCATACGATAATTTCTGAGCTTTCCCACTATCTTTCAACAAGTTTGCTTCCAAGGAGCCCTGCCCCGCTATGAAGCTACTAGTGAGACTTGCCAGCCTCCTGCTGTTTGCAAGTACGTGGTTGACCGCGCAAGTTTCGGTGACGACTTATCAATATGACAACTACCGTTCGGGCGCTAATACGCACGAAACCGTCCTGACCCCAACCAACGTGAACGCCACCCAATTCGGCCGCAAGCAGGTCTTCCCCGTTATCGGCTACGTTTACGCTCAGCCGCTTTACGTGCACGGAGTCGTTATCAACGGAGTTTCGCACAATGTTGTTTATATAGCGACCGAGCACGATCAGGTCTACGCGTTCGACGTGGATAGCGGCCAGCAATTGTGGGTCCGGAACCTGCTCATCACGCTCGGCACGCAGAATGTCGTTACTCCGGTTCTGAGTTCGGATGTGGGATGTACGGATTTGGTTCCGGAGATTGGAATTACGGGAACACCCGTCATCGATACCGCTCTGAATCAGATTTTCCTCGTAGCGAAATTCAAAGTCCACAACACTCAGAGCGGACAGACTACCTTCCAGCAACGGCTTTACGGGTTGGACATCCGCACCGGGGCGCTCCGCAACCCAGCCGTCACGCTGGGCGGCACATATCCGGGTACGGGTGAAGGCTCGCAACACGGAATACTGACCTTTGATCCGCTGGTCGAGGGCCAGCGCGCCGCCTTGCTCCTGTCAGGTCATAGCATCTACGTCGGCTGGGCATCGCATTGCGATTTGGGTTCGTATCATGGCTGGCTGATGGCCTACAACGAGAACACGCTCTATACCCAAGGCACCTGGGTCGATACCCCCAACGGACGCGAAGGCGGATACTGGGGCGGGGGAGCTGGTCCGGCTGCCGACTCGTCGGGATCCATCTACGTCTCAACCGGTAACGGAAGCTTCGACGGTGCTACCCAAGGTGACTACGGCGACAGCGTGCTGCGTCTAAACTTGGCGAACGGGACCTTCACGGTGGCAGACTACTTCACTCCGTGGGATGAGACGACGCTGGACGAGAACGATACTGACGTCGGGGCGGGCGGTGCAACCCTGCTGCCCGATCAGCCCGGCGCTCAGTATCCCCACCTGTTGGTGCAGGTCGGCAAGGAAGGCACTATCGACCTGATTAACCGCGATGACATGGGTCACTTCAATCCCGGCAATGACAACGACATTGTGCAGACCCTGCCCTTCATCATCGGAGGAGTCTGGGGCAGCCCCACCTTCTGGAACAATACCGCCTACTTCGGCGGCCAGTATGACCGCCTGAAGGCATTCTCTTACAATCCGCAAACGCAGCAACTCTCTACCGGGCCTGTCTCGCAGTCCTCGGAGACGTTTAACTTCCCCGGCCCGACGACCGCCATCTCCTCGAACGGCACCAGCAATGGCATCGCCTGGATCATCGAAACGGACGGTTACGGCGGCGGCAACGCAGTGCTGCGTGCATACAACGCGACCAATCTCGGGACCGAGCTTTACAACTCGTCGCAGAATCTCAGTCGCGACAACCCGGGACTGGCCGTGAAGTTCGCCGTTCCCACCGTCGTCGATGGCCACGTCTTCGTTGGCGCGGAGAATCAGGTCTCGATGTACGGATTGTTGAACTAGAAACAGTACGAACCGCGTCGTTCTGAGCGGAGGTGGGGTTCTGCGGAGCACTCGGAAGGTCCCTACCCGACGAAGATCTTCATCGGCTAGGGGCTCTCTATTTATGCGTCAGAGTCGATCGGGAGACGGCTTGACGATGCTGAAGTCCCATCCCCGTCGCCCGCTTCTGGCGAGGGGGTGGGCTGGAACTATCGGAACTTCGGCAGCACCGCTTCCCCAAATAACTTCGCCTGCTCTTCCCGGTCGTCGCCCCAAATCTCCAGCATGATGTTGGTCGCACCGGCATCTCGGTATTGCTGAATGCGCTCGCAACACTCGTCGGGAGAACCTGCGATGGCGCACACCTTTCGCAGGATGTCGTCGGTCACGGCCTGCGCAGCGGCTTTGCGTCCACCCTTCTCCATGCCGTCGGCAATGGGTGAGATCTCTTCGAAGGTCAATCCGGCGGTTTGCAGCAGCACGTCAGCGGATCCGCGGATGTTCTGTACTTTGTTCGCCAGATACATGGCCGCCATTTCGCGCGCGCCCTCTTTGCCCTTCTTCGAATCCTTGTTAATGCTGCCGACGATTACGCCACCGAGATCGAGCTTGGAGGCATCTCTGCCCACTTTCTTCGCGCCTTCTTCCATGTTGCCGCGCGCGTAACGCAAAAAATCGGGGGTGGTGATGCTGGCCGTCAGCAGCCCATCAGAGTGCGAGCCCGCGAGACGCTGCAGCACCGGACCGGTCGCGCCGACATAGATGGGTACACGCTTGCGCGAAACATGTGCGTCGCTCTTCAGTGCGGGAGCCGAGGCGTCAAACGCCTTACCGTGATACTCGACTGCATCACTGGAGAGCAGGGCCTCGACGATCTCGATGCTCTCGCGCATCACGACCGCGGGGCCGACTTCTTTCCCCTTCTCGCCCTCGCCAATCTCTTTCATGAAGATCTTCGAGGCGCCTAGCCCGAGCAGGAAGCGGCCATCGCCGGCGGCATCCTGCATCACGCGCGCTTCCATGGCAATTTGTACCGGGTGCCGCGTGTATGGCGAAATGATGCCCCAGCCAATCGTGATGCGCTGTGTCTGGGTGGCGACGACGGCTGTGATTGCGGTCGACGAACGCGCCTCGAAGCCATGCTTGCGCCACCAGGGATACGCCTCGGCCAGCCAGAAGATGTCGAAGCCGGCACGATCGCAGGCCTGCGCCATGCGCACCGTCTGCTCGAGCGGCTCCATGCTGAGTTGCAATACACCGATACGGAATGGAACGGACATGAATGCCTTTCGAAGCTGTCGGCCATCGGCTGTCAGCCGTCAGCTTTAGTCTTCAATGTCAACTCTTTCTCGATCGTCACGAATGGAGGCCCGCGTAGAATCTTGAGGGGGCCGACCGCCGATAGCTGATAGCCGACAGCTCCCGAGCCTACGGCTCACTCCACCCGTGCTCCAGCCCTTTCATCAACGACCACATCGCCTTGTTCAACGGAGTTGGCACGCCGTACTTTTCGCCCCACTTCACGATCGCGCCATTCATGAAATCGACTTCGGTAATGCGGGTGGCGATCACATCCTGCAACATGCTGGCCTTGTGCTTGCCCGGAGCGTTTGCTCCTTTCTGCACCAGGGCTCGCGGATCGCCATGCAGCTCGACGCCCATCGCCTTCGCCACCGCCTCTCCTTCCAGGATCAGAGCCTCAAACAGATCGCCCGTAGGTCCGAAACGGGTTGCGGCGCCGTGATGCAGGCGCGTCAGCGCTCCCACGGGATTGGTCGCAGCATTGAAGATCAGCTTCGTCCACTGCGCTCCGCGGGCGTCCTCCAGCGCAATGGTGTTCATGCCGCCACGCGTGATGTATCCCGCGAGTTCGTTCACTTGCTCCATGGAGGTGTGGGTTGGCTCGAACGGCCCAATCCAGGTATCGCCCTTGATATCGAAGCCGACATGCCCGGGCTCGGCGATGTGCCCGGCAGGAAAAGTCGTTCCCCGAATGACGTACTTTACATGTTCAGCGATCAACTCTTCATTACCGACGCCGTTTTGTACCGAGCACACCGCGCTGCGTTCGCCGAAGCATCGTGAGACCGCTTTGATGGCGCTTGCCGTGTGGATCGCCTTCGTAGCCACCACGCCGTAATCACAGACGGGCAGTTCAGCCGCATCGGTGCTCGCGCCGGCGAGATGCACATGCATCTCCGACGCGCCCGACAGCCGCAGGCCATTGCGCTTGATGGCGTCGATGTGCGGCTGCGAAACGTCAAACGCATACACCTCGACCTCACCGCCCTTCGCCAAGTGCGCGGCGAACAAGCTTCCGATAGCTCCGCATCCCACGACCAGGACTTTCTTCATGCGTCAATCCATCGATCGGAGAGTGGGACTGTCTTGGTCGCGTGCGCGTCCCGGCGGGAGTAGAACTTCCAGGGAATGGTGCTGAGGTTTTCGCCCTCGGTGCGGCCTACGCGGAAGGTGTCCTGGGTATAGAGGCAAACGCTGCCATCCTGATCGACAACCTGCGGATGTAGCGAAAAGATCATGTTTTCCTTGAGCTCGATCTGGCTCTTCGCGCCGATTGCCGGGTGCTCCAGCATGGTTGTGCCAATTGAGTGCCCCGAAAGATGACCGAGCGCGAAGCCGTTGCGGGCGAAGGTGTCGGCCACAACCTTGTGGACGTCGCAGGCCAGCACCCCTTCGTGCATCAGCTTGCGCGCCGCCTCCATCGCCTCGGGGTAGCCATCGGCCATCTGTAGAATGCGCTTGCTGGGCTTGCCTTCGATGAGCGCGCGGGAGAACTCGACCCAGTAGCCGCCCGTTCCGGCAATCTCCAGCGAGTACAGCATGAGGTCACGCTCGCCAACGCGACGACGTCCCGGAACCTTGAAGTGCGCCTCGGCCTCGCCGTTCTCGCCGGAGAGCACGATGTTCATCATGCGCGGTCCGGCGCCCCGCGCGAAGAAGACTTCGACCGCGGGCGCCATGATTTCGGCTTCGGTCTTGCCCGGCGCGAAGCCCTGCAGGAGTGCCCAAAAGCCCTCGTGGATGATGTCCATCGAGTCACGAATCTCGACCAGTTCTTCCTCGCTCTTGACCGCACGTGCCATGTCGAAGTGAAAGTCGAAGGGCACGAGCTCGAACGTGCCCTGTTGCAGTACACGATAATCGCGGACGGCCATCACGTAGTCGAGGCCGTAGATGGCAATCCGTTTCCAGCCTTCGTCCTGCGCGCGCTCGCGCAGCCAACGGCCCGGAATCTCGGCCCAGACTTTCTCTTTCACGAATGGCTTTTTCTTGTCGCCGATCCAGCGTGCTTCCTGCGGGAAGACCAGCGTCGGCTCGCCCTGTAGCGGGATCAGGACGTAAACGTAGCGGTGGACAATCTCGAACCCCGAGGTATAGAAGACCGCACCCTCGAATCCCGCGTACTGATTGCCGCAGACAATCAGCGCATCGACATTCTGCTCGCGCATCGTAGCGCGGATGTTGTCATAACGGCGAGCGATTTCAGATGGACTTGGCAAAACAAACCTCAGCAATGGGCAATCAACGGCTGGTAGCTAGCAGACGTTAGCTTCTTCCCTCGACCACAGCAGCGCTGATTCACTGGGAAGCGTGAAATCAGCAAACTCGGCCAAAACGCCAAATGCTATTCGCTGCTTTTTCCGCACATTTCCGCTGCCGTCAGCGCATATACCTTCGTAATGTCGAGCAGTGTTTTGATCGCCACCTTCTCCCCTTCATGATCGCGCGGTCCGCTTGACGGCCCGTAATTTACCGTGGGGCAGCCGAATCGCGACAGCACTGACGCATCCGAACACCACAATACCGTGTCACGTACCGGCAGCTTTCCGACGACGCGCTGATGATTACGTTCGATCGCCTTAACCATGGTGTGGTTCTCATCGATGGTCGCACCGGGTACGGAGACATAGGTTTCGAATTCCAACCCGTACTCCGGATGTTTTTCTTTGAGAGCCAAAAACAGTTTTTTCGCCGCCCGTCGTGCATCGGTCATGCTGATCGTCGGCGGCACGCGCACGTCAAGGAACAAATCAGCTCGTTCCGGAGTGCGGCTGGCCCGCCAGGGATGTCCCGCCTGCAGGCAGCCTATGTTGACGAATCCCGACCGATCCGCCCAGCGCGCCTGCTCCTGCCACTCTGGGATCCACCGCATTACGTCTCCCACAACGTCGTACATGCGACGAATCGCGTTCTGATCTTCCCTGCCCGGCGCGAATGCCGAATGAACGTAGTTGCCGGTCAGACCAAATCGCACCCACATAGATCCGGCATGCTCCAGCACCAGCCGCATATCAGTGGGCTCGCCCAAAATGCACATGTCCGGCAAAACACCGTGGTTGACCAGGTAGTGCGTTCCAGCGCCGTAGCCACGATACTCCTTGCCTTGGAACTCGCCCCACTGGGTCTTCTCGATCTCGCCGCAAACCGCACCGAGGATGATGTCGCCGTCCAGCTTGACCCCAGCCTCAAGCAGCGCCTTGAGAGCTTGCACGTAGCAGACTAGCGCGCCCTTCATGTTGTAAATGCCGAGCCCATAGATCATGCCGTCTTTCACAACCGCATGTGGCTTGTATCCGATCCCCGTCAGGAACTCTTCGTCGCCGGTATTCGAGGTGTCCATGTGGCCGTTAAACATCAGGCATTGACCGTTGCCGCCGCCCTCCAGTCGCCCGATGACGTTGGCCCGCGCATCTTCTACCTGTTGCCATGTGACCCTCAGCCCCAGCTTCTGAAATGCGGCACGCATGTACTCCGCCATCGCGAGCTCCCCGCCTGTAGGACTCGGGATATTGATCACCTCACAGCACATGGAGACCAGCTCGTCCTCGCGGATGCGGCTGGTAATCGCATCTCTGACATTGTCTGAGAGAGTGGCCTTCCCGGCGGTTGCCATCAACGCGTAGCCTTTCCGGCATGAGCCGCTTGCAGCACGCGGAAGTCGTCGGGAAACGAGCAGAGCTTTTCGTTACCGCTGCCGGTGATCCAGAAGTTGTCTTCCAGGCGCAACCCACCACCGCCCGGCCAGTAGATGCCCGGCTCGATAGCCAACACCATGTTTTCCCGTACCGTCCCCTTGCCTGCCTGGTGCGCATAGGGCGGCTCGTGAGCGCGGGCTCCCACACCGTGGCACACCGGATGCGAAGGCTGTCCGGGATATCCGCCCTCGGCGATCCGAGCGCGGATCAGGCGGTCCAAGTCCGGCAGGCTTGCGCCGTCCTTAGCGAATGCCGCGGCCTCATTGAAGACGCTCAGAAGCAAATCCAGCAGCTTGTGGTACTCGGGCGTGAGGTCGCCCGGGCAGAGATTCTTCGTCAGGTCGTTCCAGTAGCCGTCGACACATACCCATATCTCGAACAGCGTAGGTTCGTGCTCCTGCACCGGGCGGTCGCCCGTAGCCGTGAACGTCCGAATCCCCTTACCCGACCATACCAGAGTGAAAGCACGCGCCATTTCGACCTTGCCCTTGTAGCCGATGCCATTCGCATGCACGTGCCCTTCGAAGATCGCCGCCACCTCACTCTCCTTCATTCCCGGGCGAAGCCTCTCCCACGTGTATTCCATCGCAAGTGCGGCCAGCTCGTTGGCGAGTTTCATGCGCTCGATCTCCTGCGCGGTCTTGATTGCTCGCGCCTCGATCAGCAGACCGGTGGCGTCGACTACTTCCCGAGCGGCAGGCTTAAACGCGTCAAACCAGTTCTGCGACCAGGTGGTGGGCTCGCCCACCATGCGGTCCGCGCTCTGCGTTCCCTGGGTCATTTCCAGGCCGACGCGGCCGGTAAGATCGCGCTCTTTCAAGACTTCTAAGGCCACATCAAGCGCGCGCAGCGTTGGGGTACGGGGATCGCTGGGATGATAGCTCTTGAAGAGCCGGATGTCCTTGGTCCACGAGGTGCGGTGCGCGTCCTCTTCCTGTGGCTCGATGGCGATGAGCGTCGGCTCACCCTCGCGCGGGAAAATCGCAACGTCGTAGCCTTTCATGGACCAATAGTTCGTCAGGTACACGATGTTGTCAGGCGCACGGACGACCAGCACATCGAGATGGTCGCGCTGCATGAGTTCGCGGACGCGGTTGAGTTTGGCGCAATCGATGGGATAGGGCATTGTCACACCGCCTCCAGTACATTTTCGTTTTTCCACGTCCAACTGGCCTCTTTGCCCTTAATCAGCCGATACAACGCCGTATGCAGTGGCGCCGCAACGCCGACTCTTCGGGCCTCTCGGGCGATTGCCCCTCCAAGATAGTCGACCTCTGTAGTCTGACGGTGTCGGACATCGTACAACATCGATGGCGGATGATTTGTTTGGGCTCCGATGCAATTCATCGCCCAGGGATCTTCGTGTAATTCAATGCCGAGCGCTGCCGCGACAACCTTCCCTTCCTCGATCAGCGCGTGCAGCAGATAGCCAAGATCGCTGAAGTCGGCTTCGGCGGCAAAATGCGGCGAGTGTGGCAGCTCCGTAAGCGCTGAGACGCTGTTGACCGACGCGTTGAAAATCAGCTTGGACCATTGCGCCGGACGTGCATCCGGCAGCGCCTGGGCCTTCAATCCTGACCCGTTGATCAGCGCAGCGAGTTCCTCAACCATCGCATTCGGCGTACCTGTTGGCTCGAACGGTCCCATCCAGGTGGGAGTGTTCAGCTCATAGTGCACGTGGTCGTCGGCGAAGCGCGTCCCACTCATGAATGTCGTTCCCCGGACGACGTATCCGGCAGGCATCAGGCCCGCCATAAGCTCTTCGCTACCCAGGCCGTTTTGCGCGGACAGAACCGCGCCCTGCGGAAACAGATGCGCAACCGGCGCGAACGCCTCGCGCGTCTGGCTGGCCTTCGTAGCGACGATGCCGAAATCAAACTCGGGCAACGCGCGCGAATCATTCGATGCCTTTAGGCGCGCATGGAACTGGTTGCGACCGGTCACGCGAATTCCGCGGTTATTAATGCTTTGGGCATGCTCTGTGCGTCGAGTGAAAACCCATACCTCGGCCACCCGCGCCAGGTGCGCGGCGTACAGGCTGCCGATAGCGCCGGCTCCGACAATGAGGATCCGTTTCATGTCTGCTTATCAGCTGTGGGCCATTATCCTCGTTCGACCTTCAGATTCGCCTTCGACTCTCCGCGCCGTTGCCGCTGAATCTGCTCGTACAGCGTGCTGGCATTATTGTAGGAGTCGTCGATGATCACGCCCTCGTTCCACAACGCATCCTGCAAGGCAGCGCTGATGGCGTGCAGTGGAGCGCCTCCACCTTCACCCATACCTTTTGCGCCGCTGTAGCTATGTGGCGAAGGCGTCTCGGTGTTGCCGTACTTTATGCGCGGCATGCTCACTGCGGTAATCGGCGTGTAGTCGCTAAAAGTCGAGGCCAGCATGTTTCCATCGGCATCGTAGGCGCAATTTTCCATCAGCGCAGCGCCGATACCGTGCGCGGTCGCTCCGTGCACCTGGCCCTCGACGATCATCGGGTTGATCACCGTACCGCAATCGTCGACTGCAGCATAGTCGAGGATCTTCGGGATGTACGTCTCCCTATCGATCTCGATCACTGCGATGTGCAGCTGCGATGAGTAGGTCAAGGTCAGATTGCCATATTTCTTTACGACGTCGGGCACTTGGAACGGCGCACGCCAGGTGTAGCGGCAGTTCAAGGTCAGCGAACGCAACTCCTCCGGCACAACCGCAGTATTCACGTTGGCCAGGTTTGCCAGCCCAATGTACGGAATCGCCTTCCCCGTGCCGCGCACCTTTATTTCAGGCCCCTGTTTTCCCACGCCGAACTCGAGATCGCCTTCACTTGCCTGTAAAGCGAAGGCCGCCAGCTTACTCAGCTCTGCTTTCAGCAGTCGCGCCGCGCCGTGTACTGCCGACAGTCCCGACACGGCGAACTGGCTGGCGTATGTCCCGCTGTGTCCGGTATGCACGTTGCGCTCGGTGTCAAAACCTACGCGAACATTTACCAGGTCGGGACTAATATTCAGGATGTCGGCGACCACTTGTGACACCGTGGTTTCGTGACCCTGACCCTGTGGGACAGAGCCAACGGCGACGATCACTTCGCCGTAGATATCAAGTTTGGCGCTGGCGGCCTGTGAATTCCCGGAGAATGGCGCCTGCGGGTTGACGATCTGTGCCTGACCAAAGTTATTGGTGCCGGAGTCGAGTGTTGTTCCGATGCCAATGCCAAACCAGCGGCCCTCCGCCTGTGCCTTCGCGCGTTCGGCTTGCCACTTGTCCCAACCGATCAGGTCTTTCGCTACCTTGAGCATGCCAGGGTAGTTACCCGAGTCGTACACACAGCCGTTGGGCGTGGTGTAGGGGAATTCTTCCGGCCGAATGTAATTGCGCAGCCGCATCTCGTCCGCCGGAATATTCAGGTGGTGCGCACAGATGTCGAGTACGCGCTCGAGGAACCACAGATGCTGCATGCGCGAGTAGCCGCGGTTGGGACCGACGGGACATTTGTTGGTGACCGCCTGGCTGAAGTCGATGCGAATATTTTTCAGTCGATACGTTGCCGGAGTCACCTGCGACCAGATCACGCAGCCCAGCGGCTCATAGCGCGGATACGCGCCGCAATCGTCGATGTGCCGCGAGTCGATCGCCAGCATAACGCCATTTTTATCGAGCGCGACCCGCGTATCGCGGAACGTTCGCTCATTGCCGTGCGCACTGGAGGTCATGTGCTCGGAGCGCGTCTCGGTCCATTTGACGGGCGCGCCTTCTGCTTTGCGGGACGCCAGCGCGCACACTGCCATCTGCGGGTAGTTGGTGATCTTGATGCCGAAGCTGCCGCCGATGTCGTGGGTCTGCACGCGCACCTGATCCATGCGCAGGTGCAGCGCTGGCGCCAGCAACTGGATGCCGATCGTGGGGAACGAATTGTTGCTCCAGTAGTAGAGGCGCTGGTCGTTGTCATCCCATTGCGCGATCACGGCGTTATTCTCCAGCGGCGTGCTGGAGAAGCGGTGCATATGCAGGTGGTCGATGTGGATGACGTGTGCGGCTTCCGCGAAGGCTTTATCGATGTCGCCGTATTCGAAGACACCACGCCAGACAACGTTGGTTGCCATTGAGTCGTGAAGGATGGCGCGATCGGAGGCCGCAATCTCGCCGTCAATTACGGCCTCGAGGGGCTCGTAGTCGACTCGGACCAGCTCTGCCGCGTCTTCGGCTATGGCAGGAGTTTCCGCGATGATGGCAGCAACCGGCTCTCCCTGATAGCGCGCGCGATCGACCGCCATGGGATAGTCGAGGATTTGGTTGCTGGGCGCAGGACCGATCTCGAAGAACGGATCAATCAGCTTGGTGATTTCCTGGCCAGTAAGCGTGCAGACCACGCCCGGCAGCACCTCAGCTTCCGAGACATCGACGCCGGTGATCTTCGCGTGCGCATATGGCGAACGCACGAAGACCAGGTGCAGCATGCCCAGCAGTTTGATGTCGTCGACAAACTTGCCCTTGCCACGAACCAGGCGTGCGTCTTCCTTGCGTTTGATCGACTGGCCGACCCAATCTGAAGTTTGTTTATGCGTTGTGGTCGCCATTCGCTTCCTGCACGGGGGCTGAAGCCCCACTGTCGGGCGTTTCCGAGTTCACCGGGCTAAACCGCGGTGCCTCCATCGGCGACGATGCCTGCTGCTCCTTTGCTACCGGTTCCGCGAGCGCCTGTTGCAGGCCATCGATCAGCTTCTGAATGTTCTTGCGGCCGAGCGGCTCGAGCATTCCGCCCGCCATTGATGCGAGTTTGCCGAAGACGCTGGTCTCACCCTGCCAAAGAACCCGCGTGCTGTCGCCGTTCGGATGAAGATCGAATCCCGCACTTACGGTAACCTGGCTGCCCACGGCGGTTCCTTGCCCTTTGTACTGCGCGCGCAGCGGCCTCACCGTTTCCGCAAGCTCCATCTTGATCTCCGCCGAGCCCCTGATGTTTCCCACGCCGACTTTGACCTTCACGGTGAAGTGTGTTTCATCGTGCATGGTCATGCTCTGAAAGTCCGGAAGCAGCGGCGCAAACCTGTTCGGGTCGGAGAGAAACTCAAAGACCTCTTCCGGAGTACGGGGGGTGGCAAACTCGCCAGAAAAATTAATGGCCAACGTCAACTCCTGTTCGATGGTGCGGCTTTGTAGGTGTATGCCGCAGCTTCAATCGCCTTGAAAATATTCTGATAGCCGGTGCAGCGGCAGGTGTTGCCGGCGATTCCCTTACGCATATCCGACTCTGTGGGATGTGGATGTTCGGAGAGCAATTGCAGTGTGCTCATTAGAAAACCGGGCGTGCAATAGCCGCACTGGAAGCCGTGGCAGTCACTGAAGGCTTGCTGCACGGGATGTAGTCGGCCGTCTTGCGCCAGGCCCTCGACGGTCAGAATCTCGCCGCCATCTGCCTGGAAGGCGAATACCGTGCAGGACTTGACGCTCTTGCCATTCAGCAGGACCGTGCAGGCGCCGCAATAGCTGGTGTCGCAGCCGATGTGCGTGCCGGTCAGGCTGAGTTCTTCGCGTAGCAACTGCACCAGCAAGGTGCGCGGCTCGACCTCGCGCGCGTATTGCCTGCCGTTGATCTTCACGCCGACTTTCACGCCGGCAATCTCCTCAGGCATAAAGATGCGTGACCTCCAACTGTTCTCCGCGGGCACGCCGTAACGCCGCGCCAAGCGTCAGCTTCGCGAGTGCTCCAGCTGCATGCCGCTTGTATTCGGCGGAGCCGCGCATGTCGGAGACCGGCTCCGCGATATCCATAACCGCCTCCTGCACGCCTTCGATCCGGCGATCGTCGATTGGCTGCCCGCGTAGAAGGTTTTCAGCCGCTGCCACTCGAGTCGCCGTCAATCCGAGTACGCCAAGACAAATGTGCGCCTGCTTGCAGGTATGATCCTCATTCAGGGAGAGCTGCACAGCGACGCTGGCGCTGGCGTAGACGGGAGCACAACGCTTCAACGCAACGTAAGCGCCACCGCTTCTCGGTGCAGGCTGCGGGAAGGTGATCTCCGTGATCAACTCCGCCGGTTGCAACGCAGTTGTGTACGCGTCCAGGATGAACTCGCTGATCTCGATGTTCCGCTCGCCCTTGGGACCGAGCGTCTGCACCGTCGCCCCGGTCGCCAGCAACACAGGAGCCCAGTCGCCGGTCGGGTCAGCCTCGGCGATCGAACCGCCGATGGTCCCCATGTGGCGCACCTGCGGGTCGGCGATCCCGGCGGCGCAGTCGTGCAGAATCGGAACGTGCGAGGCATCGGCAGACGAAGCAATTTCCGAGTGACGCGTCATAGCACCCAGGCGCAGCGCGCCGTTGCTGCGAATGTAAGAAGTCTCAGGAATAAAATTGAGATCGACGAGGTGCGCGGGAGTGGAGAGGCGCAGCTTCATCAGCGGAATGAGGCTCTGCCCACCCGCCAGAAACTTGGCTTCTTCTCCCAATTCGCTCAACAGCGAAATCGCTTCCGGATACGTATTTGCGCGGTGATACGCAAATGCCCGAGGATACATTCCGACCCCACAACCCACTTCGCAGCGCACCGTGGCGCTGGCAGTGACTCTCATCTGCGGAATTTCTCTGCGGTGGAAGATTACCGCAAGTGAGGGCCTCAGCGAAAGCAATCGGGTATAGTTGGCCTTGGATGGTGGGCAGCGGTTCACTGCCGTCAAACGCAGGATGGAAAATCCGATCACGCCTGACGAGTTTCGCGCCGCGCTGGGCCGCTTTGCCAGCGGCGTCACGGTCGTCACGTTTGAAACCGCCGAAGGTGAGGTCCACGGCATGACCGCCAACGCCTTCTGCTCGGTGTCGTTGCGGCCACCGCTGGTACTGGTTTGCGTCGATCATCTGGCCGAGACCTACCTGCACCTGAGCGAGCACGCGCGTTTCGGCGTCAGCGTGCTGAAAGATGAACAGGAGGCGCTTTCGGAATTCTTCGCCGATCCCGAGCGCAATCCTGATGCGGCTTACCGGCTGGGCATCGAGTACTGCAAGATGAAGAGTGGAACTCCGACTTTGCGGGGGGTGTTGGCGAATCTTGACTGCCGCAAGGTCGAAGCGCACCCTGCGGGGGATCACACGATCTTTATAGGCGAGGTCGACGAGATTGCGCTCGGGGAAGGCGCGCCGCTGCTGTATTTTCGCGGGCGGTATGGGATCGACCCAGAGCTGACAAAACTGTGAGCGCCCCGGATGCGCCGCCCCGCATCCTGCGCTATTCTCGGTGAGAAATTTTCACCTCAATCAAAACACCATGGTTTCCGTAAGCAGCATAGTTCGGCGAGCAGGATCGGCGACGCTATCCTCCGAATTGCTGCGTGCAACGCTGCGAGAAGTTCTGGAGGGCGCTCCGCTATCTCCGGAGACGGCTTGCCAATTATTGCACTGCGATGACGACATTCTGCCCGGGTTGCTGGCCACTGCCCGTGCACTGAAAGAGAAATATCGCCCGGGTGTTGTCACCTACTCGCGCAAGGTTTTTATTCCGCTCACAAATCTGTGTCGCGATTATTGCGGCTACTGCACGTTTCGCCGTGACCCGGATGAGCCCGGGGCGCACACCATGACTCCGGATGAAGTTCTTGCCGTGGCGAAGCAGGGCGAGAAGCTGGGCTGCACCGAAGCGCTGTTTTCCCTGGGCGATCGGCCCGAGGCGATTTTTCCCGAGATGCGCGAGACCCTGCGGCGGCTCGGCTATCGCAGCACGCTGCATTATCTCGAATCGATGTGCGAGCTGGTGCTCCGCGAGACGCGCCTCTTGCCGCACGCCAATCCCGGCGTGCTTAGCGCCGACTGGATCAAGCGGTTGCGGGTCAGCAATCCGAGCCTGGGCCTGATGCTGGAAAGCAACAGCACGCAACTTGCAGTAGCGCATCCTCCTGACAAAACGCCCGACAAGCTTCCGACTCTGCGCCTAAGGACGATTGAGGAGGCCGGCAAGCTTGGTGTTCCATTTACCACGGGAATATTGATTGGTATCGGCGAGACTGCTCAGGATCGCGTAAATTCCCTGCTGGCGATCAGGCGACTTCACGAGCAGTATGCATACGTGCAGGAGGTCATTATCCAGAACTTCCGCGCGAAGTCGCAGATTCCGATGGCCGCCTGGCCCGAGCCGGACAATGGTGACCTGCTTCGGACGCTGGCGGTAGCGCGTTTGCTGCTCGGAGACATGAATATTCAAGCGCCGCCGAACTTGACCGAAAAAGAGTATGAGCGTTTGCTTGAGGGCGGGATTAATGATTGGGGCGGGGTGTCGCCGCTGACGCCGGATTTCATAAATCCAGAGGCGCCCTGGCCGCACCTGCTCGATTTGCGACGCCGCACCGAAGCCGCCGGACAGAAACTAGTGCAGCGGTTGCCGGTTTATCCGGAATATGTAGAGAGAGTTGCGCGGCGAGGCGGATTGCTGGGGGTGCGGTTGCTCGCCGCGGTTGATCAGGAAGGTTATGCGAGGGCAGCGTAGATGATCGTCGTTTTCACCGGCGGGACGGGCGGCACCAAGCTGGTACAGGGTTTGCAGCAGGTGGTTACGCCGGAGAATCTCACCGTCACTGTTAACACCGGCGATGACATCGAGTGGTGGGGACTGCACATCTCGCCCGACATCGACTCTGTGCTCTACGGATTGGCTGGGCTGCTCAGTAAAGATCGTGGATGGGGTGTCGACGGCGACAGCTTTCGCTGTCTCGATCGCATGAAGGCGTTGGATCAGCCCGGATGGTTCAGCCTGGGCGATCTTGATTTGGCGACTCACCTCACCCGTACTACGATGTTGCGAGCCGGTAAGAGCCTGAGCGAAGCGACGGCGGAGTTGGCGTCGAAGTTTGGAATTCGCGCGCGCGTGCTACCCATGTCGGACCAGCAGGTTTCCACCGCGCTAGACACCTCGAAGGGCACGCTCACGTTCCAGGAGTACTTCGTACGCGAGCGTCACCAAGTCGATGTGCGGGCGGTGCGCTTCGAGGGAGCCGAGCAGTCCGGTCCGGCTCCGGGCGTAGTCGACAGCATCCGAAACGCGGATGCGATCATCTTTGCTCCGAGTAATCCTGTGACCAGTATCGGACCTATTCTGGCCGTTCCAGGAATTCGCGAGGCACTACGCACGACGAAAGCGCCGATTGCGGCCGTAAGCCCAATTGTCGGCGGGGCAGCCGTGTCAGGCCCGGCTGCGCAGCTGATGCAGATGAAGGGCTGGCCCAGTACGATTGCTGGCGTGGCTCAGGCCTATGAAGATTTTCTCGATGTGCTCGTCGTCGATCGTGCGGATACCGAAGCCATCGGCAGTCAGCAGTCGGCATTCAGCCATGAAACAAAGAGTCGAGCTTCCAGCTGTGAGCCCCGGACGACGCCGATCCGCTTCCTGCCTACAAACACCATGATGCATACGCTAGAGGACAAACGAAACCTGGCGGAGTTCCTGCTCGAGGCGTGCGAGGTTGGGCAGAACTCGAAGGCCTGAGCATGCGAGGAATTCTGTTAATCCCGTTCAAGAGCCTGGCCACAGCCAAGCAGCGGCTAGCAGAAGCGCTCGACGCAGGTCAACGCTCACAGCTCGCCGAGGCGATGCTGCGCGACGTCATGGCAGCGGCAGCCGGTGTCAAAGACCGCATCGACGTCGCGCTGGTCAGCAGCGATGTACAGGCGCAGGAGATCGCGAAAGACCTCGATGCCCTGTTGATTGAAGACACTCGCAATGAGGGCGAAACGGAGGCAATTGAGATGGCGACCGCATGGTGCGAGGCGCAAGGGTACGACACGACCATCGTCGTGCCCGCAGACATACCGCTCATCGCGGCGGAAGAGCTACATCGCGTGCTCGACGCCGCTCCGGAAGAGGGTGCGGTCTTTGTCCCCGCCTACGATCGCCGTGGCAGCAACTGTATTCTGAGGCGTCCCCCCTCGATCATTCCGCTGCGCTTCGGCAATGACAGCTTTCTGCCGCACTGCGAAGCCATGAAGAAAACGGGCAAGGAACTTGTCATCCTCGAAATGCCAGGCATAGGCCTCGACATCGACAATCCGCACGAACTTGAACTGCTGGTCAATCGCGAGGGCCAGACTCGCGCGCAGAGGCTGCTACGCTCATGGGGTTACGGACAACGCGACGTTGACGCTTGGGAAGCGGTGGTTTGAGCAAGCGCGCCGCAGTAGCTGCCCCCGCCAACTCTGGTGAACTCCGCGCCATTCCTGTTCTTGGCATTCGCGATGTGTTTGCGGGCGACTCAGTGGCCGATCTGGTGATCGACGCCCTGGCGCTTGGCAGGCGGCGTTTGCACGATGGCGACATACTAGTCGTCAAACACAAGATCGTCTCCAAGGCTGAGGATTGCAAGGTTGTCCTCGATTCGGTGAAGCCATCGACTGCGGCCCGTCAGTTTGCCGCAAAGAACAAACTCGATGCGCGCGTGGTGGAACTGGCTATGCGACAGGCTAAGCGCATCGTCCGCAAGAAGCACGTACTGATTACGGAGACGATGCAAGGCCTGGTGTGCGCCAATAGCGGCGTGGACGTTTCGAATGTCGACGGCGGCAAGACTGCGGTACTGCTGCCCGAAGATCCGGATCGCTCGGCGACTCGCATTCATCGGCAGCTGAAAAAACGAAGCGGGCTGCACGTGCCCGTCATCATAGCGGACAGCTTCGGCCGCGCCTGGCGCGAAGGATTGACCGAAGTGGCGATCGGCGTTGCGGGTATGAAAGTCATCCATGACTATCGTGGACACGCTGACGCCTACGGATACCGGATGCATGCCACCGAGGAAGCCGTGGCCGACGAACTGGCGTGTGTAGCCGGATTGATTTGCGGCAAAGATTCGCGCGTTCCCGCTTGTATAATCCGGGGTTACGCTTACCGGCGCGGCAACGGTAGTGCGCGGCAGTTAGTGCGCCCAGCCGAGCTGGATTTGTTCCGGTGAGGTTCTTCGACGCGCTTGCGCGAAGCGGCGGGCGCTCCGCTCAAGATGATAAGGTTTTGACTGGCAGCTTTTGGTTGGAGCGGGTGTCCTTCGACTCAGGTTCGCAAAATGCATGAACCTGCGTCAGGATGACACCTGGACATGATGTGACGAAAGGGTTCGGCAATGCAAGGGCTAAGCTGGTGCAATCGGCAGACACTGCAAGGCACAACCTGGAATGACGTGCAGCGGCGGGTGTCTACTCCGGTGCGAGACGCGATCGAGAAGGTGATGGCGTCGCTCGACGGCGGCGTGCTCAGCCGCGAAGAATGCCTGTTGCTGGCCCAAGCCGATGGCGACGATCTTTTCGGCATGGTGGTCGCAGCGAACGAAGTCCGGCAGCGGTTGGTCGGAGATGTGATCAGCTACGTCGTTACTCGCAATATCAATTTCACTAACGTCTGTTTTGTCGGCTGCAAGTTTTGCGCCTTCAGCGTCGGGCCTCGCGACGAGACTGCGTATTTTCTCTCGCTCGACGAGCTCGCACATAAATGCCACGAGGCCGAAAGCTGGGGCGCGACCGAAGTCTGCATTCAGGGTGGACTGCCGCGCAACCTTCCGCCGTTTTACTATCGCGACATTCTGCGTACAGTGAAGTCGGCGACGCCGAAGATGCATACCCACGCTTTCTCTCCGATGGAGATGGTGTACGGGGTCGAGCTCACGGGCATGTCTGTCCGCGAATACCTGCTGATGTTGAAGGAGAATGGGCTCGACACGCTGCCCGGCACAGCGGCAGAGATCCTCGACGACCAGGTACGGCACGTGCTTTCGCGCAACAAGCTGACCTCTGCGCAATGGCAAGAGGTAATCGAGACCGCGCACGGCTGCGGCATCCGCAGCACCTCGACGATGATGTACGGCCACTCCGAGACCTGTGAGCAATGGGTCAACCAGATGCTGCTGTTCCGCGAGATCCAGTCGCGCACCGGCGGCTTCACCGAGTTTGTGCCGCTGGGATTTATTCATGACAACACGCTACTCTTCGCGCAAGGACTGGCGCGCGACGGTGGAACAATCACCGAGCATCTGAAGGTTCATGCGCTAGCACGGCTGTTGCTGGCAGGGTCGATCAACCACATTCAAGTTTCGTGGGTGAAGCTGGGCCGCGAGCTGTCGCAGTTGGCGCTGTTGGCGGGCGCCGACGATTACGGTGGGACGCTCTTCGAGGAGAACATCTCGCGCCTGGCCGGGTCGACGGCTGGGCAGTACACCTCGGCGACGGAGTTCCAGGAGCGCATTCACGAGCTCGGACGGATGCCTGCGCAACGTAATACGGTTTATACGCAGTACATCCATCCCGTGCCTGGCACACCGCTCGAGCCGGTCTCGGCGGGCGGCACCGCATGATCGCTATCGTCGGAGGTACAGGTCCCGAGGGATCGGGACTGGCGCTACGCTGGGCGCGTGCCGGCGAGTCCGTCGTTATCGGTTCGCGCGATGGAGCCAGGGCGCAGACCACGGCCTCGCAAATAGCCGAGAAGGCCGGAGCCCTGGGCAGTGTCGAAGGCGTAGAGAACGCGGTTGCAGTGAAGATGTGCGACGTTGTGGTACTCACGGTTCCCTTCGCAGGCCAAGCGGAACTGCTGAAACAACTCAGGCCATCGTTCCGCCAGGGCACGGTGCTTATCGACGCGACGGTGCCGTTGGCGGCGGCTGTCGGTGGCCGTCCCACGCGCGTTCTAGGCGTTTGGCAGGGATCGGCGGCCGAGCAGGCACAGGAAATCGTCGGCAAAAACGTGCAAGTCGCAGCCGCCTTTCACAGCCTGTCGGCGACAGTACTCACGGCCGATGGCGATGTCGATTGCGACGTGATCGTCTGCAGCGACGACGAGAGGGCGCGGCAGGTCGCCTCCGATCTGGCCCTGAAGATTCCAGGCGTACGCGCCATCGACGGCGGCAAACTGGAAAACGCGCGCATCGTGGAAGCTATGACCGCTCTGCTGATCACGTTGAACATCCGTCACAAAGTGCATGGAGCCGGGTGGAGAGTTACGGGACTCGGGATCTAAAGTCAGGTGGCGGTGGGCGGTTGTCAGTAGTCCATTACAGCGCACTTGGCGCGTGTGAGCGATGTAGCAGACAGAAGCTCAACGGGTAACTGCCAGAGATTTTTAGTTACCTCATCGACTAGCCAGTCCTCCAGCCGTCTCCCCACCATCAATCGCGTAGACACTTCCCGTGACATACGACGCTTCGGCTGACGCAAGGAACGCGAACAGCGCGGCTATTTCCGCGGGCTGCGCATGACGGCGTAGCGGAATCTTCTGATTCACGGCTGCCAGCATCTCGTCGGTGTACTCGGCACGCTGCATTGAGGTCAACACGTAACCGGGAGCTACGGCATTTACCCGCACCTTGGGTGCGAGCTCGAGCGCCATTGATTTCGTCAGCTCGATCACGCCCGCCTTGGTAGCGTTGTAGTCGGCATAGAACGGGTGCCCGATAATGCCGTTAGTCGAGGCCATATTCAGAATCACGCCGCCGTCTCGGTCCATCATGTGTTTTGCGGCGGCGTGAGCGACATAGAAGACGCCGCTGAGGTTCACAGCGAGAACTCTATTCCACTCCTCAGGAGTGATGTCGAGAAACTTATGGCGAATGCTGATCCCGGCATTATTGATGACGACATCGAGACCTCCTAATCCGACGATCGCATTGCCGAAGGCGTGCTGCACCGCGCGCGAATCGCTGACATCGGCGACAAAGCTGCCGATGAGCCCGGGCAGTTCGCCTTCGGCCCGCTTACAGGCGTCAGCATCGCGGTCGAGGATTACGACGCTGCTGCCCTCTTCGACGAAGCGCGCCGCGGTCGCCACGCCAATCCCACTGGCGCCGCCGGTGATAAGCACGCGTTTGTGTTTGAGTCCTTTCATGGTTGCTGGCGTGCAGCATACCAAATCGGGAGTGACGGCCGGAAAACATTTAGCCGGTAACCAATTGGACCCCGCAACGTCGAACGTATGTACGGGCGCTCTCACCGATAATCAGCACTTGCCCAGCGTCGTAAACTGATAGACTTTTGCGGCACGAGTATGGCAAGTTCTCTTCAATCTCCGCGTACCAAACTATTTGCTGATCCCGCAGGCAAATTCCTGCACGAGGTTGTACTGGACTCGTGCCGACGGCATCATGCGAAGGTCGCGATCGTAGATGCGTCGTGCATGCCCCCCTTCCGTATCACTTACGCCGCTTACGGCGAGATGGTCGAAATGGCAGCGGCGGGCATGGTCGCCGCCGACATCAAGCCAGGCGACAGGATCGCCATCTTCCTGCCGAATTGCTGGGAGTTCGGTATCGCTTTTCACGCTGCGATGCGGGCCGGCGCGGTACCCACCACACTGAATCCCACGTATCGAGACCGCGAGGTTCGCTACCAACTGGAAAATTCCGAGGCCGTTGCCCTCATCACGGATGGCTCGTTGCTCACCGGAATCGATCTCAGCGGATTGCCGGCATTGCGGAAGGTGTATACGGTTCGCACGCCGGGGCCGGGCGGTTCCGAGCCGTTCGACACGCTCTTCGATGCCACCGGAGGTGTGCCATTGCCAACGCCGGCACAGCCTCCACAGTTGACGCTGGCCACGCTTCCCTTTTCAAGTGGCACCACGGGGCTTCCCAAGGGGGTGATGCTTACGCATCACAACCTGGTGGCCAACGTCTATCAGACGCTCACTCCAGAGGAGTACGGTGCGTTCACGCCAGATGATGTCATGCTCTGCTTCCTCCCGCTCTATCACATTTACGGATTGACGGTCGGTCTGAATGTCGCGTTGATTGCCGGGATGACGCTAGTGCTCATGCCTCGCTTTGACTGCGAGCAGTCGGTGCAACTGATGCTGGAAGATGCGGTGACCGTGACGCTTTGCGTGCCGCCGACGCTGTTGAGGTATTGCCAGATGGCAGAAGAGGGAAAGTTTCCGCGCGATCATCGTCTGCGCTGGGTGAAGTCGGGCGCGGCGCCGCTCGCGCCGGAACTGGCGCGACGTTTCACGGCTAGCACCGGAATTCCCATTCGCCAAGGTTACGGAATGACAGAGGCATCTCCGGTGACACATATCGGTTTTCTGGCACCCGAACTGTATTGCGCGGAGTCGATCGGAGCACCGGTGGCCCAGACCGATTGCCGGGTGGTCAATGAAAAGGGCGACGACGTAATGCAGGGCGAGATTGGCGAATTGGTGATGCGTGGACCGCAGTTCATGCAGGGATACTGGAAGGCTCCCGACGCAACCGACTCGGTGCTGCGCGACGGCTGGTACTGGAGCGGCGACATCGTTCGCGTCGACGAGCGCGGGATGTACTACGTGGTGGATCGTCGCAAAGAGATGATCAAGTACAAAGGATTCTCCATTGCACCGGCAGAAGTCGAAAGCGTGATGCTGGAGCATCCGTCGGTACGCGATTGCGGCGTGGTTTCGCGAATCGATATTGCCGGAGAAGAGATTCCCTGTGCGTTCGTTGTACTGCGCGAAGGCGAGTTGTCGAACCAGCAGACCGCCGAGAAGCTGCAAGCTTTCGTCGCAGAACGGCTGACACATTACAAGATGCCTCGCGAAATTTACTTCGTGCCCAACTTACCGCGGACGGCCTCCGGCAAGATTCTGCGGCGTGAGCTGCGGAAACGGCTCTAGAGTGGAGCTTGCCGCTCCTTCAGTTTCGTTTTGAGCATCCGCGAAAACCACAACAACTGTCGCCGCCGCCGCCGTGTTTTGACGCCATGGATCTGCCTGTCCGCGGCGAGAAGCAGGTCCTTCTCCACTTTCAAGCAGACGTCCGTGATGGCAATTCGCTTGTTTTCTTTTTTGTCTTCAGCCTGGCCACGACGACTTATACACACCCGTGCACCGGGCGCTCTATAATCGAAGTTTCCCATGCACGTCGATACTCCCGCTGTCCGCCGTCCCAGTCCCAAGTTCGCGCTCCGCATCGTAATCATCGTTCTCGTATTATTGCTGGTGGGATTTCTGGGTTTCGACTATTGGTTCTATCGTGCTGTCCAGAACTCGGCCCCGCAGCGAGACGGGACCATGCACTTGGCTGGGCTGGTTGCACCGGTGACCATCACCTACGACGCGAGAGGCGTGCCCAACATCTCCGCATTCAATACTCCTGACCTTTTTTTTGCCCAAGGTTACGTAACAGCGCAGGACCGCTTGTGGCAGATGGATATCCTGCGTCGCTACACCTCCGGCGATCTTGCGGCGATTCTGGGGCGCGACTACGTCAACTTCGATCGCGAGAATCGCATTCTTGGGCTCCGTGAAGTTGCCGAGAAGGCTGCGGAGGAAATGGATCCGCAAACCCGTGCGCAATTCGAAGCCTATGCAGCGGGGGTAAACGGGTATATCGAGCAACATCGCAAGACCCTGCCGCTGGAGTTCCGCTTTCTCGGATACGCTCCCCATGTCTGGACCGTCGAAGATTCGCTGCTGGTCGGGCTGTCGATGACGGAGTTTCTGAATCACTGGCTGTACAAAGACAAGCTCGAGAAGGAGAGGATCCTGGCGCGGCTCGGTCCGGAGCTGACGGCCGACCTGTTCGTGAATACCTCGTGGCGCGATCATCCGCCGATTCCGCCGAGTTCGATTGAGAATGACGCGCCGGGAGAGTTGACGCCAAATGAAGAGGAAGAGGAACAGCCCGAGGCCGCGCCAAAGGAAAAGGGGGGCCTACGGCGTCCTGGGGCTGAAGCCCAAAGTATTAATGCCGGGTTACGCGGGCCTGAAGGCCCGCTCTTCCACCGAACTGCCGAGACAGGCTCGGACGGAACGTCACTTCTTCCCACGAAATCAAGGGATTTCTTGCAGGGACTGCGCTCGGTTGCCGGACCGATCTACGCCGACCAGCATCTCCGTCCCGGCTCCAACAACTGGGTGCTTTCGGGGGCGCATACCGCCTCGGGCAAGCCGCTGCTGTCGAATGACATGCACCTGCAGCTGCAGATTCCCAATATCTGGTACGAGGCACACCTCACCGCCGGTACCTTCGATGTCGCCGGAGTGACACTGCCCGGGCTTCCCTACGTCATCGTCGGCCATAACCAACGCATCGCCTGGGGATTCACCAATCTTGGTCCAAATGTCGAGGACGTTTACGTCGAGAAGTTTAATGACCAAGGCCAGTACCTGACGCCGCAGGGCTGGGTACAGCCGCAGCACCGCCAGGAGATCATCCGCGTGAAAGGCGGCTCGGAGATCACGCTGAACGTGGTGACGACGCGTCATGGGCCGATCATCTCCGAGCTCGTGCCCGGCGAGAGCCGCAGGCTGGCGCTAAAGTGGACCGCATTCGATGCGGAGACATCTCGGGTCCCGTTGTTCGCCGTCGATTCAGCGCAGAACTGGCAGCAGTTCCAGGCCGCATTCGCGCAGTTCGGCGCGCCTGCGCAGAACGTCGTTTACGCTGATGTCGACGGCCACATCGGATACCAGGCCACCGGCCTGATCCCGATTCGCGCCAGCGGCGACGGTTCTCTGCCGGTGCCGGGCGAGGATGACGCGCACGAATGGACGGGATACGTGCCTTTCGACAAACTGCCCAGCGTTTATGATCCGCCGTCCGGGATCATCGCAACCGCGAACGGCCGGATCACGCCCGATGGTTATCCCTATCCACTGAGCATCGAGTGGATGTCCCCTTATCGCACCCAGCGGCTCTACAAGCTGCTGAGCGGGCCAAAAAAATTCACGCCCGCCGATATGCTCGCGATCCAGACCGATGTAGTGTCGCCGTTCGATCGCTTCTGCGCCGAGCGGTTCGTCTACTCAATCGACCACACGCCCAAGGCGTCGAAGCGCGCGAAGGAAGCGGCGGAACTCATGCGTAATTGGGACGGCACAATGGATGTCGATTCGGTTGCTGCAACGATCGCTGTCTACTCGCGCGAGAAGCTGAAGGAGATGCTGCTCAGAGCCAAGCTGGGGGCCGACTGGGCGGCGTACCGCTGGTTTCCGGAGCCGGTGTGGTTGGAAGAAGTACTCACGCATGAACCGGAGCGCTGGCTGCCCGGTGGGTACAACAATTACGACCAACTGCTGACCGCGGCTGTCGAAGCGGCAGTCTCCGATCCCAGCGCGACCCACGCTCTTTCATTATGGCGTTGGGGACGTGTGCACCGCATCGACATCACGCATCCCTTCTGGAGTCACTTCCCGATCCTGAAGAAGACCGCCGGCACCGGCAGTCAGCCGTGGCCGGGGGACGAGAACACGATCATGCAGGTGACAACAAAGTTTGCGCCGTCGCAGCGGCTGACCATCGACTTTTCCAACCTCGACGAGTCGACGCTCGACATCGTCAACGGCCAGTCAGGCGATATCTTTGACGATCATTACAACGATCAGTGGGACGCCTACTACCACGGGCGAACGTTCCTGCTGCCGTTTTCTCCGGAGGCCGTCCATCATGCTGCCGCGCATCGGCTCACCCTCGAGCCGCAATAGAAAAGGGCGACCGTGAAGCCGCCCGTGTCTCCCGTCCTACGCCGATAGAAGGCGCAGAACGGGGCACCCGCAATTTCGAACTTCTCCGAGTTACTGCCCCACAGGGTCGACTTGCACGATCCCGTAAAGCGCTCCGGTGAAGGTGAGCTGCGTCCCCTGCAGCTGGTCATTTTGGCTGTCGTAGATGTGCAGGTAGCCACCTTCAACCGCGTAAATTACGTTCCGGCCAGACACCGATATCAGGGACGTGATCGCGCCTCGCGGAGGCAGTGGCGCATCGGCCGTATTGCTGCCCACGTCCACGACCGAAAGACAGCCGGTTGTGGTGTTGCTGCAAGTGCTGGCCCCGATATAGAGCTTGTTGTTGGGCGCAAGCGCCATGGTCGTATGAAAGCCGTCGCCGATCCCTACCGAGTTGGTTGTGATGCGGGTAATGTTGCTGGCATTACTGACGTTGACGGCGTCGTACGTGGAAGTGGTTCCCGGCGGAACCGGGCTGCCGGCAACGTACAAGGTTGAGCCATTCAGGTAACCGACGCTGGCGCCGCCCACGGGGACGGTTGAGGTGATCTTCTGCGTCGGAATATTCAGCGCCGCCACCGAGGCCGGATTGCCGGAGCCGCACTCGGGCCCGCAGTTGACGACCCAGGCGGTGTTGTTGTCGCTGCTGAAGAAGGCATTGACCGGGCGCGCAAACCCGGTAATCTCAACCGGAGTGACCGTAGTCGCCGTCAGGTTGATCAGAAACACTGAGTCGGAATTGTCTGCGAAAACCAATAGGTATTGTCCACTGGGACTCAGGGCAATTTTGCTGGCCGAGGGCACCGCGTAGCTCGCGGTAATGGTCGCACTGGACCGGGTGATAACTTCGACTCCGCCGGGATGCTTGTTCGTAACAGGCAGGTTCGGCTCCGGCGCGTACATTGTAGCGCTGTCGGGGGAGAACAAAAACATGCCCGTGGAACTGCTGAGCGGAACATCTCCCGCACTCGTCTGCGTAGAGTTGGTGACGAACCAGATCGTGAAAGTTGTTGGGTCGTAAACCGCAGTCACGGTGTGGTCAGGACTTACCGCCTCGAAGGTCGCCGTATTCGCAACCGCGATCGTTACCGGCTGGCCCTGTATCAGGTTACCGTTCTGATCGTAAGAGGAAGCCGTGAGCGGCGTGGTGTCATTCTGGGTGTCCACAATCTGCAAATTGCCCGTGTAGGTATTGCTGATGAAGGCACGATTTTTGGCATTGTTGGTTGGCGTGGGGTTGGGATTACTGCTGCCGCAAGCCACCAGGGTAACGACAACGACGATGGCCGGGAGGAGAGCGGCAAGCCGCTTCCTTCGGTCGCCTAATGAGACATTATGATTTCGCATGAGGTGCTGTAGACCGTTGAATTATAACAGAGTAGGCCGAGCTCCCTACTCCGTCGGCAATGCCCGTTTCCGGGGTTCCGTTCAACCGCATGGTGCTGTTCACCACTTTCAGTGTAAAGTTTCAAAAAGCCGTATTAACCGCAGTTACAAAACACCATGTCAACAGGATTTCTTTCCCGGTTGCAGAAGGGCGCTGTTTTATGTGACGGCGCCATGGGTACCCTGCTGTACTCCAAAGGGATCTTCATTAATCGTTGCTACGACGAACTGAACCTCTCGGCGCCCGACCTGATCCGCGGCATCCATCAGGACTACCTCAAAGCCGGCGCCGAGATCATTGAAACAAACACCTTCGGAGCGAATTCGTTTCGGTTGGCCAAGCATGGTTGTGTGGACAAGCTGGTCGAAATTAACCGGCAGGGCGCCCGAATCGCGCGTGAGGCTACGAAGAACTTCGACGCCTACGTAGCCGGTGCCGTTGGCCCCCTGGGCGTCCGCATCGAGCCCTTGGGCAAGATTGCCCTCTCTGAAGCCCGAGCAGCCTTTCGCCAGCAGATTGCAGCACTGAACGACGAAGGTGTCGACCTGGTCATCCTGGAGACCTTCGGTTACCTGGAGGAGCTGCACCAGGCGATTCTCGCAGCCCGCGACGTGAATCCAGAGCTACCGGTTGTGGCGCAGGTCACCATCGACGAGGACGGCAACTGTTTAGACGGCTCCAGTCCGGAGCACTATGCGCCGCAGTTGGAGACATGGGGCGCCGACGTCATTGGCTGCAATTGCAGTGTCGGCCCGGTGGCGATGCTGGACGCGCTGGAGCGGGTGCGCGCCGTAACTTCTCTGCCGCTATCGGCGCAGCCGAACGCCGGAACTCCCCGCTCGGTGGAAGGCCGCAATATCTATCTGTGCTCGCCGGAGTACATGGCAAACTTCATGGAAAGCTTCGTCACGGTAGGCGTGCGCCTGATCGGTGGCTGCTGCGGCACTACGCCCGAACATACGCACATGATGAAGCACTTCCTCAAGGTCGGAAACGCGCGCGTATCGGCTTATAAGGTTACCAAGACCACGGAGGCCAAGCCGGTTGATCCGCCTCCGCTGGCCGAGCGCTCCGAACTGGGCCGCAAGGTGGCCGCCGGTGAGTTCGTGACCATGGTAGAAATCGTGCCGCCGCGCGGGATTGACGCCAAGCGTGAACTGGAGGGAGCAAAGTTCCTGAAGTCAGTAGGGGTAGACGCGGTCAATATTCCAGACAGCCCGCGGGCGTCGGCACGCATGAGCAATCAGGCGCTCTGCTTGCTGGTGAAGCAGTCCATCGGCATCGAGCCTATCCTGCATTACACTTGCCGCGACCGCAACGTGCTGGGCATTCAGTCAGACCTGCTAGGAGCGAGCGCCATTGGCATTCGCAACCTGATCTGCATTACCGGCGATCCACCGAAGATGGGCGACTATCCTGATGCGACGGCGGTGTTTGACGTGGATTCAATTGGGCTGGTGAACATCGTGCGCAATCTGAATCGCGGCCTGGACATCGGAGGCAATCCCACCGGCAACTCGACAGCGTTTGTGATTGCGGTCGGCGCCAATCCCGGCAGCCCTAATATCGACGAAGAGATCCGGCGCTTCGAATACAAGGTTGAAGCTGGCGCGGAGCTGGCCGTTACGCAGCCGGTATTCGACATTCACCTGCTGGAAGAGTTCATGAAGAAGATTGAGCACTGCAAAGTGCCGGTGGTGGCAGGCATCTGGCCGCTCACCTCGACGCGAAATGCGGAGTTCATGAAGAACGAGCTGCGCGTGTCGATCCCGGACGAGATCTTCGCGCGTATGGCGAAAGCGACCACGGCCGATGCGGCGCGGGCGGAAGGCGTGGCTATCGCAAGAGACATGTTGGCAGCGGTCAAAGACATGGTGCAAGGCGCCCAGATCAGCGCTCCATTCGGACGCTACTCCTGCGCAGTCGACGTGCTGGAAGCACTGGGAACCGGCAGTAAGAGTGCCGTGGTGTAGGCGGGGCGGGTAGGGGTCCTTCGACTCCGGCGTCACAAAATCGGCGACGCCTGCGCTCAGGATGACAGCAGTATTCCGCCGCATAGGTATTTGAACCATCGATGCCCGAGCTCCGGCCCGGGCGCAACGTGCCGGGTAGAGCGGACCTTCAGGTCCGCGTCCAGCCAAGGCAATATTGAGCAGAGCCGGCTTCAGCCGGCGGCAGGTATTGGCGCAGCGAATTTTCACATCCACACGGTTCGATTTGCACTAGAATCAAGCCAAGGAGTTTGAGCTTGCCCACGTTTGAAGAATGCCTTGATCGTCTGGAGAAGATCGTCGGTGAACTGGAAAAAGGCGATGTGCCACTCGATCGGGCTCTGGAATTGTTTGACGAAGGGATGAAGCTCTCAGGTTCCTGTCGAAAAGAACTGGAAGAAGCCGAAGGCAAGGTCGAGATTCTGCTGAAGCGGAACGGAAAGCTTCAGGCAGAAACGTTTGAATCGGCAGCGTCATCCGGCGAACCTAAGTAACGCAAGCCACATCGTCTGCCCGCTCTAGTTGCCGCGCCGTGGGGTGCGGAGTTCGTCAGCCAAGACTTCGATTTGGATGGCAGTCGTCATCCTCCATCATTCTAAGAGGAGCACGCCATGCGGCCTATCAATGTTGTTCTTGCTCACCACGACGCCACCTCAGCGCAGCGCTTGGGAGAATCGTTGCGGAAGGAATTTCGCAACCTGGTGGTCGCCGGCTCCGCGCAGGAGCTCAAGTCCGCGGTCGCGCGTTTTCGCGCACCCTTTGCGGTAGTTGATCTGGAGTTACTGAATCTGGGCGAGCTGAAAGAGCTTTGCCACGACTTCCCTGCCACGGCTTTCGTCTGCATTCACCGCCTGGCCGATGACCGCATGTGGTCCGAAGCCTTGGCCATGGGCGCAGTCGACTGCTGCCACTGTGACGATCTGCACGGCATCATGATGGCGTCGGAACGGTACGTTGTTCTTAGCCGCAGTCGCGCGGTAGCGGCGGCGTAAAGCAGCTATCAGGTGTCGGCAAGCACTTGTGAAGCCAAGCCAGGTTCCCTGGGCTTGGCTTTTACTTACAATGGTAGGTCGTATCGGGTGGCTTGAATCACCTTCAGTGACCCGTTCACTGATGCGGTGTTATCTTCGATGAACGACCTATGGGCCGCCTCCAAATCCCACAACAACTTCGGCGACTGCTGTCCCCGGAGCTGCAATGCGCCTTGCTGGCATTCATCATCGTGGCCTCGACCCTGACGGTCTATTCGCCGCTCAAGCAGCATCCGTTCATCCATATCGATGACTACGGATACGTGGTCAACAACGCTCACCTCCACCACTTGAATTGGGAAACGGTCAAGTGGTCGTTCACCACCTTTCACTATGCTAACTGGGATCCCCTGACCTGGCTTTCGCACGCGCTGGACGTTCAACTGTTTGGCCTCGATCCTGGGCGGCATCACCAGACCAGCATGCTGCTGCATGCGATCAACGCCGTGCTGCTCTTTTGGCTGCTGTGGAAAGCCACCGGTTATGTCGGCCGCAGCTTCGTGGTTGCAAGCATATTTGCGCTGCACCCGGTCAATGTCGAACCGGTGGCCTGGGTGGCGGAGCGCAAAACCGTGCTGGCTATGATTTTCTTCCTCCTGACGCTGATCGCCTATCGCTGGTACGCGCGCAACCCGACCGTCGGCCGCTATCTGGTGGTAGCGCTACTGTTCGCGCTGGGACTGATGTCGAAGCCGCAGATCATCACTCTGCCATTCGTGCTGCTGCTATGGGACTACTGGCCGTTGGGACGAATGTTTGCCACAGGCAATTCGGCTTTGGCAGGAGAAGCGCCGGGCCACGTTCTTGCGGGCAGAGATTTTTTCTGGCTCGTGCTGGAAAAGGTGCCGCTGCTGGCGCTGTCGGCAGGTAGCGCATATCTGACGATGAAGGCACAGTGGGCGAATCGAACTCTCGGAGGCTTGAACTCGTATCCGTTCGCGGTACGGCTGAGCAACTCGATCGTGACGTACGTGCGATACCTCAGCCACGCGGTCTGGCCGACGAATCTGGCCTTCTTTTATCCTCACGCGCACGGCTCGCCGCCGATCGGACAACTTGCCGGTTCACTGCTGTTGTTGCTGATGATTACCGCGGTGGCAATCGCAACCCGCAGCCGTCGTTACCTTGCCGTAGGCTGGCTTTGGTTCCTGGGCACGCTGGTTCCCATGATCGAAGTAGTACAGGTCGGCAACCACGCCATGGCGGACCGTTATGGATACGTATCATTCGTCGGACTGTTCATCGCACTGTGTTGGGCCGTGGCCGACTGGGCTGAGCGCCGGCGTGCCGCGCAGATCCTGCTGCCCATCGGAAGCATCGCCATTCTGCTGTTACTGGCGTCGGCCACCAGCCGACAGCTCAGCTACTGGACCGACGACCTGACTCTGTGGACACACGCAGCAGCGGCCGTGCCCGATAACGCGATGGCCGAAAACGTAATTGGCGAAACCTTGCAACAGAAGGGTGAGCGCGACGCTGCGATGGCGCACTTCCGCACCGCGGCGGCGATGGATCCGCAGTTTCCTTTCCCGTATCTGCATATCGGGGTTTACGAAGAAGAGCACCATCATCCACAACAGGCACTTGAGCTATTGCAGAAGGTGATCGACCTGACTCAAAACGCAGCCGAACACATGCCCGCAATCCGGACAGAGGCTTTCGTCCACATGAGCTTCGCCTACGCGCAGCTCGGCGATCGCGCGAATCAGGAGAAGTATCTAAACTTGGCAGCTCAGCAGAACCAGCCGGAATGAGGATGTTCTCGGGGCGAGATCGCTAAAAGGTTAACCGATGGCTGACAGCCGATAGCCGATGGCGCGAGCCGCTCTACGCCACCAATATCTCCTTCAAGCCACTCTTGCCCTGTGGCGATTCAAGCTGCTCATACGTGCAGCTGCGCGGACTCTTCTCCGGACGCCAGCGCAGAAACTTTGTGCCGTGGCGAAAGCGGCCGCCGGAGAAATGGTCGTAGCGAACCTCGCAGACCAGCTTCGGCTTCAGCGCCTCCCATTCGCCGCTGCGCTCGGTGCTCCAGCGGCTGGGACCACCAGGCGCGTGTCCGGTGAAGCCCGATCCACCCATGTACGGCTTGAGCAGGGCCTTCAGCTTTTTTCTTTCCGGAGCGGCGAAGCTCGAACTGAATCCCACATGATTCAGCTTGCCGCCCTCGTCATAAATCCCAAGCAGTAGAGAGCCCACCTCGCCGCCCTTGCTGGCGTACCGAAAGCCGCCGACCACACAGTCGGCCGTTCGAATGCGTTTGATCTTGCGCATGGCCGAGCGCTCACCCGAGGCATAGGTGCAGTCGAGCTCCTTGGCGACAACGCCATCGAAGCCGCTGGCCGCCAACTCCTTCATCCAACGCTGCGCTGTGGCATAATCGCGCGTCGCGGGCGAGAGCCGAATCGATTCCTGCTTGCCGAGGCTCTTCACTAGCCGCTGCAGTTGCTCGCGCCGTTCGGACAGCGGCAGCGGTACGAGAGACTTCCCCTTTTCATCGACCAGCAAATCGAAAAGCAGGTAGGTGGCGGGGGTCTCCTTCGACAGCTTCTGAATGCGACTCGCAGCCGGATGAATGCGCAGCAGCAGATCGTCGAATGAGAGGTGGCCGTCGTGAAGAATCACGATCTCGCCGTCCAAAACAAACTCGGTGGCCTTCAGCTTCTGCAGTGCAGCAACGATCTCCGGAAAATATCGCCCCAGGGGCTGGCCAGCCTTCGACTGCAGCAGCACCTGATGGCCTTTGCGAAACGCCACGCAGCGGAAGCCATCCCACTTAGGCTCGTACTGCCAGTTATCGCCACGCGGAATCTCGTCGACCAGCTTCGCTTCCATTGGCGGATACGGCGGCTTGATCGGGAGCGCGATGCGGGGAAATTCCTGCTTCAAGTCCTCAGCGGGCACGGCGCCGTCGGTGATCTTGGTAGGAGCAGCTTTGGACGACTTTTTAGTTCCAGCCATCTTAGATTGGATGCATTCCGCATCGAGCCGGCCAAAACGGGATGGTATTCTCCTGTTTCCTGCCGGTCATGCTATCCGGAATTGAACTCAATGCTCAGGTAGTTTATTACTTTTCTTTTTCCTCTCATCACATGACCCCTCTCGAATCCGGAGCATCGAAACCGCCTACCATCTCGCTCATCGTCGCCACACGCAACCGAAAGGCGGAGCTCGAAAACTTTTTACTTCATCTCGAGCAGCAGACGTATCGGGATTTCGAGCTGCTGGTCGTCGATCAGAGTGATGAGGAAGGCGTTAACGAGCTCCTGAAGCAGCATCCGATTAGGCAACAGTATTTTCATTCAACCCAGCGCGGTCTCGCGCGCAGCCGGAATATCGCGTTGCCAGTAGCACAGGGCGAGATTCTTACCTTTCCCGATGACGACTGCTGGTATCCGCCCGATCTGCTGCATGCAATCGTAAAGTGGTTCGAAACACATTCTGACATCGACATGCTGAGCGTGGTGGAATGCAATCCGCAAGGGAGGCCGATGGTGCCGAAAAATCCGCCCGGGCCTGGCCTCTGTACGGATCAACCCATAGGATTGTTGCCGGAGCGCAGCGTGTGGATGGCGCAGTCGTCGATGCTGTTCATGCGCCGCAAAGTGCGAGACACTGTCGGATTCATGGACGAATCGATCGGCGTGGGCGCCGGCACGAAATATCAGTCGGGCGAGGAGACCGACTATTTCTTGCGAGCCATGCAGGCCGGATTCAAGTTGTGGTTCGAGCCTTCGATGAATGTTTTTCATCCCGAACTCAGGGAGTTATCGCGCATTCGCAGAACCAATTACCCTTACTCTGTGGGACAAGGTCATCTGCTGCGCAAATACCGCTGCTCGCTGCCGCGCTTGCTGGCGGTAATCTGCCGTGCTCTTGGCGGTGCGGTGGTAAGCGCCTTCCGCCTGGATGGTCCATACGTGTCGATCTATTTGAAGCGAGGAGTTGGGATATTGATTGGGTATTTTGGGAGTTAAGGGGGCTGTCAGGCGTCCCTAAAGGAACTCGGCTTTTTGCATACGCGCAGCCGGCGCCGAAGCTTCGGGAGAAGCTCTTTGTCCGCTTGGCGAGACTACTTCTTCCCTAGCAAAACGTAACTCCGGCGCGTCATCTTCGCGGATGGATCTACCTCGCCGTTGTAGTTTCGGCGGTTGCCGCGGCCGAGCTATTCTTCGGCGTCGACAGGTATCCGGTGACTTTGTTTTTGTCGGCCGTGAACACCACCAGCTCGTACAGAACGTGGTCGGCGCCGGTGTAGAACTGCAACGGCTCACTAATGGTGCGGTCTTTTTTCTCGATCGTCTTGTCGTCGGCCAGCACGTTCAGGGTGAACGTGCTTTTCTTGGGATCGACCTTCTTCAGTACCAGGCTCACGTTAGCCACTCGCGAGCGCGTGTTTTTTTGCAAAGTGAAATCGTAATAGTCACGATCGCCTTTGTGCTTCAACTCCTCCAGCTCCGAAGCATTATGTGCGATCAAGCCGCTCTGCAAGCCGAGGTCGCCAGTAGCTCGCGCAAGCTTGGCGCTCGTCGCGGCCAGTTCGGTTTGGGTCTTCTGGATGTCAGCCTTGGCGGCACCCACGTCGTTCTTCACGCTGCCGACTTCGCCGCTGACCGCCGCCAGTTGCTTGCCCTGCTGCGTCTGCGCTGCCGCCAGCTTAGCGGCGGCGGCCTTCTGCTGGGCTTCCAACTCTGCCGTGCGGAGGGTCACCTCTTGCTTCGTCGTTCCGACTTCAGTGGTCAGCGTCTGCTTGAACTCCGTTAGCCGCGAGTGAACTTTCTTGTTCAGCTCGGCCTGTTGGTCCTCCAGGGCTTTCTCCCGCTGCTCCACGGCAGCCATCCTGGGCCGAAGCTCGTACACGCTGTAGGAGAAGTACATGAAGTAGGAGGCAACGATGATGTAGGCCGCCAAAACGATGGCGACCAGGTATCGGATTATCGAGTCTCTGTCCATATTGCCTCTCGAAAAAAGCGGCTAGCTGGAAACGAGGCTGACCGAAGCCCGTGCGGCCGAAACCACGGACCTCCTATAACTGCGGACAGCGCTCCGCATAGTGGATTCTTGTGCCACTAAAATATGCCGCTTTAGCGCCGTTGCCTAGAGGCATTTTGGTGGTTGGTAGAGATTTGGCTAAAAGCTTAGGAATTTTCTAAAAGTTTGAATTACTTACGGGTGAAGCCGTCTGTGAAACGAAGATGGGCACGCCGGACGCTGGCCCCGGAGGTCAGCTCTACCCACATTCAATGCCGCGCCTGACATCCGCGGAGGCTGTGTTTGAAGATTGGGTTATCGCCTATGGCGTTACCGGCGTCGGCGCATTCTTCGGCGTCGACAGGTATCCGGTGATAGAGTTCTTCGCGGCGGTGAAGACCACCAGCTCATACAGCATGTGATCGCGCCCGGTATAGAACTGGAGCGGCTCGTTGAGAGTGCGGTCCTTCTTCTCGATGGTCTTGTCGTCGGAGATCACGTTCAGGGTAAACTTGCTCTTCTTGGGATCGACTTTCTTCAGTTGCAGGCTGATGGTGGAGACGGGCTGACGGGCGCCCTTCTGCAAGGTGAAGTCGTAGTAATTGCGGTCGCCTTTGTGCTTCAGGACCTCGAGCTCCGACGCGTTGTGGGCGATGAGTCCGCTTTGCACGCCGAGATCGCCCATGGCATGTTCCAGCTTCTGGTTGGTGGCAGCCAAGTCCGTCTGGGTCTTCTGGATGTCGGTCTTGGCAGCGCCGACGTCGGTCTTAACGGTGCTTACTTCCCCACTTACATCGGCGATCTGCTTACCCTGCTGGCTCTGCGCGGCCGACAGCTTCGCAGCAGAAGCTTTCTGTTGACGTTCCAGTTCGGCGGCGCGGGCGGCCATCTCCTGCTTGGTGGTGTCGACTTCAGTCGAAAGAGCGCGCCGCAGCTCTGAGGAGGTGTTGGAAAGCCGCGTTACCAGCTCGCTTTGCTCAGTCTGGAGCGCCGCTTCTTTCTGCTCGAGCCCGACGATCCTGGTCCGCATATCGTAGATCAGGTAGAGCGAGGCGATCACGTAGATCGCGCCTGCTGCCAGCAGGACCCACTTCAGAATCCCACTCTTATCGGACGGTACTTCTACTGGCTCTTCAGGTACGCTTTCGCCTTCTTGGGGAAACATTTTCGATCCTTTCCTGCTACCCTCAATTGTCCGGGAGCTAAAAACCGCTGTCAACGAGCATCTGCGGTATGCAACGTTACTAAGGCGAATGCCCACCCGCCTGGTTGCCCATGTCGTGTTCCCGGCTTCGGAGTTGAGGGCCATGGCCACGGTTGCGTCACAGGCGACGTCTGAAAAGAAAAAATGGCATTTCGAACCTTATCTCGACCCGCTTGAGCGATTCTCGGAAATTCTCTTCGGCGTCATCATGGTACTCACGTTTACGGTCTCCTTGCGCGTAGCGCGCGCCGACCGTATTCAAGTCCACGAGATGCTGATAGGAGCGCTGAGCTGCAATCTAGCCTGGGGCGTGATCGACGCCATCATGTACATCATGTCCTGCGTAAGCGAGCGCGGGCATAGCATTAAAGTCCTCAAGCGCGTTCATCGAGCTGACGGACCGGAGCAAGCCAACCGGATCATCCTCGACGAGCTTCCCGCGGTTGTCGCCTCGGTGCTGCCGCCGCCAGCTTTGGACGCTATGCGGCGGAAGTTGTACGAACTCCCGGAACCTCCCGCGCGCCCGCGGTTGCGCAAAGAAGACTGGCGCGGCGCAGCCGGGATTTTCTCGCTGGTATTTTTGTCGACGTTTCCCGTAGTGCTTCCGTTCATCGTGATTCCGAAGATCCGCGTGGCCTCACGTGTTTCCGACGTAATTGCCATTGCCATGCTATTTATCGCGGGACACGCTTATGGCCGCTATGCCGGCCACAGCGCGTGGGGCTGGGGGTTGTCCATGGTGGCCATCGGCGCCGTGATGGTCGGCCTGACGATCGGCCTTGGCGGATGACGCGCCGGTACAATGTCGGGATTCTGGCTTCTGTTCTGCTGCTCTGCTCCGCGCTGTGGGCACAAGGTACGCCGACGCCGTTGCCGGCCCCTGCTACTTCCCCGGATCAGCAACCCTGGGCCTACTCGCTCACGACGGACGGCTACATCGCGCCGAAGGGCCAGTCCTACGTGAGTCCCGTGTTAACGGCGGACCACAACTGGTTGCACCTGGAAGCTCGCTACAACTATGAAGATCAGCGCACCGGCTCGCTGTGGGCGGGATATAACTTCAGCGCCGGCAAGAAACTCCAGCTGGCCGTAACCCCCATGATCGGCGGCGTCTTCGGTGACGTTACCGGGATCGCGCCCGGGTGTGAGCTGTCGCTGACCTACAAGAAGCTGCAATTCACCAGCAGCAGCGAATACGTCTTTGACACTGGCGATCGGGCAAATAGCTTCTTCTACAGCTGGCCGGAACTCACCTATTCTTTGCTCGACTGGCTGAAGATTGGATTTGCGGCTCAACACACGAAGGCTTATCACACCAGCGTGGACACACAGCGCGGCTTGCTGGTCGGCTTCTCCTATAAGCAACTGGAGTTCACAACCTACCTGATGAATCCAGATCTGGACCAGCCAACCACGATTCTCGAGGTCGGCGTCACGTTCTAGCCTGGATTTGTCATAACGATCGCACGGAGCACGGCTTCACAGGTTACTGAAAAACGCACAGCTGTGCCCTCGGCTGAAGCCGCTTCCCCAGAACAATAAGCGGCCTGAACGCTGGTCTGAAGGCAGCTCTCCCTGCAGGATTTCCTTATCACAGGCCTGTGGCGCCTGCGTCACAGAACCTCACTTCAAACCTTCCTAGAATTGAATTTGCCGGCCGGAGCATTGCAGCTCTCCGCGGCACTGTCAAATTGCCATTTCTGGAGGCGTCGTGAAACTTAAGAAACTGTTCGTAGTCCTACTCGGCTTTTTTGTTCTTCTTATGATCACGGGTGCGTTTGCCCAGACGGCGCCGAAGACGCCCATCATTCTCAAAGGCGCTCCTATGGGTGCGGTGAAATTCGATCACACCTCGCATATGAAGGTCGCCGCCAAGTGCGACGCCTGCCACCACGCGTCGAAGCCGGAGAAGCCGTTGAAGTCTCCCCAGGAAGCTTGCACCGACTGCCACACCAGGCCCGCGACGCCGCCGGTCACTACCAATTTGCAGGGAGCATTCCACAACCCGACAGCAACTGGCGGTCTCTGCATTGATTGCCATCAGAAAGAGAATGCCGCCGGAAAGGCGGCTCCGACCAAGTGCGCCGGGTGCCATCAGAAGGCTAACGGCTAGAGATCGACAAAGCGCAGTGCTCACGACGCGCCGGATTCGTCCGGCGCGTCGTTCTGTTCGCTTGACGTACGTGTTGCGCTAAGAGCCTGAGAACGGCCCCCGAACCGGTGCCAGGATAACCGTTAAGGCCAACAATAATGCGGCAACTACCGCGAGCCAGCGGCGGCTCAGACCGATCGGGGGCCACGGCGGCACGTCAGGATGACGCATGCCGGTGAAACCCAGAATCACCGCCCACAGCCACCAGCCGGGCCAGAACTTCCCCATGCCGATCAGGACCAGGATCGTGCTGCGAGTGACCCACTTGTGAGCTCGGGGAGAAACCGCGTAGGTGATGTGACCGCCGTCGAGCTGTCCGCCGGGTAAGAGGTTCAGCGCCGTGGCGAACATACCAACCCAGGCAGCGACGGCAATCGGATGCAGGTACAAGCTCGATAGAGAAGCCGCGTGATGTGTAAACGGAACCAGCGCGCGGTCGACGATCTGGAAGATCAGTGGATAGCCGAATTCAATCGCGGAGTCGGTCGCGCTAGCGGGCATCGGCTTGGAAAGTGCCAATCCCCAAAACAGCACCGGGACAGCGACCAGGAACCCGGCGATCGGGCCCGCAATACCGATGTCGAAGAGGGCTTTTCGCGATCGGATGGGCGACTTGATGCGAATAAGCGCTCCGAATGTTCCAATGAATGTTGGAGCGGGAATGAAGTATGGCAGCGTCGCATAGACGCCGTATCGTTCGGCCAAAACAAAGTGACCGAACTCGTGCGCCAGCAGAATCCCCATCAGCGCCAGCGAAAACGGAATGCCCATGAGCAGGCGCCCCGGATGCTGCAACACCCACTGTGGATGGAATAGCGGAAACACCAGGCTGTCGGCATCGAATGCGGGCAAATTGTTCGCGAAATTGTATTCCAGCCGCGCTCCTACAACTAAAGTTGTGAGCAGTGTAAGCAGCAGCAGCAGCGCATGCAGCCAATAAGGCCGGCTCCGCGTGGGCGCGGAGATCATCACCCTGGGATAGCTGGGCACCTCAAAGGTGTAAGAAATTGGCGGCGTGGGATCAGACATCTTTTGCTGTTTGGATGATCAGCCGCGGCTTGCGGAAGCAGAGCGTGCGCAGTCTCCGCCCGGGAACCGCGCTGACCAAACCTGCGATCCCCTGCGACGTCCGCTATTCGATGGACTGCAACTCCTTCCCGGGCTTGAAACGCACCGCTTTGCCAGGAGGAATATTGACCTCGGCCCCGGTGCGCGGGTTACGGCCGATGCCTGTCTTGCGTGGACGAACGGTGAAGACGCCGAAGCCGCGCAACTCGATGCGGTCGCCGCGCGCCAGCGATTTCTTCATGCTTTCAAAAACGGTTTCGACCGCCATCTCCGCCTTGGTCTTGGTGACGCCAGTCTTGGTGACAACTTCATTGATCAAGTCAAGTTTAATCACAAGTGGCTCCGCAGGGTTCACTCGCCGACCGTAGTGGCCGCGATCGGCAAGTGTAATTTAGATTCTATCCGACTTCGGGAGCGGCGGTAAGTCTCGGTTCGACTTCGAGTTATTAACCGATGGGCGAATCCTAGTGAAGCGCCGTGCCATTGTCAACCGATAGCAGCATTCCGTAATATGACGTATTCGATTCACAACCTGCTCGTGTAGCGCGGAGGTTCACGCCTACGTCTCAGCCGGGAATTTACAGAATGGGGCTTCGGCCCCCAGGAGCCCAATGTCCATCAAGAGTGACCGCTGGATCCGCAAAATGGCCACCGAGCACGAAATGATCAACCCGTTCTCGGAAAAACAGATCCGGGAAGGCGTTATCTCGTACGGTCTCTCTTCTTACGGCTACGACCTGCGCGTCGCCGACGAGTTCAAGATCTTCACCAACGTCAACAGCACCATCGTCGATCCCAAGAAGTTCGACGAGCGCTCCTTTGTCAGCATCGAATCCGACGTCTGCATCGTTCCGCCGAATTCGTTCGCTCTGGCGCGCTCGGTGGAGTACTTCAAGATTCCGCGCGACACGTTGACCATCTGCGTGGGAAAGTCGACTTACGCGCGTTGCGGCATCATCGTGAACGTCACGCCGTTCGAGCCCGAGTGGGAGGGCTTTGTGACGCTTGAGATCTCCAATACGACGCCGCTGCCCGCGCGCATCTACGCCAACGAAGGCCTGTGCCAGATCCTGTTCTTCCAGTCCGACGAAATCTGTGAGACGAGCTACAAGGACCGCGGAGGAAAATACCAGTCACAGAAGGGCATCGTGCTGCCGAAGCTGTGACGGCACCAAGAAGGTCCACGTGATGGCCCGAAGCGGGGGACTGATGGTCAAACCTTTGTCCGGCCGCTGCCTGATACACGACGCGTAGTCGATTTTTTTGATTTTCCTCTCGCCGACCTGGGTTATAGTGCTTTGCACTCTTTCTCCACAGGTGAAGCCGAATGGCTACCGTATCGCAGCGGCTGCCGAATCAATCGCGAAACTGGCCGCGAATTGCTCTCTGGACCTTCGTCGGATTGATGATGGTCTACGTTCTATTCCACAACGAGAGCTTCCTCGTTAACCGCGCCGATCCAGTCTGGCAGCACTATCAGCCGTTCAAATGGTGGCTGTTGCCGCACGGGCTGGCGGGCGCCTGCGCGTTGTTCCTCGGACCGATGCAGTTTTCCGATCGCCTGCGACAGCGCTACCTCCGGCTGCACAAGACTGTCGGCTGGATCTATGTCGCCGGAGTGATGATCGTTGCGCCGTTGGGAACGTACATTCAGTTTTTCAATGAGCGCAGCCACGCGCCGCGTTCCTTTACCATGGCCGCTGCTTCCGATGCCGGGCTGCTGATGCTGACCACTGGGGTTGCGCTGTTCTTCGTTCTGTGCGGAAACATCCAGCAGCACCGGCAATGGATGACGCGCAGCTACGCGGTAGCTCTGGTATTCCTTGAAGTGCGTGTGATCTCGGGAATCTTCGGGTTTGACAACAGCCTGATGGCGACCGAGGTACTGGTCTGGATGTGCGTGATCTTCTCCGTGCCGCTGGCGGACATCGTCCTCAACTGGAGGGAGTTCAAGCGCGGCAAAATCACGCAGCAGAAAGCTGCGGCGGCGAAAGCAGCCTAGCGACCAGCGCAATATCTGATACGTTTCGCCCTACTTCCGCTGCGGGGTTCCTTCGCTCTCTTTGTACATATACTTGATGCTGGGCTTATAGATCAGCAGATTCGCCGCGCCGGTGCGATTCACTTTGAGGCAGTACTTATCGTACCACTCGATGACGCCGTGAATTTCCTCGCCGTCCTGCAGCACCAGGACCATGGGCGTCTTGGTCTGCATCTGCTTCTGATAGTAGAAATTTTCGGCGTGGGTTTGCTCTGGCGGAGGGGTCTTCTTACCCGTCGCGCGGTCAGCGCGATCGCCACTGCGCTCCCGGCGATCGCCGTCTGAATGCTGATGGTCGTTGCGATTCAATGCGGGGCGGATGAGCTTGCGATTGGCAAACACCTCCGGGTCAACAGCTCGTCCTACGGCGGTGGCATCCATAGAATCTTTCATGGTGTTTGCTCCTGGCTTAGGCACACCAGCCTTTCGGCAAGTACTCTCTCGGAGGCGGAAAACAGCGCTTGAAGTCTTGCAAATTTCCGGCGGGTCGCTCCGAGGCTTTCAGGTGTGAACTTAGCGATACCCTAACACAGGCTAATCCGCAAAACAATCAACTCGGTGATACTACTTTGGTATCAGTGCTCCAGAGCCGTGGCGAAGCTGTCGAGGGCCAGCGAACGCAGCAAATTCCTGCGCATCCCGCTCTCCAGCTCACCTAGACGCTGAGTTGCGCTGACGATCCAGTCGAAGTCCACCCCAGCAGCCATCCGCGCCAGTTCGGCCTGAATGTCCTGATTGCGCACCAGTTCCGGCGTACCTGAGCGCAGGAATAGCATGTCTTCCAACAATGAATACAGTGTGCGAATCAGATACTCCGTTTTCGCCTTTCCGTCAGCGCCCGCGCGATATGAGTCGGTCGCACGAAACAGGTCGCTGTGGTCCTTCGCTCCCATGGCGGGCCCCAGCACAGTCAGCGCATCCTGCCGCGCCGCGACGTAGGCTGCGAGGTCGAAGCTGCGCGCGCGCCCCAAACCTCCGCCACAAATCCGCGCCACCAGTGAGCGCTCCCGGGGCTTCAATTCCGGGCGAACCTCGGCCAGATAGTTTTCGACTTCGGCGGGCGAAACCGGTGTTAGTCGAAGGTGCATGCAGCGCGAGCGAATTGTCGGCAGCAGAGCGGTCGGGTTGTCGGTGAGCAGGAAGATCGTGGCGAACTCCGGCGGCTCCTCCAGAATCTTCAGCAGCGAGTTCGCGGCCTCTTTCATGAAGTCGGCGTCGCTGAAGATGTAAACCCGCTCGCTGCCTTCAGCCGGCTTGAAGTAGATCTCGTGGATGACGTGACGCACCTGATCGACCTTCACCAGCATCTGTGGCGGATCGGGCGGAATGATCATCACGTCCGGATGCGTTTGGACGAAGATGCGAGTTTCTTTCTTGTCCGTGTCGCGCAAGTTTTCGCGACCTTCAACGGCTTCGGCAAAGCGATCTTCCAGCGCGTCGGCTTCGGCGATGCGTACGCAGTTGGCGCAACTGCCGCAGAAGTCCGGCAGGCGGTCGGTGACGGGCCGCTCCAAACAGTTCATCGCTTTCGCAACCATTTGACTGAGCGTGAACCTGCCCGAGCCTGCCGGGCCGGACAGAATCAAGGCATGAGGAAAGTGCTCGTGCGCAAGCATCTCCCGCAGCGTATGTACGGTGTCCGCGTTGCCGTGAAAATCAGAAAAAGGCATGAATCAGTTTAGTGGTGCAAGGGAACAGCTTCAGCCCTGCCGTGAAGAGCTCTCTCATTTATGAAATGGCTTCTGCCTCGGACCACAAACAGCGCCGGAGCCATCAGTCACGACTCCGCCGAGCTGAAGGTCGGATTTCACCGCTTCCTTTCACTTCAGCCTCTCCTTCACCACTCTAACAATCTCTTCGTGCACGGCCTCGATCGGCGGGCGCGCGTCAATCTTTACAACGCGTTGCGGCTCGCGGTCAGCGATCGCCAGAAATCCCTCCCGCACGCGGGTGAAGAACGCGAGGTTTTCTTGCTCAAAGCGGTTCTCGTCATGCTCAGCGTCTTTATTCCGCCGCCGCGCGCGACGAACACTGGAGCTGACATCTGAGTCCATCAGGATCGTCAGGTCGGGCCACAGATTGCGGCAGAGAACCCGATGCAGTTGCAACACCGGCTCAGTCCCAAGTTGTCGTCCTCCGCCCTGATAGGCTTCGGTCGAATCGGTGAAGCGATCGCACAGCACCCACTTCCCTGCCTCCAAGGCAGGCACAATGACCTCGGCAATCAACTGCGAACGTGAAGCGAACATCAGCGCCATCTCCGCCTGCGAGTTCAGGCCAGCGGTGCGCGAATCCAGCAAGACCGCCCGGATGCGTTCGCCGATCTCTGTTCCTCCAGGCTCGCGCGTGGTCACTACCTCGATCTTGTTCTCGCGCAGAACGCCTTCGAGCTTTTCCAGTTGCGTGCTCTTGCCGCAGCCGTCCAGGCCTTCAAAGGTGATGAACTTCCCGCGCTCGATTCGCTTTACCACGAAGGCCATCATAGCAACGATGACCTGCCGCTGCTCGGTCGCCAACGCACCGGTGCCGACCTTGTCCAAGAGCGCTATTGCTAAGTTCAAGGCTGAAGGAGGAAAGGCCCCCTTTCATCGCGGCCTTCCCGGCTTAACTAGCGATCACGCAAGCTTGTCTCGGGTTGCGTGCGATTGCGGCTATTCAGGTCAAACGTTCTGGCGATGTAATCGACGGTTTGGCTAAGTACGATCGGGCGTGCCGGGCAGTTTCGGGAATCCAGGTATCTCTGTGTGTACCTCTCTCGTCGTTATACGCCGTCCATCGTCGTAAACTGTACGCATGAACGCGACCGATTTTGAGTGTCCCGTGTGCGGTGCCAAGGTAGGCGAGAGGTGTCACACGGTTACCGGCAAAATGTTGCCTGTCACCCACGCCAGGCGCAAATGGGCGGCCGTTAACCTCGCGACGGATGACGACGAAGAGTTCACGCATCCGGAGCGGCTGAAGGAAACGGGCAACAAATCCTAGTGCGCCTCTGCGTTTTAGAGGCGGTCGACAACTCGTCATGACACACCAGCCCGGAAAATGCCTCCCATGTTGCGCTTCCCGGGTATACTCGATTTGAGCTTTGCCAGGTTCTGTGAAAAGGGAAACGTAAGCGGACGTGTCCGCGTAGGCGGTCAATCGTATGGCTATCCACCGGTATGCCTGCCACTTTATCCCTGCAGAGATCGAGGCTGCTCTGGGTCAGCGGTACATCATTGGTCCCGAAATTGCTGTTGGCGGCCAAGGCGCGGTTTTTAAGGCAACCAGAACTTCCCTGCCAGACGGTACACCTACGAATGACGTTGTTGCTCTGAAGCTGCACTTCGATCGCAGGCGGAGCCTCCGTCCCCAGCCCGAGATCACTGCAACGGAAAATTTCTCGCATCCAAACCTGGCACGACTGGTGGAGCACGGCAATTTCGACGCCGACGGTCGACACACGCGATATGTCGCGTGGGAATTTATCGAGGGCAAACCCCTAAGTATCCTGTTGTCCAACGGACGGCTACTGGAAACCGAGGTCTTGGCGATTGGGCGTGATGTCTCGTCCGCTATCGCGGAGATTTGGTCGCGACGAGTGGTTCATGGAGACATCAAACCTTCGAACATCATGCTTAGGAACTCCGATGGCCACAGCATGGACGGGGCAGTGGACACCGCAGTTCTCATCGATCTTGGCGCGGCCAGATACCTGGGTCACGACAATATTCGTACACTCAGGCCATTGGATCGAAGCGACCGTCGTCGTTCCTCGCGCAGTCCCGTCGGAACATTGGGTTACTTTTCGCCGGAGCAGTTTCGGGCGACCAAGGCGCTGTCCTGTGCTTCGGACATTTTTTCCCTCGGCATAGTCATGCTGCAATGTCTAATGGGTCGGCATCCCACGAACTATGACCAGGCCGCCTTGGCGGACGGCATCCAAGCGAGCGGAGGCAGGGTTGCAGCGAATGTGAGCTTGTTATACACGCTGGATAAAATGCTGTCGGCCCGTCCGACCTTCCGTCCGACTCCGGCAGGACTCAGCGAAAATTTCCGCAAGCTGCTGCAAAGGATGGAGGAGGACTCCGCCAGTGGCGTTCGGGTAGCCGAAGAAGTTCAGGAGTAATAAACGGCCGATAGCGGTTGTGTTGCAGGAAAACGAACGCGGCTTGGGGGTTCTCCTTCTAGGCTCTTTTCGCTAACCGGCGCGTGCGGAAGGGGCGTCTCCTGTGATCGAATGAACGGAAAACACCCAGGTCTCGAAAACCGCGAAATCCGGGGTACCCGGATCTGGTTCGAGTTACTCGGCAACGAACCGGACATGATCATACGACAGCGCCCAGTGATTTGGATTAAGATGCATTCCTTGCCGAATTCCTGAGGTGCTTATGGCTCTGAGTTTTGCTGCTGATATTCGGCCGCTATTCCGCGAATCGCCTGACATTGATTCGATGAAAAACTTTGGCCTCGACCTGTCCTCTTACGAAGACGTGAAGGCGCAGGCAGAAGGAATCTACGCCCGCCTCGACGACGGCAGCATGCCGTGCGACGATCCCTGGCCCAAGGAGCAGATTGCCCGCTTCAAGCGGTGGATGGATGAGGGAATGAATCCGTAGGCTCAGCACCTCGGAGGTCTCGAGCAACTACTCGTGTATCGCCATGGCACAAGGCACAGCTAAGACGTCCGCTTTCCTAGCGCGACTCGATTGAGTAGCGCACCATAATTCCATCCACGTAAGTCACTTCGACGCGGTAGTCGTTTGGCAGGTATTCGAAGATTTGCGTCTTCAGGCCTTCCTCCGATGTGGATTGCGATGTCATGCGGCCCAAACCCATCAGGTTGCTGACCTCGCCGATCTGCATGCCGCGCTTGAGTTGGGTGATAGGCGTCCCTGCCCCGCCGGTCACGGGAGCGCTCGGAGCCTGCGGATTTGTGGCCGTGGCTTGTAGAATGGGCGTCTGCTGCTGCAACTCGCCGAAATCGATGTAGGCTTCCAGCATCTTCATTACTGCTTCGGGCGTGAGTTGATCCTGCGGGATGTTGCCAGTCCAGCGCAGATTAAAGCGCGAGCCGCCACGGATGCGCTTGTCGGCCACCTGCTGCGTCTTCATCTGGCTGGCAATCTGGGCAGCGCGATCGTCGGCCCGCTGCTCGCGCTCGCGTCGGCTGCGGGCATAGTCGAGTTCGCGCTGTAGCTCGCGCTTGCGCTGCGGATCGGTAGCGTTGCGTACATCACGCTCCAGCTGCTTCTCGTAGTTGCTCTTGTCGACGTGGTACGGAGTTACGGTAGTGGTGTCGTCGTCCCAGAAGGTACCAAAGCCCCCGCCATCGAGTTGGAACTCGATAAGATTTTTCTTCACCACGAGCGTCGTTATGGTGGAACGGTCGCCGCTGCGGATGGCGGGCCCGAATTCCTTCAGGCGGCTCGAATATTGCTTCCAATCCATCGGGTCATCGCGGTCCTGGCGCAGGTCCACGCCTTTCGCAGTGCCGGGCATATCGATCTGCAACCTGACCTGGCGTCCGACAAAGTAATTCTGCAGGGCGGACTGATCGCCTCCCTGTGCTGCAAATCCCGCAGCAGACAGTACTAGCCCAACGAAGAGAATGGCTACGGCCCGACGAAGCATCTACGCGCTCCTTCATGGTGGTGACAACTCTGGATAAGCGGAGCGAGTCTAGCACAGGGCATGTCATGTGGGAGTGGCGGAACTTCGGGTGCCTCATGCCTCGCGATTTTCGAGACATGGGTCTTTCCGGCTACGACCACAGGCGAGGAAGGATGGCGCCGGTGGCGCGGCTGTATTCATCATACTGGGCGCCGAAGGTGTTGGTCATGGCGCGTTCTTCGATCCTGCTCTTGATCTTGAAACCGATGTAGGCCAGAACCACGGCGATGATCCCGCGCACCTGGTGACGAACGATAGCGGTTCCGAACAGTGACGAAATCAAACCGGTGTAAATCGGGTGGCGCACGAAGCGGTACGGCCCGTTGCGCACCAACTCGTGGCCGACCTTAACGGTGACGGTGCCGCTCCAGTTACCGCCCAAGTAAACTCTCGCCCAAACAGCGAAGGCGATTCCGGCGGCCGTAATCGCGATTCCCAGCGTATTTGTCCAGATGTTAGGCGCAAACAGGCGAGTGCGGAGATATTCGCGCGGAATGTCGCCGGAGAACATGAGGTAGAACGCCGCCACATTCAAAACCATGTACGACAATCGCGACGAGACGCTCTCGCGTACCTGTGTCTTTTTGGTTTTGAACGCCCAGATCAGCCACAGAAGCAGGAACGCTTCCCATAGATAACCGCAGATTGTCATGGCATCCATGCGCCGTCTCCCGATAACAATACGTTTGCCGAGTCAAAAGGTTCCCGGAGCGCCTGCTTCTGGCACAAGCACCGCGTGAATCGACTGGACGGGGGCAACTCAGGATAGTATCTTGTCGTTGCGATGATACAGGCGTGCATCGTGCAGTCAATCCAAAGGGAGCCGTTCTACATGAAGAAACGCATTCTCGCCGGGGTTGTTCTCAGCCTGGTGCTCTCCACCGTAGCTTTTGCGCAGAAGATCAACACCGACTACGATCGCAGCGCGAATTTTTCCAACTATCACACCTATATGTGGGAGAAGAGCCCACATCCCGCGAAGGGTTTCTGGGATCAGCGCATTGTCGCTGCCGTCAACAGGGAATTGCAGGCGAAGGGATTGACCGAAGTCCAGTCGAATCCCGATGTATGGGTAGTCTATAGCAACAGCATTCACGACCAAAAGGAAGTCATCGGAACCGGTTATGCCATTGGTCCAGCGTGGGGATGGGGTTATTGGGGACCGGGAAACGTCACCTATAACACCTACGTCACCAGGCAGGGCACGCTGGTGGTCGAAATCGCTGATACCAAGGATCATGAGCTGCTCTGGCGGGGTTCCGCTACCGACACTATTAGCGACAATAGCAGCAAAAATATCAACAACCTGAATAAGGCAGTCAGCAAGATGTTCTCGTACTATCCGCCTAAAGACCAGCAGAAGAAGTAATTCGGCTGGATCAGCTCCCGCAGGTAGTCCGCCCCACCGAAAAGATCGAAAATCGTTGGGGCGGGCTGGTAACAATGTAATCTTTCTCTGCGAGCGAACTACAAAGACCGCGGTCGGTTCGGAGGACGCTGTGACAATCCGTAGATTAGTGCTGAACCTGATAACGGGAGCGATGTTCTTCACCGCAGTCGCCGCACAGGCGCAATGGGTAATGGTGGCGCGAGCAGTTTCCGGACAGGTGCAACGGATGAGCAACAAGTCGCCGAATGGTGCCGGCTACGACGTGGCCACAGTCGTTCTCATGGCAAACGCGGATAAGGTCTATCAGACGGCGCTGACCTCACTGAAGACCAACCACCCCGAGGTGACCATTACCGGCAGCGACGCCAAGAAACACGAGATTAAGTTCTCAAAGGGCGCGCAGGTCGCCAGCATGCAGGCCACGCCGCTGGGCAAAGATCTGACACAATTGGTCGTCGCATCAAATCTGGTGGGGACGGCGGACGCCACGCCGGTCGTGGTGGAAGGTGTGATGAGGGTCTGCAAAGAGATGAACGTGGTCTGTACGTTATCGGACCAGTAACACGCTTGGCAGTCCCAGGCCCCGGAGCGAAAGTCGATCGAGCCGATCAATCGGTTTTGAGGAGGCACTATGGGTTTCATCGCATGGATTGTGGTGGGAATGATTGCAGGCTGGCTCGCCGGAGTGGTGATGAAGGGCGGCGGCTATGGAATCCTGGTCGACATCATCCTCGGCATCCTCGGCGGCTTTGTCGGGGGCTGGTTATTCGGAATGATGGGCATATGGCCGGGGGGCGGCATGATCGGCTCCATCATCGTGGCATTCGTCGGGGCGGTGATTCTTGTCGCAATCACTCGACTCATTAAGCGCGCCTGACGTTTCAGTCGCCAAGCGCGTTTTCCACTAGGGGGGAGACGAGACTCCCACCTCGATGTCCGCAGTTTGTTACGCGAATCTCAATGGCGAGAAGGGCGTCAGGTCAAACTGCGGCTTGCGTCCCTTTAACACTTCAGTCATCACTAGCGCCGTCACCGGCGCCAGCAGAATGCCGTCGCGATAGTGTCCGGTCGCCGCGTAATACCCTCTCATTGACGTAGCTCCCAGGATCGGCAATCCATCCGGCGAACCCGGCCGAAGTCCAGCCCACGCGTCGTGCAGGCGCATCTCGGCGATTTTGGGCACGATCTTCGCCGCCGATTCTGTGAAACGCTTCACAACGTCGGCATCAACCCGCTTTTCGTAGCCAACCTCTTCCACGGTCGCTCCCAGCAGTATGCGCCCATCGCTTCGCGGGATGATGTACACCTCGGGCGTGCGTATCACGTGGCGGATCAGTGGCCCGGTGTGCCTGGCATCCGCTTGCGGAATCACGCTAACCATCTGCCCTTTCACCGGATGCGTTGGCACTCCGAACGGCTTCATCAGCGAGGCCCAAGCTCCCGCACAGTTCACCACCGCTCCAGCTGTATAAAACGACTTCGCGCTGCGCACGCCGATCGTGCGGCTTCCGAGAACAGCTACTTCCGTGACCGGAGAGCCGGTGACGAAATCCACCCCCAGCGTTCTCGCGGCTTTCTCCAACACACTCCCCAGCTTGCGGGGATCGACACTGCGCTCCGGCAAGAGATAGGCGCTGCTGCGTAATCTGACCAGCGGCTCTAACTGGTAAAGCTCAGCTTCGGACAGCGGATGAGCATCTTCGCATGGCGGCGTTTCGTCCTCTTTGGCAAAGAGGATGGTTCCCTGCTCGCGTAGATCTGGCGATTCGAAGGCCTCAGCCCGCAGCTCAGCTACAAACTCGGGATACATACGCGCACTAGCCAAGGTCATCGCGGCCAGCTCAGCAGGAACCGCTGGATCGCAGTGTGCGATCATGCCTCCGGCGGCGGCGGTGGCCTCGCGCGCGGGCTCGCCCTTCTCGACGACCAGCACCGTCGCACTCGCATGTCGTAGTCGCCAAGCCAATGAGAGCCCGATCACTCCACCGCCAATGATCACTACATCCCAGGTCTTCACGCTTTCGATTGTAGTGGAGACCGTCGGCCGGCAGGTGTTCCCACGCCGCACACTTCTGTATGTGACGCACGTCACAGGCTTGTTAGTACGCTCGTCACAGCCCCTTCGCCAAGTACCGCTTATCGTGAACAGTACAGATTCTTTAGTTCGCAGTGGACCGCGCTCCAAGCCGGTCTTGGGGGATGAACGACGTGAAAACAACTGAATACTCTGCTTCGCCGTCTGCCACCATTCATACGGATTCATCGGCAGCCGGCGAGACCTCCTCGACCCAGCAGTCAACCGACGGCGAGACGCCGAGAACGCAGGTTACGGTCGACGGCAACGAAGCAGTCGCTTATGTGGCTTACCACGTCAGCGAAGTCGCTGCCATTTACCCCATTACTCCGTCATCGCCCATGGGCGAGTCCTCCGACGCGTGGTCGTCGATTGGCGACAAGAACATTTGGGGAACCGTTCCCAAGGTCATCGAGATGCAAAGCGAGGCCGGAGCCGCTGGTGCCCTGCATGGCGCACTGCAGGCCGGAGCGCTGGGCACAACGTTCACCTCGGCGCAGGGTTTGCTGCTGATGATCCCGAACATGTACAAGATTGCGGGCGAGTTGACGCCTACGGTGATCCACGTCGCCGCACGCTCGATCGCCGCGCAGGCTCTGTCGATCTTCGGCGATCATCAGGATGCGATGTCAGTGCGCCCCACGGGCTTCGCGCTGCTCTCGTCCAACTCAGTGCAGGAAGCCGCGGACATGGCACTGATCGCTCATGCTGCCACGCTCGAGTCGCGCATTCCGTTCCTGCATTTTTTCGACGGCTTCCGCACTTCGCACGAAGTTTCCAAAATCGAACAGCTAACACTGGACGATATGCGCGCAATGATCGACGACGAACTGGTGCGCGCGCACCGCGCTCGCGCCCTGTCACCCGATCATCCGGTCCTGCGGGGCTCGGCACAGAATCCCGACGTCTACTTCCAGGGTCGCGAGTCGGTGAATCCGTATTACCTGGCTTGCCCGACCATCGTGCAGGACGTGATGGACAAGTTCGCGAAGCGGGTCGGCCGCGAATATAAACTATTCCAATATGAGGGCGCACCCGACGCCGAGCACGTCATTATCATCATGGGCTCCGGCGCCGAAGCGGTTCATGAGACGGTTGATTATCTGACCGCACAGGGCAAAAAGGTCGGCATGCTGAAGGTCCGCCTGATGCGACCTTTCTCGCTCGAACATTTCCTGAACGCGTTGCCGGCGACCGTTAAGAGCATCGCTGTTCTCGACCGCACGAAAGAACCTGGCGCAATTGGCGAGCCGCTGTATCAGGACGTCATTATTGCCTTGACCGAAGGCATTACAGCAGGCAAAGCGCCGATGGCGAACTTCCCCAAAGTTGTTGGCGGCCGCTACGGTCTGTCTTCAAAAGAATTCACGCCTGCAATGGTCACTCGCATCTTCGACGAACTGACCAAGCACGCACCACAGAATCACTTCACCATCGGTATCAACGACGACGTCACCCACACCAGTCTGGATTACGATGCGACCTTCTCGACCGAACCGCCCGAGACTGTCCGCGCGATGTTCTTTGGACTGGGTTCCGACGGCACCGTGGGCGCAAACAAGAACACCATCAAGATCATCGGAGAAGAAACAGCGCTGAACGTTCAGGGCTACTTCGTCTACGACTCGAAGAAATCAGGCGCGGTAACGACCTCGCACCTGCGCTTCAGCAAGAAGCCGATTCGCTCCACTTATCTGATATCTCGCGCGAACTTTGTTGCCTGCCATCAGTTCGGCTTCATGGAGCGGTTGGACGTTTTGAAGACCGCCGAAGCTGGGGCGGTCTTTCTCCTGAACAGCCCGTTCGGCCCGGACGAAGTCTGGAACAATCTGCCGCGAGCGACGCAACAGACCATCATCCAGAAAAAGCTGCGATTCTACGTGATCGATGCAGTCGACGTGGCGCGCAAGGCAGGCATGGGCGGCCGCATCAACACGGTCATGCAAACCTGCTTCTTCGCGATCAGCGGCGTGCTGCCGCGCGACGAGGCTATCGGAGCGATCAAGCACGCTATCGAGAAAACCTACGGCAAGCGCGGCGAGTCGGTCGTCCGCAAGAACTTCGCGGCGGTGGATTCGTCGCTGGAAAATCTTCACGAGGTGAAGGTCCCGCAGACAGTGACCTCGCAATTCAATGTTCGGCCCCCGGTCCCTGCGGAAGCGCCCGACTTCGTGCGCAACGTTGAGGCTTTGATGATCACCGGCGATGGCGACGAGATTCCGGTCAGCGCCATGCCCATCGACGGCACCTTCCCTACGGGTACCACAAAGTGGGAGAAACGCAATATCGCTCTCGAAATTCCGGTGTGGGACGAGCAGCTTTGCATACAGTGCGGCAAGTGCGTCATGGTCTGCCCGCACTCGGTGATTCGGGCCAAGGTCTACGACGGCAGCTTCAACCATGCTCCGGAGGGCTTTCAGACAGCCATCCCTAAGTGGCGTGAGCTATCGGAGTTGAAGTACACCCTTCAAGTTTCACCTGAGGATTGCACCGGTTGTGGATTGTGCGTTGCAATCTGCCCGGCCAAAAGCAAGAGCGAAGCCAAGCACCGGGCTATCAACATGCAACCGCAGCCTGCGCTCCGCGAGAAGTACAACGAGTTCTGGGATTACTTCCTCTCGATTCCAGAGCTGTCGCGCGAGAAACTTTCGCACGGCCAAGTAAAGGACGCGCAATTGCTGGAGCCGCTCTTCGAGTTCTCCGGCGCTTGCGCCGGATGCGGCGAGACGCCTTACATCTCGACCATGACCAGGCTGTTTGGCGACCGAGCCCTGATCGCCAACGCGACCGGATGCTCCTCGATCTACGGCGGAAACCTGCCAACCACCCCCTACACGGTGAATAGCGAAGGTCGCGGGCCGGCGTGGTCCAATTCCCTCTTCGAGGACAACGCGGAATTCGGTATGGGCATGCGGCTGGCAGTCGATCGCCAAAACCAATACGCGAAGGAATTGGTCGAGCGTCTGGCGAGCGCAATCGGGGACGATCTTGCGGTGGCAATTCTCAGCGCGGATCAGTCCACCGAACAGGGCATCTTCGCTCAGCGCGATCGAGTGAAAGCGCTGAAAGAAAGGCTGGCCGGAAATCGTTCGCCTGCCGCGTACGATCTGCTCGGAATCGCCGACGCGCTGGTCAAGAAGAGTGTGTGGGTCATCGGGGGCGACGGCTGGGGCTACGACATTGGCTATGGCGGACTTGATCACCTGCTGGCCTCCGAGGCCAACGTCAACGTGCTGCTGCTCGACACTGAGGTCTACTCCAACACGGGCGGCCAGATGTCGAAGGCGACGCCGATCGGAGCAGTTGCTAAGTTCGCAGCCGGCGGCAAGCATACGCCGAAGAAAGACATTGCGATGATGGCCATCAACTACGGTCGCGCTTACGTGGCGCATATCGCCATGGGCGGCAACGACGGCCAGACGATGAAGGCCTTCCTTGAGGCTGACGCCTACGACGGTCCGTCGCTGATCATCGCCTACAGCCACTGCATCGCGCACGGCTACGATCTTGTACACGGTCTCGACCAGCAAAAGGCGGCAGTCAACTCCGGTCACTGGCCGCTGTTCCGCTACAACCCCACGTTGGCAAAAGAAAACAAGAACCCGTTTGTGCTCGATTCGCGCGCGCCGAGCATTCCGCTGAAGGACTATATCTACAACGAAACCCGTTACACCATGCTGGTGAACAGCAATCCTGATGAGGCCAAGAAGCTGCTGGATGCCGCGCAGGAGAATGTCAACGAGCGCTGGAAGCTCTACCAGCACATGGCTGCCATGAGCTTTGAAAAGAAATAGGGAGAAGAGATCATGATCGACCTGTCCACAAACTATCTTGGCCTGAAGCTGCGCAATCCGATCGTCGTCTCCGCCTCCCCGCTGACGGAGAAGCTGGAGAACTTCGCGCGCATGGAAGACGCCGGCGCATCGGCCATCGTCATGTACTCGCTGATGGAAGAGCAGATCGAAGCCGAGAGCGAGAATATCGACAATGCGCTGGAGTACGGCGCGAACAGCTACGCCGAATCGACCTCGTATCTGCCGGACATGCAGAAGTATCACATCGGCCCGGATCGCTACCTGGAACTCCTGCACAAGGGCAAAAAGTCCGTCAGCATTCCGGTGATCGCGAGCCTGAATGGCCGCTCGCCCGGCGGCTGGGTACGCTACTCCGAATACATGGAGCAAGCCGGAGCGGATGCCTTGGAACTCAATATCTTCGACGTCGCCTCCGACCCTGACGTTTCGGCCAGCGATCTGGAGACGCGCTACTGCAACATCGTGCGCGCGATCCGCAAGAGCGTCCGCATACCGATCGCGGTCAAGCTCGGGCCGTACTTCACTTCGTGCGCCAACTTTGCCAAGCGGCTGTCCGACGCTGGGGCCGATGGGGTCGTCATCTTCAACCGTTTTTATCAACCGGACTTCGACCTGGAGGAGATGGAGGTCACACCGAACCTGGTGCTGAGCAGTCCTCACGAATTGCGTCTCCGTCTCCACTGGGCTGCCATTCTCTATCATCAGGTGGAGACCTACATCGCCATCACCGGCGGCGTACACGACTCCAGTGACGTGCTGAAGTGCATGATGGCTGGCGCTCACGTCACCATGATGACCTCCGCATTGCTGAAGTACGGCATCGAACATATCGGCGTGGTGCTGGCTGGTATCGAGAGCTGGATGGATGAGCACGAATACGTTTCGATCCGGCAAATGCGCGGCGCAATGAGCATGGTCAACATCGAGAATCCAGCGGCATTCCTGCGGGGCAATTACCTGAAGACGCTGGGATCTTACACCTGGCGGGAACCTGGGACGGAATTGGCGTTCTAGCGCCGTCGTTGGTGGCTGGTTGTCAGTTTATTAGGCGGCGCAGCTTCGGCTAAGCCGTTGTTATTCGCCCGTTTTCTTCTTTCCCGGCAGGGCTGCCGGATTTTCGTGCACGCGCTCGCGGAAGCGCGCCTTCATTCCTGTCGCCAGCGAGACAGCATTCTCGCCATACTTCTCGCGCAGGCGGTCGGCAGCCGACAACGCATGGGTCCACTTCTCATGCGAGCTCCGACCAATCAGGCCGATCTGCTCGCTCTCTTCGGCGAAATGCGAGACGTGCACTCCCAGCAGACGAATCGCCTCGCCCTTCCAATTTGCGCGAAATAGGTCGCGGATGGCGGCCAGCACCTCGGAATCCACAGCAGTCGGACGCGTCAACGTGTGTGCCCGGGTAATGGTCTGAAAGGCGGTATTGCGCAGTTTAAGTTGCAGTGTTCGCGCATGCAGGTTCTGCTCCCGCAGCCGGCGGCACACCATCTCGGTCAGGCGGGCGAGTGTCGACTCCAACTGCTGTGCATCGCTGGTGTCGACTGAAAACGTGTGTTCATGGCTGATCGATTTCGGGCCCTCTTCTTCGCCAATGTCGCTGTCAAACCAGGCCCCGGCATCCAAGCCACGAGACTTGCCGGATAGCGCGATTCCTAAGGCGCCAAAGTTTTCCTTCAGCCAGTGCTCTTCATGGGAAGCCAAGTCGCCGACCTTGGTAATCCCGCGCTCCTGCAGCCGCTTCTCCATCACTTTGCCGACGCCGGGGATCTTGCGCACGTCTAGAGGCGCGAGAAACTCGACTTCTCTGCCCGGCAGAATCCACAGCACGCCGTTCGGCTTCGCCTGATCAGAGCAGACTTTGGCGATGAGTCGCGATGTGCCGATTCCTACCGAGCAGTTCAGCTGGGTCGCAGCCTTCATCAAATTGTGCAGGGCATGCGCTGCGCGTAGCGGTGGGCCATGTAAGCGCTCGGTGCCAGTCATGTCGACGTAGGCCTCGTCGATCGACACCATCTCCAGCTTCGGAGAGAAACGATTAAGAACTTCGTAAACCTTGCTGGAATATTCTCGGTAACGGTTGGGGTGGCCATCGACAAAGATCGCTTGCGGACAGAGCTTAGCGGCGGTGCGCAACGGCATAGCCGAGTGCACCCCAAACTTTCTGGCAGCATAGGATGCGGCGGAAACGACGCCGCGTTCATCACGCTGGCCGCCTACGACGACCGGCTTGCCCTTCAACGAAGGGTCGAACAGCTCTTCGACCGATACGAAGAAGGCGTCCATATCGACGTGGAAGATAATGCGGTCCATCAGCGCGATTGTAGAGCAACCGGCGCCCGCGAGTCGCGATTCTCTCGCTATGACGCGACCCGCGGGCTGAGCGACAACTTAGGAACAGCAAAGCAGGCCCGCACGGAAGATTTGCGGCTGAGCACTCACCTCGTGGTGAGCGTCGAGGATTCTTAGCTGGTAGTCGATTCCCGATCTCCGGTAAATCTGAGCGAGCAGGTCTCCGATCTCCCACAGATTGCGCTCTGCCATAGCCACAATCGAAGGGCCTGAACCGCTAAGGCATATGCCCAGCAAATCCCGATGCTTGAGGTTCAGGGCCTCAGCCAATCCAGGCACAACACTCTCGCGGAACGGCTGGTGCACCCGATCGCCCAAGGCATACTTCAGCAGCGAGAAGTCGCCACTTCGCAACGACTGCAGCAGCAGCGCCACTCGTTGCAGGTTGAACACTAGGTCGGCCCGGGAGACACAATTGGGCAAAACCGCCCGCGACTCTCGCGTGCTTAAGGGAATTGCAGGCGATGCCACGACAAACGCCAAAGAATCGGGCCACGGGAACTTCGTGGCATGTACCGAGCCATCGGGCATGGCGCAACTGAGCGTAAGCCCCCCAAGCAACGAAGCCGAGGCGTTATCCGGATGCGACTCCAGCGCACAGGCCACATTCAGCAAAGTCTGCAGCGGCAGTGGTCCGGTAACCGACTCGTACAGCCTCAAGCCGGCAACGGTTGCGGCGGCGCTACTGCCCAAGCCTGCGCTCGGCGGAATTTCGCTGCGGACCTCAATCCCGAGGGATGGCAAAGAATCGGCCTCTTCGCCAGCGAGGGCTCGGTAAGCTCGCTCGATATGGTTTTCGCCATTGGGCTGGTAACCGATGAAACGAAACTCCAAATGCCCTCTGCCCGGCAACCGCGTCACCCGCAACGTGAGGTACAACTGGACGGCGACGGCAAGCGTGTCGAAGCCCGGGCCTAGGTTCGCAATGGAACCCGGCACCTTGATTTCAACTGCGTTGTGTGCGGTAACGAGGGTTTCAGTGTTCTTCATACGTGCCATTCTCCTTGCATGGCGGGCTGCGATAAGTTGGACTTCAAAATGAAGTCAGTATCTTTCAGTGCATGACCGGTGAGAACCGCCACAACTAGTGCATCGCGGTCGATCTTGCGTGACTCCGTGAGTTTTCTCAGTGCAGCGAGTGTGGTGGCCGATGCCGGCTCACAGCCGATTCCGTCCCGCCCAATCACCGACTTAGCCTCCGCGATCTCTTCATCGCTGACGTCCATGACGAGACCGCCCGTCTCGTGCACGGCGCGCAGAGCTTTCTTCCAGGAACGTGGATTACCTATACGGATCGCCGTTGCGGCGGTCTTAGGCCTCTCGATAGGGTCGAGTTCGCTGGCACCCGAGCGCCACATTCTGGCTAGCGGGTTGGCGCCATCGGCTTGCACAATGACCAGCCGAGGAAGGCGGTCTATCAATCCGGCTTCGTACAATTCGAAGAGCGCTTTACCAAATGCCGAACTGTTTCCTAGATTGCCGCCTGGAACAATGACATAGTCCGGAACCTGCCATTTCAGCTGTTCCAGCATTTCGAACATAACCGTCTTCTGCCCTTCAATGCGAAACGGATTGATGGAGTTGAGGAAGTACAGACTGCCGTTCGCTTCGTCCAAAATCCTACTTAGCGCCACATCGAAACTGCCGGCAACGTGCACGATCTCGCCGCCAAAATCGAGTGCCTGGGCGAGCTTATTTTCCGAAACCTGGCCTGCCGGCAGATATACCTTCGCCCGCAGGCCGGCGCGGGCCGCATACGCAGCCAGAGACGCTGCGGTGTTTCCCGTCGAGGCGCACCCCACGACTCTGGCTCGCATGTGCAAGGCCTCGGTCACGCCGACGGTCATTCCCAAGTCCTTAAAGCAACCTGTCGGATTCCAGCCAAGATGCTTGAACCGTAAGGTGCGCAACCCCGCCCAATCCGCGCTCCGTCGGCCTTCCACGAGCGGATTGTTTCCTTCTCCCATCGTGACGATCTCGGAATAGCCGACGGGCAGAAATTCGCGGAATCGCCATACGCCGCTGAGGTCGCGTGCTTCGTAAGAACATCGGCGTTCGAGCCAGATGCGTTTCAGGTCGACGGGCACCACGCGCGGAATGTCTACGACGATCTCCAGCAGGTCCGCGCAAACGGGACACGATAGGGTGTGATCGTGCAGGTCGAGCGTTATGGCACAGTCCGAGTTGCTGCATCGCAAATGCATGAGCAGGCTCCTATTGCACAATGGGCATCGAAATGGGGGATTCCACCAGAAAATCGAGGCCCTTGATTTCTTCCATCGCCGCAGCGAGTAGGTTCTGAGAACACGGCTCGAGGGTGATCACGAACGGCAGAGCCTCTTTGTCATAACCCGGCTTTTGCAGAATCGCGCGAAGGTTCATGCCATGTTTAGCGAATACAGCTGCCAGGGCCGCAATGATTCCGGGGCGATCTCGCACCATGAAACGTACATAGTGCGAAGACTCAGGCTCCAGTGTCGGTTCGCAATCGGCGACGCGAGAATGCGCCGGCCTCAGCTGGCGATTGCGCATGTGGCTAGCCGCCTGCACGAGATCGGAGAGGACGGCGACGGCCGTAGGGTCGCCGCCGGCCCCCTGGCCACCGAACATGGTTTCGCCGCCGAATTGACCGGTGCTTACGATGAGGTTCTGACTTCCAGTGGCCTTCGCTAAAGGAGATTCTCTCTTGACGAGCGAGGGTTCTACCGCGACGTAAACTTCACCCTCTTTCATCATTACCGTCGATATCTGACGGATTGTGCACTCCAGTTCTTTTGCATATCCGAAATCGATCGTCGACAGGTTGCGAATCGTGCGGCAAGTTACCTTCTCCGGCTCAATCGCGACTTTCAGTCCCACGCGCGTCAGAATCACGAGTTTGGCCGCCGCATCCTGACCGTCAAGGTCGAAGCTGGGATCGGCTTCGGCAAAACCTGCTTTCTGGGCTTCGCGGAGCGCGTCCGGAAAGGAAATCCCTCCCTGTTCGAGCCGGCTGAGAATGTAGTTACAGGTGCCATTGAGGATGCCGCGGATTTGTACAATGCGGTCGCCCGCCAGTCCGTCTTGCAATCCGGTGAGCACCGGTACTCCGCCAGCAACACAGGCACCGAATCCCAGGTACTGCCCGTGCTCGTTGGCGATTTGCAGCACTTGAGATCCGAAGTGCGCCATAAGTTGTTTGTTGGCAGTTACCACCGATTTTCCGCAGCGGAGAGCTCGAACGACTAGCTCGTAAGCGGGATCCAGACCTCCCATCAGCTCGACAACCACATCCGCGCCGGATTCCAGAACATCTTTCATGCTCTCGGTCCACACCACCTCAGGAGCCGTCCAGCTCACTTTTTTGCGAGCTACGTGGCGGTTGCAAATGTGCGTCAGATGCAATGGGTGCTCGCCGTTGCGGGATTGCAGCAGACGCGCAAGTGCATGGCCCACCGTGCCGAACCCGACAACTGCGACCCGGCAAGTCGTTTCTCCGGACTCAACCGCATGTGCTTTTGCAGATCGACTTGCCAGCTGCAGGTCCGGTCGCTGTATTCGGCTTATGCTTTCTTGTGCCAACGCGGCATAAATTGGGTTCATACAAGCTCCATCGTTTGTTCCTGCAAAACAAAAAACCCACCAGCCTTTCGGGCGGTGGGTTCGGTTTGATCCGGTTCTTGAAGTGCTTAAGAACTATTGCCGGTCCGCCTCCCGCCCAGTGATGAGCTACGTGTGCTGGTCGACACACGTGTAGCCGTTGTTGTTGTGTTCAACATGCGGAACTGGCGGGAAAGCGTCATAAGATCGGACTACTCTAGACCAACAAATCGTGACGTGTCAAAGAAAATTTTGCGGCGGATTTCTTATACGCCGACAGTTCTGGATGCTCTCACGTCTATTTCGTCTCACGTCCGGGTAAGTTTCCGACAACTGGACTACGTCCAGGATCATCCGATAAGTTGATTGATTAGTTGAAGAAAAACATCATATGAAACGAATTCAATTCGCTGCATTGACGATCGCGATACTGTTTCTGGGCGCCTCCCGCTCGAGGGCACAGGAGGACCAATCTTCGGGTGCGCCTCAGGTCTGGGGCGGCAGCCATGTCTCGATGGTGATGAGCAGCGAAAACACGACCTTTGAGTTCGACTGCGCCCAAGGTGTGACCATGAGCCCAATCAAGCCCGACGCCAATGGGGACTTTGAAACGACTGGAACCTATACTCCGCAACGTGGAGGCCCGGTCCAAAAGGACAGTCTTCCGAATGACTTGCCCGCCACCTACAAGGGAGCGATCCACGGCAATACCATGACGCTTGAGGTTCTGCTGGAAGATAAGTCGCAACAGCCCCCGCCCTTGATCTTGAAGCGAGGAGAAGCAGGTCGAGTCACGAAGTGCCGCTAGCAGGATTTGCTCGCCACACCGCAATCAGTTAGAAAGAGAGGATGTCGCTAGCGATGTCGGGGAAACCCACGCGGTGCTGACGAACCGAATCCTTAAAGGGAAAGCTGTTTCTGAAAAGTTGAGATCTACTCTCGTTGTGATACTCCTTGTTGCTTGCTGCCTGTATCCGCTCCCGGCTCAGAAGAAACAGCCAGTTTTAGCCAACACGATGCTGATTGTTGCGGACATTCACTTTAACCCAATGTTCGATCCCATCCTGGTTGCGCAGCTCGAAGCCGCCGACTCCGCGCAATGGGAGAGCATTCTGAACCGGTCAAAGATGACCGCCTTCAGCCAGTATGGAGAAGACACGAACTGGTGGTTGCTGCGATCTTCGCTCGAGCAAATGCAGAAAACTTCGCCCCATCCGGCGCTGGTGATGGTGGCGGGCGACAGTCTGGCGCATTGGTTTCCACAGACGTATCAGAACACCACGCACGACGGCGATCGGGAGCACTACCGCAAGTTCGTCCTTAAGACGATGAAGTTCCTGGCGCTGGAGCTTCGCAAGCACTATCCCGACACAAAGATCCTGGTAACTCCTGGCAACAACGACGAGGATTGCGGCAACTACAGTATTGAAGCTGGCGGCACATTTCTCACTGACACGGCTGAACTGGTTCGCGACCTCGCGTACGGCGACGATGAGGTGCGGGGTTCGTGGGAAGAACTCGGAAGCTTCGATGTACCTCATCCGACGATTCCGAACGTACGAATCATTTCGCTGAACACGATCCTCTTCTCAGACAAATATCACGCCGCGAACTTTAGCGAAGGATGTGCAGCGGTTTCATCCAACGGTCCGAACGACGAGCTTACCTGGCTGGAATCCAGGTTAAGTAAGGCTAAAGCAAGGCATGAGAAGGTGTGGATCATGTTCCACATCCCGCCTGGTATTGATAGCTATGCGAGCATCCAGAAATACCAGGCATTGCTGAAGAGTACTCCTGAGCGAGCTTCTGATCGGCAAACTTGCCTTTCCGGCGTGGTGCCGCTGTGGGTACCTTCGCGGACAGCGCAATTCAATAGCCTGCTGGAAAAATATCGCGGGACCGTGATTGCCGGCTTCTCCGGCCACACTCATGTCGACGATTTTCGTGTCCTTAAGGCTTCGGGAAGCGACTCTCCCTTTGTTCTAATCACGCCCGCTGTTTCACCCATCTACAATCAGAATCCATCGTTCCGCACGGTGGCGTTTGCAAAAGATGGATCGATTCTGGACGCGTCTGTGTATTACCTGACGAACCTCATTTATGCCAGCAGCACCACCCCAGGCGAGTGGGAGCTGGAATATCAGTTTTCAAAGACATGGAAGTTGCCGCGCATTGATGCGCCGGGTTTGTCCTCGCTTTACAGCAGGATTCGCAGTGATGAAGTTGTGCGCGGCGAATGGCTGAAGCTGTATAACGTGTCCAGTTCAGCCGCCTACGTGCTGCCCGGTAGCGTTCCCGGGCTGTATTGCGCCGCCGAGGAACTTGATGCCGACAGTTATTCTCAATGCTACTGTCCCGCGGAGACTCGCGGTCACACCGCCGGCGAAATCCACTAAACGCTGCGCGAGTTCAGACCAGGTCGGCTTTAAGCACCAGCGCGTTGCGTACCTCGTTGGCCAGTTCAGCCACACTGAAAGGTTTCTGCAGAAATGGACTGCCCTTGAGAAGGACATCTCTACGAGTTGCGCTGTTCTCGGTGTAACCCGACATGAAGAGCACGCGCACTTGCGGATGCCGCTCCGCTAGATCGTGGGCGAGCTGGTGACCGGTCTTTCCTGGCATGACGAGATCGGTGATCACCAGATCGAGTTTCCCTTCGAGATCGTCGCAAATCTTCAGCGCTGCGTCTCCATCGGCAGCCGTCAGTACACGGTAGCCCAACTGCTCCAAACAATCACATATATTGCTGCGAATGCTGGCCTCATCTTCAACGATGAGCACGAGCTGTCCCGTGGGACGGCTCGAATTTTCCGATCGTAACGCCGGACGGTCCACGGCTGCCGCCGTTGCCGGAAAATAAATTTTGAAGGTAGTGCCCTGCCCTGGCTCACTGTAGACCCAGATGTAGCCTCCGCTCTGTTTCACGATCCCGTACACGATCGAAAGTCCCAGCCCTGTTCCCTTACCCACCTCTTTCGTCGTGAAGAATGGATCGAAGATGCGCGGCAGAATTGATCGATCGATGCCCGTACCGGTGTCGCTGACGGACATCATGACGTAGGTCCCGGGTTGAACCGGAGGGTGCTCGCGCGCGTAGGCTTCATCCAGAGTGCGAGAGCTCGTCTCAATATGCAATCTACCACCTTGAGGCATTGCATCGCGGGCATTGACGGCGAGATTCAGAATGACCTGAGTGACCTGATCAGGATCCAGCTTCGAGTTCTCGACGTTGGGCGCAAGCTCCGTGACGAGTTCGATGTCTTCCCCGATTAGCCTGCGCAACATATGCACAGTCTCATTTACCACCGAATTCAGGTTAATGATTCGCGGCTGCATCATCTGCTGGCGGCCAAAAGCCAGCATCTGTTTGGTGAGCGCGGCGGCACGATCGGCGGCATTCGAGATTTGCAGTAAAGGCTTGCTGAAAGTGCTATCGGGCGTAATCTGGCCGAGCATCATCTCGGTGGATAGCTTGATTACCACCAGGACGTTGTTGAAGTCGTGCGCCATGCCGCCGGCCAGTCGACCGACCGCTTCCAGTTTCTGCACCTGGCGCACCTGCCGCTCCAAGGTGCTCTGCTGCGTGATGTCTTCCACATAGGTCGAGAACAATTCAGGCTTGCCATCAGCAGCCGGTGTTAGTAAGCCGGTGAGCCGCACCGGAATCAGAGTGCCGTTTCGCCGCCTGAGAGTGGTTTCCCATCCCTTCACCTTGCCGCTTCTGCGCAGGATCTCGATGAGGTTATCGCGATCCTTAGGATCCGCATAAATCTGCTCGCGGGGACTGAGTTCAAGAACCTCCTGAACGCTGTACCCGCCAAGGATTTCGAGCAGCGCCGGATTCACTGTCGTTATGCGGTCGGTGTCCAGGCAAGTCTGCGCGATTCCCAAGGGAGCGTTATCCACCAGAGCTTTCAGGGTGGCCTCGGACTCCCGCAAAGCCTCTTCCATGTGGCGGCGCTCGGTTATGTCGAGAGCGACGACCATCTCCCGAGCCTCGCCCTCAGGCTCATATTGATACGCAGTGATCTCGATCAAGATGATGCTTCCATCTTTGCGAAGGTGCCGCCATACTCCCGGCCGTCGTAGTCCTTCCTCGTTCTGTGCCAGAACTTCGAGGAAAGCCGGCACATCCTCCTTGGGCCGTATGTCGGCGAGGCTCATGTTCAGGAACTCTTCCCGTGAGTAACCGTATTGCCGGATCGCCGCCTCATTGACCGCGAGGAAACGAAGAGTGCTCCGATCGAGTGTGTACATCGGGTAGGGATTGATGGTGAACAACAGTTCGCGCTGCCGTTCAGAGTTCCGCAGGAGATCCCCTTGCTCAAGTAGCCGAAGTTCCAGACGTTGGGTTTTTCGCCACTGGCGAATCAAGGAGTGTGCCAGGACAGCGGCGATAGAGACCGCTACGACGACTGCGATTATTTCTGCAAGCGACATGAGGCCAGATCCGAATTGCTACGAGCAACCAACTCTTGATTCCGGGGCGCTACGAGCTTCTCTTGTTTACTGGGGATGATGAAGCGGGATATCCCCTCGCGCCTATCGCGTTTGTAAAACGACGAATTGCGTCAAGGATCCAGGCGTGATCTGCACAACGAACGTGCAGCAGCCTCACTATTCGCAGTTCATCTGGCATTTCTCCGCGGGGAGCGGGCGCGGATCGTTACTACCGCTAAAAAATAACAGTTGTGGTCGGGCTATGCTGTGATCTATAGCACAATGACGGAGTGACTTTGTCTTACCTAGGTGGCACCCGCAAGCTAACCTGGCAATTACCGGGCTCATGAAGCAAGCTTCGCAAAGGACATTGCAGACAATTCGGTACTGCCTTCAGACAATAGTGTTTACCTGCCTGCACCAGTAGTCCGTGCATCTCGTTGTAGATTTGTCCCAGCGAGCTACGCCGAGCCTGACTGGCCACAGACGGTTCGTGAATGATCATCCTGGCCGGCCGACTTGTCTTGCTCGCCGATGGAGTTGCCGCCGCAACATCGCGCAGCGCGTCTTCCACCAGGTGTCGCACATCGTCGTACTTCGCCTTATCATTTACGGCCCCATGCCTGAGAAGAATTCGGCGGGTATAAGCATCAACGACGAAGATCTCGTGATTAGCAGCAAATAGCAATATGGAATCCGCCGTCTCGTGCCCCACGCCTTTCAGCGATAACAACTCTGCCCGCAGCGTTTGGGTCGGCATGGCGAACATTTTCTCCAGCGAGCAACCATATCGCTCATCCAGGAAGCTGACAAAGCGCTTCAGTCGATCCGCCTTTTGCCGGTAATAGCCAGAGGAACGTACAAGCTGCTCCAACTCAGTTAAAGGAGTCGTGCGAATACCGTCAACGCTGAGTACCTCGGCCTGGCGCAGACTGGCCAGGGCGCGCTCAACATTGCTCCACGAGGTATTCTGGGTGAGGATTGCGCCGGCGATGACCTCGAAGGGTGTTTCCGCCGGCCACCAATGCTGCGGGCCCCAGCTGTGGCTCAGCTTGCGATAGATCTTGCGCACCATGACTTGCGGCTTGATTGGCGAATCGGAGTTCATGGCGGCAGCGACTTATCCTCTGGATATACTAACTGGAGCGATGCGCAACATTGTTCGATTCATCTGGAATTCGGCTCGGGGCCACCGCCTCGCCCCGTGGCGCAGCCCTTATCTACGTTGGCGGATCGAAACCTACACCGGAATCAAGATGCAGAGCATCGGCTTTCTGGAATTTTTTGGGTTCATGTGGCGCGAGCGGCAGGAATTGGGACGATTTCTTAAGTGGACCGCCGAAATGGAGCGTTACGCGCGCGCCAAACCTAAGAATCCCTAATGATCGGACTAGGTCTCGAACTAAGCTCCCAGCACTACTCCCGTGGGTGTTCCAACTCCCGAGGCAAGCTTTTCGGCCGCTGACTTTTTGTTCGCGGCGATCTCCAAATATCCGGAGCTGCCGACGATGGCAAAAATCTCGTCCTCTGCACCTTCCGAGTAGGACCGGCAGATACGGGTGATGGTTTGTCCGGCGATCAGAATGTTCACCGCCGGGACACGCGATCCGAACAGCTCAGGTGCGTCCAGTTCCCCGATGTTGGTGATCAGATTGCCGAACTTGTCCACTTTCATCACCACGCCGCGCAGGCTTCCTACGCCGACGCGTTCGACCTGCGGCAGCGGTTTGCGAACATAATCCGAGATCTCCGGGCCAAACTCCGCTGGAGCTACTCCCTTGCTCAACCAGCCTCCTACAGCCGCAAATACGTCTCGGCCATGGAACGTGTTGCTCACGGGCTGCAAAAAGTACCGTTCAGCGGTGATATGCCGCACTACGAACTTCGGCTCGCGTGCTTCGATCAAGGAAAGCACGCCATTGTCAGGAGCGACAAAGATGTGGTCGTCGGTTTCAACGATAACCGGCCGGCGCGAACTGCCCACTCCTGGATCCACCACCACCACATGAACCGTTCTGGGCGGAAAGAAGCGGTAGGCCTGCGCGATTGTCCAGGCCGCATCAGAGATGTCGTAGGAATTAACCGAGTGGCAGATGTCGACGATTCGCGTATCCGGTTGGACCTTCAGCACCACGCCGTGCATGATGCCGACAAAAGGATCGTTGAGGCCGAAATCTGTTGTGAAGGTGAGAACCCGGATGTCAGACATGTACTGGCAAAGTAGACTGCGCGCTAACCGGAGTCAAGCGCGGCAGGCCGCTTCACCACGTTCCCATGCGCAGCACAAGGCCCCCGCTGAACTGCACCGCGCTACGATAGTTGAGGCCATTGATATCGCTCGTCCAGAAGTGAGCGTAGGAGAGGTCGGCTAAGCGAAGGGCCAGTGCGTTGTTGAACCGGTAGTCCACACCCGCACCCGCTGAAACGGCGAAGCCATTCGAGTCCCAGTCGGTGCTGTAGTACCCGTGCTTCGCGGTTCGTCCCTCATCGTTGACAGGATGCCAGTCGGCGACTTCGGCTTTCAACGTGGGGTTCTGATATTCCTGCGTGATCTTCGTACCTCCAACCAAAGCTTGCAGGTGCGGCGTCCAATGGCTGGAGTTATGGGGTGTCCAGCGCGGACCGACCATGTAAGTCAGGGTATCTCCGGTCCAGTCTTTCCCGAACTCGAGCATCTTGCATCCGCTTACGTCGAGGATGATCTGCCAGTTGTTGGCAACTCGGAAACCAGCCGTACCTCCGCCGCCCATACATGCTCCCGCGCCGGAGTTGCCCAGGTAGTCCGTGTAGGTCGCATGGAAGCCGAAATCAAATGGCGCAACACCCGGAGGGGGATTGACCGGCGAGCTTTCCACGCGCCTCTTGTTCTCGGCTACCCACACAGCGTTCTCAGGAAAAGGCTTGAACACACCTGGCCGATCGTCACGATGCCAGGGTACCTGCAATTCCATGACGTTGGCAAAGGAGCGAGACGGATTCATGATGCCTCGCGCAAACAGGCGCACGTAGGGATTCGCCACATGCTGTTCGAGTCGCTGGATCAGCATGCGGTCGATAGCGTCTTCGCCGATCGCCCAGCCCGTGCCGACGATCGGGGTGATCACATGATCGACAAATCCCACCTGCGGATACATGCCCTGAATATGGCCAAGTGACGCTTCGCTGATGGGCCCGATCTCAAATTGCACGCTGTATACATAGGCAAAAGCCATGCCACGCATTCTCGCCTTCCAATACCGGCGATTGCGCCCGAATTCAGCGGTGCGATAAGCGCGATCATTGTGCTGCCAGATAAAACCAGCCACAGCGCCTTCCATCGGGTGTCCGACATAGTTGACGATGAAAGGATCTCCGTCTCCCCAGCCATGCAGATTAGCTACTGCGTTGCCGTAATACGGGAAGAATGGCTCATCGAAGGAACGTCGTGTGGTGGCTTCCGTAGCGTAGCGATAAGTGTGCGAGACCGCGAGAAATGCGAGGGAACTGCCGATGAGATGTCCCCAATCGACGCCTTTTCCCCTGATTGCGGTCGGGGAGCTTAGTACCGAAGCCGCGTCGGCGCTGCCGTCGGAACGATAGTTGTGAGATGGGGAAGAAGTGCTCGACTCGGAGGTCGAGAATACAGGTTTGACGCGGCTGGAAGACTCCAGCGCACTTGAACCCAAAGTACCTTGGGCATGCGCAAAGACCCATACGCCGCACAATTGCAAAATCAGGATTGCAACACAGAGAGCTTTCGTTCCCCTCGTCTTGCCCACAGAATATCCTGAATATCGATTGCTTTGCACCAACAAGAATGCCGCGATTCGCCTCCATTTTGCAATGGATAATGCGGTAAAGGGTTTGCAGTCGTGTTTTTTTAGGATCGAGTCAGATCGGTTGGGCTCGCTCTTTTCCTGTGTAAAAATGCCGCCGAAGACTCATCCGTGGCAAACGGCTTCACCACCGATGTGCATCGTATGGACATGCACGCACATTCGCCTTCGTTCTACCTGAAGGTGCCCCCGGGCACCCCTGATCCCGAACCCGTACCGAAACCTGATCCGGAACGCGAGCCCGGTTCCGATCCAGATTTAATTCCGGCCCTAGACCCCGAACCCCAGCCGCTGCCGATGTAGCGCGGAGCGCTACCGCGCGGTCGATCGCGGGACACCGCTGCGCGCCACCAAGTCTGTGGGCAGGCCCGTCTGCACCCATTCCAGCAGAGTGCTTTTTCCATGCTGCTCAGCGAGTTGCGCCACCCGGTCCTCCGCCTCGGCATAGGCCCTCCGCAATTCCTGCTCGCTCTGCGGTGCGTGCAACGTATTTTCGAGTACCGGTAAATCCATGGCGTGGCCGCTGGTCACCGCTCTCTTTGATGTGGTGAGGTAGAGCACCAGGCCCTCACGAAACCACTCCGGCGTTCCCGGTCGCGCGTAGGACTCGATCAGCATATGCATTAATTCGTGATGAATGGTGCTCTCCAGCGTGCCGGCAACCTGCAGAATATCTGGGGGCTGCAGTTGGACAGTGCGGCCACGCGTGGATGCGGCCACCCATCCCGGCTCTCCAGTGGAGTTACGGAATTCGGCGATAGTGCCGTACACCTTTAAACGCGGCTTGCTGCGATAGATCAGCCCGGTGCTCTCTTCCGACTCGTGCATGAGGCGGGTCGCGAGGGGTAGCAAAGGGCGGTCGCGATCGGGGCGCGGAGTGAGCAATTCGATGTCGTCGTTGGCCAGTTGCTGCCAGGCGATCCCTTGCGCGGCAACACCGAGTCGCGTACCCGGATAATAAAAGGCAAGGATCTCTCGGTACGAGTGCCCTTCTTCGCCCATGATCTCCGCCCCCACCTGACACAGCCCGACACCGTGTCCGTAGCCGCGACCGTGAAAGACGATGCGGTCGCCGCGATTACTCACCTCGTACCAGCTGCTCTTCAGACGATCCCAGCCGAGGTGGCGGCCGACGGCTGATCGGAACAATAGCCCCGATACGGTGACGCTGCCGTTGCCTGTCACGCGTAGAAATTCAACCCGGCCACTCGACGTGCGACTCAAGACGCTTACTGAACGCAACGTGCCCAGAATGTTGATGCCGTCGGCTGCCAGAGCCGCCTGCAGATCACGCCGGGAGACTTCGCTGCTCCACTGTGAGCCGCCATTGCGGATGCAGTAGCGGTCGGAATGCTGCTTTAGGTAAGGAGCGGGGGCTTCGTCGTTGCCGAGAATGTAGTGTCCGTCTTCGGTGGTTCCTCCGCAATTCGCGAAGTAGTATGTGGCGGCCGGCTCGCCGTCGTACCAGAGAACCTCGCCGGCGGTGGACTCGGCAATCTTTCGTAAGTGGGCGTCGATCCCCGCCAGGCGAAGATCCTGGCAGTGCGTCGTGTCGCAGAAGTCGAATCCCTCGAGCGCGTGGCGGCTGCCGAAATGTTCGGCATAGGTGCGGGCCGCTACTGACATCGCTTTCAACGCTTGATCTGATTTGAAGTTGCCAGTCTCGCCGGCAAGGACACCAGCGATGTACTCCTCCATCGGCATGAGCGCCGTGATCACCAAATGTCCTTGATCGGCGCTTAGCTGGATCGGAAAGTCAGCACGGATCGGCGGCTGTCCGGGCGAGTTCATCTGATAGACACCGGAGATCGACAGCGTGTTCGTAGACGTGCGAAGGTCTCCAAAGTCGAGCGACGATCCGGAGGCGCGCACGGTTAGCATTCCCAGCGGGACCTCTTTGCAGTTGGAACACTGCTTTACGCTCGCCTGCCCTCCGTCGGCTTGCACCTTCAACTGGCTCGGAGGATGCAGATACCACAGGCGAATGCGAACCGTTTGCGGGAATCCGCGAGAGCCTGGTCTGCCGGCGGTCTCTCCCGAGGCTGGGCGCGCCCCGCCCTGCGTCCAGACAACGAGCAGAAGGGTCAGTGTGGTCAGTAGTTTTTTCACCGCTGCGCTCCCGCCGTTCGTTCGTTATCCAGCGAAGCGGCGAAAGCGCTGAATATCTCCCGAGCCACTGCGGAGGCGTCACTGCCACCGTGACCTTTTTCCAGGAAAACCACCAGTGCGACTTGCGGATTTTCGGCAGGCGCGTAGCCGGCAAACCAGGCGTGTGTCCATGCTCCTTCATCAGCAGGAGCCGTTCCGGTCTTACCGGCGACCTTGATTGACGAGGCTGGTGCTGCCTGGTGCCCCATGCCGTAAATCGTTGATTGATAGAGACCTGCGAAGAGTGGCTCAACGGTTGGATTATGTGCCGCCTGTAAAAATGCCAAGTCGCGATAGCCCTTCCCCAACTCAAGCGGCGTAACGCGAAGTCCCCACTCGCCAATTGCCTGCAACTGCAGCTGCTGTGGAGACTGGGCTATCGACACTGTCCCCGCAACCTCGTCCGGGACCAATCCGGTCACAGACGCAAAGCCATCCTGCACAAAACTGCCTTGCAAATCCTGCGGGGAGATGCGCAACGCAACCGTGGTGAAGTAGGAATTGCAGGAGTACGCCAGCGCCTCGGCCGGACCCAGAGGCTCCGATGTCGAAGGATGAGAACAGTCCAGTTTGCGTCCGCTGATTGAGACCACCCGCTTGCACATAAGAGCGGTCTGTCCATTCACCTTCCCCGACCGCAACAGGGCCAGCAGTGTGAAGGGCTTGATGCTCGAACCCGGAGCTACCAAACGTCGTGCCGCCACCTCGAGGTGGGAGGACGCGATCACACGCCCGGAATGAACATCCAGCACCACCACCGCGCCGCGCTGATGATTCATCGCGCGGTTAACCGCGATTTGCAGTGTGGTACTGGCCGGCTGCGCTGCCGCATACACGGAGAGCGCGACGCACATCGGCACCCCGGCGAGGCACCACGCGGCCAGATTTGGGCGAAGCATGCTGCGATTGTAACTGCAGGGGCAACCGGAAATGTCCCGGGAGAGGAGAGGTATCCCGCTCAGCACTAAAGCTCTTTGTGCTCGATCTTTGCCCGCTAGGGGATCAGGACAATCTTTCCTAACGTACCCGAACCCATGATGGTTTCGTGCGCTCGTGCTGCCTCGGCTAACGGTATCCTCTTTCCGATGACAGGCTTTAGCGATCCGTTTTCGAGGCCCGCTCCCAGAGCCGCGTGGATCAGGTGGTATTCCTCTGGAGAGGTGTTCACCAACGTCACGCCTCGAATATCAGCTTCGCGCGCCATCGCGTCGCGAGGATTAATCTCGATCGAGCCGCGGTTGCCGATCACGGCCACCCTTCCCTTCTTCGCCAGAACAGTCAGGTCCTTGGCTAGGTTCTTGTTGGCCAGCATTTCGATGATCGCGTCGACGCCACGCCCCTCCGTGAGCTTCATCAGTTCGTCCAGATATCCCTCGGCCGAATGATTGAGGGCGTGTTGCGCTCCCTGTTCCCTAACCAGCTTCATGCCCTGTTCACTACCTGCTGTGCCGATGATCGTCACGCCGATCGCATGTGCGAGTTGTACGGCTGCCGTGCCGACGCCGCCACTGGCTCCATGCACCAGGATCGTTTCCGCCGGCTTGACTTGCGCGCGGAGGAACAACCCGCGGTACGCGGTGCCGTAGGGCACACCGATGGCAGCGCCCTGCTCGAAGCTGACATGCTCAGGTAGAAGATGGACCGTCGATTCGTCGCACAACGCCCGCTCTGCATAAGTTCCGGTCTTGGATGCAGTCGTGTACACACGGTCGCCGACTCTAAGTCGCTTCACTTCAGGACCGACCTCGCTAACCACACCTGCGGCGTCTGTTCCCGGAGTGTAAGGAAGGTTCGGCTTCGAGGCGTAGGTTCCAGTGCGGATGTAAGCCTCTACTGGATTCACGCCTGCCGCACGGACCTTGACGACAACCTGCCCAGGAGCGGGCTGCGGGTCAGAAACTTCTTCCAGCCTCAACACCTCAGGACCGCCGAACTGGTGGACACGAATGGCTTTCACAATTCCCTCCTACTGGAAGTCATCAATCAGTAGATGCCATAGCGCTTGACTCGCACCATGAGGTTGCATAGGTGCGAACAAAGTTCAGGAGCCCTGCTGAATGTCCGTCGCCTTGCCATTGGTGAAGGTGATTCGCATCGGATGCCCATTGTTCGGAAAATCGACGATGCGCGGATTCCCCAAGCCAGTTCCTTCAGGCGCGCCCATTCCGATCGCGAAGGTCGCCTGAATCTCATTCATGCCCGGCTTCACCTCGTGATTGTCGATGGCCTTCCAGGTATCCGCGGTCCAATGCTTATAGAGATCGCGAGGATCCTGGATGAAGAGCATCTCGTCGCTGTAGATTTTGTAATCGCCGGCATCATTGATTCCTATAGGCACGGCGTAACGTTTACCGTCCTTCTCAAAGACCGCCATCACCTGCTTTTGCGTAGCAGATCCGGGCGTGCGGTCCAGCACCACGTCCTTGATTTCCAGCTTCTCGAGCGGCCCGAGAGTTCCGGCGGCGTGATCGAAATCCGAGTGCCCGTTGTACGGATAGTAGGCGTAACGATAGCCATCGCGAACCCAAACCGGCTGTTTCGTCAGTTCTTTCGCGTCTTTGAGATCCTGCGGGTGAAGTTTTTTTGGAACCACATAATAATCGGCATTGAGCGCAACTTCGGTCTGCTTGGGGGCGACGAATTGGATATGGCGCTGGCGATAGTTGAGGTACAGGTTGATACCTGCAGCCACAATGGCAACCAGCAAAACGGCTTGGATGATCTTGGCGGTCTTTGACATAACGTTCAACAAATTGGATGCGGTCGCATCACACGATAGCAGCACTTCTTTGACGGGGTCACTCCCCTGATTCTGCGCCGCTTTAGTTGCTTGCCCGTCGTTTTGGCGAACCTATAATCGAAGTGCTCTGGACGAAACCGTGTCGGTCGAACCGGCTGTCAGGCTAGTTGTATCGATCGCTTGCCGCAGACGGCGAGGCTATTGATTCGCATGGCGATTTCCTTCTCCGCAAGCCGCGATGAAAGATTTGATGCGCGCCGACATTCCTCACGGTCTCGCTGTTTGCGACGCGCTTGCCTCCAGGCACTCAGTGCGGCGATCCTCGTCTCCATCCTTGGTGGTATTGGCCTCACAGCACTGCCCGCAGGCTACTCGGCCCGCAAACAGCAGGCCCGCGATCAATTCGACAAAGCGGAGCAGATGCGGGAATCGCTCAATGGTCTTCCTGCCACTGATCGCACCCGCAAAGAGTATCAGCGTGTTGCCGACGCCTATCGCAAGGTCTACTACGTCGCTCCCATGTCGAGTAAGGCCGACGCCAGCGTGATTGCCGTCGCCGAAACGCTGGCCGAAATGGGCCGCCAGTTTCCACCCGGAGAAAAAGACTTCCACGCCGCAATCGGCGAATACGAGTTCCTGCGCCGCGAGTATCCAGGAAGCAAATATCGCTTCCAGGCCCTGTTTACTATCGCGCAGATCTATAAAGAAGACCTGGGCGACGCCGACACGGCGCGCCAGACTTTCGAAGAGTTTCTGCATCGCTATCCGCGTAACTCCTTAGCTCCTGACGCCAAGAAGGCTTTGGCGGAACTGGATCAGCCCGCGGCGTCCACCAAACCGGTCGAAGCTGCAGCACTTGTCCCGGATAAGCAGCAGATGCCGGCTCCTGCGACCACTCTCCCTGACGAGCTGCCAACGAAGGTCTCTAGCAAGAAGCTTTCGACCCTTCCATTTGTAACGGGCATTCGCCATTGGTCGACGCCCGACTACACGCGGGTGGCCATCGACGTCGATGCGGAAGTGAAGTATGAGGCCGGACGCGTCCCGAATCCCGATCGCATCTTCTTCGACCTGCCGAATACCAGGCTGGCGTCCGTCCTGGTTGGTAAGAGCTTCGATGTGCAAGATGGCTTCCTGAAGAAGATTCGGGTCGCGCAGTATCAGCCAGGGTATACGCGGGTGGTGCTGGAAGTCGCCGACGTCTCCGACTACTCGGCTTTCATCCTGCCGAATCCCTATCGGCTCATCATTGATGTACACGGTCGCCAGCCGCAGTCGCAGACATTGATTGCTAAGGCCAACGCCTCTGAGAGTGCCGTCAAAGACGACGACTCAGGCGAGATTACAGCCGTCGGGAAGGAAAAATCATACCGCTCGGTGGAGAAGGCGAACGAAGCCGTGAAGCCTCCAGTTACGGACGCCAGTAAGCCCTCCCCCTCTCCAAGCGCGGCGCAACCCCGATCAACGGGTACAAGCGGAACAACGCAGACTCAGCCACGAAGCGTCGTTATCGATAATGACGCTGCCAGTCCGCACGCAGCGACAGCAATACCCACCCGCAACCGCCCGACGACAAAGCCGAGCGCCGGGGACGGAGACGGACAGCAGCCATCGACGCCAAATGCGTCGGGCGATGGTCAGATCGCAACCGCCAGCAAACCTGCGAATCCCCTCTTCTCAGGGCCGAGAGACACGAGCGGCCCTGAACTTAAAGCCACCGACCAGCCGACGACCGCGCCGACGGCCGTGGCTGTAGCTCCACGCGCCAAGAACTCGAAAGGTTCAAAGAAGAACGCAAAGGCGGCCGGCACCGACGAGGTCGCAACCCATGAAGCCGCTCCCACCTCGCTGGGCGACCGCAGCCTGACGCGCACGCTTGGCCTGAAGATCGGTCGCATCGTAATTGACGCCGGGCACGGCGGTCACGACACCGGGACAATCGGCCCGGAGGGCGTCATGGAGAAGGACATTGTGCTGGATGTGGCGTTGCGGCTTGGTCGTTTACTGGAGACACGACTGGGTGCCGACGTCATCTACACGCGCGACGATGATACGTTCATCCCGCTCGAGACCCGGACGGCGATCGCCAACGAACATCAGGCCGACCTGTTTATCTCTATCCATGCGAACTCAAGCAGCGACCCGGACGCTCGCGGGGTGGAGACCTATTACCTGAACTTCACCTCCAATGCTAACGCCCTGGAAGTGGCGGCGCGCGAGAATGCCGTGTCGGAGAAGTCGATCTTCGAACTCCAGGACTTGGTGAAGAAGATCACCCTCAAAGACAAGATCGAGGAATCGCGTGAGTTGGCGACCGACGTTCAGCAAGGTCTCTACAGCGGGTTGGCGACGCGTCGCTCGACGCTGAAAGACCGCGGAGTGAAGAAAGCACCGTTCGTAGTGCTGATCGGCGCCAACATGCCCAGCATTCTGGCTGAGATCTCCTTCGTATCGAATCCCACCGACGAAGCCAAGATGAACACGCCCGAGTACCGCCAGAAGATCGCCGACTCCCTCTACAAAGGCATCGCCAAGTATGCCGAGGGCCTGAGTGGCGTCAAAGTAGCCGCGAAGTTCAATAAGAACGCCGACCAATAAGCGCTCAAAGGCTGTTTCTGGAAACTTTGCTCCCGGCGCAGTAGTCTAAATACAGAGGATGGACCTTATCTTTTGCTGAATCGCCGCAGAAACCGCTTTGTCTTGGCGCTTATCGCCTGTGCCTGCCTGTCGATCTCTGCTTTGGCGGCGGACGGCAATGCATTCTTGCCCAGGTCTTTTGCCGGTTGGACGCAGACCGGAACGCCTCAGACCACCACCGTCGCCGGCAAGGCTGACTCTGCCTATCCCGCAGTACTGTCCGAGTATGGTTTCGCCGACTCTGAGACCGCGACCTACGCCCGCGACGACGGACGCAAGCTGACCATCAAAGCGGCGCGCTTCAAGGATGCTACCGGCGCATACGGCGCCTTCACCTTTTACCGCCAACCCCAGATGAGGCCGGAATCCATCGGCACCAAGGCTGCCTCGGCGAACGATCGTATTCTCTTCTTTCGCAGTAACGTGCTGGTCGACGCGAACTTTGATCGTGTCACTGCTATGTCAGCAGCCGAGTTGCGCGAACTGGCGGCAGCGCTTCCCTCGGCACAAGGGTCCGCGGATAATCTCCCAACTGTTCCTCAATACCTGCCGGCAAAGGATGCTGTTACCAATTCTGCGCGCTACATTTTGGGACCGCAGGCGTTACTCACGGTAAAAGCACCGCTGACTCCCGAGCAGATCGACTTCAACCTAGAACCCGAGGTCCTCACCCAGGATTACACCTCAAGCGATGGGCCGCTGACGCTGACGATCATCGATTATCCGACACCGCAGATCGCGGCCGAAAGACTGAGGGCGCTCCAGAGCCGCTCGCAGTCGGGTTCAGGCGCAATCTTGGTGCGGCGCAGCGGACCACTCGTCGCCGTGGTGACCGGAGCGACAGGCAGTGACGCTGCACATACGCTTCTCAATTCCGTGAACTATGAAGCCGAGGTCACTTGGGATGAGGCGACCTCGGTCAGCAAGCGCAACAACATCGGAAATCTCATCGTCGCGGTCTTCTCGCTGATCGGAATCCTTCTTCTTTTTTCGCTGATTTTCGGGATTTTCTTCGGTGGAATCAGGGTTCTTCTGCGGCGGCTGTTTCCCGAGAGAACCTTCGGCAAACCGGAGGAGGCGGAGATCATTCAACTACACTTAAAGTAAGACACAGGGTAACCTGCTGATATAAAGAAACTTACAAGAAAACCGTCAAAACAGGGCAGATTTCGGTCATTTCCCGCAGCTCCTCAAAATTGATGGTAACTTGTTGAAACTACAGCGATTTAAGTCCCACAAATCGCTTGACACGTACTTTCCTGAACCCTAGTATTTGTCCAGAAAGTTTCTACGGTCTAGCCTCCGTTGGAACTATTCTCCCTTGAAGAGAAGGTCACCCAGTTGCCGGGTGGCCTTTTCGTTTGTGGAGCACTGTGGGAAAGTCGGTCGCGTTGTGTAAAAGATGGCTTCGCATATTGCTCATCCGCTGAAAAGGACTAAGGCTTGTTACTCAGTCCATAGAGCTTGATTGCGTTATCGCGCATGACCTTCCGCGCAAATTCACTCGCCTCTGCGCGCGTGATCTCGCCATCTTCCATCATCCCGGTCAAAGCGATCGCAAGCGCTGTTCTCCCCGCCCTTTCGGTCTGATAGCCAGTCTCTTCCCAATTCACCTGCGGGGTCAGCGGATAAAGATCCGTGCCGAACAAAACCTTGTCCGGATAGAACTCCAGCATGAAGCGGATGCTGGCGGCGATGTGACGCGGCGAGGTCATCCAGGTCTGCTCGGAGAAATCGGCGTAGACATTCGGCTTCATCAGCAGATAAGGCACGAGTTGCTCGAACCCGCCGGCGCCACCATGCAGCATCACGAAGTTGGTCTTGCGCAGCGTGGGATCGTTGAAGACCGAGTCGAGCAGCAGCGGGTTAGCCCCTTCCATCTGGAAGTAGCCGCCGCATCCGCCTCCGGTGTGGATGTGTACCGCCATGCCTAGCCGTCCAGCCTCACGAGCGATATAGCGAAAGAGATAGTCCTGCAGGCGCTTATACTCTGCGTCGTTCGGCGTGCCGCCCTTGACGTAGTGCGCGTAGATGCCAACAGCATCGGTCTCTACTGGCAGCTCGAAGTTCAACGAGCGCAAGTACGCCGCCTCGAACTTGATGGCCGCGGCTCCGTTCTTTCTCTGCTGTTCCAGCAGTGGAGTTACCACTGTCGCGGTGTACTCCGAGAGAGTTGCAGGCAGAGCACTTAGGTTCAGTTGCTTCAGGTAGCGCTGCCGCAGTAGCTCTTCCCTGGCGAAGAAAATCTTCCGATCGGGCGACTGCATTCCCAGAGAAGTATTATTCAATGGAAACAGCAGGATGTCGTCGAACGGCACCCAGAGGAAGTGCGGTGGCTGATGTCCGCGGCCCAGGGTGATGCGGTTGGCCAGTTCCGTCTCGATGCCCAACTGATCGAGCACCCAGTTGGGATAGTTGTCGCCTTCGCGCTGCTTCACCTGCTCCTTCGCTGCGAGCAACTCCTTCACGTGTTCGGGCGCCATGTCGTTGTACTTGTAGCCGAACATCGCCTGCCATGCCTTCAGGTAGACAGGATTGTCCTCGCGAAACATCAAGCCCGAGTCAGTGGGCTCCAACGGATCGCAAGGCAGAGCGTCGAAGTCGGTGTCCTTCTCGCCGTGAGGTCCGTCCAGCGCCGGAGGATGCGCATGGTTGTCGATCGCCTTGAGCTGGTTGATCTCGCTCATCAGGGTTGGGTCGGGCTGAAGCTGCTGATTGGCCTGAGCGCACAGCGTAGAGGTTAGGGACAGGACGACGACACAGGTAAGGGTTTTCATGGCTGAGAGGCCGCACCCGGTAAGTAGGTGGCAATCCGGTACTCGGGAGCGACCGCTGCAGTCTATCGCGGCATTAACGCCGCCTCAACCTTCTTGAAATCGCGGGTACGGCAACCCTCGGTCAATTGGCGGCCCAGACTGGCCTGACTACGGATCGAATCACCGTGGTTTTGGACCGCCTGAAAAAGGCAGGTTTCGTGAAGCACGAACCGAACCCGGATGACCGCCGCAGCCTCACTGTGGGACCGGTCCGGCAAATTTGGCCCGCGTTCAGGCGACGTACGTAGACATCCATAAAGGATTGGGCTAGTTGTTCGCCGGCTATAGCGATAGAGAGATGACAACGATTCTTGGCTTCTTCGAGAAGGCCAATAGCATGCGCCGGAGTGATTCGAGTTAGTCGTCGGCCGCGGAAGGGATGGCTTCGTAGGCTCATGTTCCGAACCCAAACTGACTTGTCGCGAATCCAATAGCTTTGCACTATATGATGGCCACCGGTCCTTCCAAACCGGGAAAAAAGACCGAAATCTTCAAGGCCCTGCCGGAGATCCTGCAGTTGATCCGGCCACGCCGCGCCTTGCTCGCGCTCGGGCTCGTGCTGATGGTGATAAACCGGGTCTCTGGGCTGGTGCTGCCCGCCTCGACGAAGTACCTGGTTGACGACGTCATCACCAAGAAGCATTTCCAGTTGCTTTATCCCCTCGTCGGAGTAGTGCTGGCGGCCACGCTGATTCAGGGCCTTACGTCCTACGCCCTGACGCAGACGCTCTCCAAGGCCGCACAGAAGCTCATCACTGAGCTGCGCCGGCGAGTACAGGAACATGTAGGGCGCCTGTCGGTCTCGTATTATGACGCCAACAAGACAGGCATGCTGGTCTCGCGCATCATGAGCGACGTCGAAGGCGTGCGAAATCTGATCGGCACGGGCTTGGTCGACTTCGTGGGCGGGTTGCTAACAGCAGTGATTGCCTTTGCGGTGCTGATGCGGATCAGCCCGCTTATGACTGCCATCGCCTTCGGCTTCCTGCTCGTCTTCGGGCTCGGCCTGCGCAAAGCGTTTCGCATCATCCGGCCCATTTTTCGTGAGCGCGCCAAGATCACTGCCGAGGTTACAGGCCGGTTGACCGAATCGCTGGGCGGCGTTCGCGTGGTAAAGGGCTATCACGCCGAGGCGCGCGAGCACGACGTCTTCAGCTCCGGCGTCGAGCGCCTGCTGCAGAATGTCTTCAAGACACTGACCGCGACATCTGTGATGAGTCTGTCGTCCTCCACGCTGATGGGGATTATCGGCGCCATTGTCATGTTCATGGGCACACGCCAGATTCTGGCCGGTAGGCTCACTCTAGGCGGCTTCTTCACTTACACCATGTTCCTCGGATACCTGGCGGCGCCGCTTTTCCAGGTGGTTGGCATCGGCACGCAAATCACGGAGGCCATTGCCGGGTTGGAACGTACACGCGAGGTTCTCGACGAGACCCCGGAGAACGAAGATCCCGACCGCACCATCTCCCTCGGCCCGATTCGCGGCGACCTTCAGTTCCAAGACGTGAGCTTCGCATACGAACAGCAGAAGACCGTCCTGCACGACGTTAGCTTCCGAGCGCAGCCGGGTTCGGTCACGGCGCTGGTGGGCTCGTCAGGTTCAGGTAAGTCGACCATCATTGGTCTGATCGCAGCCTTTCATAAGCCAAATGAGGGAACCGTTCTGGTCGACGGCGTCGATCTGGCGAAAGTAAGGCTGGAAGACTATCGCACGCAGCTTGGTATGGTTTTGCAAGATTCGTTCCTCTTCGACGGGTCTATCCGCGAGAACGTCGCCTTCTCCAAGCCGGACGCGAACGAAGAAGAAATTCTGCGCGCCTGCCGCATCGCGCGTGTCGACGAGTTTGCCGAGAAGTACGAATTGAAATACGACACCATCATCGGCGAGCGTGGTGTGAAGCTTTCCGGCGGCCAGCGCCAGCGCGTCTCGATCGCCCGCGCGATCCTGGCGAACCCCCGCATTCTAATTCTCGACGAGGCGACCTCAAGCCTCGATTCCGAGTCCGAGGCCCTGATCCAGCAGGGACTGTCTTACCTGATGCAGGGCCGCACGACCTTCGTTATCGCCCACAGGTTGTCGACGATTCGACGCGCCGATCAGATCCTGGTGGTTGAGGGTGGACGCATCGTCGAACGCGGTACACATCAGTCGCTGTTCGAACTCGGTGGCCGCTACTATGAGCTCTACACCAAGCAGCACGGCATCGAGCAGAACCTCTTCCTCGCGCCCGGAGAAGGTGACATGTTGGAAGAAGACCAATCCGCGCCAACCAACCCGGCCTCCGCCGATCCGGACCCGGCTTCCCTGCTGCGCTAACGATCAATTTTTCGTTTTGAACTGACCGGCCACTTCGCATACTCTTGCGTTTCACGGAATGCGGTTGCCTCTGTGGGGGAGGAAAGCGCATGGGAGCCATTGCTTCAATCGCAAAGAAGCGCGCAAAAATCAAGGCCGGGCGCCAGCTGCATCCCTATGCCGTGTTGTTGTTCGCGGAACTGGGACTGATCCTGATCTACCCTTTTCTTTCCACTCTGAGGGTGGGTGACGAGGTTTTCCGGCTGCTGGCCGTTGTCGTTTTCCTGAGCTCCTTGTACGCGGTCCAGGGCCGGGGTCGCATCACGACAATCGCGCTGATTCTTGGAACGCCCGCGGTGGTTTTGCGAATCGCAAACATCGTTGAACACCGGGAACTCGTTCGAGTGCCGGATGAGGTATCGGGCCTGCTATTTCTGCTCTTTGTTACCGCTGTCATGATATCGGCGATTATCTCCAACCCAAGCGTTACGGCCGACACGCTCGCTGGAGCCGTCTCGGCATACTTGTTGGTCGGCATCACCTTTGGCTTGGCCTACTTGCTGATAGAGAGTCTCGTCCCGGGATCGTTCCGCGATACGGTTCAACCCGGCAAGCATTTCACCCCCGCCGATTTTACGTTCTTCAGCTTTGTAACTCTTACCACGGTCGGCTATGGAGACATCGTGCCGTGGGGACCTCATGCCCGCGCCCTCGCCGTCCTCGAGTCGGTATTGGGCATCATGTATCCGGCCGTATTGGTCAGCCGGTTGGTCGGACTGCAAGGCAGTCGACGCGATGCGCAATGAGTCTTGGCGCTTCCCTGCTGCGAGGCCTGCATTTGAGCCCCGCCCGCTAAGATAGTATTCTGAAAATCAACTCTCAAGAGCGATTCGTGTGGAGGTACTTGTTTTGCGCAGTATTCTTCGTGTGCCCTTTTGTTCCATAATTCTGCTTCTGGCGGTCCTGTCGGCGACAACTCCGGTGTGGGCGCACGCAGTGCTCATGGAATCCAAGCCCAAGGCAAATTCCACAGTGAAGGGTCCGGAGGTCCCGATCTGGCTGCGCTTCAATGTCCGTGTAGACGGCAAACGTTCGCGCCTGCAACTGGTAACGCCTGACGGTTCAATCGTACCGGTCGAGACCCCCAGGCAGACTGCACCCGACATTCTGGAGTCCCACGTCAGCGGATTGAAACCGGGAAGCTACAAGTTGCAATGGAAAGCACTCGCTTCTGACGGTCACATGAGCAACGGTGAAGTCGACTTCACGGTGAACTAGCCGGTCTTGATGGTAAAGCTGGTCGACATCTTTGGATATCTTGCCGTCCTGCTCAGCGCGGGCACCCTCATTGGGCAATCGCTGCTGTTGGGAGGACTGTTCTTTCTATTCTGGGTAGCGCGCCCTGGTCCAGCGATCCATGCCGATGGACTGACTAGAGTCCGCGTATCAACGCTGAAATTCTTTCGCTTTTCGGCGATCGGACTCGCCATTGTGCAGGTGCTCTACCTGTACGTGAACTCGGCTGTCCTGATGGCCTCGGCGGAAATCGGCTTTCGCGAAGCGGTCGGAGCGAACTTTTTTATTGCCGGCGCCGTCATGCTCTTCGCTGCGCTGCTGATCGCCATCATTTCGAGCAACCAGGAAACTTATACCCTATGGTTCCTGAGTATCCTGGTGCTGATCGTTCTCGGTGCCTCGGTCATGACCGACCATGCCGCTTCGCGCATCGACGGCCGCGTGCCGCTCATTATTCTTACCGCGCTTCATGAACTGGCGACCGGTTTCTGGATCGGCGGCCTGCCCTTCCTGTTGCTGGGCCTTTATGTGCAGCGGGACAAAGCCGTGCAGTGGTATCTGACTCAGCGCTTCTCGCGGCTCGCCCTCATCAGCGTTTTGCTGCTGGTAGCGAGTGGCTTCTTCATGAGCATCTCCTACGTGGGCTCATGGCGCGCGCTGATCGGCACTTCCTACGGTCTGATGCTGCTGGCAAAGATCGTCATGCTTGGCGCGATGCTGGCGCTCGGAGCCATCAACTTCCTGATGCTTCGGAAGTACAGTGCCGGCGAGACGATCCCGCGACTTCGCCGATTGGTAGAGGCGGAAGTCGGCATCGGCCTGACCATCGTGCTCACCGCTGCATCGCTGACGGCACAACCCCCTGCGGTCGACCTGCCCAACGATACCGTCCAGTGGTCGCACATTGTGCAGCGCTTTAAGCCCGAGCCACCGCGCTTGCGCAGCCCCAACCCAACGGATCTATCGACGAAGATTCCCGGCCAGGTAATCTCTCAGAGCGATCCAACGCGCCAGGTCGTGGCCTATACCAGTGAGGGCATGGAGCTATCGATTCGCAAGATGGCCGACATGAAGTGGTCGGAATACAACCATCACTGGATGGGAATGATCGTCCTCGCCATGGGGATCTTGGCGTTCCTGGCGCGCACCGGAAAAGCACCTTGGGCCGAATATTGGCCGCTGCTGATGATCGCTATCGCCATCTTTATTTTCCTTCGCGGCGATCCTGAGTGTTGGCCACTCGGGCCGAAGAGTTTCTGGGCCACTTGGGCGCAGCCCGAAATTTTCCAACACCGCGCAGCAGCAATCCTCTGCATTGCATTCGCGATCTTTGAATTGCGCGTGCGTCGCAATCCTTCGCAAGGTGGCGTTCTGCCGCTGATCTTTCCGCTGATTTGCGCCGTCGGCGCGGCGCTGCTCCTCACGCACTCGCATGGCACTTCGAACGTACGAGAAGAAACCTTGGCAGAGCTGAGTCATACGCCGATGGCGGTGGTGGGCGTGATGGCTGGCTGGTCGCGCTGGCTGGAACTGCGTCTGCCGGAGGAGAAAGATCGCCGGATCTCAGCCTGGATCTGGCCGGTCTGCTTCATCATCATCGGCGCGGCGCTGCTGAATTATCGGGAGCTGTAAGGCACTAGTGCTCGCCCGAGCTAAAGCCGCAACACAGAATTGTCATCGCGGGGAGAGCTTTCGCCCGACGAGGGTTCTGCTTTTCGGGCCGCCGCAAACAGCAGATCCCTTGCTTCGCTCGTGATGACAATCCCCCCAGGATTGCTCTGGAGGAGCGAGCAGCGCTTAGTGCATCGCCGTCGTATCGCCCTGTCCCGGTTTGTTCGGCCGCATCAGGAAAATGGCCGGCGCAACCAGCAGGAACATCATCCCCAGAATCCAGAACGCATCGTTGAAAGCCAGCATTGAAGCCTGCTGCTGCAGCATCCCGTCCAGCAATGCCCAGGCTCGATGAGTCGCATCCGCCGCCGAGTAGCCACCGGCAATGAGCGTCTGCTTGGCGCCCGCCAGCATCTGCTGTAACGCCGGGCTTCCGCTGTAAACATGCTCTGCCAGAACGCTGCGGTGGTACTGCAGGCGTCGAGATTCGATCGTCGCGGCAATGGCGATTCCAAAGCTGCCGCCCAGGTTTCGCATGAGGTTCACAGCCGCCGAAACGTCATTGTTCTTCTCCGGCGGCACCCCGATATAGGCAGCTACGTTGATCGGAATAAACAGAAATGCCAGGCTGATCGACTGCATGATTCGCGCAATCACAAAGCTCTTGTAATCCGTACCCAAGTTGAAATGACTCATGTGCAACAGCGCGAGCGCTTGACCGACAAAGCCGATTCCCAGCAACCAGCGCGCCTGGACCTTTCCCACTAGCACACCAGTGATCGGCATCATGACCACTATGACCAGGCCGCCGGGCGTCAACACCCAGCCGGCGTTCGTCGCGCTGTAACCGAACAGCGTCTGCACCAAAAGAGGTAAGAGCGTAGTGCTGCCGTACAGGACGAAGCCCACCATGAACATCATCATCTGGGAGACGGCGTAGGATCGATTGCGGAACAACGACACATCGAAGACCGGCTGCTTCTGCCGTGCCTCCCAGAAGACCACGAAGACGAGTGAAACAGCAGCGATGATGCTAAGCCACAGAATCTTGTCCGAGCTAAACCAGTCGTCGCGCTCACCCTTATCCAGAACGAACTGCAATGAGCCCAGTCCCAGCGCCAGCAGACTCATGCCGATGTAGTCGATGCGTAGCCCATTGCGCAGGCGCCGGGTGCGCTCGGCCTTCAAGGCGGGTGGGTCCTGGATCAGCCGAGACACAAGCAGCAGCGAGATAATTCCAACCGGCACATTGATAAAAAAGATCCAACGCCAGCTGTAATTGTCGGTAATGAAGCCGCCCAGGACCGGCCCCAGCACCGGCGCCACGACCACAGCCATCCCGTAAATGGCAAAGGCCATGCCTCGCTTTTCCGGTGCGAACGTGTCAGCCAGGATCGCTTGTTCGCTGGGCCCAAGACCTCCTCCGCTTGCCCCTTGCAGGACGCGAAAGAAGATCAGCAGGGGAAGCGATGGCGCGAATCCGCACATCATTGACGATATGGTGAAAAGAAACACGCAACTCATGTAGAAGCGCTTGCGCCCTACGATGAGCGAGAGCCAGCTACTCATTGGCAGAATGATCGCGTTCGCAACCAGGTAACTGGTGAGCACCCAGGTCGATTCGTCTTGTCCGGCGCCCAGACTGCCGGAGATATGAGGCAAGGCGACGTTGGCGATCGAGGTGTCCAGCACCTCCATGAACGTCGCCAGCGTGACCGTCAGCGCGATGATCCACGGATTAAACCCTTTTGCCGGCGGTGCGCTGACTGTAGCGGTAAGCGAATTCAGATCGGCAGTTGTCTCCAGGGTTGCCATGAATCCTCAATAGAATCACATTCACAAAAGGAGATACTTAGGCACCTAATCAGATTAGAAAGGGGCCGGAAAGATGCAGAAGTTGGCCGGAGAAAAGTTACGAATTGCGCGTAGCGGTGGCGAGTGCCACAATGAAAGTAGGCGTTCCCGCAACCCAAAGGCAGATCCTTCGAGTTGTCATCACGACGAGGGCTTCAGTCCGAGGAGGGACCTGTGGACATCATCTTCTCGCGCGATCAAACTCTGACGTTGGGATCGATCTTGCCGACCAGTTTGATCAACTGTCGCCGCTCTTGATCGCTGAGGTTCTGCATCACTCGTGCCAAAAAGGTGAAGTGTGCCGGCAGCATCTTGTCGAGAAAGCGTTTCCCTTTCGCGGTGATGCGCACCGGCCGACCGCGCCCGTCGCGTTGATCGGCGCCGCGCTGCACCATTTTGTCTTTCTCCAAACCGTCCAACAGTCCACTGATCGACGCCCGGCTTACGCCGCTCATCTCCGCCAGATCGGAAGGACTCAAGCTGCTGTCTGAGCAGTTCTTCTCCGGGCAATTCTCCAGCAGCATAAGGATCGTGAACCGCCCCTGGGAGATACCGTGCCCCGCGAGTTCCTCGTCCATCGCCGCGATCAAGTCGGAGGCCACGCGAAGCAAAACGAGCGATGTGTGCGTAGCGGTGAGATCGAGTTCGGGATAACGCTGGGCGCACTGCTGCATAGTCTCGAACTTCGGCAGCTTTTTCAGGAGCAACATGCGATCAGTGTAGCGCGGAAGGAGAGAAGTGCTGAGCGCAATCAGCGCATCATGGGAAAGCTGGACGAGTCGGTTCCGTAATCGAGATCAAATCCAAGCTGCAGCTTCGCCGCTTCTGACATGCGGCCCGGCCCCCAAGCCGGCTCGAAGACGACTTCGACATTGACTTCCTTCACGTCGGGCAGCCTCTTGAGCTTGTTTTCGACATCGGCTTTCAGAACATTGCCCATGCCGCAACCCGGCGCCGTCATCGACATCTTCACGTCGAGTTTGTGGCCGCCCTCGACGTCGCTGATGGCGCATTCGTAGATGAGCCCAAGGTCGACGACATTGACCGGGATCTCCGGATCGAAGACTGTCTTCAACTCGTCCCACACCAACTGATCGCTAAAGGGCTTCTGCTCGGCAGTGTCAGGAGCTTCAGTAACGGGCAGTCCGAGAGCGTCAGCATCGCGCGCATCGATGCGATACATGGCGCCGTATTGGCCGCCGCTGATGGTATAGCTGCTGCCCAGCGATTGCAGAATGCTGACCGGGCTACCCGCCGCAAGAGTAGCGCGGGTGCCTGCGGGGATCTCGATAACTTCCGTGTCGCGACTCAGCTTAAGAATGACGCCCATGGACATAACAGCTACTCCGTCGAAATGGCTTCCTGCTTGCCTTCCAGTGCCGCTTGCAGCGTATGCCACGCCAGGGTCGCACACTTCACGCGCACCGGAAACTCCGACACGCCCGCGAACACGGCCAACTTGCCCAGCGCTTCGGGGTCACCTTCTCCATGGCCGGTCACCAGGCTGTGGAATTTCTCGAAGATCTTCCCGGCCTCTTCCTTGCTCTTTCCTTTCACGCTTTGCGTCATCATGGACGCCGACGCCTTGGAAATCGCGCAGCCTGCACCCTGGAACGTGACGTCCTTAATCGAGTCACCTTCCAAGTCCAGATAGATCGTGAAATGATCGCCGCAAAGTGGATTGAAGCCCTCGGCCTTATGATTGGCCGCCGGCAGCTCGCGATAGTTTCTTGGGGCCTTGCTGTGCTCCAGGATTACGTCCTGATAGAGCTCTCGCAGGTCGGACATCAGGCGAAGACCTCCTTCACCCTTTGGATGCCGTTCACTAGCGCATCGACTTCCGCCCTGGTGTTGTAGAGCGCAAACGATGCACGCGCCGTCGCCGGAATCCGGAAACACTGCATGACGGGCTGCGCACAGTGATGTCCGGTGCGAATCGCAATCCCCTCGCGGTCGAGAATCGTTCCGATGTCGTGCGGGTGAATGCCCTCGATCAAGAACGAGATCACCGCCGCCTTTTGAGCCGCCGTGCCAATCAGGCGAATTTCCGGAATCGCCGACAAGGCCTCGGTACCGTAGACCAATAAGTCGTGTTCATGTGCGGCAATGTTATCGATGCCGAGGTTCGTGATGTAATCGATCGCCACACCCAGACCGATCGCGCCGCCGATGTTCGGAGTGCCTGCTTCAAACTTGTAGGGCAAATCGTTATACAACGTTTTTTCAAACGTGACTGAGCGGATCATGTCACCGCCACCCTGGTATGGCGGCATCGCCTCCAGCAGCGCCCGCTTGCCGTAAAGAACGCCGATGCCTGTGGGCCCATACACTTTGTGTCCCGAGAAAACGTAGAAGTCGGCATCCAGTTCCTGCACGTCGACCTTTGTGTGCGGCACGGCCTGTGCGCCATCCACGATCACCGGTATATTCACGCTGTGCGCCAGTTCGATGATTCTGCGAATGGGATTGACCGTCCCCAACGCATTCGAAACATGGGTAACCGCAACCAGCTTGGTCCGCGGCGTGAGCAGCTTCGGCAGCTCATCCATCTCCAGTTCGCCACGATCGTTGATGGGTAGCACGCGCAGCTTGGCGTCCTTCTCTTCGCATAGCATCTGCCAAGGCACAATGTTGGAGTGGTGCTCCATAGCGGTGATCAGCACTTCATCGCCAGGCCCTACATGTTTGCGGCCATAGCTTTGCGCGACCAGGTTGATGCCCTCGGTAGCGCTGCGCACAAAGATGATTTCGCGCTTGTCGGCCGCGTTCAGGAATCGTTGCACTGTCCGGCGCGCCGCTTCATGCTCTTCCGTGGCATGTTCCGACAGGTAGTGCACGCCACGATGAATATTGGCGTTGCCGCTCTCGTAGTAATGCGAGATGGCGTCGATCACCGTACGCGGTTTCTGCGAGGTCGCGGCATTGTCCAGATACACCAGCGGATGCCCATATACCTGCTGCTGCAGGATGGGAAAGTCGCGCCGAAGCGCCTCAACGTCGTACCCCTGTGTCGTGAACGGTGGACGCGGCTCAACAGAAAGGCTGTTTGCGGCCGTGGTCATCCAACTTCCTCCCAGTTTCCTATTCTGGTCTGGCCTTCGCCCGCCTGGGCGATAGGCCGAGTGTGCGCCATCGCGAACAGATGGCTGTTGATTAGTCCCTCGATGTGATTGCGGACCGGCTCTTCCTTCATGCGGTCCAGACATTCGTTGGCAAAGGCGAGCAGCAGAAGCTTGCGCGCCGAGCGTTCATCGACGCCGCGTGAGCGCAAGTAGAACAGAGCGTTCTCCTCGATCTGCCCGATAGTCGCGCCGTGCGTACACTTCACATCATCGGCGTAAATTTCCAGCTGAGGCTTGGTGTCGATCTGCGCATCGTCGGAGAGCAGCAGGTTACGGTTCGTCTGCTTGGCATCAGTCTTCTGCGCGTCCTTGTGAACGATAATGCGCCCGTGAAAGACACCGTGCGACTTGCCGTCGAGAATACCGTTGTAGAACTGACGGCTTTCGCAATGCGGCTGCGCGTGCTCGACCAGCATGTAATTGTCAAGATGCTGGGTGCCGTCGCCAAGGAACAGGCCGTTGATCAGACACTCGGCGCCCTCGCCGCCTAGCACCGGATGCACATTGTTCCTTACCAGTCCACCGCCCAGCAGGATGGAGTGCGTGGAAACATTCGCGCTTCTTCCCTGCTGCATGCGCAGCGTGGAGATGTTGAAGGCGTTGGTGTCCTCTCGCTCGATCATGTAGTGCGAGACCACGGCGCTGCCACCAGCAACCAGCTCCGTCGCGGTGTTAGAGAAGGTAACGCCGCTACCCAGAGAGATATAGTCCTCGACAACTGCGACTTGGCTTCCGTCTTCGGCGACGATCAAGTTGCGCGGATGTGTCATCAACGGGACGTCGGATGAGGTCGACACGAATAGCAGATGAATCGGCTGCTCGACAACGGTGTTCTTTGGCACGTACACGTAACCACCGTCATTGGCGAAGGCCGTGTTCAGTGCCAGAAAGGCGTCGCGCTGGGTGTCCAGATAACGACCAAGATGCGCCTGGAGCGATACCGCGTCGGTGTTGATCGCATTAGCAAGGCTAGTAACCTTCACACCTCGGGGCAATGCGCCGGCCGCCGACAGTTCAGGAACAAAGTATCCGTCGACGAATACCAGCTGCGAGAGTGCGGATGGCAGATCGTAGGGAGCCAGCGCGTCTTTCGTGACACTCTTCGCGCCGGGCGTAGCGAGCCGGAATGCAGCCCTGGAAATGGGCGCGACATTGGTGAACCGCCAGTCCTCGTCGTGAGTCGTGGGAAAACCGACCTCGGCGAAGCGGGCAAAGGCGTCCTCGCGCAGTTTTTTCACCCACGCTACATCGCAGCCGGCAGCGGTCTTCTGGAAGGCGTTGAAGCTATCCAAGTATGTGTCGAGTTGTGCAACCGTGGTGCTCACGTTATCTTGCGTCCTTCTTTGTGCCTGGGCTGAAGCCCTCTACCATGGTTCGCGGAAACGCCGGCCTAAAGGCCAGATATTCCACCTATATGCGGGCGGAGCCCACTTCCGCTCCGCTTGAAGCGTAGCCAGTTTCTTCCAGCTCCAAGGCCAGTTCCGGCCCTCCGGAGCGCACAATGCGGCCGTTCACCAGCACGTGCACAAAGTCCGGCACGATGTAATCCAACAATCGCTGATAGTGGGTCACAACGATGAACGACCGTTCCGGACTACGCATCGCGTTCACGCCCTTGGCTACGATCTTCAGTGCATCGATGTCGAGACCGGAATCGGTTTCGTCGAGGACGGCTAGCTTCGGCTGCAACACCGCAAGCTGCAAAATTTCATTGCGTTTTTTCTCGCCGCCGGAGAAACCTTCGTTAACCGAGCGATTCATCATGCGGTCGTCCATTTCCAACAGCTTGAGCTTCTCGCGCAGCATGGGCAGGAAGTCCATCGCGTCCATCTCTTCCAGACCGTGATACTTGCGCACAGCATTCAGCGCCGAACGCAGGAAGTACGCGTTGCTGATTCCTGGAATCTCAACCGGATATTGGAATGCCATGAACACGCCCTCGCAGGCGGCGTCCTCGGCCTTCATCTCCAGCAGGTCTTTGCCATCGAGCGTGATCGAACCGTCGGTGACGTTGTAGCTTTCGCGACGAGCCAGCACTTGGGCCAAGGTGCTTTTGCCGGAACCATTCGGGCCCATGATGGAGTGCACTTCCCCGGGATTGACCGTAAGGTTAATACCCTTCAGGATCTCGTTGTTATCGATGGTTGCGTGTAGATTTTTAATTTCCAGTAAGCTCATTCGTTTCGTTTGTCCTGATCTGTTCTCAGCGGCGTCGCCGCAAACAAAATTATTGTCATCACGAGCGAAGCGAGGGTTGCCGCTCATGATTCTGCCGTCCCTACCGGACGTAGCCCATATTTTCCTTTCGGATTCGCAGACCTGAAGGTCCGCACTACCCGAAACTACTGTCACTACCCGACGCTGCCTTCCAGGCTAACGCTGAGCAGCTTCTGCGCTTCAACGGCGAACTCCATCGGCAGCTCCTTGAACACGCGCTTGCAGAAGCCGTTCACGATCATCGAGACCGCGTCCTCGGCCTTCAATCCGCGCTGGCGCAGATAGAAAAGCTGGTCCTCGCCGATCTTCGATGTCGACGCCTCATGCTCCATCTGTGCCGTTGAGTTCTTCACCTCGATGTATGGGAAGGTATGTGCGCCGCATTTATCGCCGATCAGCAGTGAATCGCACTGTGTGTAATTGCGCGCGCCGGTCGCACCCTTCTGGATCTTTACTAATCCGCGATACGTGTTCTGTCCGTGACCGGCCGAAATGCCCTTCGAGACGATAGTGCTGCGCGTGTTCTTGCCGATATGGATCATCTTCGTTCCGGTATCGGCCTGCTGGTAGTTGTTGGTCAAAGCAACGGAGTAGAACTCGCCCACCGAGTTGTCGCCCTGCAGGATGCAGCCGGGATACTTCCAGGTGATCGCGGAGCCGGTCTCAACCTGCGTCCACGAAATCTTCGAGTTGACGCCCTTGCAGGTGCCGCGCTTGGTCACGAAGTTGTAGATTCCGCCCTTACCTTCCTTATCGCCGGGATACCAGTTCTGAACGGTGGAGTACTTGATCTGCGCATTGTCCAGAGCGACCAATTCGACCACAGCGGCGTGCAACTGGTTCTCGTCGCGAATGGGTGCCGTGCAGCCTTCAAGATAGCTAACGGAAGCACCGTCGTCGGCGACGATCAGGGTGCGCTCAAACTGCCCGGTCTCCGCGGCATTGATACGGAAGTAAGTCGAAAGCTCCATCGGGCAACGAACGCCCTTGGGCACATACACAAACGAACCGTCGGTGAAGACAGCCGCATTCAGGGCGGCGAAGAAATTGTCGGTATAGGGAACCACGGTGCCGAGATACTTCTGCACCAGTTCCGGATGCTTCTGCACGGCCTCGGAGAACGAACAGAAGATCACGCCTGCTTCGGCCAGCTTGCCCTTGAAGGTAGTGGCTACAGAGACGCTGTCGAACACTGCATCGACCGCAACGCCCGCCAGCATCTTCTGCTCGGTAATCGGGATGCCTAGCTTCTCGTAGGTGCGCAGGATCTCCGGATCCAGTTCGTCCAGGCTCTCAAGCTGCTTCTTTTGCTTCGGCGCCGAATAATAAGTAATCCCCTGGTAGTCGATCGGTGGATAGTGAACGTTCGCCCACGTCGGCTCCGCCTGCTTGGCCTCCAGCGAAGCCCAGTAGCGGAACGCCTTCAGACGCCAGTCAAGCATGAACTGCGGCTCATTCTTCTTGGCCGAGATCAAGCGGATGGTGTCTTCCGTCAGGCCTTTCGGGACCCGCTCTTCTTCGATGTCGGTGACGAATCCCCACTTGTATTCCTGCTGTGCCAGATCACGGATTGTGTCTGTGTTCGAACTCATTGAACGCTCCCGGATGAATGTCCTGCGGTCGGCACCAGCTTGCCGTCGACGCCTCGAATCGCCGTTAACTGCAAAGGCTGCGCCAAGTCGGCGAGCATCACTTTCTGCAGCGCTCCCCGCACAATTTCACTGATAACTCTCTGATTGGTTTTGATTGGGCAGGACCGTTCGAGGTCGCATAGCCCGGTGACATCGGTACTACATTCGGTCAGCGCGATCGGTCCTTCGATAGCGGCAATGACCTCCGCTAGAGAAATTTCCGCCGGCTCCTTCGCCAAGCTATAGCCGCCATTGATGCCTCGGTGCGACACCAGCAAACCGCTTTGCAGCAATTGCTTCAGTACCTTGGTAGCTGTAGGAAGCGGCAGACGCGTAGCCAACGCCAAGTCTCGGGCATTGTGAACGGACGACTTTCCCTTGCGTGCCATGGTGGTCATCAGGACAAGTCCGTAATCCGTTAGCTTGGCGAGTCGAATCATTGCTTATAAAACCTTAGATTCATATAGTACCGCAACGGTCCTATATTTGTGGAGTCCCCTGCACGCGGGTTTTCCACCACGCGGTGTCCAATCCCTTGCTGCGTTCGTGGGCGAGACCACTGCTTTCACAAAAGCGGGAGAGGATTCGAAGAGAACCTTATCGTTTGCATTCAGTTAGGGGTCGTATGAGGGCAATACAGACCCGTCCTCGTCTTCCGAGTATTCGCCCTTTGAAACGAGATCGGTAGTATTTACCTCATTTCGTTGACTTCTCTCGATCATTCAGAGTAGATTTCCCAAGCTGTTGCTGATGTACTACTGCGAGCCATCTGCCTTGGTCAGCGGTCTGCATCGAAACCCGCCTTTCAGAAACAACACTTTAGGTCGTTTGAGGATAATCATGAAGCTGATGCGAATGCTTGGAATCGCGATGATTGCGGTGTGCGCGGTAAATGCCGCGACCGCTCAGTCGCACTGGACACGTCTCACTAACTCGCCGCCGGTCAATGTCGGCGCAATGCTCCTGCTCACCGACGGAACCGTGATTGCCCACGAAGAGAACGATCAGAACGGAAACGTCGCCACTCTTGCCTGGTACAAGCTCACTCCTGATATCAATGGCAGCTACGCGAATGGCACGTGGTCGCAAATTGCCAGCCTTCCCACAGGATACGGTCCGTTGTTCTTCGGCTCGGCTGTACTGAAAGATGGCCGCGTCATCGTTGAAGGCGGCGAGTATAACCAGTACGGCGGCGAATTCACTAAGCTGGGCGCAATCTACGATCCCGTTGCCAATACTTGGACGTCCGTAACCGCTCCCAGCGGTTGGAACAATATCGGCGATGCCTCGACCGTGGTGTTGAACAACGGTACCTTGATGTTGGCCGACACGGTCACCCGGCAAGCTGCCCTGTTGAACTCGACCAACCTGACCTGGACCGCCACTGGCACCGGCAAGTTCGACATTAACGATGAAGAAGGATGGGATCTGCTTCCTTCGGGAAAAGTTCTCACTGTCGATGCGTATGTCCAACAGGGCGATCCTAACGGCAAGAATTACGAACTTTACGATCCAACCACCGGCTCGTGGACGGTGGCGGGAACGACGCCTGTGCAATTGTGGGATTCCTGCGGCGGTTCGTTTGAACTTGGTCCTGCGGTCCTCATGCCTAACGGCACGGTCTATGCTACCGGCGCCAATGGCTGCGGAGCGGGCCACACGGCCATTTACAACGTCAGCGCCGGTACCTGGACGGCCGGTCCTGACTTCCCCGGCAACTATGACATCGCTGACGGTCCTGCGGCACTGGAGACCAACGGCAACGTCCTTATGATGGCGAGCCCCGGCGTATTTGGCAGCGGCAGCGTCTTCTTCGAATGGAACGGCAGCACTCTGACGCAAACGGATGCGCCGCCGAACGCGGTAAACGACTCTTCCTTCCAGGGACATCTGATGATGCTTCCCTCCGGTCAGATTATGTTCACCGACTACACCAACGACGTGGAGTTGTTCACTCCGACCGGCAGCAATTACCCGGGGTGGAGTGCGACGGCTCTGTTGAATCGCACCAGCTTCACGCGCGGCAGTTCGCTCGTACTGTTTGGCTCAAAGTTCAACGGTGCTTCGCAGAACAACAACTACGGTGACGACTACCAGACGGCCACGAATTATCCGATCGTGCGCTTCGTCAACAATGCCACCGGACACGTGTTCTACGCTCGCACCCATGATCACTCCGGCATGCAGGTTGGCTATGTTGGCCCCACGTACACTCACGTGGACATTCCCAGCAATATGGAAACCGGTGCCGCCGAAATGCAGGTCGTAGTGAACGGGATTGCTTCCCGGAACTACCCCATCATCATCCAGTAACCAGCAAGCAGAGCCGGGCCGGCTCGGCTCAGGCGTCATGTTCCAGTGCGACTGGGGCATGGCGCCCTTTACCGTTTCTGCCGCCGAGTTCGTCATCCGGAGGTGCGCAAAAAAGACAAAGCCCGGACAGAAATTCGCAAGAGAACCAAGAAAATCAGCGCAACTTGCTATCTCTTCTTGTCACTCCAGTAATTTTCCGGTAAGGTTTCGACCAGAATTTAACTCTCTCTCTGAGGGGCGTTCGACTGTGATCTTTTTGGAAACGTTGGTGAGCGCTCTAAATTGTGCTCGCCTTCATTTTTTCGGGAATTCCTCCGAAATCCCCATTCGTTGGAAGCCCACAGTCGGCATCGCACTCCTCACCCCTTTCACTTTGTTACTCGGCTGCACAGTTCACGTCTCTGCGCTTTGAACTGTTCGCTTCACATTGCCGAACGGAACGGGAGTACGAATTGACAAGAGATTGGAACGCCCCTGTCTTCACGTGGCACCGTAGATTTAGCTTCGTGCCATTAGCGCTGGCCTCTGCCCTGGTGCTCACTTTAAGTGCTTGTGGTGGAAACGCAAACGGACCATCTGAGTCTCCCGTTCGTTTGGAAAATTCCAGCGTCACTCCCACCGGCAATGCACTGGTTGCGCAATACTCCGTCACCGTCTCAGGAGCAGCATCGGTAAATGTGCAATTCGGTCCGACCACGAGTTACGGAATGCAGACATCCTCGCAATCGACGCCTATCGCCGGCACGGTGAACGTCCTGGTTGCGGGAATGAAGCAAAATACCCCATATCACATGCGCGCTGTCGTAACTTCCGCCAGCGGAACGCTGTACGATACGGATCACACCTTTCAAACTAGTGCGATTCCCGCAAATCGAATTCCTTACGCTCAGGTGACCATTGGCTCCGGCCAACAACCCTCGCCCGGAGTTCGTTTGGTCGGCGGATTAGCCGAGACCTTCGCCTTGAACAGCACCGGCGATGTCGTCTGGTATTACAAAACCGATGCTGAATCAGTTTATTTTTCCAAACTGATGTCCAACGGGCATATGCTTGTCCTCGTAAATGTGCTTGGTCCACCGGCGAATTCCATGTTGCGGGAGGTGGATTTGGCCGGCAACACCATACGGGAGCTCGATCAGAGTGTGCTGGCAAGGAATCTGGCGGCCGCCGGCTACAACATTAACGTCGTTTCCATGGATCACGACTTCGTGGTCCTCCCCAACGGAAATTGGGTATTCATTGTCAGCGACTCTCGAACGTTCACTGACCTTCCAGGCTATCCGGGACAGACTACCGTGCAAGGCGACGCCATCGTTGAAGTCGATCAAAACAATAATCCCGTGTGGGTCTGGGACGCCTTCGACCACCTTGACGTGAACCGCCATCCCATGTATTTCCCTGATTGGACTCACGCCAACGCACTGTTCTTTATTCCCGACGACGGTAGCCTGCTGTTTTCTATGCGCCATCAGAGTTGGGTTTTGAAGATCGATTTCCGGACCGGCATTGGCTCGGGCGACATCCTGTGGAAACTCGGATATGAGGGAGACTTCACGCTGCAGAACTCGAGCAGCCCCGCCGACTGGTTTTTCGCCGAGCACGACCCCAACATTGCCAGTCCAAATCTGACCGGTAAATTTCAACTTGCTGTTTGGGACAATGGCAATTATCGAGTATTAGACGACGCCGGAGACACCTGCGACCCGGTGGGCGGTACCCCACCTTGCTACAGCACTGCTGCGCTTTTTGATGTGGATGAGACCAGCATGACAGCGTCCCGGCACTGGTCTTATCAGACTCCATTCTCGTATTGGGGTGGCTCGGTCCAGTTGCTGTCGAACAACAATATCTTGTTTGACGAGACGGCACCCAATGATATCCAAGGCTCGCGGTCAATAGAAACAACACAGCAGGCAAATCCGCCGGTCATCTGGACTCTCCTCACTCCTAATTTTCAAGCTATGTACAGGGTGCAACTACTCCCGAGTCTCTATCCGCAGCCTTGAGCCAGGCGGCCGGGAACGGGAGAAGCCGTCCGAGTTTCAATAAGATGGAGGAGACGGCTTCCCTCTTAGGATCAATGATTTTTCGCCATCTTCCTAATCTTTTGCTGTACGTTACGTTTCTTAAGCATCTGATTTTAGGGTAGATAGTAATGAGAAGCTTCGTTTTATCTATTTAGATAACAATTCACCGCGGACTATCTTAGATTCGAAGGTTGAACTTAGGGGTAAAATCGTGCAATAGTAGACAGTTGTTTGGCTCAGTTGGACTCCTTCCCGCGTGCGTGGTCTCTTGGAAGAGGCCCGGCAACAAGCCCCTGAATCGTTTGTGAAGTTTCATGAATCCAATCAGTTAGGCCGAGCCGATACATCGCAGGTGTTACTTCAGTCATCCGAATTACATCTCTCGACGAAACGGAAACAACGCAAATATGGCAAAACGACGTGGCAATCCTAATTGGGGCAAGCCCGAGCCGATCGGACCGATTGTCCCCACCATTACTGAATTCGAACAGGTGGTCAAGGAATTCAAGCTCCAACCCGATCAGTACATTCGTTCCACCCGGCTGCGCGAATGGGCGCGGAAGAATAAGAACTCGAAGTACATTCCTGAGCCCCTTCTGGAAGCTTGGGGCTTCGAGATCGAATCGACGCTCTAACCACCTGGTTTTTAGATCCGGGCCGCTGCGGCGGCCCTTTCTATTTGTTCGCGCCATTCCTTTGAGGATTGGATCGCTAAACTGTAAGGCTATTTCATCCGCCAACGTTTTTTGAGATCCCAACCATGTCGGCAGCATCCCAACCTTCGTGAACTTCAGTTCCGAAACGACCGCAGCGATGCTCGCCGGCACAAGCTTTGCTGCCGGCCTGAACGTCTACGCCACCGTTGCGACCTTGGGCTTGCTTTCGCGCACTGGTATGGTCACGTTACCCTCCGCATTGGATCCTATTCGCTCGTGGTGGATCATTGGCGTTTGCTTGGTGTTGTTTGCGCTGGAGTTCTTCGCAGATAAAGTGCCGGGCTTCGACCTCATCTGGAACGCTCTACAGACTTTCGTTCGCATTCCGGTTGCGGCCCTGATCGCCTATGTTGCCAGCTCGCATCTTCCTCCGGAAATGCAACTGGCATCAGCGCTGGGCGGAGCTCTGATTGCCTTCGCCGCTCACGGTGGCAAGACCGCAATCCGCGCGGCTGTGACACCCTCGCCTGAACCGTTTTCCAACATCGCATTGAGCTTCGCCGAGGACGCAGGCGCGATCGCGCTCACCTGGGCCGCGGCGCAGCATCCGTACATCTCGGCATCGATTGTCCTGGTTCTGCTGATCGTGGTGATCTTCCTGACAAGGTGGATCATTCGCGCGCTGCGTGGCCTGTTTCAGCGCGCACGCGCGGCGGTTGCAAATTCGTGACGTCGGCTTCGAGTATTGCCTGCTAGAATTCCATCAGCACGATGCCTGCACAAACGCCATTCTGCGATGTCGAGACTGCGCTGGGCGAAATCCGCGCCGGCCGCATGATCGTGGTCATCGATGACGAGGACCGCGAGAATGAAGGCGACCTCACGATGGCCGCCGAGAAGATCACGCCTGAAGCCATTAACTTCATGGCCAAGTACGGACGCGGACTCGTCTGTCTCGCCATGACCGAGGAGCGGCTGGATTACCTGCGGCTCGGCCAGATGTCATCCGAGAATACCTCGAATTTCGGTACCGCGTTCACCGAGTCCATCGACGCGAAGGACGGCGTCACGACCGGCATCTCGGCTTACGACCGCTCGCACACCATTCAGGTTGCGATTGACTCGACAACCCGACCGAACGATCTGGCTCGTCCGGGACACGTCTTCCCGCTTCGCGCCCGCAAAGGCGGAGTGCTTGTTCGCGCAGGACAGACGGAAGCGTCTGTTGATCTCGCGCGTCTGGCAGGGATGGTTCCGGCTGGAGTCATCTGCGAGATCATGAACGATGACGGAACCATGGCGCGAGTGCCGCAGCTGACCGAGTTCTGCCGCCAGCATGACATGAAGATGCTGACCGTGGCTGAACTCATTCGCTACCGCATGGCGCACGAGCGCTATGTGCAACGCATGGCCGAGGCCATCGTGCCAACTGCTTACGGCGAGTTCCGTATGATCGCCTATGAATCGGAGATCACGGGCGAGTCGCACATCGCGCTGGTGAAGGGCGACGTGGAAAATGCGGGCAACGAACCGGTGCTGGTGCGCATGCATTCGCATTGTCTGGTCGGCGACGTTTTCGGCGCCAGTGGCTGCGAGTGCCGCAATGTGATCGACGCGGCAATGCGGCGCATTGCCGACGAAGGCCGAGGCGCGCTCATCTATCTACACTCGACGTCGAAGGGATATTCCGTCGAGCGACTGGGCGAACGCTTGACGATCCAGTTTCACCACGAACAGCGCCTGCCAACGCTGCCCGAAAGCCAGCGCAAGACGCAGCGCGAGATCGGTATCGGGGCGCAAATTTTGTCGGACCTGAACCTGAGGCGCATTCGCTTGCTCACCAATCGCCCGCGCAAAGTTGCGGGTTTGGAAGGCTTTGGGATCGAGATCGTGGAACAGGTTCCCGTGTCGGCCGGAAAGGCGCCCGTACGCTAGCACAGAAACCCCTGACTACGTTTGCTTGCTCTGGAGTGAAGCCAAGGCAGCGGTCATTGCCTTCTTTACTTCAGGATCGGTCTCCTTTGCGACGACCTTCTGCAACTCTGGAATGAAGGACACATCGCCCAGCTTGGTGACAGCATCTGCGGCCTCGATGCGCACCGAGCGGTCCTGGTCCGAGAGCGACTTCAACAGCAGATCGTGCAGCCGCAAGAAATCTATTGCGGATAAGTCAGTTGCCTCAGGCAGCAACGACAAGGCTTGCTGGCGAAATGTCGGCTCAGGATCGTGCAGCGCTCTTACGAGGACATCCGGGCAGGACTTCTGCTTGAGGTTGACTTCCAAAACTCTGGCTGCTTGCAAGCGCACCGCGATGTCCTCTTTGGAATTGTCGCAGTAACCCTCCAGCGTTTGCAGCCCTAGCTCCTCGTTCAAAACAGCCAGCTCGTAGGCGAGCCCGATCTTGCCGTAGGGCTCTGTTTCCTCTTTCATCATGCGCTCGATGACCGGAACCGCCTCCTTCAATCCTTTCGTGGCAGCCTCAGCTGCCGCAAGACTTCGGACTATGGGAATGTCGCTTTGCAAGGCCAACAGCAGGCAATCGTTGCTCAGTGGTATGCCCATCTCGGTCAGTTGACCTTCGATGTAAGCCAAGCCTCCCGGCTCATTCATCACTTCGTTCGCGTTCCGACCCATGTCGGCGAGCGCCACCGGACACTGAGCGGCTGAGCCCATGACCAGGACACAAACCACAGAAACCATGTAAACCACGAGTCTCGCCATCATCGGAGCGTCTTCGGCGTAGTGTAGTACTATCTCTTCGCTATTTCGCCTGAATTCGCCTTTGTATAAATCGTCTCGGGCTTTATCGTGCAAGTATGACGACGAGGCAGAAAAATTCTGACGCCTCTTGGCCATCCAGCTACATCCAATGCTCGCAGGAGCTTCGATCATGAGGTTTCGCCTGCTTTCCTCGTTTTTGTTCACCGCGCTACTCGCCACGTCTCTGGCAGCTCAAACCTCTGCGCCGGAGAAGCCGAAGTTCAGTCCGCCGTTGCGCAAGTTTCGCTTCACCTACTCCTTCACCGTGAAAGACATCCCTGCGGGAACCAAGCTGATTCGAGTATGGGTTCCCGTGGCTCATACCGACGAGCATCAGGCGGTGCGTCTGGTGGCCGTGAAAGCTCCGGTTCCGACGCGTATGACCGATGACGCTGAGTACAACAATCAAATCCTCTATGCCGAGATTCACAACCCAGTACAATCCACCGCCGACTTCAGCCTGCAGTACGAAGTGACGCGCCGTGAATACTCGCGAGGCGACTACGCGCAACTGGAGCCGAAAGACACCAAACCCGGGGTTGTGCCGGTCACCATGGAGCGCTACCTCCAGCCGGACAAGCTGATTCCGACCGACGGCAAGATCAAAGAGCTCGCTGTTCAGGTAACCGGCAGTCAGCCAGGAACGGTCGCCAAAGCCAAAGCTGCGTACGACTACCTGTTCAACACCATGAAGTACGACAAGACTGGCACGGGCTGGGGGCGGGGTGATGCCGTCTGGGCCTGCGACTCCAAGCACGGCAACTGTACCGACTTCCATTCGCCGTTTATTGGCATGATGCGGGCCGATGAGATCCCGGCGCGCTTCGATATCGGATTCCCCATTCCCGAGAACAAGGAGCAGGGGGACATTTCGGGCTATCACTGCTGGGCAGAATTCTTCGCCCGCAATATCGGTTGGGTGCCCGTCGACATCTCCGAGGCGTGGAAGGCAAAAGAGAAGGCTGGCTACTTTTTCGGAACCGTGGATGCGAATCGAGTGCAATTCTCCACCGGACGCGATCTCACCCTGTCTCCCAAGCAGGATGGCGGACCGGTCAACTATTTCGTCTATCCTTACGTCGAAGTCGACGGAAAGATCTATGACGGCCTGAACAAGCAGTTCAGCTTCGAAGAGATGACCAGCGGAGCGAACACGGCCGACTCCGGGCCCGCGCCTGCGCCAGCGATGTGAGGAAGGAGGCTCCTGGCTTTTGCCTCGGGCTTTGTTGCTAGTTCCGCAAGGGTATCTCGATCCATTTCGGAACCGGCGGGCGCGTTGCGTTCCCGTACCCCCCTCCCCCTCGTCCTCGCAAAATCTTCAAAAGAGGGCGGTTAGGTGACGAATCCTGCCAAAATATTGAGCGCGTGAGACTTACGGGTAAAATCCTGAGCGGTAGAGACTTACGAGTGCCAAAGCACGCGGCCTGAGTTAGTTGAAGACAGATTTACAAGGGGCTATTCGCTCACAGGAGCGGAGGTTGAACACACGGAGCCCAACCTATCAGCGTAGATCAAAAGCCGCATTCGTCAAGATTACGAAAGTACAATCGCGGGGTATTGTACTTTCGTAATCAGTAGGCCGGTCCAGGTCACTCGGTATCGTGCAACGTCAATTGTTTGCCGGAGGCAGAGCGGGCTTTGGGAGCCTGCTTGAAGGTCGCATCCAGCAGACGTGGATACTTGACCCGCGCGCCGTTCAGTCGTTCCTCAACCGTGAAAATCTTAATGCGCGCGTAAGTCCCGGTTCTCGTACGGAGAAGCGTTCCCGTAAAACAGCTTATGGTTTGACCATTACGCGAGATTCTAAGGCAATCGATTCCTGGCCACGAGCCAACCCTGAATCGGGACGAGGGTGCGATCCGAGACATGCGGCGAGGGCTCTGTTCGCACAACTCTATTGCGTAATCTTCCACACGGTCCCGCAACCGGGACCGCCGCAGGCGCCAGAGAGTCCTCCCTGGCTAGCTGTACCGTATACATTACCGTTGGCATCGACCAACACATTGCCGAACGGCTGATCACCATCGGTGCCTCCGCTAAAGTCGTGTAACGAGGTGTAGGTCCATCCGCCATTGGAGGGGGTGAGTTTAAAAACGCTGCCAACGCCGAATGCGCCGTCCAGAACCGCCGTTCCGTAAAGGCTTCCGGATGAGTCGATCGCCAGGCTACCCGTGGGACCGTACAGCAGGAAATCGAAGGTGCCTTGATATTGCAGGCTGTATACGAGATGGAAAGTCCAACTGCCGCCGCCTGCCGGGCTGAGTTCGTACACAGTCCCCACCATGTTCGCTCCCCCGAAATTGGTTGTGCCGTACAAATTACCGGCGCTGTCGAAGATCAGACCGCCGTATGGGGCGGAGCCATCCGATGTGCACTGGAAGTTATAGAGCGTGGTCTTGGTCCAATTGCCGGAACCGCTGGGGCTCAGCTTGTAGACCGTGCCACAGTTGCCGGTTCCACCACCGACGGTGGTGCCGTAAAGATTGCCGGCGCGGTCAAAGATGACGCCTGCCTGCGGGGAATCACCGTCCGCACCTCCCGCGAAATAGTACAAAGCGGTTGCCATACCGTTGGGGGTGAGTTCATACACTGCACCGTAGCAGCACGGAATCGTGCCGTAGATGTTGCCGGCAGCATCGTAGGTCAAATCACCCAGGCCGGGACAGGTTCCCAAGGTCACCGTGTCAGTCTGGTCATTCCGACGCGGCGACATGCCGCTGCTGATTCCTTCGCAGATGGCGGAGATTCCGCCGAACGAATAGAGGACGGCTTCCTGCCATAAGCAAAGCGTGGTAGGACAAGTGGTCGCCCGAGGGCGCAAGCTGTAGGCTGTTCCGCAACCAGGTCCCTCGCAGAACCCGGCTCCGCCCGCGTTCGTAGTTCCATAGAGCAATCCACTGGGAGCGAACGTGGGGCGGTTTATCGGGCCCGCTCCGTCGTTGGGACCATGGAATTTCCATAGCGGGGAGAGATTCCATCCGCCTCCCTGCAGCACCAGCCGGAATACTGTTCCACATCCTTCCTGAGTGCAGAAGGAGCCGTTCAGTCCTCCGCTCGACGTGGTGCCGTACAGTCTGCCGCTGGCATCTATGCTTAATCCGGCTTGCGGGAAGGCGCCGTCGGGGCCGGAAAAGGTATGGAGGACGGAAAAGGTTTGAGCGTGCGCAGAGAGGGCCAGGAGAAGAGTCGCAGCAATTGCGATTGCGGTCGAAGCCAATTGGGAGTTGCGTAGGGGCGGCATTGGAATCTCCTTGTCTTCAAGGTGTCGTAGCCGGGCTGTTGCTGGTTTCGATGATGGCAATGAACAAATCTGGCCATTCATTGGGCTCACCTCAAAGGGAACGTCAGCTTAGGTTTCTTTTTGGTTTTTTTAGCGTGCTGGATCTAAGGCGACGAAATCCAATTGCCAACGGATTTTGGCCCAGGACCATGGCGATGTCAACCTCGGATTCCAAGGCTTTTTGTCCAAAAGTTGTTGCAACGGCTACGATAACAACAGGAGTTTCCCTCCGTGAGGTTCTATTCGTGAGCTGGTCCAATTTTTGGGAACTCTACGGCTCGCCCGACGGAAATACGGGCAGAACGAGATCAGGTTCACCACCGAGGTGATGTTGCTGAGCGATTGTACCGACGAGCAACTGCTGGGGCAGGCCCTAGCCGGAGATGAAGAGGCGTTCACCGCCCTGTATCGCAGGCGGCAGGGACCGATCTTTCGCTTTGCATTGCATATGAGCGGATCCACGCAGATTGCCGAAGAAGTGACGCAGGATGTTTTCATCTTCCTGCTGCAACGCGGCCGTGACTTCGATCCGCAACGAGGCGCGCTGGGAGCGTATCTGTTCGGCGTTGCCAGGAATTACGTGCGCCGCGCGTTGGAGCGGAATTATCCGGAGAGCGTGTTGAGCAGCTCGATCGAAGACGAAGCCGCATCACTGGTGGTCATCAACGACCCCAGTGAAGGCTTGGTGCGACACCAGACATCGACGGCGGTATGGAAAGCGGTCCTGACGTTGCCCGAACATTATCGCGAAGTCGTGGTGTTGTGCGACTTGCAGGGCATGAGCTATGCCGACGCCGCCGAAGCGGTTCATTGCGCGATCGGTACGGTGCGGTCGCGACTGCATCGGGCTCACGACATGCTGAGCAAGAAGCTGCAGCATTCGGCGGCGGTGTCTCCAGGGATATCAGGTATTACGGCGAGGTGCGTGTCATGACATGCCGTGAATTCAAACACAGTGCGTCGTCGCTCACGTTGTGGGAGTTGACGAGCGGCGAGGACGAGCAGGTCCTCGAGCATACGGAAAAGTGTGACGCTTGCAACGCATGGCTGCGCAAACAGCGGACGCTAGCTGTTTCCATGCAGACGCTGCAGGCCAGGACTGCCGGCCTTGAGGCTGGCCCAGATGTGGAACGGGCGTTACTGCGCGCTTTCCGGCAGGACACTCTACGGAGTGCGGATCCAGTACTCGGACGAGTGAAGGAACGCAGTGGCCCAGTGCGACCCGCGGTAACGCCCCTTTCCACGCCAAGGGTTCTTCGTTTGAGCCGCTTGTTCGAAGTTGGCGCTTATGTCGCAATGGCTGCGGCGCTCCTGGTCGGGATATTTCTTGGCCTCCGGCTCCTGCAACAGCACAACTCTAATGTGGCAGCCGCGAAAAACCAGATCGTGACCGCGAGCGTTGAGCCGGCCTTGCAGAAGCCGGTCGCCATTGCAAAGCAAGCGACAGCTCAAGAGGAATTCCCGCAACCGGTGGCGCCGGCGCGAAGCCGGCTGGAACTTGTGCACCATAGTAAGAGCGCAGCAGCGATAGCGCAGCAGACAAACGACGACTCTCAAAGTCTGGCTGAAGCGGGATACACCGCACTGATGTTGTGTGATCCACTCAGTTGCGCCGCCGAGACACAGGTGGTACGGGTGGAGTTGCCGGCGGCGGCCGGCGGACAGAGTTCTCAACCGCAGATGGCCGATCTCTTGGTCGGGTACGACGGAGTGGTTCGGGCCGTCCGCATGGTCAATTAGGTAAAACGAAGTCAAACTGTTGCAATAGAAATCGAGAATGAGGATGCAGCTATGAGTTTCGGGAAAGAATTAAAAGTTCGTGCCGCTTCATGTTCGCTGTTGTTGGGATTGTTCATGGCGGGAGCAACGCTGGTGATGGCGCAGGATGAGGCCCCACCGCCGCCCCCGCCTCCGGGTCCCGGGATAACGCTGAGTCTCCACGGTCCGGGTGGGGGAGCGTTCTTCCACGAGGAAATTGGCGATGGGCCTAAGATCGTTGCCGGCGCTCCGATGACAGCCGTTATCCAAAGCACGCATGACAGCACATTGTCCGACGGCAACACCATTCATCGTGACAATCAGAGCACGGTTTACCGGGATGCGCAGGGTCGGGTCCGGCGCGAGGTTAGCTTCGAATTCGCCACCCCCAGCACGGGCGCCACCAAAGGGACGATGATCATCATCACGGACCCAGTTGCGGGAACTCGATATGTCCTGAATCCGCAGAACAAGACGGCCCAGCAGATGCCGCTGCGTCCGCCGAAGCCGCCGGCCAGCGGTCCTGAGGGCGAGCCGCCTGCGAAGCCGAGCGATGCGAACGTGACAACGGCCGATCTTGGGACAAAGACCATCCTCGGGTTGCAGACGACTGGCACCCGGGTGACCCGCACGATTCCGGCCGGCCAGATTGGCAATGCGAGGCCGATTGAGGTCGTCACCGAGCGCTGGTTTTCGACCGAACTGCAGATCCCAATGTCGGTGACGCATACCGATCCGATGATGGGAACGATGACGAGTGAGGTCACCAGCATCACGCGCGGCGAGCCTGCCGCTTCCCTGTTCCAGGTTCCGTCCGACTACAAAGTTGTGACTGGAAAACGGGGCGACATGATGTTTATGGCGCACCCGTAAGAGAGTAGTGCCCCTCAACGAAAACGGAGGCCATCGGGCCTCCGTTGTTTTTTTGGGATAGGATTTGACAGCTACGTGCGACTGGATGCTGCTTCGCCCTCGGCTTCCGCCAGCGCCTGCTGCGATATCTCTCTCAGCCGCAGGCCGATCTCGAATTGCGGAGTCGTACTGCCACGTCCCCAGCGATACACGTCCCAGTGCGCGCGGACGAACTTGGCGTCCGGCTTCTCCGACAAATCAACCAGCAGCGGGTACTCGCCGGGATAAAACTTCTGTTCCATACCTGCAACGGCCTTCGTCTCCCAGGCTGTGCCGTCGACGGAGGTGTAGACGAAAATATCGATTGCCTCCTGCTCGACGACGCGGGAGATGGACAACGTCAGGAGAAATACGCGACTGGCCGCGCCAGAGATATCCACCGCCTCGCCGTCGCCCTTGGCGACGACCACGGTGTTGGCAGGTACAAGAAAAATGTCCAGCATGACAGGTTGATTCTAGCGAAGGAGCTGCCTGGGAATTCGTGACATAGGTCACACAGGGTGCTTTTCGCTGGTCGCTTTTCCCTTTTGGCCGGAAGTGACCGGTATAGGGTTTTGAATCTTGGCCGTTAGCTACAGCTTTGGCAAGACCGCGAACCGCTTTGCCGTTAACGCCGTGGTCCGGCGTGTGCTGGCGAATGGCGAAAATGCTTTTCTTCAAGAACGCGGTAAGTCATCGAAGAAACGTCGCAGCAAACGCGCAAATTCTTCCGGTTGCTCGAGCGCTGCGTAGTGCCCGGCCCGCGGGATCACAGCCAGTCGGCTGCCGGAAATATGCTGGCGCATCAACTCCGCTTCCTTTTGCGGAACGCTGTCGTCCGCTCCGGTGATGACCAACGTCGGCACATTCATCGTTTTCAGCGTCGCTACAGAATCTGCCCGATCGGCCATTCCCTGCTGCACACCGGCGATGTCCCGCGGCAACATCTTCTGCATCATGCGGCGCGCGGCGTCGACGATGTCAGGGCGGCTCGTAATCGTGAACGGAGAGATCAACTTCGGCAGCATCTCCTCGACGAATGGCGCCGTGCCTTCGCGCAACACCTTGTCTGCCAGCGCCAGGCGGTTCGCTCGGCCCTCAGGTGTTTCTGCGGTAGCGCGAGTGTTGGCGATTACCAGAGCGGCTACCTGGTCGCGATAGCGCCGCCAGAATTCGAAGAGCACGTATCCGCCGATTGATACCCCAACAAAGAAAGCTTTGGTGATTCGCTCCTCGCGGCAAAGCTTGGCCAGATCGTCTGCCATTTTTGCCATCGTCGCCGGCCCTTCGCCCAGTTCGGAGTCACCATGGGCTCGCAGGTCGGGCGCGATTACCCGATAACGAGTGCTGAGCTGATTAGCAACGGATTTCCAGAAGTTGTGATTCAGCGGAAAGGGATGCAGCAGAACAACGTCGGGTCCGCTGCCGGTTACTTCGTAGAAGAGCTGCGCGTCGGAGCTGCGGAAGGTCGGCATGAAACTGATGAAAGCATAAATTAACCACGGAGACACGAAGGACACGGAGAAATTAAATCTGAAACACTCCGTGCCCTCGTGTTCATCGCTAAATCTACTCGCGAGCCTGCATTCTACGTGCCCTGGTAGGGCTGTGGCGGACTGGCAGGGGGCGCCACCGGAACGTACTCTGGCTCTTCGGGCATGACAATCCACGCAATGATGTAGGCGAGAATGCCGCCACCACCGAAAATCGCTACCAGTAGCCACACTACACGCACCACAGTGATGTCGAGGTCAAAGTATTCGGCAAAGCCGGCGCAAACACCGGCAATCTTGCGATCGGTCCGCGAGCGCATCAGCTTACGGCGCCCGGCCACCGAGCCAACCCGCTTGCCGCAATAGGGACAGAGGTTCGCGTCGTCCTGGACTACCTTACCGCAATAGTTGCAGTACATATCATCCCCCCACCATTTAATACGACAAGAATAGAAAAAGGTTCCCAGGATGCCAAGTGCTGTCGCTGGTCTGAAGGCATTTTTCCCGTGAAGACACCGGGCGCGCAGAGGGAAGCGTTTGATTTTCTTAGTTTTTTGCCCTCCGCGTTCCCCTGGTTAGATCTTCAACTGTCCCGCAAATCCATGTAAGATCAGGATCCACCCCCTTTGCCCGGTGAAACTCAAACTCTAACTAACTAAAGGACCTATGTCAGACACTGCCCTCGTCTCATTTCTCCCCGTCTCGGAAACTCAGGCAAAAGTTGCATTAGCCGCAATGAAAGCAGTCGCGTCAGCCGGTGCCGGAATGCGCCCTGCGGACCGCGACTCGCTCGCCGGCGCCGCACGCCACATCTTTTACTCAGGCAACGATCTTGACTTTGCCGCTTTGCCTGTCCCATCGGACGACGCCTTGACGCAGGCCTTTCCGACCGAAGACTATCGCCGCTACATTCTACAGTTAATCGCGGTGATGGCTTTTGTTGACGGCGAGGTTGATGACGCGAAGCTCGACGTCGCACTACGGTACGCGGGAGCGCTTGGAGTGACCGACGACTACGTGCGCGACTTGGCTGAGTCGGCGAAGGGTCACAGCGATTGGGTGAAGGCCGATATGTCACGCAACAACGTCGAGAGCATTCGCGGTATGAATCTTGGCGATGATTTCGCGGCGCAATTCCTGCCCTATGATAAGAATCCCGATCCCGCATTGGCCGATCGTTTTCGTGCGCTCGGTTCTCTGCCCTACGAAACTTTTGGCCGGGCTTTCTACGATCACTACACGGGAGCCGGATACAAGTTCCCGGGAGAACCTGACGGGCTGTCGATTCTTTTCGGGGTGCCACACGACAGCGCACATGTCGTCAGCGCCTATGGGACGTCGGTTCAGGGCGAGGTGCTGGTGTCAACGTTTACCGCCGCGATGCATCGTAGTGAAGGCATGTCCGGACACATTTTGCCGGTGATCTTCAGCTGGCATTTGGGGATTGCGTTGAACCCGTTGGCGGGCTCGGCGAAGGGTGCGTTCGACGCCGAGAAGTTCTGGCGAGCGTGGGAGCGCGGTCGCATGGCTACGCTCGACACCTTCGGTCCTGACTGGGATTTCTGGGGATTGATCAATACGCCGCTGGATGAGCTTCGTTCTGCCTATAACGTCCCGCCCTTGGACGCCGCACACGCGGCCGATGGCACGCCCGGGCCGGTGCGTCCCTAGAAGTCATAGCGCCCGGATCGTGAAGATCAGCGGGAACCTAACTCTGCGATGGCCGGGTGAGTCGAATAACCGGTAGGACGGCGCATCCATTCCCAGGCACTGGCCATGATCGAGTCGAGATCGGCGTGCTGTGGGGTCCAGCCCAGTTCACTGCGTATCCTGGCGGAGCTGGCAACCAGCATGGCGGCGTCTCCGGGACGGCGAGCAGTCTCGCGAACATCGATTCGACGACCGGTCACCCTCCCCGCGGACTCGATCACCTCGCGCACGCTGAACCCGTGGCCGTTACCAAGGTTGTAGATCAGCGGGGCACGCTCCGCAAGCGCCTCCAGGGCCAGCACGTGCGCCTGCGCCAGATCGGCGACATGAATATAGTCGCGAATGCAGGTGCCGTCCGGCGTCGGATAATCGGTGCCGAAAATCGAGATACATTCGCGCTTTCCGGCTGCAGCCTCCAACACCAGCGGAACCAGGTGTGACTCGGGATGGTGGCACTCACCCGAGTGCCCATCGGAGCCGGCGGCATTAAAGTAGCGCAGGCTGGCATAGCGCAACCCGTGAATACGTCCAAACCACGAGAGCATGCGCTCCACCATCAACTTGGATTCACCGTAAGCGTTGGTCGGCTCCAATGGATCGATCTCCTCGATCGGGGTGCGGGGCGGCTCCCCGTAAAGAGCCGCGGTCGACGAGAAGATCAGCTTGTCGATGCGGTTGATAAGCATCGACTCGAGCAGTGTCAGTGTCGCCGCAGAGTTGTTGCGGAAGTACTTCTCCGGCATCTGCATCGACTCACCCGCCTCGATGAAGGCAGCGAAGTGCAGCACAGCCTCGGGCCGGTGTTCCTGCAGGGTGACGTCGAGTCGGACGCGGTCGGCGACATCCGCTTGGACAAAAGGGATGTCGGCGGGGATGGCCTCGCGATGACCCTTCGAGAGATTGTCATACACCACGACATCGTGTCCGGCCGCCTTCAATAAGCGAACTGTGGTTGCACCGATGTATCCTGCCCCGCCGGTTACAAGAACTTTCATGCTTCTCTTCCTGATCTGGGGGCCAATTAGACTTTTTTCGGCTTGCGCATCCTGATTAGCTTACGCGTTCCCAAGCCTTCGAATTCCGGCGCTGGCTCGTTGAAGCGCTTCCAGAAATTCGCGTCTTTCATGAGGTCCACGCAGATTGGGAGATGTCCGTCGTGCGAGAAGATCGCGCCGCCTGGCACGAGCCTGGGATAGATGTAGGTCAGGCAGGTCTCGAGCGAATCGCGGAGATCGACATCGATAAAGGCGACGGCGACCGGATCTTTCAGGTTGGGCATTGTTTGGTCGAACCACCCTCGGATGAATTCGCAGACTTCGAGGGCGCCATAGGCCCCAACGTTCTTCTTCACCTCATCGAGCGCGCCGGTGTATTCGCCCTTCCCGAAGCGATCTTTTTCAGCTTCATCTACATCGGGCAAGCCCTCGAAGGAGTCGTAGACCAGCAGCTTGCGGCCGATCAGCCTCGTCGCCAGGCTCAGCTTGGCGGTGCTGCCGCCTTTGAAGCATCCCGCCTCCAGGACGACACCGGGAGTCGAAGATGGAACGCGCAGAATCTCGCTGACGATGGCAACGGCCTCGGCATGGGTGTGCGCGCACCGGAGACCTCTGTGCGCTACTTCCATCTGATCGGCGAGTTGCTTGCGTTGCGCGCGCGAGAACGGCAGACGCGGATCGAACCTGAGCACGTCCAGCGGAACGCTGCGCTCTTCATCGACGAAGTAATAATGGAACTTGCGCTTGGCGTCCAGCACGGACTTGGGTACCAGGGGCCGGAGTGTGTCTTTCAGGCTTGTGCTCATGTGTGATCCGAGATGAAGAGGAGTGCGACGCCTATTTTACACTGCGCAATTCGGCGAAGCTGTCAGGTGCCGTCGGCAGAAGCCGACTCAAATCAGGATTAACGAACTTGGACGTTGACCTAAACGGCCGGCTCTACCCCACTGCCTTTACACCGCGGCGCCCTTCAATTTGCCGAGCTGAGCCCTGAGCATTCCTAGGATCTTTTCGCGCGAGAGCAGCTCCCATCCGGGTAGGCGTAAGACGTACATCGCGGGCAAGTAAATCGCCGCAGTGACGATGCCGACAGCCAGAATTCGAGGGATCAACAGATTTGGATTGATGAGATTGCGGACCAGGTAAGCCGCGACGCCGGCTAGGACAGAGACTCCGGCAACTTTGAACAGGTCGCGATAGAGGCGAACGTCGCTCCACTCCGCTTCGACTGTTCTGGCAGCTTTGAAAAAGATGACGACGCGCTCCAGATACTGCGCGCCTACGGCAGCCACGGCAGCGCCAAACATTCCCCAATGATGAATCACCGGCAACAGCACGCAGAACAATAGTACGAAGACGGCCAGCCGCACGCCCAATAGAAAGTTCCGCAGGTCTTTATAAGCACGGACAATGGGGTCCATCAGTAGCGCCCACAGCGGCAGGAGAAGAATGCTTACCAGGAAGATGCTGCCGCTCTGCTGATAGGTTCGTGTGTAGAACAGGACGATCAGGTCCTTGCCGCCGACCATCAGCATGGCGAAGAGCGGGAACTCGATGGCCGCTACGCGGCTGCTGGCCGAGGCGGTCACCTCCCGAATTTCCTTTTTGCGATTTTCCTTTTGCAATGAACTGATGCGCACGATCATCACCGAGACGATCGACTCCAGAGCCAGCGTAAGGAGCGGCACGTCGACCCAGCCGACCGCGTAAATGGCATAGTCCTTCGGGCCGAGGGTGGCGCTGACAAAATAGTTGTCGAGATCTTTCTGGATCACCCACAACATGCCGAACGCACCGTACGGCAAGGCGTAAGCCAGCTGCTCCTTGAAGAAGTCCCACTCGAATTGCGTCCAGAAGCGCGGAAAGCGCTCGTCGAGATACCAGAAGAGCAAGATGATAGACAGCAACTGCGCGACCATTGCGGCGATGACGATGCTCTTCACCGTACGAAACGCCAGCGCGGCAGCGGCGATCATGACGGCGCGCGCTACCTGGCTACCGACGATGAAGAGCGTCGAGTACTTCACATCTTGCATCGCCGTTGGGATTTGCTGTACCAGACTTGAGGTCAGCGTAACCAGCACCAGAAAGCCAAGTAGAACCGCGAGTGGTTCGAGCTGATTGGTGCGGAACAGCTTTTGCAGGATCTGTGGATAGGCAAGGATGACGGCCAGCGGTATCCAGCCGGCGACAAAGTTATAGACCAGTATGTTGAGCGCGATCTGGCCACCACGCTCGGGATGACGCGGCATGAAGTAGAAGGCGCTCATGCCTACGCCGAAGGTTGCGATGTTAGTCGCCGTCGACACGAAGAGGAAGGCTTCTTTGAAGACGCCGTATTCGGTCTGCGCCATCAGGCGCACCAGCAGGATCGGGAGCCCGATGTTCAGGACCGCGGCAATACCCTTGGAGGCAGTCAGCCAGAAGGCCTGCACCGCCAGGCGCGGATGTTGCTTGGTTGTCGTTGGAGTGGCCGACATCGCTTCAGACACCATAGCTGGAAGCGTGAAGTTAGTCGAGAGCGGGTGAAAGGCCGATCTCTCGTCGGCCCGAGGGCATCCTAGAGATGAAAATTAAATGACTCATGAGCGGGCATTTGAAGGCGCGCCCCTTCAAAAACCTGTCGCGACTACTTCCCTGCCTCCGCATCCAGAGCCAGGTCCTCGGCAACGTTATCGTCGGTATCTTCGAGCTCCGCCATCAGCCCATCGTCCGTCAAATCGAGAGGCCGTGAATTCTTCCAGTCGCGATGGACTACCGTATGCAGCCGATCCATGACCTCCTGATCGCGAACCTCGATGGCCAACTCCCGGCGGCTGTCGAAGCTGCCCGGCGCCAGATTGATGGAGCCAATGATCGCCCGCACGCCATCAGCGAAGAGCAGCTTGGCGTGCAGCTTTAATCCCTTTAGCTTGTGGACCTTGATGCCGACATCGTCCATGATCCGCATGCCACCAACCGCTTCCACGAGCTTCTGCTTTTTCAGCTTGTGCGGAGGCCTGGCTAGCACGTGCACTTTTACACCGCGTTCTTTCGCCCGCACCAGTCGCTCGATAATGACCGGGTCTTGATAGCGCTCGTTCTGCACCCACAGAGAATGTTTGGCTTCATCGATGAATTGTCCAATGCGCTGCCGGCCGTTACCAATGCACCAGATCATGTGAGAATGCGGACCGGGATTAAACGCCTGCCGGTCCCAGTCGGCGTCGAAACATTCCGTCACCTCGCTAACCTCATGTGTGTGCGCGGTGGCCACGGCGTAATCGCGGGTCTCAGTCAGGTTCTTCGTCTCCCAGTTCAGGGAGTGAATGAAGGCCGTGTGATCGTCGACCACCATAGACTTCTCATGAGTCACTTCGAAGGCAGGATTGCTGTCGATCACGTCGATGCCGGCGTTGGTGAGCAGGGTCCGGGTCTGATCGTTCTCTTTTTCTCCGCTGCGTCGCGCCGGGTTCAGCATGATCCGTACCTTAACACCACGCCGCTGGGCGGAGATAACCGCATGCAGCAGTTGAGGATCGGAGAACAGGAACATCTTGATGCGCAGCGACTTCTTGGCGTGATTCACTGCGTCGAGGATCGGGCGGGCAGAGTCGTCGGGCAGAACAACGAGGTAACGCGACATAGGGACCCCCTGAGCAACTGCGATGGAGCTTCGGATTCACCCTCGAGGCCAATAAAGCTTGCTAATGATCAGGCTTTGGCGGAGGCAGAGTCAAACTGAGCGTGATGCAGGCCGGCATAGATTCCGTTCAGCGCCATCAGTTCGTCGTGGGTCCCACTTTCGGCCACTACGCCGCCGCTAATCACGATGATTTTGTCGCAATCACGAATCGTCGCCAACCTGTGCGCGATGGTGATGACGGTGCGGCCCTTCATCAACCGTTCAAGCGCCTCGATGACGAGGGCTTCGGACTCACTGTCCAGGGCCGCGGTGGGCTCGTCCAGCAGGAGGATGGGGCTGTTCCGCACCATAACGCGGGCGATGCCGATACGTTGGCGCTGTCCGCCGGAAAGGGTCGAGCCGCGCTCCCCAACCATGGTGTCATAACCTTTTGGCATGCGCGAGATGAATTCGTCGGCATTGGCGAGACGCGCCGCATCTACGATTTCTTCGCGAGTGGCATTCGGTCGGCCGAAGGCGATGTTGTCGAGGATCGTTCCGCGGAAGAGCACCGTATCCTGCAGAACGTATCCGATCTGTTCGCGGAGGGGATTGACCTTGTAATCACGCACGTCGCGGCCATCGATCTTCACCACTCCAGCGGTCGGATCGTAGAAGCGCGGGATCAGGCTGACGATGGTCGATTTGCCGCTGCCGGTCGGACCGACGATGCCCACCATCTGTCCGGGTTCGATGTTGAAGGAGACGTTCGTGAGAACCGGGCAATCGGCCGTATAGCCGAAAGCCACGTGCTCGAAGGCGACCTCACCCTTCAGGAACCGGGGCTCAAACGCGTCGTCGCGTTCGGGGAGAATGGAGTCAGTGTCGAGGATGGCGCGAACGCGGTCAACTCCCACGGCTGCCTGGGCAATGGCATTGGTGGTGGTGGCCAGGTCTTTCACCGGCTTAAAGAATTTGTTGAGATAGGAGAGGTAAACCGTCAAGGCGCCGACGGTCATGACGTCCCGCAAAATCAGCGAAGCTCCCCGCCACAGGACGATCGCCGTGCACAAAGCGGTGGTGATAGTGACGATCGGCGATAGCAGCGACTTCACCTTGCGGGCCTTGAGGGCGGCGTTGACCGTGGCGTGGCTCACTTGCGCCAGGGCCTCTTGCTCCATATCCTGGCGGCCGAATGCCTTGACGACCTGCATCGACTCCAGCCCCTGCTGGACTACAGCCACGATCTCAGATTCCTCTTTGCGGACTTGGTGCGTCGCCTTCTTCACTGCCTTCTTGAAACGCGAGATGAAGAACAGCATGAAAGGCGTGACGGCTACGGCAATCAACGTGAAGTCCCAGTTCAGCCAGAACATCAGGCCAAGCATCGAGACGATGGTGAGCATGTCGATGAGGATGTCGAGCGTCGAGGAAGACGCGAAATCCTGGATCGTCTCGATGTCGGTGGTGATGGTGCTCAGCAGCGTACCCGTCTGGTGCGTGTTGTAGTAGCCCAGCGAAAGCCGCTGGAGGTGATGATAGGTACGCATGCGCAAATCGTGCGCTACCCACTGGCCGACGCTCTCGGTGTAGTAGTTGTCGATGTAGCTGGCACAGGCGCCAATCAGCGCAATCACGACGAACGCCAGCGCCGCCAGGCCGGCCACCTGCAACTTGTGACCGCCGTCCAGCAGCGGCCGCACCAGTTCATCCAAGCCGTGGGGCAGTTTGTGATGATCGATGACGTTGTCGATGATGATCTTAAGCGGCCAAGGATTGGCCAGGCTCATCGCGGTTTCCACCAGCATGGCCGTCAGGATGATCAGGAGCTTTCCACGATAGGGCCGAATCAATTCACGAATAAGGCGAAACATGGAGCCGGGTACTCCTTAGGCATCAGTGGCGTTTCGTGCAACGAACTGTTGCTGCATTTTCGCCCGAAACGGCTTCTTTGCAAATAGGTAAATCAGCGCCGGAGCCTCAACTCCAGCGCTTACTCTTATCCGTCCTCCAAGAATCCGCCTCGTCCGGAGCCGCTCAGAACAGCCGCCCGATCCGGAAGAAGAACTTATGATGCCCCGTATCGCCGTAAGCGTAGGCCGCCTCGACTGGTCCGAAGATCGTGTTAACCACCAGGCCTGCTGCCGCGTCGGTGGGGAATCCCGATGCCTGATTGACCCGGGAAGGCTGATCGTATACCTGGGCCGCTTCGTAGAGTCCTAGGAAGTAGACGCCGCTGCCCAACAGAGGAGGCAGTCTGGCCAGCTGCCGGATGTATCCCAGTTGGAAGAGGAAGTACTGGTTCATCAGCAATTCATTCGTGCCGTATGCGACCAGCTCTTGCGACCCGCCCAGCGAGAATTGCGGCAGACCAGTTCCGTAATTGAGGGTTGAACCTGCGAAAGCGCTCACGAATATCGACGAGGGCTCGTTGATGCGGAAGAAGTTTCGGGAAGCGACTTGCAGCGAGGGGAATTGATTAGGGGCCTCCGGACTGGCGTTCGCCCACAGGAATTGCGCATCAAGAGCTTGTCCGGCCCGAGGGATGACCGCATTGTCCAGACGGTCAAGCCTGTATTGCACGCGGGTCTCGCCGTATCCGCCGGAGAACGATCTTAGTTCGTTAGGGTTTCCAATCTGCAGACCAAACTTCTGCCAGCCGCCTTCGTATCCGACTCGCAGTTCGCCTGTGGTTCCAAACTGATATCCCACATCCACTGCGCCGCCGCCTTCATCGCGGCGGTAGGTGGAGACCAGCGTGTTCTCGCTGTAGAGATAAAACGGATCATCGCTGATGAATGCCCGGGGCGCGACAAACCAGTGGGTCAGCGGAGTAAAGGGATGGTAATACTCACTCCTGAGGCCATAATCTGAAAAGAGTACGAAGTCATTGCGCCATTCCGAGCGAAACCCTCCCACATCGAGAAATGTGACCCGAGCTCCCAAGTTGAAGGTGACATTGTTCAAGCTTGCACCATCAACCAGGAGGAGTGGCCGGACGATGGGTGGTCCATAGGCATTCTCTTCCGTCTTAATCAGCAGGCCTTGCTGACCGTTTCGATCCACCATTTCATAGCTGAGCGTAGAGAACCGTCCCATTCCCTTCAGGTGCATGATCTCCTGGTCGAGCTCGGTGTAGTTGACCGGCTTACCGACGACTGGCGCCAACTGCTCCTGAACCCGAGCCGAGAGATGTCCATTCACGCCGTCGACGGCGACAAACGTCGGGATCGGTGGCGTCTTAATACGGCGGGACGAGCGTTCGGCGAGATACTGATTCCAAGCTGCATCGTCAACCGCGAGGGGCAGGAGAATTTTGGCCTTGGCAGCGGCGGCTTGATATCCCAGCTTGATAATTTCATCCGCCTTGTCGAAGCTGAGAGCGCTGTATTTCTGCAGCGGCACGGAGATCAGCAGATCCGCACTTTCCATGCTCTTGAGTTCGTTCGCGGAAATCATGACCGAAATGGATTGGCCAAGGACACCAAAGGAAGAAAGATTGGCATTAGCGGGGAGCGGAGCCTCAGCTAGATGAACCGCCAGCGTTATCTCGGCGCCCATTTGCTTGGCAACCTCGACGGGAATGTTTTGCAGCAATCCCCCGTCGGCGTAGATGGCGTCCTTTGTCCGCACTGGGGTGAAAATTCCGGGCAACGACATGGTGGAACGCAGCGCCAACGACAAGGAACCGTCGTGGAAGACTTTGGGTTTGCCACTGACCAGGTCGGTGGCGACGCAGGCGAATGGGATTGGCAGGTCGTTGAAGCTCTTGATCTCCGAATACGGTAGGGCGATCTGGTCAAGAATCAGCGAAACCTGCTGGCCGGAGTTGAAACCCTCGGGAAACTGGACGCCCTTTCGGAGCCCGAACTCCAGGCTATTAGGGTATTCGCGGGCATCTTCTTTCCGGCGAAACGAGAGATCGTCGAACGGCGTCTGGCCCGCCATCACCTCATCCCAGTTGATGCCATTCACCACATCACGCACTTCAGCAGCATTGCGTCCCGTGGCGTAAACCCCGCCGACAAGTCCGCCCATACTCGTACCAGCAATATAGCTGATGGGAATGTGATGCTCTTCCAGCCAGGTGATGACCCCGACGTGCGCCAGACCGAGGGCTCCGCCACCCTGGAGTACCAGCCCAATCGTTGGGCGATTTGCATTGGGTGCAGGAACAGCTGGTGGATTGTCGGCCTGCGCGATCAGGGTACCTGAAAATGCCAAAGGGAGAATTAAGAGACTGGAAAGTAAGTTGCGGATGCGAAGGTGCATGGAGTTCACCTCAAAACGTATGAACATCGAGATGGCCGGCCCGAAGGATCTCTCGCTACTGAGACGGGCGAGCAAAAGCAACTAGCGCAGGCCGCCACCCGCGAGGCAGGCCAATTGGTTACCGGGTGAAATTGAGCTCACGTCGGCTGGTCGATTGCACTCCGGAGCTGTTGGTAGAGAGCAGAAGCCCAAACTGTTCACCCTGAAACTTAGCTCTTCACCGGGTACTGCTTAAACATCTTGGAAACTGCGTTATTCACCTGACTGACCAGCTTGTTGGGATCATGCGACAGGTTTTCCTGCGATATGCCTCGCCATACAAGCTTCTTGTTGGCCGCATCAATGAGATCAACGACCAGTTCTCCTTTGTGAATGGTGACTGAGGTCGCTCCAAAGTTTCCGTAGGTGATAGGACCGGAGAAGCTAGGGTCAAAAGCCGGTATGCCGCCGGTGGCGTTGTACAAAGGATCGGTGGAGTTGTACGACGTTTCCTGATCGATTGAGCCGTAAACCTGGATGACCAAGCCTGGATTTTGATCGATGGTAACTTTTTGCAGGCCGCGCGCCTTCAATTCCTCTTCAATCGCTCCCACAACGTTAGCCGCGAGCATGGGATGAGCCACAGCTCCGTGCGGCGCCCAAGCGAACGTTTTGAACTGCGTGAAGTTGGCCTGCTTGTCATAGGTGACATGAATCTTTTGCGCCCATACGGGAGCGGCGAGCGCCAGCAATGCTGCAAGGACTGCAAGTCTCGTTCTCATTCCTGCCTCCACATCGGGTGCGGTAAGCGCACGCCTATCTCAAATTGATCCGGGAAACGGTGCCCCGTACTCACGCTAGACGATGGAGCGACGGCGCGAAAACTATCAACTCTGTCAGGTAGATATGCAAAAGTTGCCAGAGGGCGTCGCATTGGTAACGGTCTACGTGGGCAAGGACAGCTCCGCGGAGCTGAAACGCCCGCCATTGCCGATGGTATTGATCGCTTCCACCAGATCGGAGCTGATCCGTGATTTGAATACATAACCAGCGGCATCGAGTTCGAACGCCGCACGCACGAAATCGATGTTTTCATGCACCGTCAGAAAAATTACTTTCGCGCCGCATCCACGCTTTTTCAATTGCCGAACGACATCAAAACCCGTCATGTCCGGCAGTGAAATGTCCAGAATGAGGATGTCCGGCTTGAGTTCAGCGACCTGCTGGAGAACCGACTCTCCATTCGACAAAGCTCCAGCCACCACGTAATCCGGCTGCAGCATATCAGTCAGGGTCTCTAAGACCTCCGGATTATCGTCCGCCAGGACGAGTCTTATGGAATGCACGAGCCTACTCCGCTAGCAGCAAGATTCACTAGACGTACGGGTGGAATGCAAGTGCAAAGTTATCAATGGAGGGTGGGGCTGCCTACTGGCAAAACTACTATTTTCAGGACGGAAAAAACTAATGCAAGTTCAGGAAGGGGTCATCTGTCGCTTGATCGCATATTCCAGAAGTTCCGCGTTGGTTTTGACGCCCAGCGTTTCCATCATGCGGTATTTGTGAAATGCGACCGTACCAGGCTTCAGGTCCAGAACGCTGGCTACTTCCTTCATGGACATTCCTTCGGCCAGCAACTGCAGGATTTCGCTTTGCCGTTTGGTGATTCGCTTCTCATCAGTACGGCTCTTACCCTGATTCAGCAAGAAGGTCACGGTCTCGCGGGCGATTAGTGGCGAGAGATAGGACTCGCCTTGCACTACTTTGCGGATCGCGATCACCAGTTCTTCAGCGGCGGAATGCTTCAGCACATAACCGGAGGCCCCGCGGCGAAATGCTTCGGCAGCGACATCGGCCGCGGAGTTCATGGTAATGAAGACCAACTTGGTTGCGGGCAGTTTCTGCTTGATTTGCTCGCCAGCGTCCAAGCCGTTCAGTCGGGGCATCGATATGTCGAGGATGACGACGTCAGGCTTGTGCGTCAGTGCGGACTTAACCAAGCTTCGACCGTCGGTAACGATGTCCACGACCTGGAATTCGGGCTCGAGCAGCGTTTTGCAGGCATCCGCCAGCAGCCTGTGGTCGTCCGCTATTAGAAGACGCGCTGCCGGTTTCCGTTCCATTCTGTGGACGTGACCTTTAGGGTGAAGTTGCTGCCGACGCGGCTGTTACGAATCAGCTTGAGTGTATCTCTTCAGAGTAGGGGAGTTACAGCAAAAACCGTCATACGGCGTGCAGCAGAGTTGGGTTCGATGGTTCGTGCGTTTCGGCAGTAAGGCTGGCTGCTACGGTTTGATCGCTGGAAGCTGCGAAGCAATCTGCACGTTGAAAAGACTATCCAGGCGCCGATCAAGTTGCATGAATAAGGCAGCCTTGGTTCCCGGCATTGCCTGTTCGAACCTCGGCAGGTATTGCAGACGGAGGTTGATGATCTCCTCATCCGCCTCGGCCAGCAAACGCGTCATATTGTCGGCCTCATCGGCAGTCATGGTTTTGTAGACCCGCGCGTAGTCTTTCACCAGCCCAAACCGCGTGTCGTTCACCTTGCGGACCTCGGCTGTGTACTCGTTATAGAGGGGCCAGAAAGCTGCGGCTTCGGCATCGCTCAACTGCATGTTCTTCTCGACGATCTTCTTCGCCTGAGCCTGGAGATTCTGGCGAAGGAGCGCAACATCCTTGTCATTCACTGTAGGCAACGGCGTGCTGTAGGTCTGAGCGACAACAGAGCCGCCGGTCATCATTACTGTCATTACTGTCCCGAGAATCAAGAGCGTGAGCTTGCATATCTTGGTCATGGTTTCACTCATTCTCACGACGAAAGACCGGAACTCAGTAGTCGCCGTTCTGAACTTTCTGCTGCCAGAAGACAATTTCCATAGCCACCAGACGGGCGATCAGTACCGCCAAGTAGAGTTGACCGGTCAGCGCCTCGGCGACGGACAATGTTCGCGCCACCTGGCTTACCGGTGTGATGTCGCCGTATCCGACCGTAGTCAAGGTTACGAAGCTGTAGTACGCCCATCCGCTGACGTTTGAGAGTTCTTGCGCCGGACCATTGAACGATCCAGGATGGACAAGCGCGGCAATGTGATAGGCGTGGGCCCAGAGTACTCCAAATAACAGGTAAACGGCGATTGCTCCCTGGATGCGAAGATGGCTCACGCGGCCAGGCCGAAAAATCTGGCTCAGTAATACCAGAGCGATGACCGCAACCGCGAATAGCGTCGACCAATCGCTCAGGAGCAAGATTCGCGTCGTGTGATAATTCCATTCGACCCAACGCATAACCAACGCTGTACCGGCGGCCACACTGGTGAGCGCGAAGAGCTTCCACTGACCCCAGGCAATCGCAACGCCGGAAATCAGCATGACAGAAAACCCAATATCGCTGTAAAGACGCGTGTCCTCTCTTCCGAAACCCAGCGATGGCAGAACGAAAGCGATCAGGATCTCGAGAGCCAGGAAGAGCGAAAGATTGGCTTGCGATTGCCATGTCTCGGCAATCAGGCCTTTGGCCTTTTTGCGTACGGCCTGGCTGACGCCCATCGTCTTCTCCCGCCTCGGCATGGTTTGGCCCTGTGTCGAAAATGGGACCAAATGATGGCCCCGTGGTTTTCTCCACCTTCGGTCTAAGTGCCAGTGATACCTATATTCCGAATGATTCTCACAATCACGCGACAGTGAGCCGCCTGGCCTTCGGCGGTCGCATCTGATCCGACTTGATCCTGAGTTCCCATAGCACCTGGTCGGCTCCAATTCTGGATAAGCACCGATCGCACGACCTTCGGTTGCGATTGGCGAAAGCGGTCGGCAACTCTATGCAATACTCCCGATCGCGAGTGTGAGCTGATCATTAGCCGGCGATGACAGGTCGTCCCACATAGTAGCCAGATACCCTGGTGCGTGAAACTGGCAAAAGTAGCAGAGACTGGCAAAATCTCCGACGATGAAACGGCGACTATGTACTAACATGACAACAGTTCTTTTTCGTAGCCCTCACATGTAATTCTGCTAGTTATGTCACTTCGAGCAGTGGAAGTACCATGCTGCGGCGGGTGTCAATCTCTGTTTCTGTGATGAGGAGGGCTTGTGCGCACAAGATCCGGTCTGACCAAAGCAGTCCTATTGTTATCGAGTTTGCTGCTGCTAAGCAGCATTCCGGGCATGGCTCGCGATAAATATGAAACCATCGATGCGACCGCGTGGGGTACAAGCACCCAGCTGGGCAGGAACATCGGCATTACCATCATCATCTACGAGTACTCAACGCCTCAGGATCAGGATCTGCTGACCGAGGCATTTCAAAAAGGCCAGAACCAAGGCCTAGTCAACGCGCTGGAGAAGATGAAGGCAGTGGGCCACATCTCTATCACCGGCACGCTGGGCTACGATCTCAGCTTCATTAAGTTGATCCAGACGCCAACCGGCAGGACCATTCGCTTCGCCACGAACCGGCCGATCCACTTCGGTGAAGCCTACTGGGATACCCAGAGTCAGTACTACAACCTGACTGCCGGCGAGATCAACATCGACTCGCAAGACAAGAGTAAGAGCGCTGGAGTGCTGTATCCCGCGGCGCAACTTGCAATCGGGTCAGACGGGCAGCTCGAACTCAATCTCAACAAGAATCCCTGGAGACTGGGCAACATCATCGATTGGTCTGGAACGCCCGGCCAGAACTAACTAGTCACAAGAAAAACTTACGCGACAGCGATGTGGCCCGGCTGAGATCAGCCTCCGAGTCAGTTCGTCGCGATGTATGGATCTATGTGGGCGATTACTCTGCATGAGGAGCTTATGAAAGTTCAGCGACGCATTGCCGTGTCAGTCCTGCTCTCGATGTTCCTGCTCATCGGCCTGGCCAATGCTCAAAAAAAGGGCAAGTATGTCTGCGACGAGCCTAACCCCCAGAGCCTGTGCACGGCGGCGAACACCTGCCCGGCATCTGGGTGCTCGGTCGACATCAAGCGGGACGGCATGAACAGCGCCACGGCCACGCCAAGTATTCCCAAGGCCAAAGGCAATTCGCTGTTCTGCGTGAAAGAAGGCACCGCGGTGACCTTCCAGACCTCTTCAAAGGGCACGGGATTTATCGTCGACTTCGGTCCGTCCTCGCCGTTTGATCCGCCAGACACAATTATCGGCGGCGCTCAGAAGCCCGTGCAGGTGACGGCTAAGCGGTCCGGATGTTTCAAGTACTCCTCCGGGGCTTGTTATTCGGGAGCTACCTATGGAATGTGCGGGTCAGGCACCGCTGAGGCGATCGTGATCAAGTAATACCCGGCGAGAGAAGACCAGGCGAGAGTTCAGCGGTCGACTGTTAACAATGGAACTCTCGCCTGAATCTTTGTACCGCCTCCCGGCTTCGAAGAGATATCGAATTCTCCTCCGGCAAGATGTATGCGCTCTCGCATACTGATCAACCCCAAGCCGCGGGCGCTTCCAATTCTGCCCACTTCAAAGCCAACACCATTGTCCGAAATACTGAGCGCCAACTCCCGGCTTTCACCGCTGAGTTGAACGATCACAGAAGAAGCGCGGCTATGTTTGGCGACGTTGTGGAGTGCCTCCTGCACGATGCGCAGAAGGCTAAGCGCGATATCGTTATCGAGTTCGCCTGGGATCTTGGTGCAGGTGCAATTGATCTTTGTACCGTACTGCTCAGAAAATTCGCGACACAAACTCTTGACGGCCACCGCAAGTCCGAGGAACTCCAACTCCGACGAATGCAGTTGATGTGAGAGGCGGCTGACTTGAGTGCCAATTTCCTTCACCTTGGTACAGAGTTCGGCAACGCCTGGATTTCTTTTTCCTGAGGCAGAAAGCTGCCCTGCCCTCTGCAATTGAATTCCCAGCAGAGCCAGAGACTGTCCGATGCCGTCATGCAGCTCGCGCGCGATGCGCCGACGCTCCGCCTCCTGCGCGGTCATCAGGCGGCGGGATAACTCCGTACGATCCAGCTCCGCCTGCTTACGCTCGCTGATGTCTTCGGCAACAGTCAAGACACAGAGTTGACCGTCGAACCCAACTACCTCGGCCGAAAGCAGCACAGTCAAAAACCCTCCGCCTTTACGGCCTACGACCGCTTCCATATTCCGAACGCTGCCCCGTTCGACCGCCTCGTCAAAAGCATAGTTGAGGCTCTCAAGGCCATCTTGTCCCGCGATCTGAGAAAGGGGGCGTCCAATGACTTCAGCGCGTTGAAAGCCAGTCTGTCTCTCGAATGCACGGTTCACCTCGATGTATTGCCGATCACTGATGCGTACGATCGTTATCATCGCGGGACTGGCTTCAAACGCCTTGGAGAACTTCTCCTCCGACCGGCGCAAGGCTTCTTCAGCTCGTTTACGAGAGGCGACATCGCGGGCCACAACCGAGATTCCGTCCATGGAAGGGTAGGCCGTCACCTCGAAGAGAAATTCTTTGTCGCCGATATGGCAGGGGAACCGGAAGCTGCGCGCCAGACGAGTGGCCAGCACTTCACGGCACAGCTCCTCCAGTTCGTTTGCGTTCTGCTCGTCGGAAAATGCTTCGCTGATCCCTCTGCCCAGCACCGCGCTGGCGAGTATTCCGGTAAGGCTCTCCGCTGCACGGTTCCAGAAGCTGAACTTGAGGTCGAGATCGAGCGTGAAGAAGAGATCGCTAATGTTTTCCGTTAAAACACGAAAATTCTTACCACTCTCTGACAGGGCAGTCTGAATAGCTTTCCTATGCAGCGTGCGATCTTCGACGACTGCGAGATAGCTCTCCGGCTTGCCGGTGACATCGTTGCGAACCAGCGTTACCGTGGCTTTCAGCCACAGCACTCGGCCGTCGCGCCGCAGATGCCGCTTTTGACTGGAAAAGCTCTGGATATCGCCGTCAAGTAGTTTGCGGCACTCAAGGACCTCAGCTCTGAGGTCGTCGAAGCGGGCAATCAGCTGCAATGGCTTGGAGAGAAGTTCGGTCCGGGAATAACCCAATATCTCGCACAGCGCTTGATTGACAGCCAGCCACTCGCCATCCAGCGACACTTGAGCCACACCAAATCCGGCTTGCGCAAACATCGCACGGAAGGCTTCCTGCTCGCGCGGAGGCGAGATACGTTCATCGGTTAGGTCTTGCATTGGCCAGGGTCCTGTTAAGCACTGCGGTTAGGCGCAGTATATGACGACAGGCGGCCACGCACGAAGAACAATCGAATGTCACAGGGTGGGAGTTGACCGAATGGCCGACCCGGAGCGACGCTTGGATTCATTGTTTCCGGAGACGCGCGCTGCAACTTTACGACCAAGTAAAAGTCCCTCCCCGTCTGTCTGCCGCAAAATACGACCCTCTAGCATTTCTGCCAGTTAACGAAAAACCGAGTTACGGTTAAGCTCTCGGTGTGAACGTTTGCGATGCCCCACGGCGCAAGTCCGATAAGGACTGGTTGCGCCGTTTCTGCGTGCGGAGCCACAGCGCCGCGCGACCGGATTGGGGTTATTACGAGCTAACGATCGCAAAGCCGAGGAACGAGAGCGCCATGAGAGAAATATTCGAACGACTGATCGCGTGTCTACTAGCGTTAACGATTACTTTGGTTTCGCCCCTAGCGGCCTTAGCGCAGGCGACCCAGACTCCTCCAGCGTCACCGCCTGCCGCTTCCGCGACCGCCCCCTCTGCCACCGCGGCGAAATCTGCTGCCAGCACGACATACGCACCGCCCAACCCAGGGGATCCATGGCCGCGCATCATCAATTATCAGGGCGCTACGATTTCCGTCTTTCAGCCGCAGGTCGAGAGCTGGTCAGGCAACGAATTGAAGGCATACGCCGCGGTACGCGTAAAGACGGCGACCAAGCAGGACACCGATTACGGGGTGATCTGGTTCAGCGCCAAGACAGAAGTCGACAAGGTCAACCGCATGGTGACGCTCGAAAGTTTCGTGCTGAATAAGCAGAGCTTCCCTACCCTCGCGAACAATGGCTCTGCTTATGGCAATGCGTTCATCCTCGACCTGCCGTGGAGCAAAACCATCCCGCTTGACCTGCTCGAGACGTCGCTGGCCGTCACCAATGCCGCTCAGGCTCAGAAGACGTATCAACTGAACAACGATCCGCCGAAAATCCTTTACAGCCTGACGCCGGCGGTTCTGGCGCTTATCGACGGTACTCCGGTGCTGCGGCCATCGGCCGACAATTTGCAGAAGGTCATCAACACCCGTGCGATGCTCTTGCTCGATCCGTCGAAAAGTATGTACTACCTGGCGCTTATGGATGGCTGGGTTGAGGCGCCGACGATCGACGGACCGTGGAATCCGGCTAAGCATGCGCCGACCAAGCAGCTGGACAAGATTCGCCAGGCAGCCGAGACGGCCAACCAAAACCAGCCCTTGGGCAATCCGCAACAATCGCTGGAAGACGCCTACAAAGACGGCGAAATGCCGAGCATCTACGTCAGCACCACCCCTGCCGAACTGCTGGTTATTGAGGGCGAGCCTCAATACTCGCTGATTCCCGGCACTACCCTGTCGTACGTCTCTAACACTGGTTGCGATATCTTTGTGGATTCCACCAGCAATACCTATTATGTCCTGCTCTCCGGGCGCTGGTTCTCGACGTTATCTTTGCAGAACGGCCCCTGGAGCTACGTTCCCGGCAATAGTCTTCCTGTCGACTTCACTAAGATTCCGGTGTACAGCCCGAAAGCCGATGTGCTGGTTTCGATCCCCGGAACGCCCCAGGCCAAGGAAGCTGTAATCGCCAACTCGATTCCGCAGACGGCTACGATCTCGCGCAGCGCGGCGTCGCTGACCGTGACCTATGAAGGTGCGCCGGTCTTCCAGCCGATCGCGGGCACGAACATGACCTACGCCGCGAACTCGGCGATTCCCGTGATCTATGTTCCTGGCAACACCTATTACGCGGTCAGCAACGGTGTGTGGTTCTCCTCGGCTTCTGCTACCGGACCGTGGGTGGTAGCAACCTCGGTGCCTGCGGCGATCTACACAATTCCGCCGAGCTCTCCAGTTCACTACGTCACCTACGTTCAGGTGTACGGATACACACCAAGCGTCGTCTATGTCGGCTATACACCGGGCTATTACGGCACTGTGGTCTCCTCCGACGGCGTCGTCGTTTATGGAACGGGCTATTATTATCCGCCTTACATCGGGCCGACAGTTTGGGTTCCTTCGCCGTACACGTACGGCGTCGGAGCGACGTTCGCCTGGAGCACCACCGCGGGATGGGCGCTTGGCTTCGGCATGGGCATGGCCATAGGGTCCTGGTGCAGCCCGTGGTGGGGACCGGTAGGCTACTGGGGTTGGGGCTGGGGAGCCCCCGCCTGGGGTTGGGGCGGATGGGGCGGGGCGGCCGCTGCCAACGTCTACGGCCGCTGGGGCAATACAGCATACGCGGGAACGCGTGCCGCATGGGCGAATCCGTGGACGGGTAACGTCGGCACCGGCGCCCGCGGAACGTATTACAACCCGGTCACCGGTAATAGTGGATACGCGGCGCACGCCTCGAACTACAACGCATACAGCGGCAACTACTCCACGGGATCGCGCGTGAGCGGCTACAATCCTTCGACTGGAAACCGGTATGCAGGCGCTGGAGGCAGCGTCAGCAACGCATACACCGGCAACTACGCAGCGGGCGTGCACGGCATGGATTACAACCAGCAGACCGGAGTGGTCCACGGCGGCGCGGCCGGAGTGGCGGGCAACGCCTATACCGGACAATCCACCGCGGGCGCACGCGGATTCACCTACAACACCAACACCGGCAACGGTGTCGCCCACACCGCCAACAACACTTACGCCGACCACAACGGTAACGTATACAAATACAATCCGTCGTCGGGTTGGCAGCAACACACCGATAGCGGCTGGTCACAACCCAGTTCCGGCTTCGACAAATCATCAATGGACAGCATGGCTTCCGCGCGCAGCGAGGGCGCGTCACGCTGGGGCAACTTCAGCTCCGGCGGATGGGGCGGTCGCGCGGGAGGCGGTGGCTGGGCTGATCGCGCGGGAGGCGGTGGCTTGGGCGGTGGCGGCCGCAGCTTCGGGGGCGGCGGCTTTCGGGGAGGCGGTTTCCGACGGTAAGACTCGCAAGCGAGCAGCGCCGGGTCGAAAATCCGGCGCTTATTTCTTTACGGTGATGCTGTCGGCGATCTTGTTGTATTCGTCGCGCGACACGATGTGCTTCTCCAGCAGTTCATGCTCGCTGGAATAAGGACGGCTGGCCACAATGCGGTCAGCGGCAGCAGTGTCGATCCCAGGCAAACCCATCAGTTGCGATTTGGAAGCCGAGTTGAGATCCAGAGGTTTATCCGCACTCGGGCGTGTCAGCCCGTCCCGTACCCCCTCCGCCATCGCCTTGGCGTTGTCCTTTAGTTCGGCGGTCGCTTGGGCTGTTTTTTCCCGGACTTGCTCTGGACTTTGCGGCTGCATATTGCAGGCAGTACACCCTGTGAAACACAGCGGCGCCACACTGCAAATCAACGCTAATACGATCGTACGCATGTAATGTGAGATGCGGATCGAGAGTGTCGGGTTGATGAGCGGCTCATGCGAATAAATGAGAAAGGCACAGTCTTGGCTGTGCCTTTATTCTTCTGGAATTCACGATCGCGCTGCGCTACGTCCGGTCCCAGCGGTCAGATGTCAGGGACGCTGGGTTTTCACCGGGCCGTCGCGGTTCGTTCTCCTGCGTCTTCAAGAGCTACGCAGTAGCGTAATGCTCGGCGTTCTTCGCGATGAATTCCTGTTTATCGGCCGGAACCTCATCGACCACGAAGATTGAATTAGTCGGGCAGACCGGCACGCAAGCACCGCAATCGATGCAGCCATCGGGATCTACATAAAGCTGGGTCGCCGCTTCGAATCCTTCTTCGTCTTTCTTGGGGTGAATGCAATCGGTCGGACAGGCTTCGACGCAGAGTTCATCTTTGGTACAGGTGTCGGTGATTACATATGCCATGATTACGATCTCCCATTCTTTTTTCTGTCGCCATGCATCAGCCGCCCAAGCAGCTGGAGAATTTGATTTCTTGGCAACAGTCGCGGCGGATGCGGCCGGTCATGCACCAGGTATGGTGCAAACCGCGGGTCGCCCGCCAAGAACAATGTACAAAGTGCTCAACCATTGCGGCGGTGACGGCAATCACCGTCCTGTTGTGAGCGGCCGCACAACCGAGACAGGCTGGGGTTGGCCGCCCGGTGGCACTCGGGTTGCAAGGTTGATAGCAATCATCTAATAACGCCAGCCAATCAGTGGAGATTTAACGCGGTCCAGCGACGCAACGGGTAAATTCTGCATCTTAGAGGTAAGTACCCGGACGGAATTCTCCGTCATCGGCTCTCCGCTATAATCAGCAGTTCGGCTTCGCTATTTTCGGAAGGAGCGAGTGAATGCAAGCGGGTAAAAAACCGAGAGTTTTGGTGGTTGACGACGAACAAGTGATTGCCGACACACTGGCCAAAATCCTCGACCTGAACGGATACGACGCTTCGGCGGTCTATACCGGAACAGCGGCGGTGGAAAGCGCCCGATCGCTTAAACCTGATCTCGTCATCAGCGATGTCATCATGCCCGATATGAATGGCATCGAAGCGGCTATCAGCATCCGTGGCTTCCTGCCCAGTTGCAAGATACTTCTCTTCTCCGGCCAGGCCGCGACGGCAGACCTTCTGGAGAATGCCAGAGCTCAAGGCCATGAGTTTGAAATTCTGGCAAAGCCTGTGCATCCGTCGGATTTGCTGGCGAAGCTAAAGTCTTAGTTAATTCCGTCAAATAGCGGCCGCCGAAGTCTTGGCGGCCTGTTTTATGCAGACACTCCCTTGCTAAGTTTGCTTGGTACCGTGCTCCCCTCACGTGCGCGCAACGTCCCTTTCTGCATCTGGCAGGCTTGTGCTTCCCATCCTCACATGGTTAAAACTGCCCGCCGCACGGGCTCTCGGACTGCCTTGCGATGATCTTTGGATGTTGGTACATTATTACCATGGTACACTCAGACAAGCCCGTGATCGTCGTCGAACGTGTTCAGACCGGCGTTCGCCTGGAAAGACGCCTCTTGAAGGTATTGAAGGCGCTGGCGGAGCTGAAAGATATGACCCTCGGCGACCTTTTGGAAGGCATCGTTTTACACGCCTTTGAGGGAAAGGCTCCCTTCTCGCCGGAGACTCTCAAAGAAATCGAGAAGCTGCGGGGCATTTACGGGCTGACCTTGAAAGCCGCGGACAGCCACCAACTGAAGGAGCGTCACAAATGATAATGTCGCACACGATTTTCGCCGCGGGACTTCTATTGACGGCGGCTGTCACTTCCCTTCCCGCGCAGCAGTCGTCGTCGGGCGCGAGGTTGGCACACACCCGCACCGAATTTAACTTCACTGCCGACGGACCCTTTGAGCAGACGGCCCCTTTATTTGGGGCTGACGAGGAGCGTAAGTGGGCGCCCGATTGGAAGCCTCAATTCGTCTATCCGAATCCGGCCCGCGATGAGCAAGGGATGGTCTTCCAGGTTGCCCACGGTCAAATGACCAGTACGTGGGTGAATACCGCGTTCGATCTTGTCGCCGGACATATTCAGTATGCCTATGTGCTGAACGATGCAATGGTTACCACGATCGACATTCAGCTCACCCGCGCGAACGCCGAGAAAACCGACGTGAGAGTGGTTTATGAGCGCACCGCGTTGTTGCCTGAGGCCAATGAACATGTGCAGCAGTTTGCGAAGGGAGATGAGAAGGCGGGCAAGGAGTGGGAGGGACAGATCAATGGATATTTGGCAAAGGTCCAAGGACAATCGAGTAGGAATTGAACCGCCCCTCGCGATGCCGGTTAGCGCCCAACGTGTACCCTGTATCGCCGCTGAACCGACCTGTCTGGTCCCTGAGGAAGTTGAGTAGCGACAACGGGCTCCCGCTACAGTTCCCTACGTCCTTCCATAGCCTTCTGCATAGTGACTTCATCGGCGTATTCGATGTCACTGCCAACTGGCACGCCAGTCGCAATGCGCGTCACCTTCACCGACGATGACTTAAAAAGTCGTGACAGATAGGTAGCTGTGGCCTCGCCTTCGATGGTGGGATTAGTGGCCAGAATCAGTTCATCGATGTTGCCGGACTCAACTCGTTTCGCCAGATTGCTGATCCGCAATTGATCCGGGCCCACGCCGTGCAGCGGCGATAGTGCTCCGTGCAGCACGTGATAGACGCCGTTGTAGTGCCGCGTCTTTTCGACGGCCGCAATGTTGGTCGGCTCTTCGACGACACATACCATCCGCTGATTCCGGGTCGCGCTCGTGCAGTAGTTGCAGGGATCGACGTCGGTGATGTTGTTGCAGACCGAGCACAGGCGAAGGCTGGCCTTCACATCGTGAATCGCGATGGCAAGAAGGTCGGCGTCCTCGTCGCTGGCGCGCAGGATGTGAAAGGCGAAGCGCTGCGCCGTTTTGCTGCCCACACCGGGAAGCTTCTTCAACTCTTCAATCAGTCGAACCATCGGCTCGGCGAACCTGGACACTAGATCATTCCTTAATGAAAAGCGTGTTCACTATGGACGCACGGAGGTCACAGAGAGCACTTAAGTCTTAACAAGGCTACTTACCTTCGATCTTAAGTCTGCGACTCAACGCTTTGGGAAAACTGAAAAGGCTCCGTATCCCTGTGCCTCTTCGGTGAAATGTTTTTTTACATTCCCGGCAGGCCCATACCGCCAAGCATGCCGCCCAGACTGGACTTCAGCGCATCATCCACTTTGCGCGAAGCCTCGTTGACGGCGGCGACCACCAAGTCTTGCAGCATCTCGATATCGCCGGACTTCACCACCTCAGGTTCTATGACGATGCTTTGTAGTTGCTTTTGTCCGCTCATACGCACCGTGACGCTGCCGCCACCCGATGACGCTTCAATGGTGATCTGCTGCATTTTCTCCTGCAGCTTTTCCGCCTGCTGCCGTGCCTGCGACAGCATGTCTTGCAAATTGAAATTGTCCATGAACTGTCCGCCCTTCAGCCGCGATCTTTCTGATCGATGACGGTCCGGATCTCGGCGCCAAACTTTTCCTGCATGCGTTGCACGACCGGATCGTTAACCGCGCGGCTCCGCGCTCCCGTACCATTCCCTGCCCGAGGCGCTGCATTTCCGTTTGTCTTGGGTGCCATTGCGGTCCCGCTGCTCACCATCTTGAACTTCAGCGGCTTGCTGGAAACCTTAGCGATCGCGCCTTGTATGATCCGCTTCGGCTCCGCACCAAGCGCGATATCGATCAACACCTGAGACATCGCGACCTTCGCCGAAACTTCCATGCCGTGCACCGACCACTCCGCTTCTTCCAAGTTGTGTGCCAGCATGCTCTGGCCAGCGTCTTCTAAGGCACTAAGGACGGCGTTGCGCGCGGCGTCAGCAGTGATCTCGCCCTGCGAGGGTTCGATCGCCGTTTCTAATTGCACAGCTACGGCCATTGCGGTGCCGCCATGGCTTGGAATGTCGCTTTCGAAAGTCGCAGGCCCGGCGAGCAATGAAGCGCCCGACCTAATGCTCGACGGCGAAGTGACCGATTCGGACTGAACCTCGGCTTTGGGTTCGCTCTTGCGATTGCGGTCCGTTTCGAAGGGAGACGGTCGCGCGAAGGGCGATGCTTCAGGAGTGCGGGAGTCGGCTCCGGTTAAGCCAGACGATCCCGTACTCCGCGTTGCGGGCGCCGTTGTCCGGAGTGGGGTCGTCGTGGATCTTGCAACCGAGGCAGTTCCGCCTGACGGCCTTGGCTGTGAGGTTTCGCCGCTGAGCAACTGTTCCAGCGGCAACAACCGTTGCGCGTGCACTAGCTTTAGCAGGCCGAGTTCAAGATGGAAGCGCTGCTCCTGCTTGTAACCCAAGTCGTTGTGGGTGCGCAGCATGATCTGCATAAAGCGCGTCAGGTCTTCTTCGCTGAAGCGCTCGGCCACACGAGCCACGCGAGCCCGCTCATCGGATGAGATCTGCAACACCGGCGAATCGGCGCCTGCGACCTTTGCGACCAGGGCATTGCGCAGGAAGCGCAGCATCTGGCGGGCGAAGTGCTGCGCGCTTTGGCCTTCCACCAGCAGCCGGTCTACGGTACGCAGCACGTCTTCGCTGGAATTGCGGGCTACGGCGTCCATTATGTCTTCCAGCAGATCGGAAGAAACCGTACCCACCAAGCCGCGTACAACATCGCCACTCAGCGTCGTGCCGCAACAGGCAATCGCCTGATCCATGATGCTGAGCGCGTCACGCATGGAGCCGTCACCAACTTCGGCCAGCATGGCCAGGGCGTTGTCGTCGGCGGCGATACCTTCCTGCTTTGCGATGTCCCGCAGCTGCTGGACGATGTCGTCGAAGCGCACGGCGTGAAAGCTGAAGTGCTGGCAGCGCGAGCGGATGGTCTGCGGGATATCCTCCGGCTGCGTCGTCGCCATCATGAAGACGATGTGTCCCGGCGGCTCCTCCAACGTTTTCAGCAGGGCGTTGAAGGCGGCGTCGGTGATCTGGTGCGCTTCGTCCAGGATGTAAATCTTGAAGCGATCGCGAGCCGGGCGATAGCGTGCGGCCTCGCGCAGTTCCCGAATCTCATCGATTCCACGATTGGTGGCGGCATCGATCTCGATTACGTCGACCGCGTTACCTGCACGAATCTCCACACAAGAATCGCAGACGCCACAGGGCTCCGGCACGGGGCGGTCTTGCGATTGGCAGTTCAACGCCATGGCCAGGATGCGCGCAATTGTCGTTTTACCGATTCCGCGGTGTCCGCTGAAAATGTAACCATGGGCGATCCGACCCTGCTCGATGGCGTTCTTCAAGGTGCGGGTGACATGGTCCTGCCCGATCACCTCGGAGAATTTCTGTGGCCGGTATTTGCGCGCGAGAACCTGGTAACTCATGGAAGGAATTCTGATTATACGATCTCAGCGGTTTGACGCCGGAACGCAATTTCGACGGTCTAGCGCTTTTTGCCGGCGCCGTTTGGTGAATTGGTGAGTGGTGTGGCGCCGCATTTCTTGGCGGCAAGTTCTGCTCTCTTTTTCTTGCGAGCCTCGGCCCGGGCCTTTTTTTTCAGCTCCTCGGGCGAATACATACTTCCCCGGCAGCTCTTGCTGCCGCAGTAACAGGGAGCATCGTCTTCGCCGTCGTAGAGCCAATAATCATAGGTGAGCTCTTCTCCCGCGGCGATATTGCGAATACTAGCGATGAAAACGCGGTCTTCCTCCTCATCGGTCTCGCAATTGGGGTCGCAGGAGTGATTGACGAACATCGCCATACCGTGCCCGTCGATGACGACTTCGCCGTCGCCGACGCCGAAGAGATAGGTGAACGGTCGTCCCTCATAGCGGTCGTCGCCTTCGGCCTTGGTGATGCGTTCGCCTGTGTATTCCAGGATCCGAGCACCTTTGGGTATGTCTTCCAGCGCAAAACATCCGGCGGCATGAATATCAGAGGAGCGAATGATGAGGCGCGGCAAGTGGTAAGTCTCCCTTTGGTTTGCTGTGCAGTATAACGTATTGCGGCGCCGGGCTTCGATCTCCTGTTTTCGTTCGGCCGTCGGGATCAGTTTGCCGGTTTTCCCGTCACATTGGTTTGTTCATTTGGGAGTTCACATTCCGCCGAAGATTTCGTATCTTGGATGAGACGATTGAAATGTGGAGGACGCTCATGGTTCACGTCCTGGTCCATCATAAGGTCGCGGATTTCAACCGCTGGAAAGAAGCCTTCGATACGCATGTCATCGCCCGCAAGCGAGCGGGAGAGCTCAGCTTTCACGTCTTCCACAACATGGAAGACCCGCATGACATCTTCCTCCTTCTGGATTGGGAGAGTGCTGACGAGGCGAGAAAGTTCATGAGCTCCAGCGAGCTCCGGGATCGCATGCAGCAGGCCGGCGTCCAGGGGGTACCTGAGATTCAGTATCTGGAAGACGCGCGGGCGGTTCATCGTTCGTCTGCCGATTGAAGTCACAAAATTTCACCGAAAGAATTGCTCGAGTCTCTTGACAGCTCGCGGGTTTCTGCGGTTCAGGTCAACTTCGATTTTGTTCTTCCGCTGCATCGCTAGACAGTAGGTTAGAATCGAGTAGATCGGTTGAAACACCAGTATCAATGCGGGTTTCGCGAAACCCGTGATATTGTCAAGAGCTTTTGCGCAACAATTTGGAAATCGCCGTAAGAACAGTTTTTAGACTGCATTGACAAACCACTCGGGGAAATTAAAATACCCGACGACTCTCCGGAACGATTTGCAACGTGACCAACTCAACTCGTACTAGCGACGTCCTCCTGAACACCGACCTTCCCGACCTGCAGCTTTATGCCAGCGGGAAAGTTCGCGACATTTACCGCATCGACAACGATCACTTGCTCTTCATCGCAACGGACCGGATCTCGGCGTTCGATTACGTGCTTGCCACCGGAATCCCGCAAAAGGGAAGGGTGCTGACACAGCTCTCGCTCTTCTGGTTCGACCTTTTGAAGAACATCGTGCCCAACCATCTGGCGACGGCCGACGTAAAGCAGTATCCGCAAGAACTGCAGAAGTACGCCGACCAGTTGCGGGGGCGATCCATGATGGTGGTGCGTGCCGACATGATAACCATCGAGTGTGTCGTGCGCGGCTACCTGTCCGGCTCGGGCTGGAAAGAGTACAAGTCGAACGGCGAAGTGTGCGGCATTGCTCTTCCCAAGGGGCTGCGCGAGTCGGACAAATTGCCGGAGCCGATCTTTACCCCGGCAATCAAAGCCACGAGCGGCCACGACGAGAACATCTCTTTCGACCGCATGGTCGAAATCGCCGGCCGCGAGTTGAGCGAACAACTTCGCAACCTCAGCATCAAGATCTATCAGACGGCTGCCGATTATGCAGAGACGAGGGGCATCATCATCGCCGACACCAAGTTTGAATTTGGGCGGACGCCCGGCGGACTCGTGCTGGCCGATGAGGTGCTGACCCCGGATTCATCGCGCTTCTGGCCAAAGGACAAGTACAAGCCCGGTGGCGCACAGGAATCCTTCGACAAGCAATACGTGCGAGATTATCTGGAAGCGATCAAGTGGAACAAGCAGCCTCCGACCCCTGCGCTACCGCCCGAGGTGGCGGCGCAGACGAGCGAGAAGTACATCGAAGCGTATACGCAAATAACGGGTCGTCCGCTGCCCTGGTAACTGAAATGCATGATGAGCTTATCAATTCTCGATTGGGTCATTGTGCTCATCGTTTTGTTTTCTGTTTTACAGGCGATTTCGAGCGGGTTTGTTCGTGAGTTTTTTGCCTTTGCGGGCGTGATTGCTGGGTATCTCATTGCTGCCTGGGAATATCCGGTTGTGGCGCATTTTTACGCGCGCTTTGTAAACACTCCATGGCCCGCTCAGATTGCCGCGTTCTTTACCGTTTTTGTTGCAGTCATAATTTTGACCGGTATCATCGGCGGACTTTCAAGCCGGGTCGTTCGCGGAGTAGGCCTGCGCTGGTTCGATCGTCTGCTGGGAGCTGCCTTCGGGCTACTCAGGGGTGTGGTCGTCAGCGTCATCGTTGTCATGGCACTGGCGGCGCTTGCGCCACAGTGGGGACTCCCGCAATCACGGACCGCTCCATTTATGGAGGCCGCCGGGCGCAGCCTGGTTTGGGTCGCGCCACCTGAGTTCCGACAGCGTTTCAAGGATGGCTGGAAGTTACTGCGTACAGTACCGGAGCACATTCCCGGCCACCAGCACGGAGATGACAGCGGCCAACATGATTCAACGCCATAGAGAAACTGAGAGCGAAGAGAGAGGCGTCGTGAAAGATCAACTGGAAGCTCTTGTGGTGCAGATGTACAGAAGCGGGATTACCTATTCCGAAGCAGTCTGCGAATTCAAAAAGAAATTCATTCTTACGGTCCTGCAGGATAGCAACGGAAATCAATGCAAGGCTGCCCGCCAGCTGGGCATGCATCGCAACACTCTGAGCCGCACCATAACCGAACTCAAGCTAGACGCCAAAGGACTTCGCAATGGGACGCGCCGGCCGCCGCGCAGCGCGCACAACTCGCCGATCGAACGAAAAGCTGTCCGCTGAACTTCGGCAATCCCCGGTTTTAAACGCCTGAGCTTCTGCGACAGACAAGAACCAATTCTCCGCTCTCCAGGAAAAGCCCTCAGCACCGTTCCGAAATCAAAAATCAATAAAAAGGGAGCAGCCGTAGCTGCTCCCAAGTTTCTACTCGGATCAAACTTTAGTGCGTGTGGTGCGTAGTGGAGTGGTGCACCGGCGCGGCCGAGGAAACCGGGTTCCCGTTCTTATCGAGCAGAACACCGTCCGTCATCGTCATCATGAACGGATTCGGCGTATAGCTCGCCAACGTTCCCTGGAATGCCATCATGGAGCCCACAGTCGGCGCCAGGCGGGTCGGAATCGGTTTCGCCATCGTCAATGTGATATCGGGCTTCTTAGCTTCGATATCGTCATCGCTGCCCGCCAACTGGACAGAGGTCGCCGTGGCGCTGATTACGCTGGCCTGCAACTTCACCGCCTTGTTCTTGATGGCAGTCCACACGGTGTCAGCAGCCTGCTGATTGCCGGACGAGAGCACCAGTTCCCATTCCGCGAAGCTCATCTGCACCGGGGTCTTGCTCTTCACCAAGTCGGCGGCTTGTTCGGCGGGAGAGGGCGGCGGCGGAGCCGCAGCTACCGTGAAGCCGGCTGGCGGCATCACGCTGCTGGAAGCCTTCGCATCGTTGACCAGCTGATCCCATCCCTGGTCGGAGCCGTGATAGCGGATGTACTTCTTCTTACCGTAATCGAGGATCTGCTGCGTGGTCGCACCCTGCGCCAGATTGGCGGCCTTGACGATGAACCAGAAACCAGCAGGATTCATCGGCTTTGATTCCAAATCCGCTGTCGCCAACGGATAGATGTCAGTGATGTTAGGCTGTGCTTCCCAGGAGACCGCCTCTTCCAAGTCTTTCTGAGCGGTCGCCAGGTCCTTGGCCTGCAGCGCGGCAAAGCCGACAGCGCCGTCAAAGATCGCACCCATCGCATTGTGAAGCGTGGTAAAGTCCGCATCGCTTGTACCGGCCGGCTTCTGCAATTTCGGCAGAGCCTGCAAACCCTGCTCACCGTACTGCTTGGCCTTAGCCAGGTTGTCCTGCATCTGCGGTCCACCCTGCGAGGCGGCGGCGCGATAAGTGTACGCGAGGAAGGCGAGGGCGCGGACATTGTTGGGGTCAGCTTGCAGCAGTCGATTGGCGGCATCCATTGCCTTTTGGTTATTGCCGGCCTGCGCGTAGGCCTGCATCAGCGTCTCCAGCGACTGGACCTTCATCACGCTGTTGGGATAGGTCTGCAAAAAGGCTTCAAAAGCTTCAGCCTTCTGCGCCGGATTGGTCTGCTGGTAGGCGTTGATGTAGGCATTGTATTCAGCCGGGTTTTTGATTTCAGGCCCCGACTGCGCCGCCTGACCGCTGGGTGCAGGTTGCGCGGCTGCCTGCCCTAGTGCCTGCTGGACCATCGTTGCGCCGGCGAACACCAGCAACATCATGACGAGAGACTTCTTCATTCTTGGCTCCTCAGTTATGGAGAACTGCGAAATACTTACTCAAATACGGAAAACAAAGGGCCGCGTCCATGTGCCGCATCTCATCGGCGCGCCAATCGCCAGAAAAATACAGACTCTGCCCGGCCCCTCACTCTGAATTGGAATGCAAGGTGCGGAAATCGCGATTATAAGGAGCAGCCTCAGTTTAAGGCAAGCTGCTTAGCACTTTAAACCTGCCCGCGCTCCTAGGATGCAGCCAGTCCCGGCTCCGGATGCGCGCAGGCGTCTCGCGAATCGCCCCGCCAGCCAAGACTCCCTGCTGATCGGTCGGGCCTCTCGCTTCGGGGCGACAAGTAGACCCGTTTGCATCCCACTTTGATCCCAGACGAGAATGATTCTATGAAACCTGAAGATTCTCTTTCTCTGTCCGGATCGGTCGCAGTCGTCACCGGCGGAAGCCGCGGCATCGGCCTGGCGATTGCGCGTAAGTTGTCGGCGATGGACGCCGCGGTCGTCATCACCGGGCGCGACGAGGCCATGGCACAGCAGGTCGCCAGCGATCTAGCCGGTGCTGGACGTCGGGCTGAAGGCGTTCGCTGCGACGTCACCGACCGCGATAGTGTCAATGGCCTGGGCGAGCATCTGCGTAGCAAATACGGGCGGGTCGACATCCTGGTGAACAATGCCGGGATTTCCGGCCCGTCCGGGGTCTTGCATGAACTGGCTCCCGATGATTGGGAGGCGATCTTCAACACCAACTTGCGGGGTGTCTATTACGTAAGCCGGGCGATTATTCCGCTCATGATCAAAACCGGCGCGGGCCACGTCATTAACGTTTCTTCGCTCGCCGGCAAAAACCCGCTTCCACGCGGGGCCGCCTACTCGGCTTCAAAATGGGGATTAAACGGACTCAGCTATAGCATGGCGGAAGAGCTGCGCAATCACAATATTCGGGTAAGCGTAATCTGCCCGGGATCCGTTAATACCGATTTTGGTCAGCGGCGCAGTGACAGAGACGCAGACAAGATGTTGAAGCCGGAGGATGTGGCTCACGTTGTTGCCACGCTCGTCACTCAAGCTCCGCAATCGTTTATCAGTGAGGTCCTGATCCGTCCCACGATAAAACCGTAGTCTTAAGTAAACAGAGTTACGACTATACCGGTCGCAGGTTAACTCGTTGCTCACCGGTACGGCCTATAATCGAGGTTTGCTTACACTTCGTCCGCGGACGAATTCATAAAAGGACGCGCATTCATGAGAAAGAAAATGATTGCCGGCAATTGGAAGATGTACAAGACGCCGGAGCAAACAGCAGCATTCTTTCGCGACTTTCTGCCGATGGTCGCGGCGCACACCCGGGACGAAATTGTTATTTGTCCCCCTTTTATCGATCTGCGAATGGCCATCGAAACTGCGGCGGGATCGAATGTTTCCATCGGCGCCCAGAATCTTCATTGGGAGAAGGAGGGCGCTTTCACGGGCGAAATCTCGGCAATCATGCTCAATGCCATCAAGGTCACACACGTGATTATCGGCCACTCGGAGCGGAGGCAGTATTTCAACGAAACTGACGATACGGTGAACCGAAAACTGGAAACAGCTCTGGAAAACGGACTGACTCCGATTGTGTGCGTTGGCGAAGTCTTGGAAGAACGTGACGCCGGACTGACGGAAGACGTGCTGCGGCGCCAGTGTGTGCGGGCCTTCAACGGTATCTCGGCGAAAAAGGCGGCGAAGTTGGTAGTTGCCTATGAACCGGTCTGGGCAATCGGCACGGGCAAAACCGCGACTCCGCAGATGGCCTCGGACGCGCACGCCGTGATTCGACATGAGGTGGAGAAAAGTTTTGGGAGCGAATTTGCCGAGAACCTGCGCATCCTGTACGGGGGCAGTGTAAAGCCGGAAAATGCAACCGCGCTGATGTCGGAGACTGAAATCGATGGCGCTCTGGTGGGTGGCGCCAGCCTGGATCCGGCAACATTCAGTAGGATTGTGCAGTATTAGCCAAGGTTCTGATACTCACCTGCGCCGGATACGCTCCGCGCTTTACGTTTCTTTTGCTATACTTACTAGGCCTCAACGTTTCTGCTTGGAATCCGCGATGCCGACGCATCCGGACGTGTGTGCGGAAGTGGTGAAATTGGCAGACACACCATCTTGAGGGGGTGGCGCCGAAAGGCATGGGGGTTCAAGTCCCCCCTTCCGCACCAAACCTCATAGCAAGTATTCCAAGTTGCTCAGCGACGTTTAGAGATTCAGACTGTCTGCGAGAGAGCTCTCGCCACGAAAGAGATTTGAGAATCACATGGTTGCTTTGATCACCGCCGTCCACATTATTGTTTGTGCGTTCCTCATTATTGTCGTACTGCTTCAGAGCGGCCAAAGCGGCGACATCGCTGCCGCTTTCGGTGGCATGGGTAGTCAGACCGCCTTTGGAACCCGCACTGCGGCCACCATGCTCACCAAGGCCACGACCTATGCGGCGATCCTCTTCATGATCACGTCGATTACGCTTTCTGTGTTTGCGGCGCGGCGCTCGCACCTCTCCGGATCCGTTCTTGCGGGCAGCAAGTCGGCTCCCACGAAGTCCTTACCGCCAGCGCAGACGCCGCCTGCTCCTGAGCCGCAGCCAATGACGCCCAGCCGCTAACATCGTTCGTAACAAACATGCCTCCGCCGTCGCGGAGGCTTTTGTTTTTGCCAAGGCTATTCATCGCTGACTACGTGGTCGAGCGCTTCTTCCCGGGTAGCGAAAATGGGAAACTCACGAGCGGAGAATTGGCGAACCGAATCGTACAGAGCCTTCGGCAAGTTTTCAGTTAATACCCACGCGGAGCGCTTGACGTGGGCCCGGTCGAAGGCGGTTGCGATCTTGATGTGCTCTACCGCCTCGCGGTCAAACTCCGCTCCACTGAAGTCGGCTACGACCAGCACCGAGCCGCTCGGCTCTCGAGTGACCACAGCGGGGACCTGATCTGCTATTACGGCCACCTCGTCAGCAGTGCAATGAGTGAAATCCAACAGCAGGACTCTTTGGTCGCGATGCGTGACAAAGCGTAAGCGCTCCATAAGCCTCTCCTGTCCTGAAGTCGCGATTCCATCTTGCGGACGATTGTGCGCAAAGGAAGGCGAAGTTTACTGCAGAAAAGCGCGCGACTCAAGCAGAGTTCATGGCACATTGGGTCCGCGCTTCATGATAGTTTGGTGGCATGATTCACGAGATTTTTCCTGTCGGACCATTGCAGTGCAACTGCTCCGTTGTGGGCGATGAGCAGACGAACGAGGCGATCGTCATCGACCCTGGCGATGACATCGAGGAGGTAATGTCGATCGTGCAGCGCCACGGGTTGACGGTGAACCAGATTGTGGTCACCCATGCCCACATCGATCATGTTGGCGGCGCGATGAAGTTGAAGCGGCTGACGGGAGCGCCTGTACTGCTCAATCAGAATGATTATGCCTTACTGAAGATGCTCGATGTGCAGGCCTCGTGGATTGGCATGCCGACACCGGAAACGGTGACAATTGACTCCAGTCTTGAGGCAGGAGATCGGGTCCGTACCGGTTCCTTAGTAGCCGATGTGCTTCACACGCCGGGGCACACTGAAGGCAGCATCTGTCTATATTTTGCTCCGGAGAAAAAATTGATTGCCGGAGATACTTTGTTTGCCGGCTCCATCGGGCGTACCGACCTGCCCGGAGGATCCTACGAGAAGATCATGCGGTCGCTGAACGGGCCGGTGTTGGCGCTCCCGGATGAAACCGTCGTAGTGCCGGGACACGGTCCGCTGACCACTATCGGCAGAGAGCGCGAGAGCAATCCGTTTCTTGTGAGTTGAAAGGCTAATCGTCACCGTGGGCGAGCGTTTGCGTAGAGCGTAACGGGAACAGTGGTCGTTGACCTTGCAGTTCCCTTTTCCAGACGCTTCGCACGATGAGACTTTGCGGCACAAGCAACACGGCCAGGTAAGACAGAATTGTCCCTCCGATTACGCCCAGCGCTCCAATCGAGCGCACCAGGGTAATGGATAGCGCTACATTAATTGCAGCAGCACAGATCGATAAGGCGGCTTGGCCACGGGTGCGATTGAGCGCTGCCAGCAAGCAAGACTGCACACTCATAAAACCGTTCACAATGATCCACACGGACATTGCTAGAACCAAGTGCATGCCAGGCACTGCCGATCCTCCTGCCCAGATCCTGATAAACGCGCGGCCAAAGCAAACGAGTCCTAATGCGCAGAGGACATTTAACGCTAGAATTCCCTTCATTGTTGCCAGGAAAGTCCGCCTTATCCACAGGTAGTCCTGGCGAGCGTAGGCCTCCGCGTACGCCGGCCATAGGGCCGGAAAGATCAGCGACTGTAGCCCCGCTGCCAGTCCAGCCAGCCGCCAAGTCACGCTGTAAGGCGTCACCTCGGACGCACCCAGGTAATGGCTGACGACGACGTTGTCGGAGCTGAACACTACGACGGCAGCAACCTGAATGAGAAAAAACGAGGAGCCTGAGTTGAGTAACTCTTTCGCTGAACGAAAGCCCACGGAAGACAAGCGTGGATGTAGCCAAGGCTTCCGCCAAACCGTTAGCAGCAACAGAATTAGGCTGGAGAACGTCATGCAGCCCACGGACATCACATATAGCACCGGCATTCCGACGTGCATCGCTACGCCGACGGCTAGGCCAACGAGACCGGCCAAGGCCCCAGCCCCGGCGGCGTAACAGCTGTGATGCAGTTCCTGGTATCCGGCGAGAATCTTGCTGCCGAGATTGCAGGGCAAACCCAGTAGCATGAGTCCAGCGGCGACTGCGATCGTGTGTCTCAACTCAGCCGCGCTGACCTCTACGTTGACATTGAGAAGGCTGGACCAGTTGACGCGCTGGAAGAGTACGGCGAAGATTGCGCCCGCCATCGCACTCGCGGCACATGTTAAGACGAGAGCGTTCGTGAAATATTGCCTCGCCTCCTCTTTGTCTCCGAGCGCGTATGCATGAGAGATCTGATTGGTCAGCGTGTTGGCGATACCGAGATCCAGCAGGTTGATCCAGACGGCGGTGGTCGTGACTGTCGCCCAGACGCCGTAACGCTCAGGGCCGAGATAACGTACCGCGAGCGGTAGCGTGAGCAAGCTGACAAGGCTGCTCACAACTCTGGTCGCTCCCCCTGAGCACACGGCCTTGAACACGCGAGCGTATCGGCCGCTGGACGGCGAGATCGCACATGCGGAGATCAAAGCACCGGCCTTTCCGCTCCCGTTCGCAGCTCATTAACAGCCCGCTGCGCCGCATCGGGTGCATGAACCCAAAGCAGATTTTGTGAAGCGAGAGTCACCCAAGGCTTCCGCGGCGCTGAAGCGATTGCCATCAGAGTGCTCAGCATCTGCTGCGCTGCTGAAACGACCTGCTGTGCGGTAATGCAAGTGATGCAATGCGGCGTGCGCACAAGGCAGGCGTCGCTGCAGCCGTCCCGACCGGCCTCCGGTTGCAGGACGCACACCTGAGCACCGTGAGGAGAGAAGCGTACCGGGCTGTTGAAGTGATCAGGATCGCCGTTGCGGGGGTGGCGCGAGATGACAAGAGTCTTGCAGCCCACGGCAGCGGCTAGGTGTGCACATCCGCTGTCATTGCCGATAAAGAGATGGCAACGCTCCAACACCGCCGACACTTCGCGCAGCCGGGCACCGCCTATGATGACGGCGGCCCTGTCGAGCTGCGCATCGAGCTGCAAGGCGTCTCCGAGTTCAGCACTGGAACAGACAATTACTGGTTGTGTATTGAATTTCGTTCCAAGTTGATTGAGCGTCTCGGCGTAACGGGCCAGCGGCCAGCGGCGACCCGGACTGTGAGCGCCGATCCCAAGTGCAATTAGCGTTGCGCCGGCGGGTACATCCGTCAGCAATTGGGCAGCTTTTCTGCGGTCGCGGTCGGTAATCGGTATCTCGAGCCGATCGTCTTCACCCTTTGCTCCGATGGTTCTTGCCATGGCAAGGGTTCGCTGCACTTCGTGGCCCAGTGGGCCTGCGGGTAAGCACATATCGAACGCGGCGTCGAAGCCGGCATTCATACGCCGCTTAGCGGCTGAGGTTCCCGAACTGTATCCGACTCGCTTGGCTGCGCTGGTCAGGACACAGAGAAAAGTAGCGAGATGCTCATCCACATCCCAGCGCGGCGAAATCGCGAGGTCGAAGCGCCGGCGTCGCAACCGCGTCCAGTAGAACGCGGCTGCCGCCAGAAGCCGCTTCGTGCGTCGCGGCATCCATCGTGCTTTAATCTTTGGCAACGTCAGAATTTCATCGATATGCGGATTGGTGACTAGCAACGGCTTGTAGCATGGCTGAACCACGACAGTGCACCGCGACTTTGGATAAGAAGTCTTGAGCGCCCGAAACAGCGGTGTGGTTAAGACGACATCGCCCAGCGAGTCGAGTCGAAACACGACAAACGAGAGCGGCTCTTTCTGTGAAACTTCACTGCTCCAATCGCGCCGGATGTGACGGCGCCAAAAGATTGCCAGCAGAGTAGGAAGGCGGACCGAGAAGAAGAGTGGCGGCATAGTTTTCAGGCCAAGAAACCTTTGCTGGCAACAGAAGGCGGCGTCGCGGCGCTAATGAGACGGGTGCTGCTGACGCCTTCCACTAGAGGAATTAGTTCCACCCGACCTCCCCAGGCCCGTACCTCGGATGCGCCGACAACCATCTCTTCCGTGTAGTCACCGCCTTTGACCAAGACATCCGGGCGAATGCACTCGATCAGTCTGAGGGGGGTGCTCTCGGAAAAGATCACTACAGCATCAACCGCACTGAATGCCGCGAGGATGCGCGCACGTTCCCGCTCTCCAACAATCGGCCGCAACGGCCCCTTCAGCTTACGGACGGATTCATCGCTATTTACCGCGACGATCAGTCGGTCGCCTTGGCAGCGCGCTGTCTCCAACAGACGGATGTGCCCAATGTGGACGATGTCAAAGCAGCCATTGGTAAAGACGATGCGCTGGCCGCTCGATCGCCATGCAGCCACGTGGGAAACCAGCTGATCCAAATGCAGAACCTTCTCTTTCATGGCGATCGGTAACTGCAGGCGCAACGCGCCAAGCAATTCCTCTTTTCTTACCGGCACCGTTCCCACTTTACTGACCACAATGCCGGCCGCAACGTTCGCCAGTTGCGCGGCGATGTCGACAGGCACATGGCATGCCATTGCCAAGGCAAGAACCGCGATCACCGTGTCGCCTGCTCCGGAGACATCAAAGATTTGTTTCGCGTTCGCGGGCGCATGAAACTGTCGACCGTGCTGCAGCAGGGAGATTCCCTTGTCTCCCAGGGTAACGGCCATTAACTGCACGTCCAACGAGCTCCGGAGTGCCTGACCAGAGTTCAGTAACTGCGTAAGATCCCGACCAGATTCTCCCGTGGCTGCCGCCAGCTCTCTGCGGTTCGGGCAGACCGCCGTGGCACCTCGATAGCGCGCGAAGTTCCGGCTTTTGGGATCGACTAGAACCGGAATCCGTCTACCTTGTGCCTCCCGGATCACCGACTGACAGACTTCTTCGGTCAGCGTTCCCTTTGCGTAATCGGAGAGCACTACAGCAGCACAAGCGTCGAGGGCTGCAAGGGCACGATTCAACAATTGTCGGTAGTCATCCCTCGAGAGGGTATGTCTCGGCTCAATGTCCAGACGCATCATCTGCTGATGTCCGGAGAGGATGCGCAGCTTAGCGGTGGTTGGCATCCCCGGTACCGAAACGAGACACGGCTCGATGCCCTGTTCGACAAGCAGTGCTTCCAGGGAGTTGTGCTCGCGATCACGCCCGGCAAAGCCGACTAGAGTCACCGCCGCCCCCAGGCCCGCGAGGTTCATAGCTACATTGGCCGCGCCTCCAGGTTTTTCGTCGCGAAGGATGGCTCGGACAACCGGCACTGGAGCCTCGGGCGAGATGCGATCCACCTCGCCCCAAACGTATTGATCCAGCATCACATCGCCCACTACGAGCACAGGAATGTGACGCCAGCCCGATGCCACCAGAGGAAGTACCTCCTGCAGGCTCGAGATCATCGGGCGCTCCCGCCATTCGAGACCGCATGGTTGATGCAGCTGGCGAGTTCCACCCACTGGCACAGCACGTGGCCGAACAGGATGTGCGCTTCCTGAATGCGGGCAGTGTCGTCCGAGGGCACGCGAATGCATGCGTCAGCCAATGCTCCCATCCGTGCACCATTGTCGCCAGTCATGACCACGGTCGCGGCCCGCAGCTCGCGAGCCTTCTCCAGAGCCGCGCAAACGTTACGGCTGTTGCCTGAGGTCGAGATGCCGACCAGAACGTCGCCGGGCTGACACAGGGCCTCGACCTGCCGTTCGAAGACTTCGTCAAATCCGAAGTCGTTCGCAATCGCTGTTAAGACGGAGGTATTGGTGGTTAGAGCGATGGAGGCCAGCGCAGCGCGCGGATGATGAAAGCGTCCCACTAGTTCGGCCGCCAAGTGCTGCGCGTCGGCGGCGCTGCCGCCGTTGCCGCACCAGAGGACCTTGTTTCCGCGAAGTAAGGAATCGGTGATAAGGATAGCCGCACGCTCGAAAGAATCCTGCTGGGTTTCAAGCTGGCGGATAATGGTTAGGTGTTCGGTAAGGGCGTCGGTAAAGACGCCGGCCAGGTTCAAAGAAGACATCCGTCCCTCGTGGCGCACTTAGTTTGAGGATCTTCCAGAACCTGCCCTGAGGGCTATTGACGAAATTATAAGGGGCAATGCGGGCGGATCGATTGATCGACTTCACGAATATCAAATACGTTTTCCTAGATCGGGATGGTGTGCTGAACCGCAAGGCTCCGCCGACTCAGTACATAACCCGGCCGGAAGACCTTGTGGTATTGCCAGGCGTTGGAGAAGCGGTCGCAGGGTTAAACCGATCCGCGCGGAAGATTATTGTGGTAACGAATCAGCGCGGAATAGCCCTGGGGCTTTATTCCCGCGACGACCTGGACAGGATTCACGATAAGCTGCGAACCGAGCTTGCAACACATGGGGGTCATCTGGATGCGATCTACGTTTGCCCACATGAAGCGGGCCAATGCAATTGCCGCAAGCCGCTGACAGGACTTTTCGAGCAGGCATTCCGCGATTTTCCCGAGGCAACTCCTGACCGCAGTGTGATGGTGGGCGATTCGCTGCGCGATATCGAAGCCGGCATCCGGGCGGGCATGGCGACGGTGCTGATCACGAGCGAAAGTTCCCTATCTCCTGACGAGGAGCGCGCCAAATCGCTGGCGCAGATTTCAGTTCCATCGCTATCGGAACTGGCGCAGCGCTATCTGTCTCCCAGTGCAGAGGACTGACTTTTTGCTGGAGAAGAGCGGCAATTATCTACACGTAACGTGCGACGCGTGAGCCTGCGAGCGATTCCCGAGCTCCTGTTGTGCTTTAAAACCGTGTAATTTATGATGATTTTCAACGGGGTGCAGCATGAAACGACTGCTCATTGTGGAGGACCAGTCGGCCGATCTTCGCGTGGCAGTCGACGTCGTAAAGTCCATGGGAGTTCCGTGGGTGGAAGCCCGCACGTCTACAAGCGCCGCCCGGATTTATCTGGAAGCCGCGTTAACTCAGAAGCAGCCGCTACCCGACCTGATCATTGTAGATTTAGACCTTGGTTATGAAAGTGGATTTGAGTTGTTGCGCTTTTGGCATGGCAATCCTGCGCTCTCAGGCATTCATCTGATTGTCTGGACAGCCATGGGCGAAGAGCAGCAAAACATCTGCCGCCTGTTCAAGGTGAACGCCATCGTATCGAAGTCTGAGGGAATTGACGCGCTAAAACGCGCGATCGAACCGTTCGCTGCGGCTGATCCTGAAATATCAGCAAGTGATCTCCATACGCGCTAGATAAGCCAACGCGCGACACCTACCGTCCGGCAGCGCGTCAAACTTCGGACCGGATTCCCCACGAGTTCGGCGTAGCTGTGATTGATCTTCTTGGAGGAAACAACATGGGTAAGCTTGGGGAGATTATTTCCCGCAATCAGGAGCGCATTCGCACCGACTGGATCAAGGACATGGCCAAGTCGGTGCAGCGGGGCGATCTCATCAGCAAGGTAGAACTCGAAGAGCAGACGCGAGCGCTGCTTACTGCAATCACACAAGGTGTCTCGTCGGGCCAAACCGACGACGTCTCAGGATCAGCGTGGAATGGCGCTCGCGATCTGTTGCAAGACATTTCCACATCGCGTGCGCGTCAAGGGTTTACGCCGTCGGAAACGGCGACATTTGTCCTTTCGCTCAAGCAGCCTCTCTTTATGACGATTCGGCAGGAGTTGGGCAAGAACCAGGATGAGATGTTTGAAGCGATCTGGACTGCCACTATGATGTTGGACAAATTGGCGCTCCTGACCACTGAGTTCTACATGGCCACCCGCGAAGAGCTGATCTCGCGCCAGCAGCAGGAATTGCTGGAGCTTTCGACCCCGGTCGTAAAGTTGTGGGATGGCATTCTGGCGCTGCCGATTATTGGCACTCTCGATAGCGCACGGACGCAGGTTGTAATGGAAGAGCTTCTGCAGACGGTGGTTGCAACCAATTCCAAGTTTGCCATCATCGATATCACGGGCGTGCCGACAGTGGACACATTGGTGGCCCAGCACCTCCTCAAGACCATTACGGCGGCCCGATTGATGGGCGCCGAGTGCATCATCAGCGGCGTTCGCCCGCAGATTGCTCAGACTATCGTTCACCTCGGCATCAACCTGGAGGATGTAATCACCAAGGCCAAACTGTCCGATGCATTTGCGTTGGCCTTGCAGCGTAGCGGGCGAGGGGTTGTTCGCCTGTCTGCCGGTATGGCTAACAACTCTGGCGCGCCGGCGACCGGTCGGCGGGAGGACTGAGAATGGAACGTATCCCGATCCTTCGCATGGGACCTTTCCTTCTCATTACCATCCAGGTCGACATGCATGACAAATTAGCGATGCAACTGCAGGATGACGTCACTGAACGCATCTCAGATTGGGGATCAGCAGGCGTTCTGATCGATATCTCGTCACTTGAGATTGTCGACTCATTTATTGGCCGCATGCTGGCGAATATCGCTGCCATGTCGCGAGTCCTGGGAGCAGAAACCGTAGTTGTTGGCATGCAGCCCGCCGTAGCGATTACGCTGGTCGAGTTGGGAATGTCGCTGCCCGGGGTGCGGACCGCTCTTAACGTCGAATCGGGCATGGAGCTTCTAAACACGAGCCTGGGTAGAACGCAATTAGGGACATTCCATGACAGTAACGAAGCGTGAACTGCTGCCGCTGCAGTCCTCGAGTGACGTCGTGGTGGCGCGGCAGAAGGTGCGCCAATGGGCTATTGAGCTCCGCTTCAGCCTGGTTGATCAAACCAAGCTCGTTACCGCCGCCAGCGAGTTGGCACGCAATGCGCTCGATCACGGTAAGGGCGGCCAGATGGCGATTGAGATCGTCAATGGCGCGGCCCGAAGCGGAATAAAGCTGGTATTTGAAGATAATGGTCCGGGTATTCCCGACATTGAGATGGCGTTGAAAGACGGTTACACAACCGGCTCTGGCATGGGATTGGGACTGGGTGGCAGCAAGCGGTTAGTCAATGATTTCTCCATCGAGTCGGAAGTTGGCAAGGGTACAAAGATAACGGTAGTGCGATGGAAGTAACGATCACCGAACATGTGCCCATTACCGATGAGTCATCCGTAGGCGAGGCGCGCAGGCGCGGGCTGCTGCTCGCCGACCGGCTGGGCTTCGACTCGGTGCGAAGCGGTGAGTTTGGCCTGCTGATTACCGAGGTCGCGCGCAACACGCTGTTGCACGGGGGCGGCGGGCAGACGATCATGGTTGGCGTGAAGAATGGACATAACGCCGTCGGACGTATCCTGGCGCTCGATAGCGGTCCGGGCATCGCGGACATGACTAAGGCCATGAGCGATGGTTATTCCACCGGCGGCACCATGGGCGGTGGAATGGGCGCCATGAAGCGAATTGCAACCTCCCTCGAGGTGTTTAGCGGACGGTCGGGTACCATTATCCTAGTGGAATTGGGTTCGGCCTTGCATCAGGGGGGATTGCAGGTGGCCGGAATAGCAATTCCCTACCCTGGCGAACGTCTCTGCGGCGATGCCTGGGCTCACCATCAGACGCCCGAACGCACAGTGATTTTGCTGGTGGACGGGCTCGGTCATGGAATACAGGCCGCAGACGCCTCGGAGGAAGCAGTTGCGGTTTTCTGGAAGCGCGTGGACCGTCCTCCGGGTGAGATCTTATCTTATCTGCATGAAGGTCTGAGAAAGACTCGGGGCGCGGTGGCTGCGGTTGCGGAAATCCGGCCGCACGAGCAAACCGTGACCTATGCCGGCGTGGGCAATACGGCGGCATCGGTGGTGAACAATCGGGGTTCGCGGAGTCTGGTTTCGCATAGCGGCACGCTCGGTGTTGCTGCTCCCAAGATTCAGGAGTTCAAAATCGACTGGTCGCCCGACGCGATTCTGGTCATGCACTCCGACGGGCTGCAAACCCGCTGGGATCTATCTTCGTATTCTGGATTGCTGGCGCGACATCCGGCCGTAATCGGCGCGGCGCTATTCCGGGATTTTCGCCGGCAACGCGACGATGCAAGCGTCGTGGTTGCCAAAGCTGCTCAGTGATGTCGGAGCCAATCCTAGATATCGCCTTGCGCACGGAGCGCGACGTTGTCCAGGCGCGACAGCGGGCGCGCGAGCTTGCGTCGCTGCTGGGGTTTGACAATCAAGACCAGATTCGCCTCGCCACTGCCACTTCCGAGATCGCCCGCAACGCCTTCCGATACGCGCGTAATGGCAACGTTCACTTCTCGGTTTACCTTGAATCTCCGCAGCAATTGGAGATTGTAGTCACCGATAGCGGTCCGGGCATCTCCAATCTGGATGACATTCTCGACGGCCGCTACAAATCGGAGACGGGCATGGGCATGGGCATTCTGGGCACCCGTCGGCTGATGGATGAGTTCGAGCTGGTATCAGATTCCAGTGGCACGAGAGCCCGCATGTCGCGTCGCCTTCCCCGGCACGCGCCGGTACTCACTCCTCGTTCGACCCGGACACTGACCGAGCAATTGCGCAATCGTCAGCCGGAAACACCGTATGAAGAGATCGAGCGACAGAATCAGGAATTACTGAAGACCCTTGAGGAGCTACGGGCTCGCCAGGAAGAGTTGGCCCTGCTCAATCACGAACTGGAAGATACAAACCGCGGGGTAGTGGCCCTCTATGCTGAATTAGATGAACGCGCCGATTATCTCCGTAGAGCGTCGGAGCTTAAGACCAAATTCCTCTCCAATGTCTCCCACGAATTCAGAACTCCGCTCAATTCCATCATCTCGCTGGCTCGATTATTGATGGACAAATTGGATGGCGACCTCAGCTCCGAACAGGAGAAACAGGTCCGCTATATCGAGTCCTCGGCGCGCGATCTGCAGGAGATGGTGAATGATCTGCTCGACTTGGCCAAGGTGGAATCGGGCAAGATTAAGATCCGGGTAAAGAACTTCGAGGTACACGAGCTGTTCAGTGCGCTTAAAGGCATGTTGAAGCCTCTGCTGGCCGACAACAATGCCGTCGAGCTGCTCTTTGAAGAGCCGGTTGGCCTGCCGTTGTTGCGAACGGACGAGGGCAAAGTCTCCCAAATTGTTCGCAATCTGATTTCAAATGCTCTGAAATTCACTCCGAATGGCAGAGTTTCCGTATGCGCCACCAGCACGGACAACGAACGCGTGCTTTTCGAGATCGCTGACACCGGTATCGGCATTCCCTTGGAGCATCACGAGACGATCTTTCAGGAGTTTAGCCAGGTCGAAAACCCGCTTCAGGATCGCCATCGCGGGACTGGCCTGGGTTTGCCGCTCTGCCGGAATTTAGCCTCTTTGTTAGGCGGACGTCTCTGGTTGGAGAGTGCCCCCGGGGTGGGATCGAGATTCTTCGTGGAGATACCCGCGGTCTACATCGGAGAGGCGGCCCAAGCCGCCGACGGGGTGAGCTTGCCTGCTCCGGAATTTCAGCGGGCCCCTGTCTTGATCGTAGAAGACAACCCGCATACCGGAACTCTCTTCGAATCATATTTACGGAGCTCAGAGTTTCAACCGATCATTGTTAGCGATCTGTCGCAGGCCAAATCCTGGATAGCTAGACATACTCCAATCGCCGTGGTCTGCGACATTCATTTAGGCGAAGATACAGCGTGGTCGTTCGTGGACACGTTGCATGCGGATCTCCCGAATGTGCCTGTGATCCTAACGAGCGCCTACGACGAGTCGGAACGGGCTTCGAGACAAGGGAACGTGTTTTTGCCTAAACCACTCGAACGGGAGAAACTCTTGCAGGAGCTTCGCCGGCTCACCTTGCAAAACGGAACGTGCACTCTCCTGATTGTCGACGACAACGAGGTCTCGCGTTATATCCTTCGAGAATTACTCGACCAGCCCTGGTTGGATGTGCGTGAGGCTAATAACGGGTCAGAAGGTCTGAGGCTCATCGCAGAGTCCATCCCAGACGCGGTCATCCTCGATTTGCTGATGCCCGACATCAGCGGAATGGAAATACTGCGTCGGCTGCGTGCTGATTCCGCCACCGAGCACCTCCCCGTGCTGATCTATACGTCCAAGACACTGACCGCCGACGAGCGTGCCCAGCTGCTAGCCATGGGCGCCGAGATTGTACGCAAAGAGGAGATCTCGACTCGGCTCTCCGCGCAACCGTTCCTTGATTGGTTAACCACCGCGGGCGTCTCGCCCGATACCGGCATTTCGCAACCGAATGGCTGATAACCGTCCCCATCGCATACTGATCGTCGATGACCGGGAACAAAACCGGTACATCCTTGCCCGCGTGCTCAGACAAGCCGGCTATCAGTGCGATTATGCCGGCAGTGGCCGGGAGGCCATTGAACGAGCGCATTCGTTCCCGTCACTGATCATTCTAGATGTTCATCTGCCGGACGCTTCCGGATTCGACATTTGTCGCCGGCTTAAAGACGATCCGCTCACTGCGCATATTCCGGTGCTGCAGATCTCTGCTTCCTTTATATCCGCGGAAGACCGAGCCAAGTCGCTGGAAGCGGGCGCTGACGGCTATCTCACACACCCGATCGATAGTGTGGTGTTGATCGCGACTGTCCGCTCATTGCTGCGGTTGCGCGCCGCCGAAGCCACAGCCCGGGAGTCCGCGGTGCAATGGCAGTCCACCTTTGACGCCCTTTCGGAAGGATTGGCTCTGGTGGACGCCAAAGGAGAACTCGCCCGCGTTAATGCCGCGTTTATACATCTTTGTGGCAATCACGCCACCTGTGCCGCAGGAGAAAATGCATTTAAAGTTCTCCGTGATTTGCTGGGAACCGACCTTCCACTTCGTCACCCCGGCGGGGAACGTTACAGCGCGGATTATCTGGTCGACGGCAGAACGATTCGCGCTAGCGTCGATCGGGTGGACCTCGGAGGCGCCGGCGTCGGCAAGATTCTCGTACTAGCAGACATCACAGACAGTAAGCTTGCCGAATATGCCATTCGCACAGCTGAAAAGCTTGCGGCAACTGGCAAACTTGCCCATGCCATCGCTCATGAAATCAACAATCCTTTGGAAGCTCTGGTCAATTTGATCTACCTGGCTTCTTCCGCTCGGCGGGTCGAGGATATACATCAGTTCCTCGAGCAGGCAAATGGCGAGGTTGCGCGCATATCGCGCATTACGAAACAGTCGCTTTCCTTTCACCGGGACACGCAGTACGCCGTGCCGCTCGATGTCGGTGGGGTGGTTGAAGAGGTCATCTCTCTGTATGGGAAACTGGCGGAAAACCGCAAAGTCCGGCTGGTGTATGACCGAACTCCCACGCTTTCCATTCACGGCTTTCCAGGGCAACTGAGTCAGGTGTTCGGCAATTTAGTCCGTAATGCGGCTGAAGCGGCACCTCCCGGAACGGACGTGAAAGTTCGCGTGCGGTCCTCCCGCCGGGCGGGACGAGATGGCACCCTGGTCACTATTCATGACCGCGGTGCCGGGATACCTAAGACGGTTCAGGAGCAGATGTTCGATCCGTTCTTCACGACCAAGGAGTTGAAGGGCTCGGGGCTGGGACTCTGGGTTTCGAAAACCCTGATTCTCCGGCATCAAGGCACGATTCGTTTCCGCACCTCGACCCGAGATTGTGCCAGCGGGACCACCTTCCAGGTCTTTCTGCCCATCGACGCGCTGAATCAGGCAGCGTTGGACAATCCCGGCGTTTAGCTCTCTGCCCATCTGCGCTACACTGCCCGCAACTTCTTGCTTTACAATGGGTTTTCTGTCTAAAGCAATTCAGGGATTGTGGCAACACCTTACTGCGTTCGGGGGCTGGCCGACATGTGGCAAAAACTGCGCTGTCAGCGGCCGCGTCAATCAGGAGAGCCGTGCAGTTGCTCGCCAAGACTCTGCGCTTTCAGATTCGAACCTTATGCGTCAATTACACTTCCGGATGAGATCTCTGGGAGCATTGAGTTTACTGCTGTTGCTCTCGGCTGCCGCCGACGCACAGGGTACGGCGCTAATTACGCTTGATCAGGCAGTCGATCTGGCTTTGGCGCACAATCATGCCTTGAAAGCATCACGGACTCTGATCCTGCAGAATCAGGCACAGGAGATTACGGCGAATCTGCGGCCTAATCCAACGCTCAATATCGATTCGCAGTATCTGCCCATCTTTTCGCCGTCGAATTTTTCCGGTGACAACTTGGACCAGGTGCAGCAGTTCGATCTTGGGGTAGGGTATCTATTCGAGCGTGGCCACAAACGACAGCGACGGCTCCAGGCCGCGGTCGATCAGACGAATGTCACGAAAGCCCAGGTGGCGGACGACGAGCGCTCCCTCACCTTCAATGTGGCCCAGCAGTTCGTAACCGTACTGTTGGCGGAGTCTACTTTACGATTCGCCGAGCTTGATCTAAAAAGCTTCGAGAACACGGTCGACATTTCCGAAACGCAGTACAAGGCCGGCTATATCAGTGAAGGCGATTACCTTAAGATCAAGCTCCAGTTGCTGCAATTTCAGACCGATGTTTCGTCGGCCAAGTTAGCCCGAGTTCAAGGACTGGTCGCCTTGCGTGAGCTGCTGGGGTACGATGCGGTTCCGGCAAACTACGACGTGGTCGGCGATCTGTCGTATCAGCCGGTTACCTCGAGCATCGACGATTTGGAGCTGAAGGCGCTCCAGAATCGTCCCGACTATCACGCCGCTGTGTTGGGTGTAACTGCGGCGCAAAGCCAGATTGCTTTGGCGAAGGCAAATGGCAAGCAGGACGTAACCGGAAACTTCGATTACACCCACGCCGCGGGCGAGAATAGCGCCGCCTTGTTCGCGAATTTTGGTTTGCCGATATTTGATCGAAACCAGGGCGAAATCGCCAGAACCAAGTACGCATTACTCCAAGCCCAAGAAACCCAAGCAGCCACCAGCGATACGGTCCTGTCGGACGTGAGCAGCGCTTACGAAGCGGTACGTAGCAACCAGGAAGTCGTCGACCTTTACGTTTCTGGTTATTTGAAGGAGGCGCAGGACTCACGAGACATCAGTGAGTATGCTTACAAACGCGGCGCTACCAGTCTGCTGGATTTCCTGGACGCGGAACGCAGCAACCGCGCCACGCAACTCGCCTACCGCCAGGCATTGGCGAACTACATGACCGCACTGGAGCAGTTGAAGGAAGCCGTGGGTACGAGGACTCTGCCGTGACGATGCACAGAAATCAACGGCTTCAGACGATAGCACTGGCCATACTCACTGCTCTGGCTCTGATGCTCGCCGGCTGTAAGGAGCCGGTGCCAACCAGCGCCAGTCATTCGAATCCCACAGACACCGCCGACTTGTTCACGATTCCGCCGAACCAAATGGCGCACATCCAGGTAATTACGGTAGAACCAACCAAGTTGACGCGCACCCTGCGACTGACAGGAGCGGTGAGCTACAACGGCTTCCACACCACACCGGTGATCACACAGGTCAGCGGGCCCGTAAATCGCATTGCCGTTGTCCCTGGCCAAATGGTTACGCGTGGCGAGCCCATGCTCTACGTCGCCAGCCCAGACTATTCGCAATTGCGCTCCAATTATCTGAAAGCCAAGGACGCCTACTCGCTGGCACAGAAGGCATACGCGCGGGCCAAAGATCTCTATGAGCATCACGCCTTCGCCGAGCAGAACCTGGAGCAGGCCGAGTCGGCCGAGGTGCAGGCGCAAGGGGACCTCACCGCCGCAGAAGCCGCACTGAAGGTCCTTGGAATTAACGATCCAAATGCCCTGCTCACCGCTCCTCCTTCTTTCGAAGCGACAGTGAAAGCGCCTATCAGCGGCCAGGTTGTGGAGCAAGATGTCGCTGTAGGACAACTGTTGCAGCCCGGAGCTACGCAATGCTTTGTCATTTCCGACACCAGCACCGTGTGGGTGTTAGTGAATGTTTACCAGAAGGATCTGCCCTACGTTCGGGTTGGCGACCCTGTGACGATCCGCACTGACTCGTATCCAGACACTTTCAGTGGTCGAATCTCATACCTGGCGGCGGCTTTGGATCCAAATACTCGCACGCTGCAAGCCCGCATTGACACCAACAATCCCGGCCAGAAGCTGAAGAAGGATATGTACGTAGTTGCATCGGTGGACGCGGGAACGACGCCGAATGCGATCGCTCTGCCCGACTCTGCGGTGCTGCGCGATACCGAGAATCAGCCGTTCGTCTACGTGGAGCAGGGTAATAACCAGTTTGGAAGGCGCTCCGTCACAATCGGCGAGAGCATGAAGGGACAAACCCAAATTATCGACGGCCTGAAGGCCGGTGACCGTGTCATCGGCGACGGTAGCCTGTTCCTGCAATTTGCGAACTCACTACAGCGGTAGCCATAAACGCAGAATGACGGAGAAGACCTCGATACCGGCACCTGAATGATTCATCGAATCGTACAAGCTGCGCTTCGTCAGCGCTTTCTGGTGCTGGTATTGACCATCTTCATGATGGTCGCCGGGATCATCTCGTTCCGGCGCATGCCCGTCGACGCATATCCGGATCTCTCCCCGCCTCAAGTCGAACTCGTTAGCCAGTGGCCCGGCCATGCGGCCGAGGAAGTCGAACGCCTGGTAACTCTGCCGCTCGAACTTGAGCTCAACGGCGTCCCTCGTGTCGAAGTGATGCGGTCGATCTCGCTGTACGGCCTTTCCGACGTCATTCTCACCTTCGAAGAAGGCACAGACGACTACTTCGCCCGCCAGATCGTCTTCCAGCGTATGTCGCAGGCCACGCTGCCAGCAGGGGTAGCGCCGGACATGGCTCCTCTCTTCAGTCCCAGCGGTCTGGTCTACCGCTATGTTCTGCAGAGCCCCGATCGCTCTCCGCAGGAGTTGAAGACGATCGAGGACTGGGTTGTCGAGCGCGAGTATCGCTCTGTCAAAGGCGTGGCGGATGACTCCGGATTCGGCGGCACGACCATGCAGTATCAAGTGCTGCTGGACCCTGCCAAGATCTACGGCTACCACCTCACCGTGCCGCAAGTTGTGAACGCGTTGACCGTCAACAACGCGAATGCCGGCGGAGGCTTCTACTCACAGGGCGGCCAGTTCTACTACGTTCGGGGCATCGGGCTGCTGCGGGACACCGGTGATATTGGCAATGTCGTGGTCGGCAGCAACAATGGCGTGCCAGTGATGGTCAAAGACATCGGCGAGGTCGAGATCGGTCACGCCCCGCGACTCGGACAGTTCGGCTATCAGAAGAACAATGATGCGGTAGAAGGCGTGATTCTGATGCTGCGCGGCGAACAGACGCAGAACGTTCTCAAGCGCGTAGAAGAGAAGACCGATGAGCTCAACAAGTCGGTGTTGCCGCCGGACGTAAAAATCCATCCCTACTACGATCGCAGCGAGCTCGTGACGCTCACCACCGACACAGTCGAAGGCAACCTGCTGCGCGGCATGGTGCTGGTGTTAATCGTCCTGATCTTTTTCCTGGTCAGTTGGCGCGCAGCCATCATTGTCGCCCTCACGATCCCGCTGGCTCTTCTGTTCGCTTTCATCGTGCTGCACGCACACGACGGCGCGGCTAATCTGCTTTCCATCGGCGCCATCGACTTCGGCATCATCATCGACGGCACTGTGGTCATGGTGGAAAACATCTACCGTGAACTCGCGCTGCGTTCGGGCGAAAGCTATAGCCTGAACGAGGTAATCCTCGCAGCAGCGAAAGACGTCGACCGTCCTATTTTCTATTCGGTCGCCGTGATTCTGGCAGGATATCTTCCGATCTACGCCCTCAGCGGGCCGTCGGCGAAGCTATTTCACCCCATGGCTGAGACGATGTCCTTCGCGTTAGTCGGCGCCCTGATTCTTACGCTGACGCTTGTGCCAGTACTGGCATCCTATTGGTTCAAGAGCGGCGTAAAGGAGCACACGAATCGCGCCTACGAATGGATGAAGCGCAAGTATGCCGGCCAGCTGGATTGGGCCCTGGATCGTCCCAAGCTGACCATGCTGATCGCGTGCCTGATCTTCGGAGCGACGCTCATTTTAGTTCCATTCATTGGTGGCGAGTTCATGCCACACCTCGACGAGGGTGCGCTCTGGGTGAGGGCAACGATGCCCTACACCATCTCCTTCGAAGAAGCGAGCAAGATTGCTCCACAGATCCGCGGCATCCTGATGTCCTACCCGCAAGTTACGGTCGTGGCCTCTGAGCTGGGCCGCCCCGATGACGGAACCGATCCCACCGGCTTCTTCAACTGTGAGTTCTACGTCGGACTGAAACCGTACAAGGACAAGTCGTGGAGCGGCGATGTCGACACGAAAGCGAAATTGATCGAGTCCGTGAACAAGAAGCTGACAGCTTTCCCCGGAATCGTCTTCAACTACACCCAACCTGCGGAGGACGCGGTCGACGAAGCTCTTACCGGACTGAAGAGCTCCCTGGCGGTGAAAATCTACGGCGACGACCTGAATGTGCTTCAGGATAGAGCCATACAGATCAAGAACACATTATCCAAGGTTCCGGGATTCACTGACCTTACGGTCGTACGGGAGCTCGGCCAGCCAAGTCTGCTGATCGATGTCGACCGCGAGAAGATCGCGCGTTACGGGATTAACGTTGCCGATGTCGAGGCGGTGGTGTCCGCTGCGGTGGGTGGTCAAGCTGCTACACAAGTCATCCAGGGAGAAAAGTTGTTCGACCTGGTAGTCCGTATGCAGCCACAGTTCCGCAGCAGCGCGCACGAAATCGGGCAACTGCTCGTCGGCACCCCCGACGGGAAACAGATTCCACTGAGCGAACTGGCGACAATCCGCCAAGGCAACGGAGCGTCATTCATCTATCGCGAGAACAATTCCCGTTACATTGGAGTTCAGTACAGCATTGAGGGCCGCGACCTGGAGCGCGCGGTGCGCGACGGGCAAGACGCAGTGAATAAAACGGTCATCTTGCCGCAGGGTTATCGTCTGACATGGGGAGGCGAGTATAGTCAGTTCCTTGAAGCAAAGTCCCAGCTGACGTTTATCGGCCCAATCGCCCTTGTGATAATCTTCATGATTCTGTTTGCGCTTTACGGCAACTTCAAGTTCCCGGTCACCATTGCCCTGGGTGTGATCTTGACCGAACCCGTGGGCGCGCTGCTGGCTCTGAAACTGACGGGCACTCCGTTCAGCGTATCCTCCGTGCTCGGATTGCTGGCGCTGCTGGGTGTGTCGGTCGAGACGGCGGTCATTCTCGTCTCCTACATCAACAAGCTTCGACAGGAAGGCATGGATATCCGAACCGCCACGCGCGAAGCTTCCCTGCTACGCCTGCGGCCTATCATGATGACCGCCTTAGTCGCATGTCTCGGCTTGCTTCCTGCCGCCCTCGCTACCGGCATAGGGTCCGATACCCAGAAACCGTTTGCAATCGTGATTGTGGCGGGCTTGATTTCACGGCTGTGTATCGGGTTCTTTGTTAATCCAGTGCTGTATCAGATGGTCGCCCGGGAAGGGGACGTCCTTCAGGTGTGAGCCGGCGTGAATTCCTCGGCAGAATCACTAGGTGGTTTGACTAACGTATTCTGCTGCGAGAGAATACATAAGACGTTCTTGTCTGAGCGTCGTTCTTCTAAAGTGGGCCTGTGGCGCAGCTGGGAGCGCGCTTCCATGGCATGGAAGAGGTCGTCGGTTCGATCCCGACCAGGTCCACCAAAATAACTCCAATCTTCATCAACTACATCCCATCCAAGCCACACGAGCTTGCTTCTCCGTTCCGCTATAATCTCGCGCAGTCACTATGGCGGTCGCAGCGGGACAGAAACTCGGACCGTACGAGATCCAGGCGCATGTCGGAGAGGGCGGCATGGGCGAGGTGTATCGAGCTCGTGACACCCGCCTGAACCGCTCAGTGGCAATCAAAGTCCTGCCTGCTTCGATGACCGACGACCCCGCGCGCATGCATCGCTTCGAGCAGGAAGCGCGCACCGTCGCCGCTCTCAACCACCCCAATATACTGTCGGTCTACGACGTTGGCATACGGACGGTACACCTTTTCTCGTAACGGAGCTGCTCGAAGGCGAGACGCTTCGCGAGCGCTTGAATCGCGGGCCGCTCGGCGTTCGAAAATCTGTTGAGATCGGCCTTCAGGTCGCGCACGGCCTGGCAGCCGCACTTCGACGCATCTCGTAGAGAACCGCGCCAAAGCTGAATATGTCGCCGCGATGGGTGACCGCGGAATAAGTCCAAACATACCCGGTGATGTCGATCTCATGCCAAATTCCTTCACGCCCGGCGATACCCAATTGTTGATGACGGCTATTTTTAATACCGGCGGCTCGGGTCTTTACATGATCGACGTGAAAGACCAGAAAGCCACTCCGGTGTTGCCGGATCGAAACAACAAGTCCGACGGTCAGATTTCTCCAGATGGCAAGTGGATAGCCTACGAATCCGATGAAAGTGGCGAATAAGACGTATATATCTCGCCGTTTCCCAACGGAGGCGGCAAGCTGCAGGTTTCGCGCGGCGGGGGCAGAGATCCTCGCTGGCGCGGCGACTGAAAGGAAATCTTCTATTTGGACTCCCAGGGTAATCTGATCTCGGTTTCGGTCGACAGTGAGGGCAGTTTGTCCGCCGGCGCGCCGAGAACTCTGTTTCAGAGTCACGCTCGCAGCACAGTCTCTTCCAGCGATCTTTCCAGCTACGACGTGATGCCCGAAGGCCAGCGGTTCCTCGTCGATCGCTACGTTAAGCCTTCCCAGACCCCGCCTTTGCGCATCATCCTGAACGCCGTCGGTGGAAGGGAGTAATTCCGACTCTAGGGGAAGTCAGCAGCGTTGCCTCCGACCCGCATTCTGCATCCAATCTTGACTGTGCAATTCTTGTTAAACTGGAAGCCCACCTCGTCTATCGCGCCCTTGCTCAAGAACTTGCTCAACAGGAGCACGATGAGAAGTCGCGGAAATTTACTACTACTCATTTTCATCTCGATGGTTGCCACAGCGCAGGTACAGAACGCACCAGCACCCGCGACTAACGCTGCAGGGTCCGCTGGTCTCTCTTCTGATCTGGACCGTCTACAAACGGCAGCATCACAGGCAAACCTCGATATCGCGCACATGCGCATCGAGAAGTGGAAGGCCGACAACGGATCGAAGCAGCAGGCTCAGGCTAATGCCGACTCTCTGCAGCGCAACCTTACGTCTGCACTGCCGGGATTGATCAGCAACTACCGGGCAGCTCCGCAGGATTTGACCGCCGGATTCAAGCTCTATCGGAATCTCAACGCGCTTTACGATGTGTTGACCTCATTTACAGAGGCTGCCGGAGCCTTCGGCCCCAAGAATGAGTACGAGGCATTGGGGCAACCGTTGGACGTGATCGACTCGGTGCGTCGCAGTTTGGGTGACAACCTGGAGGCGCTGACGGTCTCGACGCAAACGGAGATGAACCAGCTGCGGAATCAAGTCCGGGTACTGCAACAGGCCGCCGTTCCGCCCGCGCCCGCAAAGAAAGTTGTAGTTGATAACTCCGAACCGGCCAAGAAGCCTGCACCGCACAAGAAGAAGACGACGGCGACTCCGGCAACTCCTGCTCAGTCAGGCGCCGGCAGCACAACGAACCCTTCGGCCACCCCGCCGAAGTCGCAATAACTTTGACGGCACGTCCGTGCCGTCAGAACCTCGCCCCGGCGGGAACCTTTCTGCAATTTGTGGTGTCTATTGAGGTAGTCTGCCCCAACTAGACTGCGTTCCATCCCCGGCCGTCAGTTGGAAGAGGCAGGGACGCTAAGAGTAAAGCTGTCATTGTTTTCGGAGTTGTTGCGGGTTCAGAAACTATTTATCATTGAGGTGCCGCCCGTGGCGGGAGCAACAACCTTGAGTGAACTCGCAAGTGCGATTGGAGTGCGCACCGAAGAAGCCTCCGTGGTGGCCGAGCTAAAGGCCGGATCGGAAGAGGCCTTCTATTGGCTCATCGCCCACTACAATCAGCCAGTCTACAGTCTCATTTATCGGATCCTCGACGATCCCTCTGACGCAGCCGATACCACCCAGGAAGTTTTCATCAAAGTATTTCGTGGAATCAAGGGATTTAACTCGGATTCCAGCCTGAGGACCTGGATCTATCGCATCGCGGTTCATGAAGCTTCCAACCGGCGGCGCTGGTGGTTCCGGCACAAGTCGCACGAGACTTCCATTGAACCCGGGCTGGAACGCGATGACGAACCGAGTTTCGGCGTCAAAGATACGTTGGTCGATGAAGGCAAGTCTCCACTCCAGAATGTTTACGACGAAGAGTTGAAGGTCAGGGTCGAAACGGAGCTGAAGACTCTCAACGAGCCCTACCGTACGACGGTCATCCTACGCGACCTTGAAGAGCTTTCCTACGAGCAGATCGCCGAGGTAATGCAGACCTCTTTGGGTACGGTGAAATCACGTCTTGTGAGAGGACGCGAGGCCTTGCGCAAGCGTCTGGAAAGGCATCTTCCTGCGTTCGGTATGGCGCTGGGGGATGCGCGCGAGAACAAGCGCCGCTGTGGCCCGGTTGGCCACGAAATTGAGGTCATACCATGAAATGCTCAGTTGCGAAGGGGTTCATGTCGTCCTATATGGACGGTGCTGTCACCCGCGGGCAATTGGCCGAGGTGGGTGCGCATCTACAGGCCTGCCCGGGATGTGGCGCCCACTTTGCATCCGTGCAAAGGACTCAGGAGTTGGTCGGCTCTTTGGGGCGAAAGGTGGCGCCTCCGGATCTGTCTTTGAAGTTGCGCGTGGCGATCTCACAAGAGATTGCCAATTCGCGCCGCTCGCGTTGGGACTCACTGCGCGTACGGTGGGAGAACGCCTTCAACGCGACCATGGTTCCGGCTACAGCGGGGTTGATTACCACGCTGATCATTTTTGGCGTGCTGATCAGCTTCCTCTACCCTGCCCAGGTGCGCGCGTCCAATGATGTTCCAACCATGTTGTATACGCCCGCGCAACTGCGGTCCACGCCTTTCGAGCTTTCCATGGGCGTACCCAATGCGGACTCACTGGTCATTGAGGCTTATGTTGGAGCGGATGGTCGAGTGCAGGACTACCGCATCCTGTCCGGTCCGGAGGATGAGGCGAGCATTCTTCCACAGCTCAAGAACATGCTCATCTTTACCACCTTCCAGCCGGCGACAGCATTCGGTCAGCCCACGTCCAGCCACGTAATTCTCACCTTCTCCAAGGTGCAGGTTAGGGGGTAACTCGGGGCATATTGCCTCTAGCGATTGTGGGCGCGATTCGCATTCGTGCTGGAATTGCCGATTGGGTTTGTGCCTTTCCCGCCGAGCGCTTAGAGTCAAGCATTGAGCTTGTGGGAGTCAACTTCAGCCGTGCCGTTGCCAACCTTGCATGCAAATAAGTGCGAAAATCTTACTGTCACGTTTCCGCAAACTGCCGCAGGAGGCCGCGCTGAACGTCTGCAATCCCTTCGTCGTGGCTTTTGTAGCAGTCCTCAGCCTGAGTCTGCCCGCACCCGCCCAAACCAGGGCAAGTATCGACGTCAGCGAAACGTTGTTTAGCGTCGTTTCGGCCATGAACGTCTGTGGATACGATCAGGAGCTGTCATCCTCATCGCCTGTTCGCATGCAGGTACGTACCGATCTCGTAGAGGCCAGCAAGTTGCCGCACGCCGCCGCTGCGGCCAACGAGATGTGCCGCTTCTATCAGGACCATCGCCAGGGCGATGCCGCCCATGACCTCGCGCAATACGTTTCGCTCGCGCTGAATCTCGGCCCGGCACCCGGCTTCGAGCCCAAATTGAAGGAAGCCGACTTGCCGCCCGATGCGGCATATGTGTTGGGCTTTGTCCCCGTCTTGAAGCAGTACTACGTCGCCGCGCAAGTGCATTCGATTTGGTTGAAGCATCAGGGACAATATGATGCGCTGATTGATCAGTTCCACGAGCCGGTGTCGCGGATGATTGCTGCTACCGACAACTACCTTCGCATGCCGATGTCAGGCTACTCCGGTCGCAGCTTCACGGTTTTCTTCGAACCAATGGCAGCCCCTGGCCAGGTGAATTCGCGCAACTATCTGCAGGACCTCTATTACCTCGTAGTCTCGCCTGCCGGCGACAACATACACATGGACGCGGTTCGGCACACCTATCTCCACTTCGTGCTTGATCCCCTGATCGCCAAACGCGCAACGGCGCTAACTCGTCTGGCCCCCATCCTTCTATCGGTTCAGACTGCACCAATGGAAGTGGACTACAAGCGGGACATGGGACTGCTTGTGCTCGAATGCTTGATTCGTGCAATCGAGGCCCGCAACCCGCTGGATTCGAAGGTGCCGGAGAAAAATCGCGCAGCTCTGGTGCAACGTGATGAAACCGAGGGCTTCGTTCTGACGGGCTATTTCTACGACCAGCTGCGGCAATTCGAAAAAGCGGGCGTTGGCTTGCAAGACGCATTTCCGAACTGGCTGCACGACATCGACGTACAGCAGCAAAAGAAGCGTGCCAGCGAGATCACTTATTCCTCGGAGGCGACTCCTGACGTGATGCAGTCCTCGCAGCGCGCATCTCAGAAGAGGATCGATATGGCTGAGCAGGCGCTGGCCAGCGGCAATCCGGCAGAGGCGGAGAAACTGGCACACGAAAGCTTGGCGGCGAATGAAGATTCGGCGCGAGCATACTTCGTACTTGCCAAAGTTGCCAGCTTCAAGGGCGACATGGAAGGAGCTCAGGCCGACTTCCAGAAGGCGGCGGATTCGGGCAAGGATCCGCACGTCGTCTCATGGAGCCATATCTATTTAGGTCGCATTTACGATATCCAGGGGGAGCGGGACGACGCGGTTGCCCAGTACAAAGCTGCTCTCGCCATTGCAGATGCCCCACCTGACGCCAAGACAGCCGCGGATAAAGGATTGCAGCGGGCTTATGAGACACCGAAGTCCAAAGAGGAAGATCAATAGGACGTGTCTGCGCCAAGGTATAAGAGGAAGGTGATGACCAGATCGACTACCGTACTAGCAACCGCTTTGTGGGCGGCCACACTCGCATCAGCGCAGACCACAACGCCTCCGGCGCAAAGCACACCCGGCCCAGCGTCTCAACCTTCCATCTCGTCCAGCCAAACGTCACCGGCGCAGGCTGCGCCAGCGACCGGTACCCACCGCGTCCTGCAGGCAAAATCGAAGGAAGAAATGGAAGCGTATAACAACGCTAAGGTAATCCCTGAACCGGCAACAGCTGAGGCGGCTGCGAATGATTTCGCTGCGAAGTATCCGACGAGTGAATTGCGGGCGTCCCTGTACATGCGGGTGATGAGCTTATATGGCCAGGCAAACAATACCGAAAAGGTCGTCGTTACCGGCCGGCAGGCGATCGCTGCCGATCCGACGAATCCGATCCCGCTGGTGCAGGTCGCTTCGGCTCTAGCGGAATCCACGCGCGACACGGATTTAGACCGCGAGCAGCGCCTGGCGGAAGCGGCAAAAGACGCACAGTCCGCGATCGACAACCTCGATACCGGATTGCTTGTTCCTCCCGATGCCGATCCGGCGAGAGTTGAAGCCGCAAAACACAGCATCCTGACTATGGCCTATGACACCTTGGGCATGGTGAATTTGAACAGAAACGACTACGCTGCAGCAGCAACAAACCTGCAAAAGGCGATTGATGAAAGCAGCGGAAATCCCGAAGGAGTACTTTATCTGCGGCTGTCGGTAGCCCAGGACAAGTTGCAGCAGTTACCCCAGGCCCTGGATTCTGCTAATAAGGCAGTGCAGTACTCACAAGCTGGCAGCACGGCGATGACCCTGGCGAAGCAGCAACAGGATCGTATACAGAAGTTGCTTAATGCTGCGCCGTCGGCGCCGAAGCCGGGAGCAAACCCGGGATCTGCGGGGGCGCCCACGGTCGCTCCTTCAACTCCAGCTAGTCCGCCGGCTACGTCGACTACGCCCCATTGAGCAGCAGGAATTTGCAACAGCGCCGCTTGTGCTTGGTGAAAGCGGCCGGGCCGCGCATAATGCACACCGAATGAAATCCGCAGTCAACGATACGAGCGTGCTGGAGAATGCTCTGGGACACGTGTTCCAGAACCGCGACCTTCTGGAGCAAGCCCTCACGCACTCTTCGTACGCGCGCGAGGCGGAATCACAAAGTGCGGCGGGGGGAGTCCCGGTAACCGAAGTGGATAACGAACAGTTAGAGTTCCTGGGAGATGCCGTCCTCGCGTTCATCGTCAGCCAGGAACTGTTCCGCCGCTTTCCCGAATACCACGAGGGTGAGCTGTCGAAGTTGCGGGCTCACATCGTAAGCGCCCGCCGGCTCCTGCGTCCGGCCCGTGAACTGAAGATTGGCGGCTATCTGCACCTAGGCAGGGGCGAGGAACGTAGCGGGGGTCGCAGCAAGAGTGCCCTGATGGTCAACGCTCTGGAGGCGCTGATCGCAGCCCTTTATCTTGATGCGGGACAGGCTGCCGTTCACTCCTTCATTCTTAGCCGCATTCTTGAGCCCGAATTGGCCGAAGTACACCAACATGGCGGCGGAACCCTGCCAGTCATGGATTACAAATCGGCTTTGCAGGAAGTGGTGCACGCCAGCGGCCGACCACCTGCGAGGTACATCATGGTGAAGGAGGAAGGCCCGGATCACCGCAAAATCTTCACCATCGAGGCCCACGTTCCCGCCTCTCCCAACGGCGCAGTTGCGTTTATTTGCCGCAGCCAGGGCAGCACCAAGAAAGCCGCAGAGCAGGCAGCCGCACGCTTGGCATGGGAACGTCTACAATCGTTAGAGAGCCCTTCCACGGTAGAAAGCACCACGGAAAATCCGGAGAGCTCCGAGCGGTCATGAGTGAAGTAGACGCCCCAGGGCAACCAGGCGAAATCGCACAGCAGAATTCCTTACCAGTGCCAGTACGTGAAAAAGGCGGCCTCTACGGCCTACAGTCGCTCGCCGGCACTGTTGTTATCGCGGTCTTTGTCATCACCTTCGTCCTACAGGCCTTCCAGATACCATCGGAATCGATGGAGAAAACCTTGCTTGTCGGCGACTACCTGCTGGTAGATAAATCGCATTACGGCCATTCCAACTTTTGGAGCTGGCTGATGCCGTATCGACCTGTCCGCCACCAGGACATCGTCGTCTTCCGTTATCCTGTAAATCCGCACCAGCACTTTGTGAAACGGGTCATCGCCATTCCTGGTGATCGCGTACGATTGATTGATAAGCATGTTTATGTCAACGGAGTGCGCCAGGACGACGCTTACGCCAGCTTCAATGCCGGTTGGCCTGATCCCTATCGCGACAACTTTCCGGCTGTTCATTTCCAGGGAGATAACAGCTCCGATACGGGCAAGTGGTTCCGCGAGGTCGAAAAGCTGACCGATAACGATCAGTTAATCGTGCCCGAGGATTGCTACTTCGTGCTCGGCGACAATCGCGATAACAGCGACGATTCCCGCTATTGGGGTTTCGTTCCTCGTGAAAATATCGAAGGCCGCCCCTTGGTTATTTACTGGTCGATGGACCGTTCCGATCCGGCCATGAGCACAGCTGCGCCGTCTGGTAAACTTGCCAATCTGACGTTTAATGTGACTCAACTGTTCGACAGTATGCGCTGGCACCGCATGTTGCGCATTCCGCAATAGAGACTGCGCTCGAAGTCTTAAGGCTGCACTAGAAACAGGGCAGCTCAAAGAATCGCAGACGAAGCACGACCTCGAGGAAAAACTCATTTGGCTGCTACCAAGAGACTTGTGAAGGCCACGCCGGCGAAGGCAGAAGCGGCAAAGCCGCAGAAACCCGAGAAGTCCAAGGAGACTACTGCCGAGTTCATTGCTTCCATCGCGATCGTGCTGGTAACCGGACTGTTTATCATCACTTTCACGCTGCAGGCCTTCACCATTCCATCCAGTTCGATGGAGAACACCCTGCTGATCGGCGATCACGTTTTTGTGGATCGCATCCTGCTGGCTCCGGCTACCAAGTGGATTGGCAAGCTGATTCCTTATCGCGCACCGCGGCACGGCGACGTCTTCGTCTTCCTGCATCCTGCTGAGCCGGGACTGTACGTGGTGAAGCGTGTGATAGGCCTTCCGGGCGACCATATTCACCTGGAGGACGGCGCAGTCTACCGTAATGGCGAGAAACTGAACGAGCCTTACGTCATTCGCCAGGGTGGCTTTGTTCCTTATCGCGACAACTTTCCCGCGGTGCCACCCAGCCCCTACGAAGAGGTGACGCCGGAGTGGCGTGCCGAGGTGCCTAATTTCACCAAGAACGGAGATCTTGTTGTTCCGCCGAACAGTGTTTTCGCCATGGGCGACAATCGCGACGTGAGTCTCGACAGCCGCTACTGGGGCTTCGTGCCTTTTGAGAACGTGATCGGCCGTCCTATGTTTATCTACTGGTCGTTCGTTACTCCCCGTGACGAGTACGAACGCCAGAGCATAGGTGACCGGATCAGCTGGCTGTTCAACATCATCTTCCACTTCTTCGGCCAGACTCGCTGGTCCCGGATGTTCCACGTGGTGCACTAATGCGGCGCCGTACGTCCCGGCGGTTGATGTGGCTGCTCATGCTGGCCATTGTGCTGGCATTGGCCTTGCCTCCTTTCATTAACGTGAACCGTTACCGCGGACGTGTGGCAGGCTCGATCAGCCGCGCGCTCGGACGCGAGGTTACGGTTTCTAACATTGAGCTCAAGCTCCTGCCCCGGCCTGGGCTCGTCCTGCATAACTTCGTCGCCGACGATGATCCGAGTTACGGCGCCGAACCTATGCTGCGGGCCGACAACGTCACCGCCTATCTGCGCCTGACTTCGCTCTGGAGAGGACGGCTGGAGATCGGGACGCTCGACCTGGATAACCCCAGCCTCAATCTGGTTCGCCGCAGTGACGGGCATTGGAATATCGAGGAACTCGTAGAGCGCGCCTCGCGAACGAATCCTGCGCCAACGGGCAAGTCGCGTCCCGAAGCTCGTCCCCGCTTTCCCTATGTCGAGGCCTCGAGTGGCCGCATCAACTTCAAACTTGCCGAGGTGAAGAAAGCGTTCGCCTTCACCGACGCCGACTTCGCTCTTTGGCTGGAATCTGAAACCCAATGGGGCATCCGCATCGAAGCGCGGCCGGTCAGAACGGATGTAAACATCAGCGACACGGGAACCCTCACTCTTGAGGGCCGATTCCAACGCGCTTCCAACGTGCGCGACACGCCCGTATATCTGAAACTCAGCTACAGCGACGGCCCTCTAGGACAGCTGACGAAGTTGATTTGTGGCCGCGATCGCGGGTGGCGAGGCACAGTTCGGGGCAGCGCCGTATTGACCGGAACTCCCGCTTCTGCCGCAGTAACACTCGACGGGCAGATTACCGATTTCCGCCGCTACGACATCGCTACTGGCGAGGCCCTGCGGTTGCGCACCCACTGTACTGGAACATACTCGGCGAGCGGCGATTCGCTGTATGATGCCCGCTGCGAATCGCCGGTAGGGTCCGGCATCGTCCGTGTCCGCGGGGACGCGCAGAATTGGGGCGCTGACGGTTACGACCTAGACATCTCTGGTGAACATATACCAGCTGACCGTGTCGTAGCGTTTGTACGCCATGCCAAGAAGGATCTGCCGCCCGACCTTACGGCTTCGGGCGAATTTGGGGCCGCGTTTACTGTTCGTAAGTCTGCGGCAGCACCCCCCATCTGGTCGGGAGGGGGCCAAACTACGGCGCTGGCTTTGCACGCGAACGTACTCAAACAAGATCTTCAACTCGGTGAGGTGCAATTCGCGGTACCAAGCGACCAGTCATCGAAAGCTGCCACTCGCAAACGTCCCGGAAACCGGGCCCTTCAGCCGGCCACCGACACTGGTTTCCAACTCGTCGTCAAGCCATTTCCCATTCCGTTGGGCGGTGCGTCTCCGGCGACCGGCAGCGGCGAGTTCACAGAAGACCGATATCGCCTTACCCTAAATGGCGGGGCAGAACTCGGACGCCTGCTCAATCTGGCTCAGGCGGTCGGCGTAGGCACTCCCGGTGTCGGATTGGAAGGCTCAGCGCAGATGGAGTTGCAGGTTGCGGGTTCGTGGATGGGCTTCGCTGAGCCCTATCCTTCCGGAAAACTGCAAGTCAGCAGCGCTACCGCCGAACTCCAGGGAGTCACGGAGCCGCTGCTGATCGATACGGCGTCGGTCGCGTTGCAGAACCAACAGGTGACGATTACAGCCTTCTCTGCCGGTTTCAGCAAAGGTGGCCAGTTCAACGGATCGGCTAGCTTCCCGGTACACTGCACCGGCCCCGAAAACTGCGTTCTGCAGTTCGATCTGCGAACGCAGGATGCGTCTCTGACGCGGATCAATCAGTTGCTGAACCCCGCCTTCGGCCACCAGCCGTGGTACCACCTCCTAGACATCGGGAGAAGGCACGAGGACGCGCTCGCGAAGCTGCGAGCACAAGGGCGCTTCTCCGTGCTGCATCTCGGCCTGGGGGAGGTTACGGCGAACAATGTGAATGGATCGCTGGAGCTCTCGTCCGGCAAGCTGCGTATTCATGAGCTGCGGGCTGATCTGTTGGGTGGGCACCAAGACGGGTCCTGGCTTGCGGATTTCACCGTCTCACCACCCCGATTCATGGGCAACGGCGTAGTAAGCAAACTCTCGATGTCTCAGCTGGCGTCGCTTATGCACGACAGCTGGGCGGCGGGTAATCTCGACGCGGAGTACAGTCTGTCGGCGTCAGGTATGACCTTTGCAAAACTTCTGAGTACAGCCGGCGGCACTGCCGATTTCCATTGGAGTAACGGAACTCTCCGCCACCTGGTTCTCGATGGTAGAGGCGCTCCGATGGCTTTCTCCAACTTCGCCGGCAAGGTGGCGCTGCAGGACGGTACATTCACGATCACAGATGGCAAAATGCAATCCGGCGGGACGAAGTATGCGGTGACTGGTACCGCTGGACCCGACGGGAATTTGAACATGAAGTTGATGCGCTCGGGCGGCGCATCATTTGCGATTTCCGGAACGCTGGACAATCCAACAGTCGAGTCAGTCACAACTCCTGCGGCCGAGGCCGCGCTGAGATGATGTTGAGAAGATTACCCGGCATTCTGTTAGTTCTGATATTCGGGCTGGCAACCGCCGGCTTGAGCGTACTCCAAGCTGATGTCACACACAGTGTGAACTATCGGTCTCTCACGCAGAAGCTCGCATACCTCAAGCTCAATGCTGCCAGACCTCGTCCCGATCCCAAGCCGGTGGTTTTGACCGAATCCGAGGTCAATGCATATTTCGGCGAGGGCGGGGTCAAGCTGCCGACTGGAGTAAGCGAGGTTCGTCTGAGCTCTCGTACCGGCATCATCGATGGCCACGCTCACGTCGATTTTGAGGAAATCATGCGGGGACACAACAAGAGCAATCCAATATATGGCCTCTTCAGCGGCTCGCACGATATTCATATCGTTGCCGAAGCTGCCGGAATAAACGGAATCGCTAGCATCAAGGTGCAGACAGTTGAACTGGATGACGTTGCGGTACCACAATGGGCGCTGGAATTCTTTGTACAGCGCTACATCACGCCCAAGTACCCGAATGTGGGCCTCACCAGCACCTTCAAGATGCCGTTACGGATTCAGACCGCAACGGTTGGCAGCGGCAAGGTCACATTAGAGCAACAGTAGTATCCGTCCAAGTCGCTTGGCGTTGCAGTGGCTTTATTGCCACCACAATCATTGTTTCGAGGCCGGGGACGGTGCGGTGCCTTGGGGCTTATCGGGTTGAGAGCCCGTCACTAGGCGTACTGCGTCGGCACCCTCAATGGTGATTGCTTCGGGTTGCTGCGAGACCCAATCCAAGGGCGTAGCTATCAATCGTAGACCGACGATGGCCGGACGTGAGAGCGGCCGCCACTGCCCCGGATCAGCGGCAAAGTACGCAGCCAGATCAGGAGCGTTCCACGGGTAAAACCAAACCTCCGATAAGGTATCCGGCGGCAGGACCATCCATTGTAGATCGCGAGATCCGTCGGCACGGGTAATCTCTAGTTGGAGACGCTCGGGCTTACGCAGCTTCCACCATAACGGATAATGCACTTTAAGTCGCAATCGCAGGAAGTCGTACCCTGCGGGCCAATTCGGAGTGCCGATATTCGTCGTGGAATCGCGCTCGTCGATTGCGTATGTCTTTTGCGGCAGACCCAGAGGTTGCGCTTGCATAGCAATGCGATCAGCCCTCGAATCATCGCGCTCGAGGCCTACAACTCCGGGCATTAACGACTCCGCCGTGCGGTAGTGTCGGACCATCCAGAACCACACCTCGGGAATGCGAGTAAAGTTCGGTATACCATCAACGGGAATACTAAGATAGTTGTGCGACCAGGCCTGCGTCTCTTCCTTCGACCAATGACCTAGGTCAGCATCGGGTAAGTACAACGCCGCCGGTATCGGCTTGCCATCCAGTCCGGACATCTCTATGCGAGTTAGCTCTGGACCGCTCGCCGTATAGGCCTGCATCAGGCCCCCGGCCACATTGCGTTGAGCGGCAAGGCCGAACATCGTTTGGTATGGAAATACGAAGATGAAGTCATTGGCCGAGCTGTGCTGCTGCAAGAATCTTGCGCCTGTGGTCAGCATTTGCGGTGTCAACGGCTCAACATAACAGGCCTGCTCAAACTCGTTGTATCCCACAGGACAGCTGGTCATGGGTTCATGTAGTTCGCTATAGAGCCGCAGCACGCTGGATGGCCGGAAGATAGGGTGCGAAAACAGCATAGACGCGCCTATGGCTATAAAGATGCCTAACACCGAGGCAGATCCCTCGAACGAGAACAGTATGACGCAAGTGAAGAAAGTCATCGCGAACTCGCCGATGATCACATGCCCGATATCCGAGCGCACCAGCGAGCTCTGCATAACGGCGAGACCGAATAAAAAACTCCCAAGGAGAAAACCGGTGCGCTCGGTGATGAGTGGACGCTCCCTGCGTCGCGTCACTGCGCGATAGGAAAAGACCAGCACTGCAATTAGCAACGCCACGCACAGGTGAGTCGCACCCTGATCGGTCATGGCTGCCGGAGTGGCCCAACGGTACACCGAGATTTGAGCCAGCGACTCTTTCCAGAACTTGAAGTCGAAGGGCAGCGCCATGAACGCGTTAACGACCATGGCGACAACGGCGAACGAGACGGTAAACGAGGCTAAGCCAACAATAAGCTGCCTGCCGAAGTGATGATGTCTGCGCTCAAACGCAATGGCCACGAAGCAGATGACCCAGGCCGCGGTCGCATAACTGCCGGTATCTCCTCCTACCAGGAACGCGAGCGCAACGAGCACCGCTGCGCCAATTCCAGCGAAAACAGTGCGTAATCGTCCGGCTTGTACCGCATACCAGCCTCGCAGGAAAACCGCGAAGAGCAGCACGGGCAGTGTGCTCCGCAACGACGTTTCCCAAAACGCCGCGAGCAGAAGCACCAGCACAAAACGCCTCCAGGGCGGTTGCTCGGGCAGCAGCAGCCGCAATGCAAGATAAAGGAACAGGAAAGCGCACCAGACGGGAAGGATGTTCCACGTCGCGTACAGTCCACCAAAGGACAGCGGCATCGTGCGCGCCGGTATGGATGATAGCCACTGATAGATTGGGCCGTGGGTGAAAGCTACATCGCGACCGATCCAGATACCGCGCAAAGCTTTGAAGGTAGCGTCGAGGTGCCAATTGTCGTCGATCAGGCCGAGGTTTGGAATGAGCGTAACTGTGCGATGCGATATCCAGACGGTGGGAAACGATCCCAGGACCAGCAGAACGACGGCCAGGAAATCCCAGTATCGGCGCCATAGCGGAAAGTTCCGCGGGCGAGCCGAGGCAGGCGAGCCTTGTTGGCGCTGTACGACATCAACCTTCTCCATAGACGATTGACATTCTACCAATCGCCAACTCCCACCGCCCTAAGGCATCGGACTCATTTGCGATTCAGTAAATTCCTGTCATACTCACAAACCAGAGCTCATCAGTGATTTATCTGCGCGCCGGAAGCGCATTCGAAGTCTCGGCAGCAAGCCCAAGTCAGGCTTCTGCGTCTCCGGCACGAGAGGGGAAATGCAGATTTCGGTTAAGGAACCAATGTCTCGCGCCACTGCTTCTGAGGTTGAGCGGACGGCCGGCAAAACTGCTCTTTGGACTTATCTTGTAGCAGGACTGCTCGCGGCTTTCTATTTTGTCACCAGTATCCAGGTCGCGGCCCATCGCGTGTTCTGGTTTGACGAACTATTCACGCTGTACATCGCACGCCTGCCACACGTAAGCACTATTTGGACGGCTCTCGGCAACGGTGTCGATGCCCTGCCGCCGGCGTATTACATGGTGGTGCGGCTGTTTGATTCGCTGTTCGGTCCCGGCGACATTGCAGCGCGCGTTCCGTCAATGCTTGCCGCGGCTATCGGGCTGCTGGTGATCTTTGACTGTGCACGTCGACTGACCGACGGCCTGCACGGATTGATCGCCCTCTCGGCGGCCACTTGTTCGTTCCTCCCCTATTACGGATACGAGGCGCGCTCCTATGGCGTCTACTTCATGTTTGCGGCATTGGCGCTGTGGGCCTGGACGAATGAGAGCTTACGCCCGAAGACACAGGCAGTCCTGTTCGGCCTGGCGTTCTTTGCCGGCGAGTGCTTTCACTACTACTTCGGAATGTGTCTGCTGCCGTTTGTCTTGTGGGAGTTGCTGCGTTGGAAACCCGGTCAGCGTCCGTCGCTAAAGATTCTTGCGGGCATCATCGGTGGCGTCGCGCCGGTTGTCGTTCTTTCGCCGTTGATTCTGTCATTCTCGCGAAAGTTCGCTGGCGGCTACTGGAACCGACCATCGTTCCCTGAATTACGAGCGATCTTTTCGCAGATCTTTCCTGACGGCCTCTTCCTGCTGTCGCTCATCATGATCTGGATCGTGCTTTCGCGCAGCGATGACGAAACGGAAATCGTACTGGAGCCGATGCCGCAGGCGGAGGTAATCGGATGGCTCTGTCTCGCCATTCCATTCGCGGCCTTCATCGTTTCCATGAAGACGAATGCTTTCTATAGCCGCTATTTCATCGGCGTCCTGCCAGGCGTTGCTGTGGCATTTGCGGTCTTCCTCTGGCGGCACTTTCGGCGGGCGACGCAGGTCTCTATGGGAGTCTTGGTGTTGCTGGCGGGTTGGGGCGCCGGACAGCAACTGACCACCGTGCGTCATCCTGACCGGGTTGAAGCTACGGGGATACGCCCGTTTCTTGCCGTCGAGGATTCCCTCCGTTTGGAGGGAAAGCGGTACTACGTCTTTTCCGGACCCATGTTGTTTCTGGAGGCCCTGCAATATTCAGCGCATCCTGAGCAAGTCGTGCTGTTGTTGCCGTCCGATTTTAACCGTCAGGCCAAGGGACAGCGTGATCCATATCAGCACCAGCGGCTCGAGGCAAATCTCTCGCAATATCACCCTATGCAGATCTGGACAGTAGACGAGCTGTCGCTTCATCGTGCTGAATCGGCGTTGCTCGATCCCGACCAGGTCGCTCTGCATGATTTGAAGCAGGCCGGAATTGATGTCGGAACTAGGTTTTCAGAGCCGTTGCAGGTGGATTATCTGCATTGATTCGCTTTGGAGGCGACCATCGCCCGAGAAGTTGTAATGATGAGCGGGAAGGGTAGCTGGACCGTCCTTCCCTGTTCATCGTTCTTTTCCTCGCCCCCTCTACTCACTCCTGCTGCTTTCTTCTACAATGTCGAAAGTCAGTTATTTTGCGCCCCGTCGCGCTTTTCCAGGAATTCCCATATATATATGTGCCCCAACCAGGCGGCGCCTGGCATGGTCGCACCCATAGGAGCCGTCTTGAAGAAAATCGGAATCATCTTCGGCATGGAGACCACCTTTCCGCCCGCGCTGGTGGACAGGATCAACTCCATGGGCGAACCTGGCATTCAGGCCGAACTGGCTGTCATCGGGGAAGTCCGCATGGCTGAGCCCTCGCCGTATCATGTTATCGTCGACCGGATATCGCACGACATTCCGTTCTATCGCGGCTATCTGAAGAATGCAGCCCTCAGCGGGACCTACGTCATCAACAACCCCTTCTGGTGGAGCGCAGACGACAAGTTCTTCAACTACGCCCTGGGCGAGAAGCTGGGCGTTGCCATTCCGCGCACCGTGCTGATCCCGCACAAAGAACATCCCCCTGGCACAACGGACCGCTCTATGCGAAACCTGCAATTCCCCATGCCGTGGGACAGCATATTCAGCTACGTCGGCTTCCCGGCATTCCTCAAGCCCTTCGACGGCGGCGGCTGGAAAGACGTCTACAAGGTCAATTCGCCGGAGGATTTCTTTAATGCTTACGACCAATCACGAGACCTCTGTATGACATTGCAGCGCGGGGTAAACTTCAAGGAATACTTTAGGTGCTACGTGGTTGGGCAGGAGAAGGTGCACATCATGCACTACGACCCTTCCCTGCCCATGCATGAGCGCTACGTGAAGAACCCGCCTCCCACAGACCCTAAGCTCCTTCAGCGAGTTGAGCGGGATTGCCTGACACTGTGCCGAGCCTTAGGCTACGACCTTAACACCGTCGAGTTCGCGTGCGAGGACGGCGTTCCTTACGCCATCGACTTCATGAATCCGGCGCCCGACGCTGACGTGAATTCCGTCGGCCAGCCTAACTTCGAGTGGATCGTCAAAAATGTCGCCGAACTGGCGGTGCGTAAGGCCAAGGAACACACCGGCAAAGCTGCGGAATACCGTTGGAGTGCATTTCTAAATGGTGGCTTCGCCACCGAGGAAACGCCGGCAGTAACGTCGACCGAGAAACCAGCGGCAAAAGAAGTGGATCTGGCTGCATCCAAGCAAATGCGTAAACGCGCGGGCAAGGGGTAACTTCATGAACCGGCCAAGCCTCAGCATTGGAATTGAAGAGGAGTACCAGACGATCGATCCGGATACTCGTGATCTCCGTTCGCATATTCAGTCAGAGATTCTTTCCAAGGCCAAGCTAGCTCTGCATGAGGCGGTGAAGCCTGAAATGCATCAGTCGGTGATCGAGGTGGGTACACGCGTCTGTCGCAACATTCAGGAAGCCCGCGAGAATATCCAGGCGCTGCGTCGAGAGGTGATCACTCTGGCCAGCGAACATGGCATGTTGCTGGCGGCGGGCAGCACGCATCCGTTTTCCGATTGGAAGCTGCAGGAGATTTATCCCGACGAGCGCTATCACCGCGTCGTTGAAGACATGCAGCTCATTGCGCGCGCCAATCTGGTATTCGGACTACACGTCCACATAGGCATCGAGGATCGCAATACTGCGATCCACATCATGAACTCGATGCGGTACTTCCTGCCGCATATCCTGGCGCTGAGCACCAACTCGCCCTTCTGGATGGGCATGAATTCAGGCTTCAAATCGTATCGCTGTAAAGTCTTCGAGCGCTTCCCGCGAACGGGTATTCCTGACACTTTTCCCAATTGGTCTGAATACGAAAACTTTGTCGCTTTGCTGGTTAAGACGAACTGCATCGACAACGGCAAGAAGATCTGGTGGGATATCCGCCCTCATCCGTTCTTCGACACGCTGGAGGTTCGGGTGTGTGACATTCCCATGCGGTTAGACGAGACCGTCGCCATAGCGGCTCTCATTCAGGCGACCATGGCGATGCTGTACAAGCTGCACGCATCCAATAAGAGCTATCGCATCTATGAACGCTCTCTGATCATGGAGAACAAGTTCCGCGCCTCGCGCTATGGCATTCAGGGCAAGTTGATCGATTTCGGAAAGGAAGAAGAAGTTCCGGTACGCGACTTGATGCTCGAGTACTTAGAACTGATCGACGACGCGGCGAAGGAGCTTGGCTCGCGCAAGGAAATCGATTACATTCACGAAATGTTAAAGATGGGGACCGGCGCCGACCGCCAGTTAAAGGTTTTCCAGGAGACTGGCGATCTGAAGAAAGTCGTGGACTACATGGTCGCCGAGACGCGTGTGGGCGTCTTCGAAGGCGCAGCGGCACGGAAGTAAGAGGTAGGTTCGGCTTTGAAGCAGCGCACCTTCAAGTGCGTCGTACGTGCATCCAAAGGAAGGTAGGCGGGCTTTTAGCCCGAGGGCACCCCCGCAGGCAGGGAAACGCGACCCTCGGTGGCTGAACCCCGCGTCCCTTCGACACTTCTCTCTCGAAAGGTATTTGCTTGATTCAACCAACTCTCACCGATCTAACCAAAACTTCTTTCGATCCTGAGCTCTCGCCGGGCGCCTACAACGCGGTCAACACCTGTCTCCGGATTCTATCCACCGAAAAGGTTACCCTGATCACCGACAACGAATGTCGTGAGATCGCCGCCAGCCTCGCCGCAGAGTTGCAGAAACTGGGAGCACCCTTCAAGTCGTTCGTCCTGGAAGACCTGGCGCCGCGCCCGCTGACCGACCTGCCGCGTGAGATCGGCGAGGACATGGAGACCAGTGACGTCTCGATCTTCGCGGTCAAGGTGCAGCGCAATGAACTGAAGTCGCGCATGCAGATGACCGACATTGTCAACCGCCGCAAGATGCGCCATGCGCACATGGTGAACATCAACAAGCAGATCATGCTTGAGGGCATGCGCGCCGACTACAACAAGGTTGATGCGATCAGCCGCAAGGCAATGGAGATCGTCACCAAGGCGAAGGAAATCCGCGCCACCAATCCCGCTGGGAGCGACTTCACGGCCCAGCTCAATCCCGACTATCACTGGATCAAGACCAGCGGCATCATCAGCCGCGACAAGTGGGGCAATCTGCCCGGCGGCGAAATCTTTACCGCTCCTGGCGAAGTGAACGGCATCTGCGTTGTGGACGGCGTGGTCGGCGATTATCTTTGCGAGAAGTACCAGGACCTGGCGCGCCAGCCTCTAACCATCGAGATGAAGAATAATCGCATCACCAAGGTCTCGAGCGATAACAAGGAGCTGGAACAGGAGTTCTGGGCCTACACCCACACCGATGAGAACAGCGACCGCGTAGGCGAGTTCGCCATCGGCACCAACATCGAGTTGAAGCACGTCATCGGACAGATCCTGCAGGACGAGAAGTTTCCCGGCATCCACATCGCGTTCGGCAATCCGTATGGCGAGCACACCGGCGCAAACTGGTATTCGGCGACCCACATCGATGTGGTGGGAACACAGTTCAATATTTGGGTTGACGGTCGCCAGATTATGGAGAAGGGCCGCTTCCTGATCGAGGCTTGACCATGATTCCCGCCCTCCGCGAGGAATTCAACCGTAACTTCACGCCGGAGAAGTACCGCGAGTTGCTGCGCGCCTTGGACGCTACCAGCGGCACGCATATAGGCTTTCGCGTCTCCGAGACGCCGTGCTTCGTGCCCTATTCGCTCATCTCGCAGATGGCGGAGTATGGGCACGAACTCGTTTCGCAACTCGTCGCCAATCCCGAGTACCGCCAGATTTCCAACGTGACTATTCCGCCAAAATATAACGTTCCGAACGAAGCGCCGCTGCCAATGTTCGTCCAAGTCGACTTCGGAGTGGTCCGTGGCGCAGCAGGGGCTCTTGAGCCGAAGCTAGTCGAGTTGCAGGCCTTCCCTTCTCTCTACGGATATCAGCCCACGGCGGCGCACCGGTACGTGGAGACGTATGGATTGTCGCGTGACTTAGGGATCTACCTCAGCGGCTGCGACCGTGACGCCTACTGGCGGTTGATGCGGCAACTTATCGTCGGCGATCACAATCCTGAGAATGTGATCCTGATGGAGATCGACCCTGACAACCAGAAGACACTGCCAGATTTCCTGATCACGCAGCGTGAATTGGGTATCGCCGTCGTGGACATCCTCAAGCTGATCAAGCGTCGCAATAAATTGTTCTATAACAAGGATGGCCGCGAGATTGAAGTTCGTCGTATTTACAATCGCTGCATCGTTGACGAACTCGAGCGCAGGCAGATCAGGCTGCCTTTCGACTTTCGCGACGAACTCGATGTCGAGTGGGCGGGCCATCCCAACTGGTACTTCCGCATCAGCAAGTTCTCGATCCCCTATCTCAAGCACCCCTCAGTGCCACGGACGTGGTTCCTCGACCAGCTGCCGGCTTTCCCGCAGGACCACGAGAACTTCCTGCTGAAGCCCCTGTACTCGTTCGCGGGGGCGGGCATCAAGTTCGCTCCAACTCCGTCAGATATTGAATCGATACCCGAAGATCAGCGCCACAACTACATCCTGCAGGAACGCCTTCAATTTGAGCCGGTAATCGAAACGCCGCATGGGCCAACCCAGATGGAGATCCGCATGATGTACGTCTGGCCCGAAGGCGGCGCGCTAACGCCAGTGCTGCCGCTGGTGCGTATGGGCCGCGGCATTATGATGGGCGTTGACCACAATAAGAATCTGGAATGGGTGGGCGGGTCGGCGGCACTGCTGACGTAGGCACCCGGCTTGCGACGAGAATTTCTTTGCGCCACACAGAACACGGAACGCACGGAGAGTTTTCGTCGGCCTCGGCCCAGGCGGCCACCTGATCAAGTTCTCACAACCGTCAGCACCGGAAATTGTCATCCCGAGCCAGCGAGGGATCCGCGGTCCATCGCGCCGGCACAAGCGTGCACCGGCGGTCATTTCACCCAGGTGCCATCGAAAGCAATGCGTCCGCTTCGGACGCGAAGTCGATGGATTTGGCGTCGCTGACTCGGAGCTATTTGCCGTAGCTCACCCAGATCAGCAGATCCTTCGACTCCCCCGCACAGGGCGCTCACTTCGGCGAGATTTCCCCTTTAGAATGGATCGACCAAGCCATGTTCCAGCCCACCGATGATTTACGCATTAAATGGACCAAGGTCGTCCTTCCTCCGGTATTTCTGGAAGAAGAAATGCCTTTGACCGACGCCGCTGCTGAGACTGTTGTCCAGGCGCGTCGTGAGACTGAGATCCTCTCAGGTAGAGATCGCCGTCTGATCGTCGTCACCGGGCCATGCTCCGTGCACGATATTGACTCCGCGCGTGAGTATGCCTCGCGCCTGAAGGATGCTATCGCCGAGCTATCGGATGACTTGCGCATCGTGATGCGCGTCTACTTTGAGAAGCCACGAACTACGGTTGGATGGAAGGGTCTTATCAACGATCCGCATCTCGACCAATCGTACAAGATCAACGATGGCCTGCGCCTGGCGCGACGATTACTACTCGATCTCGCCGAGATGGGTGTTCCTGCCGGAACCGAGTTCCTCGACATGATCACGCCGCAATACCTGGCCGGGTTGGTGAGTTGGGGTGCGATTGGTGCGCGCACTACGGAGAGCCAGGTACATCGCCAACTCGTCTCGGGCCTGTCGTGCCCGGTGGGATTCAAAAACGCTACCTCCGGCGACGTGCAGATTGCGATTGAGGCGGTGCTGTCAGCGGCACATCCGCACACGTTTCTCGGGCACACCAAGCATGGGCAGTCGGCGATTTTTGTGACGACCGGCAATGCGGACTGTCATGTGATCCTGCGCGGTGGACGAAACCTGGTCAACTACACAGCCGAAGCAGTCGCGGATACTTGCGCGCAACTACAGGCGGCCGCACTGCCACCACGAGTGATGATTGATTGCAGCCACGCCAATAGTGGCAAAGACCTTCGGCGCCAGCCCATTGTGTGCCGCGACATCGCGGCCCAGATTGCGGCGGGTAATCACAACATCATTGGCGTCATGCTGGAGAGTAACCTGGTCGAGGGAGCGCAGAAGCTGGTGCCGGGAAATCCGCTGGTCTACGGACAGAGCATCACGGACGCGTGCATTGGTTGGGAGGAGACGATACAGTTGTTGCGAGAACTCGCCGGCGCGGTGCAGAGCGGTAGGTGACCCTGTTACGAAGACGGACTTATGGAACTCGGCGATGGTGGCGAGACGAGCAACATTGCGACATCTGCGAAAACCGGTCGTCCACGCTGAGACGGTCGCACTGGCATCCATGGCTCGAACCTGAGACAGTTGAGCATCACCGCCCAGCGTCCACTCGTTCGAGCCTCTAGTGGCAGGAAATCGGCTCCCGTCGACGAGCTAGCGCCAGATCCATCCGCAGAAGCAGCGCAGGATCTCCCATGGGTTCGGTTTGTGAAGGTTGCGTTTGCAGATTGGGCATTCACGTTGCCACATATAGAAACCTCACTGAGAGCAGAATACCTTGTACGATCAGCCTGATTGTCTCTCTCAGGAGCAGCCTAACTCCGTTCTTGCTGGCTCATCATCCCCTGCAGGTTGCAGCACGATGCTACTAAGGAGTCATCCCCTTAAGTAGCAGGCGTCGGACTGCTTTGGCATTCGGCCCGCCGGGAAGTATATGGAGAAGACCGCACAACACGGTCAACGCTGCGATTGAGCAAGCTTCCGCACGCGGTTCCAATGCCCTAATACAAGAAGATTATTTGAGGATTTACCTGGCAAAAGGTGAAGGCGCGGCCGGGTGCCGCGCCGTGGTTTATTCGCCGGCGGACTTGACAGTTTCCTGCAGCCAGTAGCGCGCTTCGTATTCGCACTTTTTGCAGCAGAACGTGTGTCCATCACGAGCCCGGCTTGAGTTTGTTAAATATTGGGAATAACACCAGAGGCAAACACTTGTGGAAGTGGCTGCGTCAGATCGTTTTGGTTGCATGGGCTCTCCCAGTGGAGTGTGAGCATAGGACAACTTTGAGCCAAACGCAATCGACAAAATTGGGGATTTACAACCTTAAGGTTATTCAGAAGGGAACATCAGGGTACTTGAGCTTTTGATGTCGCCATGCCGAGCGATATCGGCGAACCGACGAAGCCCGTCGGGAGCAGCATCGCCCGGTCAGGGACTGAACGCATCAGTCGATGATTGGCTGTTACACCTGCTCTGGCCCGAGCAGATCTTTCAGCGACTCTCGCCTGCGAATCAATTTGACTCGTTTCTCATCGACCAGCACCTCGGCGGCTCGAGGACGAGAGTTGTAGTTCGACGCCAACGACATCCCGTAGGCTCCTGTGTCGAGAATTGCCAAAAAGTCGCCTTCGGACAGGCCGGGAATCCTGCGGTCGCGCGCGAAGAAGTCGCCGCTTTCGCAAACCGGGCCTACGATGTCCACTGGCTCCGCGTTCTCACCACTATACGGGCCTGCGGCTACTGGCACGATCTCGTGATAGGCACCGTAGAGTGATGGCCGAATGAGATCATTCATCGCTGCATCCACGATTACAAATTGCTTACCATCGTTGCGCTTGCGGTAGACCACCCGGGTGAGCAACAGGCCGGCTGGAGCGATGATAGCTCGTCCCGGTTCCAGCAGCAGATGCAAGCCCATGCCCTTCAAGGGCTTGGTTAGTGCTTTGGAGTACTGCTGCACTTCGCCAGCGAAATCGATGCTCGTCGGATCGTTGTAGGAAATTCCTAAGCCGCCGCCCGCATCTACGAAGCGGATATCGAACCTCTCCGCCCGCAACGAACGCACCAACAAGGTCACGCGCTCCATTGCCTCCTGAAACGGTCCGGCATCCGTAATCTGCGATCCTATGTGAACGCTGACGCCGCGGGGCTGAAGATAATCGTGCTGCGAACCCAGCCGATAAAGTTCAGGAGCCTCGCGCCAGGACACGCCAAATTTGTGCTCATGGAGCCCTGTGGAGATATACGGATGTGTGTTCGCGGCCACGTCGGGATTCACCCGAACCGCGAACGAGGCTCCTTTGCGCAGGTGTGCGGCACGGGCGCCCAGCAACTTCAGTTCGCTGGCGCTTTCGACGTTGAAGAGCATAATTCCCGCCTGCAGAGCCTCATCGATCTCGCCCGCCAACTTACCAACGCCGGAAAAGACAACTTTGCCGGTCGCTTTGCGCGCCGCAGTCATCACGCGATGCAGTTCGCCGCCGGAGACGATGTCGAACCCAGCTCCCATGCCTGCCAGCAGCCGCAAAATCGAGAGATTCGAGTTAGCCTTGACCGAGTAGCAGACGGTGTGTTGGCAGCGGCGAAATGCGTTGTCGAAGAGGCGGTATCGCTCGCTTACAGTCGTCGCCGAATAAACATATAGCGGCGTACCGAAGCGCTCTGCGAGACGAGTCAGCGGTACGGAGTCCGCATGCAGTTCGCGATCCGGACCGCCGAAAAGTAGCTTCGTGTGTCTGTAGACAAAACCAGGCGGGCGCTGCTGCACATCCAGGCGCTTCACTTTTTAGGGGAAGGTCCTTTCACTTTGATGGCGACGATTGTCTGATCGTCGAAAGCCTCGACTCCTTCGGCGTGGTTGGAAACCGCCTTGAAAATGGCGTCGACAAGCTCCTCGGCGCTGCCGCCGCAGTTCGCTTTTACGATGTCCTCCAGCCTATGCCTTCCGAACATCTGTCCCTTGGAACTGGTGGCGTCGAGAATGCCATCACTGATGAATACGAAGACATCGCCCTTCTTACCCTGTAGAGTCAGCTCATCGTAGGTGGAGTTGTTGAACAGGCCGACCGGCAAACCAGTGGCAGGAATCTCTTCGACCTTGCCATTACGGCAGTGCAGGGGCCGTGGCAGCCCCGAATTCGCCAACTGTAATGTCTGCTGGTTGTCGTCCCAGATGGCGTAGATCATCGACACGTACTGCCCCTCGATCGGCCGCTCAGCGAGCGAGAGGTTAATAACCTCGAGCATGCTGGCAGCACTAGGTTCTTCACTCGCGTGCGAGCGCGCAATACCGCTGACCAGCGCTGCGTAGATCGCAGCCGGCGCTCCCTTACCGCTGACGTCCCCGACCGCAATGGCGGTCACGCCACTGCCGCTGTACTTGATGAAGTCGTAGAGATCGCCGCCAATCTGACGGGCGGGAGCGAACCGTGAGGCAACTTCGGCATTCTTCAAAACCGGCAGCTTTTGCGGAAGCAGGCGGAACTGCAACTCGCGCGCCAGCGCCAAATCCTGCTCCAGGCGCTTCTCCTGGCGAGCGATACGCTCGTACAGCGTCGCATTCTCGATAGCGATCGCAACCTGCGCCGCCATGGTCGTCATGATGCGAACGTGGTCTTCGTTGAAGTATCCCCGTCGGGTGTGCTCGATGTCGAGCACGCCAATGACTTTGTCCTTGTAGATCAGTGGAATGCACAGCTCGGAGCGTGTCTCTGGGTTAGCCTCGACATATCGTGGGTCCTTGCTGACGTCAGGAACGAGCACAGCCTCGGCATGCTGCGCGGCGTAGCCGACCAGTCCAACGCCCAGTGGGATCTCGTGCTTCAGCTGCACGCTTTCCTTGAAGCGCAGCGAGAATCGATGCTGGAGCACACTGCCGCTTGGATCGAGCAGCAGAATGGAGAACATCTGATAGTCGATGATGCGGGTCAGCAGATCGGCAATACGCTTCAGGAGTTGGTCGACGTTCAGGATAGACGTCAACTCTCGGCTGATCTCGGTGAGCAGTGTCAATTGCCGGGCCTGGCGGGCGACCCGCGTATACAGCCGTGCATTCTCGATGCCGACCGCAATACGTGAAGCGAACAACGTAAGCAGGCGCTTATGTTCTTCAGAAAAGGCATTGGGCTGATCGGCTTCGACGTCGATGACGCCGATAACTTTATTCTTGGCGATCAGCGGAACTGCCAGCTCGGAACGCGCGCCGGGTGCGGAGTTGATGAAGTTCGCCTCGGCAGCGACATCGTTCACCAGCACCGGTTCACGGAGCTCAACCGCCCGTCCCGTGACACCCTGTCCGACCTTAATGCGTATGCGCTCCGCCACCTCCGGTGGATGCCCTACCTGGAAACGGATGCGTAACTCCTGGGTCTTTTCGTTCAGCAGCAGGATAGCGAAGATCTCGTAGTCGATGAAGCGCTTCAGCATCTCTGCGACACGTTGCAGCAGAGTGTTGAGGTCGAGCGTGGTGTTAACCGCGTCCGCTACCTCCAGAAGGTAGGAGTCGACCGTCGACGAGACTAAAGGCTCTTTGGTGGCGGATGACATTACGCGGCTCTTGGGTTAATGATATCAGCCGTTGCGCTCGGTAATGATAGCCCGGACCTGTGGGAAAACAGTTTCGACACAGGCCTCAGCGACTTTGATTGCTGTCCGTCCTCTTGAGAAGAGAATATCTTCGCTCATGCAATACTTCGGAGGGTACCGATGTTCAGGTCCATTGCTGTTGTCGTCGGCTGCTATCTGCTATCGATTATCCTGGTAATCGGCAGCGATCCGTTGCTGACCCTCCTCTTTCCAGGCGACTTTGTCCGCGGGCGAATCCCCTCCAACAACGCGCTTCTCGCGAGTACGGCAGTGTTTGTCATTGTTTCGATCTTTTGCGCGTTGCTCTGTGCACGCTTGCTCCAAGCCGGCCTTCGCGTCATGTTCTGTGGTTCTTTATCATGGGGGAAGTAATGGGAGCTGCCGCCAGCATTCCCAACTGGAACAAGGGCTGGCCGCACTGGTACTGGATTTCATGCCTGCTGACCTGGCCGGTCAGTTGCTGGATCGGCCTCATGGTAGCCAGGCGCCGCGCGGGAGCCGCAACCCCCGTGATGGTTCAACCACTCTAACTTCGTACAAATTAATCGTAAGAGGCAAGGAATGAATCTGCAAGGAAACCGGCTGACGTGGCTCGGCCATGCTACTTTTCGCATTGAAACTAGCGACGGAGTTGTTGTCTACATCGACCCGTGGCTGCAGAATCCGCTCTGTCCCGAGGACGAGAAAACTCCCAAGAAGTGCGATGTGATGCTGTGCACTCACGGTCACGGCGACCATATCGGCGACGCCGTGAAAATTGCGAAGGAGCACAATCCGATGGTCGTTGGCATCTTCGAGCTGTGTCTCTGGCTTCAGAAGAAAGGCGCCAAACAGATCTCGCCGATGAACAAGGGCGGAACGCAGACGGTTGCAGGCATCAAGGTCACGATGGTGCACGCGGTGCACTCATGCGGCATTCAGGAGGACGATGGCAGCATTGTTTATGGCGGAGAGGCCTGCGGTTACGTGCTGGAGCTGCCCGGCGGCGTAAAGCTCTATCACGCAGGTGACACCGCGGTGTTCGGCGACATGGCAATCATCCGGGCACTGTATGGGCCGGAGATCGCGCTGCTGCCTATCGGCGACCACTTCACCATGGGCCCCCGCGAGGCCGCGCACGCATGCACCCTGCTCCAGCCGAAGACGATGATCCCTATGCACTTCGGCACTTTCCCGCTGCTCACCGGACAGCCCGGTGAGGTTAAGAAGCTGCTTGGTCCATCCGCACCTGAGATCGTGGAGATGAAGCCGGGGCAGACGCTGTAAGGATTGCATTTGGCAGTTCCCTGCTGACACTTCGCCAAAAGGAAAGGGTGCCAGCTACAATGCAAATTGCTGACTGCTACTACTATGCCCAATATTACTTACGATTCAGTCGAGAATTATCTGTATGCCATGCTTCCGGCGCGCGAGCCTGTACTGCAGGAGATCGAGCTGCAGGCGAAGCACCGCGATATCCCGATTGTTGGACCGGCGGTCGGACGCCTCTTCTACCAATACGCCAAGCTGATCAATGCCAGGACTGTTTTCGAGATGGGCTCGGCTGTTGGCTACTCGACCATCTGGTGGGCGAAGGCGGTTGGTGAGGGCGGCAAGGTGCACTACACCGATGGTAGCCGTAAGAATGCCGACGAAGCCCGCCGCTATTTCCATCAGGCAGGCGTGGCCGATCGCATCGAGATCCACACCGGAGACGCGTTGGAGTTGCTCTCGGAACGCAAGGAGCAGTTCGATGTTCTCTTCTGCGACATAGACAAGCACGACTACCCGCGCGCGTTTGCCATGGCAGCAACGCGTGTCCGCAAGGGCGGGCTCTTTCTGACCGACAATACTTTGTGGAGCGGAAAGGTAGCTCATGCTGCAGGAAATCCGGACATGCCTAAGCCCGAGACCGACAAGTACACGGACGGCGTGATCGAGTTGAACCGCCTGCTCTACTCGTCGCCGGACTGGTACACGACAATCATTCCGTTGCGGGATGGAGTGTCGGTGGCGCTAAGACTGTAGGCCACGAACCCGGATTAACGTGCCCAGTTCATTTCAAACAGCCTTACTCACAAGTGCAGTGCTCCTTTCCTACTGTTGAATGGCAGACGATTACACAGCCGACATCCTGGCCATCGCCGCGCACCGGGACGACGTCGAGCAGACCTGCGGAGGTACGCTGTTGAAGATGGCCGAGCGCGGCTATCGCACAGCGATCCTCGATCTGACCCAAGGCGAGATGGGCACGCGCGGGACTGTCGAAGATCGTGCCCGCGAAGCCGATGACGCAGCGCGCATTCTCAAGGCCGGATGGCGACAGGCCCTCGATATTCCCGACGGTCGCGTAGAGAACACTTACGAGAACAAGCTCAAGGTGGCGCGCGTTATTCGTCTATTGCGGCCACGAGTGCTGATCCTGCCCTACTGGGAAGCACGCCATCCCGATCATGCCGGGGCTGGTGTCCTGGGTTACGAGGCGACCTTTCTTTCGGGATTGGCGAAGCTCGACCTCGGCGAACCACCTCATCGCCCGTTCAAGATCATCTACGCCAGCCTCTACGCCGACGTCCGGCCGACGTTCGTGGTCGATATCTCTGCGCAGTTCGATACGCGCTTTGCATCTTTGATGGCCTACAAGTCGCAATATCAGGACCAGCAGGCAGGCAGTGGACTCTTTCCCAGACAAGCGGAGATACGCGAGCGCATCGCCGCCATGGCCGCTTACTACGGCTTGCTAGCCGGAGTGCAGTATGCCGAACCGTTCGTGCAAAAGGAAGTAGGGCTGGCAGATGATCTCTTGATGTTGCCGGTGCAGTCGATATGAAAGAGGCGCCGCTTGATGTTGGCTTTTCGCCAGCAGGTCGATGGTCAAAGCCTGATTATGCGATGAAGCCAGTTATTTCTTCCTCTCCACCAGGAAGTGCGCAATCTCCCGCATGATCGCCGCCCTCTCGCCGAAGCTGTCCAGAGCGGCTGAGGCCTTGGCCGTTAGCTCGTCCGCCGTTTTTAATGATGCGTCAACCCCGAACAGAGCCGGATAAGTAGCTTTTTCGGTCGCGGTGTCTTTCCCGGCTGTCTTCCCCAGTTGCTCCGAGGTCTGGGTGACGTCGAGCACGTCGTCAACGATCTGGAACGCCAAGCCGATATTCATGCCAAAGTCGCGCAGGCTCTGAACCTGCTCGGACGTTGCGTCGGCGAACATCCCACCGGTGACGACGCTCGCGGTCAGGAGAGCGCCGGTCTTCGAGCGGTGGATGTACTCCAGCGTCTGTGCATCGGCGTGCTTGTGCTCGGCCTCCAAGTCCATCACTTGCCCGCCAATCATGCCTTCGATCGTGCCCGTTGCGTGAGCGATCTCAGCGATGATCTCTACCCGCGCTTTGGCGGAACACTGTAATTTCGCCAAAACCTCATAGGCGTAGGTCTGTAATGCATCTCCGGCAAGAATGGCCGTCGCTTCCCCGAAGACTTTGTGGCTGGTGGGACGGCCGCGGCGCAAGTCGTCGTTATCCAGCGCCGGCAAATCGTCATGGATCAGCGAATAGGTGTGCAGCATCTCCAGGGCGGCGCCTAACTCTTCGACGCCTGGGGGCACACAACCCCCGACCATCTGCGCGGCTTCGATACACAGAATGGGCCGTAGCCGCTTGCCGCCGGCGAACACGCTGTGCCGCATGGCCTGGTGGATTGAGGACGGGTACTGCGACGCGGGGGGTAGCAGGCGCTCCAACGCACGGTCGGTGACGGCTCGGCCTTGTTCCAAAGTTTGTCTCAGCATGAAAAAGGAAGTATAACAACGCCCTCGTTTTCATGCCCGACGCAGCGGCTCCGCATTATTCGACCGCAATGTCGACGTGCTCCAGTAATGCATTTCGCAAGCGTTGAACCTTGTTCGCACGAATCGGGCCAACATTCTCGGTCTTATGCGCCACGTAGTCGCCGATCAGGTACCCGAGGACGGAACCGACGAACACGTCAGATGGAAAGTGCTGCCCGGCCGTCACACGTGTCACAGTAACGGTGCTTGCCAGTCCGTATAGGGCCAGGTCGAGTGGTATGGAGTGATACTGATGCGCCACCGCAGAGGCAATGGTCCAGGTAAACATTGCGTGACCGGATGGAAACGATCCGTTCGTCCAGTTGCCGGCAAAGAACTTACCTTCGCCCGGTCCGCTGTAGGGCCGCTGACGCTGGAAAATCGCCTTCATCGCGGCGTACATGATGACGCTATCGACCGTAGCTTCGGCAGTACGGATCCCAACTTCTTGCGAATGCTCGTTCTTGGTGAAGAGTCCGGTCAGATAGATTCCGCCCGCGATAGCCGAAGCGCCGTACAGCGCGCCATTGGAGATGTTCCGGTTGGTGGAGTGCCAGCTTACAGGAACCTGATACAGTACGCTCTCGTCGTTCGCGATTAAAACCCCGGTAGCCGCCAGAAAGAGCCCATCCCATACCAGCGCCTTCTTATGGAAGGGAGCTTTGATGAGGTGCCACTCGTCTTCCCCGATCGTGCGGGCCGCACTTCCCACGGCACCCACAAAATTCTCGGAGGCCGTGGGGGCGGCAGCGGAAGGCGCCGAGGGCAGCGCTGGGCTAGCAGGAGCGGTTACTGCCGTTTGCGGGACCTCACTCGCCGTCTGTGTGTAAGCCAGGGGGCAAGCGAAAAATGTGATCATCACAACCAACCAAGTGCAGCTCACCCTGGATTGAGCTTTCATTAAGGCCCACGGTGGATTGATGAGTTTAAAGGACATGATCTGCAACTCTCCTCACCAGTGACATGAACGTATTCTCCGCGTTGGATTCCATCTTTGGGCTGAGTGTTCGACGTTCTGACAATTTTGTAATGATCTGCTCAGCTTCCGAGCTCGTTAAGGTGACCTCACCGGGAAGGTGACCTCACCGGGAGAACTGGCATCTTACTCTCGAAATCTGAAGGAGGTAGGAAGCCAATGAAAAAGACCGGAATTCTCTTGTTGACCAGTGTGTTGTGCCTGAGCACCACCGCGATTGCGCAGGACTCGACGACGTCGACTACAACCGCCACTACGCATACCTCCGCCAAGCAGGATATAAAGGATGCTGGCCAGGAAACCAAGGCGGCCGCCAAGGACGCGGGTCACGCTACCAAGAAGACCACAAAGAAGGTGGTCCACAAAACCGCGCAGAAGACCGACGAAGGCGCACAGAAAGTAGAAGAGAAGACAGCCCCCCAGCAGTAGTTGACCCTCCGCGGGGCGCAGACGTGAGTAGATCGGGTTGTGAGTCGACCGGCCCGACCTGCAGGCGCTGACCAGAATTCCTACCACGCATTATCACACCAGCTCTCAGCGAGCGTTTCGCGCCCCCTCTCAACTCTCAAGCGGACTCCTGAGTAGAGGAAGCTGCCCACCGACGGTGATTCGTAATTTGACGTTCAAGTTCCTCTTGAAAAACAGCCGCGCGACCTTCAAAATCAGTTACTCGTACAACAATTTCTCGGAGGTCTAAGGATGAAGAAGCTCGGACTTATCTTGCTTGCCGGGGTAGTTTCGATCGGTATAGCGGTGGCTCAGGACACCGCCAAGCAGGACATGAAGGATGCTGGCCATGACACTAAGCAGGCTGGCAAAGATGTAGGCCACGCCACCGCTACTGGTGCCAAGGACACAGGACACGCTACCAAGACCGCGGCCAAAGATACCGGCCACGCCACCGAAAAGGGGGCTAAAGCCACCGGCCACGCGACGGCGACTGGTGCCAAGGATGTGGGCAAGGGCACGGAAACGGGTGCCAAGGACGTGGGTAAGGGTACGGAAACCGGTGCTAAGGATGTTGGTAAAGGTACCGAAAACGCCGGTAAGGACGTCGGCCACGCCACAAAGAAAGTATTCGGGGACGACAAGAAGAAAAGCACCGATACGAAATCCACGCCGCAGTAGCGAATCATTTCTTTTCGCAGCGGACAGCCTCCGCTCTGGACGGCCCGTCCGCTGCGTTCCACCCTCCCGTGTGCGCTGCGTCCGCCTGCCCTGTGACGTACGCCACAGACTGCATGTACATGCCCCCGCAGAATCAAAGCGGAGGGTACTGTGTACGACATCGTCGAAGCGCGCCCCTTGGCGCGTGGTATCAAGCTGTTCGTCATCAAGGCTCCCCGGATCGCTCGTAAGCAAAAACCGGGACAGTTTGTGATCGTACGTCTGGACGATTGCGGCGAGCGCATCCCGCTTACCATCGCTGACGCCAATCCCGAGGCCGGTACCGTTACCATCGTCGTCCAGGCCATCGGCAAGACCACCATGCTGCTGAGTATGCTGCAGGCGGGCGACAAAATCCTCGACATTGTTGGACCTTTAGGCAAACCCTCAGACATTGAAAACTACGGTACTGCGGTGGTCGTCAGCGGAAGTGTGGGCACGGCCATGGCTTATCCCACGGCGCGCGAACTGAAGCGCGCCGGCAATAAAGTTATTTCCATTGTGGGGGCGCGCAGTAAAGAGTTGATGGTGCTCGAGGATGAGGTTCGCGCCGTCAGCAATGAGACGTATGTGGTTACCGACGACGGCAGCTACGGCGACAAAGGTCTGGTCACCGACAGACTTAAACAGATCATGGAGACGCAGAAAGTGGACTACGTACTCGCCGTCGGACCGGTTCCGATGATGCGTGCCGTTGCGACCATGACCGGGCCAGAAAAGATCAAGACCATTGTCAGCCTGAACTCCATCATGGTGGACGGCACGGGTATGTGCGGCGGCTGCCGGGTTTTGATCGACAGTAAGAGCGAGTTCGCCTGCGTGGACGGACCCGAGTTCGACGCATCGCGCGTCAACTTTGAAGTTCTGATACAGCGCAACAATATGTATCGCGAGCAGGAGCGCCAGAGTATCGAGCGTCTGCAGGCCGACCCACAAGCTGAATTGGACCGCTTGCGCCGTAAAAATCATAAGACTGAGTGCGCCCTCGAGGCGACGGGAGTGACCTGTGAGTGAAACACCGGCCAGAGTGAAGAACAATCCCTTGCTCAATAAAGAGCGCATTAAGTTGCCGCGTCAGCGCGTTCCGGAACAAGACGCATCCGTACGTGCCCATAACTTTCAGGAAGTCAATCTTGGCTTCCCGGCCGATCAGGCTCGCCAGGAAGGGCTGCGCTGCATAGAATGCCCGCATCCCGGCTGCATTGAGAAATGCCCAGTGTCGGTCGACGTGCGCGCGGTTATCGATCTGATTCTGGCCAACGATTATGTGGGCGCCGCAGCCAAGGTGCGTGAAGACAACGCACTGCCCGCCATCACCGGCCGCGTCTGCCCGGTGGAAGATCAATGTGAATCGGGCTGCGTTCTGGGCAAGAAGGGCGAGCCCGTAGGTATCGCATATCTCGAGCGTTTCGTAGCTGACTGGGAACGCGAGTCGGGGCACTTCGGCATGCCGAAATCGGCCACCCCCACCGGCAAGAAAGTCGGTATTGTTGGCAGCGGCCCTGCCGGCTTGGCCTGCGCCGGCGATTTAATTCAGATGGGGCACAAGGTCCACGTCTTCGAGGCGCTGCACGAGCTCGGCGGCGTGCTGGTGTATGGCATTCCCGAGTTCCGCCTGCCCAAAGAAATCGTACGCCACGAGATCGACGTCCTGAAGCGCCGTGGCGTCGAGTTCGAGACAAATGTCGTCGTCGGCAAAACCGTCACCATCGACGAGTTGATGAAGGACGAAGGCTTCGATGCACTCTTCGTAGCCACGGGCGCCGGATTGCCGCGCTTCCTAAACGTTCCGGGCGAGCACCTCAACGGCATTTACTCCGCCAACGAATTTCTCACGCGCGTGAATCTTATGCGTGCCTATCGCTTCCCCGAGTACGACGAGCCGCTTTATCCCTGTAAAGACCGCGACGTGATCGTCGTGGGCGGCGGCAACACCGCGATGGACGCTGTGCGGAGTGCTCTGCGTCTGGGAGCGAAGAGCGCCAGCATTTACTATCGCCGCACGGAAATCGAGATGCCGGCGCGCGTCGAAGAAGTTCATCACGCCAAAGATGAAGGCGTGCAATTCGAAATGCTTGTGAACCCAGTCGAGTTTATCGGCGATGAAAAAGGTAATCTGACCGCGGTGAAATGTATCCGGCAGGAGCTGGGCGAACCGGACGATTCCGGCCGGCGAAGCCCTGTACCGATCATGGGCTCCGAGTTCGTAACGCCCTGTTCGGTAGCCATCATCGCAGCCGGAACTTCGGCGAATCCGCTCATCCAGTCAACTACGCCGGGGTTGGCCACGACCAAACGCGGCTATATCTCGGCAAGTGAAAACACCCTGGCGACATCGAAGCCGGGAGTCTTTGCCGGTGGAGACATCGTGACCGGCGGCGCCACGGTGATTCTCGCCATGGGGGCGGGACGCAAGGCGGCGAAGTCGATTGATGCGTATTTGAAGGGGCTCGTGGTGATTAGCAACTAGCTCCGAGTAACAGGATTAAGCAAATTAGCGTTCGGCAGAAGCCGACGCTCTGAGTCCTTATCAGGCTGACAGCGACAGCTGCAACTAAGCAACCTTCTCCGGGCGCATCTTCGAAGACACAAACCACCCGATCGATAGCAATGTCAGGATCGCGATGATGCCCTGCGATATCACGCAATACAAGCACCAGACCTCCAGCACGTGCTTCTCGATATTGGTCAGGTACAGTGCGAACGCCAGCGCGATCAGAGTAGAAATCAGAAGCAGGCTCCTCTGTCGCGCCACGCCTAGCGCCGCAATCAGCAGGTATCCAGCGATGCCGATTGCCGCCACTGGGACACCGAACATTACCGCGTATGGACTGTGGTTCACGACGCCGCAGTCCCACTTGTCGTTGATGCTGCACGGTTCTTTGCCAGCATCGTCGTAGTGGACCTTGAGGGCTAGGCCGGAGACGATCATTCCACAAATGGCGAACACCAGTATCAGATAGCGCACACAGTTCTCCGAGGGACAGGTTAGTGACGTTAAGTCTTACGCAAGCTTGTTGACGATTTCTAATTGTAATGTCAAAGCCGAACGGCTATCCGGTACGTTAAGAATACGGCTTGCTTTCTGCGGCCTCCGGACGAGGATGGGCCTGCCCTCCTCCATTTGGTGCAAATTCGATCGCGCAAGCAGCATCTGGCTCGGATCGACGTCACACCTCGTTGTGATGTAGTACAATCCCTCTGCTCATGCGGCGCCCAGTTGCCAGTCTGCTGCTTGCGATATTGCTCGCCGGGTTCACTCTGCCCCTGCTACAGGCGCAGACTGCCGCTCCGGCGTGTTGTCGCCGCACCGGCCAGCATCACTGCTCCGCTCCGGCGACGCCCGATGGCTTCCGATCGCTGGCGCCTTGCTGCCCCATCGCGCATCCGCGAGCACTTAACAGGCACGGCAATTCGGCTCTGGGCGTGGCATCAACCACCGCCGTCGCGCTCTTACTGGGACCGAGAACGCCAGCCGCTGCAGTCGCACACGTCCTACAGTTCTTCGCCTCCGACAATCTACAGCGCGGACCTCCTCTCGCCTGACACTCCCAGCATCCTCATGTTGGCCTGAAGTTCGAGCGGACTTTAGTGACCGCTTCGTGCTCGTCACGCTTCCCTTTGTGCCCGGTGCCCGGTGGATCGAAAACGTCGGGCGCTGGTGGCACGTAATCGTTGCGTCAGGGAGAAAGAATGAATTTTGCGACGGCGGTTATCAGGTTCATTTTAAAAGGTATACATTGGCCAGCCGCAGGCGCAGTGACGCTTCTTACAGTGATCGTTCTGCTGAGCACAAGTACATTCGCCAGCGTTTTCGGCAGTGTTCGCGGCATTGTCCACGATCCCCAGCACCGTCCTATTGATGGCGCCCAGATTACGCTGAAGGCGCAAACCTCGGATTGGACGCAGTCGCAGGAATCCAGCAACACCGGGGAATTTGAATTTCAATCGGTCCCCATCGGAACCTACACAGTCACTGTCTCGTCGCAGGGCTTCGCGGAAGTGCAGCAACAGGTCGTTGTTCTATCCGATACCAGTCCGGTGCTGCATTTCAAATTGGCGGTGGCCAACACGAAGGAAAACATTGTCGTGTCGGGAAGCCCGGTAGGGGCACCGATGGACAGCGTGACACCGACCACGATGCTTAGTCGTCAACAGATCCAGCAGACCCCTGGAGCGGACCGCACCAACGGCGTCGAGATGATTACGGATTACGTGCCGGCTACTTATGTCGCGCACGACATGTTGCACATGAACGGTGGCCACCAGATTCTGTGGCTGATTGACGGTGTCTCCATCCCCAATACCAACATTGCTGCCAACCTTGGCCCTCAAATCGATCCTAAAGACATCGACTATCTCGAAGTCCTTCAGGGCAGTTATGACTCAAGTTATGGCGACCGCACCTACGGCATGTTCAACATTGCGCCGCGGACCGGTTTTGAACGCGACCGGCAGTGCGACGTGGTGCTAACCGCGGGGAATTTCTATCAGACCGATGACCAGTTGAGCTGCGGCGGCCATACGCAGAGATTTGCTTACTACGCCAGCGTCAACGGAAACCGCAGCAACTACGGGCTTCAAACGCCAATTCCCCAGGTCTATAACGACGCCGAGAACGGCTATGGCGGATTCGTATCGCTGATCTTCAACCGCGATCCCAAGGACCAGTTTCGCGTAGTTGGTTCCTTGCGGCAGGATTACTATCAAATTCCGGTCGATCCCGACCCAAATTCCATTGGCAATCAAATTCTGGCGTCTTCGGGCTCCGTTCCGAGCTATGGTCTGCACGATGCCGAGCGCGAGCCCGACGGCTACGGCATCTTCTCCTGGGTGCACACCTTCGATTCCACTACGCTGCTCACCCTTTCTCCCTTCTATCACTACAATGCAGCGAATTACCAAGGTGGCCCGAACGACTATCCGGTGGTTACGAACGTAAACCTGGCAGCAAATTACGTTGGCTTTCAGGGGATCCTCAATAAGAGCTTCTGGAGAAATGACCTGGAAGCCGGAGTGTACGGATTCTTTCAGCACCAATACAACTACTTCGACAATGTGTTCACGGACGGGACGCCTAACTTCCCTGCTTCGTCCGCAAGCGTCAACGGCGGTGTTGCCGAGGAATTTATTAGCGACCGCTTCAACGCTACAAAATGGTTGACCATTATCGCTGGTATCCGCGGGACCGAATTCCGGTCTTCCATCGCCGAGAATCAGGCCGACCCGCGATTGGGCGTTGCCTTCCGAGTCCCGCGCATTAATTGGGTTTTACGGGCCTTCTATGGTCATTATTACCAGCCGCCGCCGCTGGTTACAGCCACCGGCCCGCTCCTGGGATACGCCAACAGCCAGGACTTTACCTTTGCGCCGCTTAGTGGCGAACGCGACAAGCAATGGGAAGCTAGCCTCATCATTCCCTATCGCGGTTGGAATCTGGAAGTCGACAACTATCAAACCAGGGCGACCAATTGGCTTGACCACAACAACATTGGAAATTCGAACCTTTTCTGGCCAATCACCTGGTACGCGGCGCTCATTCAGGGATGGGATCTGACATTGCGCTCCCCTACGCTTTGGCACCGCGCCCAGTTTCATCTGGTTTACGCCAACCAGATTGCGCAGGCGACTTCGCCCATCAATGGCGGACTCATCTGCCCGAATCCCAACGACCAGACTTGTCCACTGTACGTGCCGCCCGGCTTTTCTCCGGCGGACCACGACCAGAGAAACACCTTGAACTGGGGCGTTAACACGATCCTTCCCTGGCACAGTTTCGCTTCGGGAAATGTTTACTATGGCTCGGGATTCGTGAATGGTCTGTACGGGACGCCGGACGCGCAGTATCCCGGCCCCTATCTGCCCAGCCACACCACGGTTGATCTGGCTTTAGGAAAGAGCTTCTCCGAAGGGAAATACGCAGTTTCGGTAACTGCGTTAAACGTGGCCAATCGCCGCGTGCAGTTGGACAACAGTCTGACTTTTGGTGGATTCCACTGGAACGAGCCAAGGCAAATCTATGCGGAGTTCCGCTGGCGTTTTCATTATTAACCAGTTAGTGGGAGAGAAATGCGGCTTCAGCGGAGCGCATGTCACATGCAAGGTCGCATGGCCGCAGCTTAATAACGGATCCGAACTCCTGATCTTTCGAGGTTCGTACATACTTTTCGCGGATACCGGGCTGGGGGCGCTACAAATTTCATTACTGACGCCTACACTGTGGGATGGTAAAATCCAGCGCAACTGGGCGAGTAGATTGTCCCTTACCTGGCCGGGTGTTGTTTTGGGGCATCTTCGGGCCCGCTTGCGTCAGGAGAGTTATGCGCCCCTGCGTCTATTTCGTCGCCACCGTTCTCTTTTCCTGTTCGCTTACCCTCGGACAGGCTGCTCCCGCGCCCATACAAGCCGCGCAAAAAGAGTTTGTGCAGATACAAGCAGCGATACCTGCGCCTCCGACGGTGTTCCGAGGCAGTGGCGCCTGGCATCTTTGCTACGAAATCCACCTGACCAACTGGAGCTCATCGATATGGAGCTTGCAAGGGATCATGGTATCGAGTGATGCGGGTACGACCCTACTTAACGTTCCAAGTGGCGCGCTCGGCAGCATTCTCTATCATCCCGGACGCACACCGGATGCTCAGCCAATTCCGATCAATGACATCGCGCCGGGCGAAGCGATGATCGCGTACATGTGGGTAGACCTTCCCCAAAATGCGACCTTCCCGACGCAGTTGCGGCATGAGTTGACGATGAAGAAAGCCGGAGGGAACAACAGCGTGCTGGTTGACTCCGCTTCCACGCCGGTATTAAGCGAACTCCCACAGATTACGACGCCGCTTCACGGCAAGAACTGGGTAGCCGGAAGCGCTCCATCGAATTCGTCGCCGCACCGTCGCACCGTCATCATTTATGATGGCAAGCCCTACATCGCGCAGCGCTATGCGATCGACTGGGTGCAGTTCGGGGATGACAACAAGACCTACCGCGGCAATCCCAAAGACAACCACAGCTATCACTGCTTTGGTCAGGAGGCATACGCTGTCGCCGACGCAACCGTGGTCGAAGTAAAGGACGGCATTCCCGAGAACGTGCCCAATGAGAATCCGGCGGTTCCGATCAATTTTGAAACCGTCGCCGGTAATCACGTCAACCTCGATCTCGGTGGTGGCGTGTACGCGATGTACGCGCATCTCCAGCCCAAGTCCATACGCGTTAAGGTGGGAGATCATGTCACTCCGGGGCAAGTGATCGGCTTAGTGGGCAACACCGGCAACTCCAGCGAGCCCCATCTCCATTTTCAGTTGATGAACCACAACTCACCGCTGGCCAGCGAAGGTCTTCCTTATACCTTCGCGACTTTCTACGTTGCCGGCATGATGGTAGGAGACCCACCCGATTTCAAGCTGCAGCATACCGCCCCGATCGCGCACCACGGCGAGATTCCAATGGAAAACCAGATCGTTAATTTCGAGCCCTAAGGATAAAGCCGTTCCACGGCCGCGATGTTTGCGTGATCGTATGAGGCCGGTCCAACTTCTCTGCTCAAAAGACAGATCATTCGGGCCGGAATTGCACAAGACGTTCCCTGTTCGCGATCAAAGGATGAACCCCCAAGGCCCAAGTGCGTAAGCACATACAGCACGACCAACCAATCTGAGTTTCGCGTGCACGAGTTACCGCGCACATTCAATCCATGGTCTTGGATTCTCCGTGATCAGGTCCGAGCGAGCTGCGTCGAAGGAAGGTGATGGAGAGATAGGCTCCGATCCAGGAGCCGAGTGCAGCGAAACATACATATACCCAGTTGCGCGTATAGCTGATGACTGCGAATGCCGACAGCAGATACCATACGCTGCTCCAGGTAGCGGCGGGCACTCGCCGCCGCGACGCTACGGCCGCACTGAACATCACATAAACAGCGTCCGTTGCGGCTGTGGACAAAACCACTCCAAGCGCTAGCCACGCATGAATCACGCCCACGTGCTTACCTCGATAGGAAAGTTTCAAAAGTCCGAAGCAAGCGACGAATGAATCAACTCAACGCCTCTTTATGCCCTTTGTCATTCTGAGACCGCTCGAGAGTGCGCCGCTTGCACAACGGCGTCGAGCATACACCTCGAAGCAACCGCACGATAACAGCGGCACCGAGTGAACGGCCTCGTCGGGGCCGCTGCACCACGTTTGACCTGACGTTCACATGACGATATGATCGAAGTGCGGGGTGGAGCAGTCTGGTAGCTCGTTGGGCTCATAACCCAAAGGTCGTAGGTTCAAATCCTACCCCCGCAACCACTTAGAGACTACCGGCCCCACAAAACCCCACGAGCAGGGTTAGCAAGGTCGAAGAAGGGCTGTGACCAGACAGCCCTTTTCCTTTTGTCTCGATGATTGCGGGTATCATCCTGCGCGTTTGAGTGCCATCCGAACAACTTTGCTGTTTGCTTCTCGTTTGCTTTCCATCAACGCATTGCCGTAGCAGTCCATCGTGGTTGATACGTTCGCATGACGCATGAGCTTCTGTTGGACGCCAACCGGAGTACCCGTCGAGTCCAGCCAAGCTCGATACGTGTGCCGGAACGTGTGCCAGCCGAGTTTGATGGGCTGTCCCCGGTGCTCCAGGTTCGCCTTCTCGCCAGCAGAGCGCAGATGTCGCTTTCCAATCTCGCTGGCGTAGTACGGATTGCCGGATGCCGGATTCGGGAAAACCCAATCCCCTTCTGACGGCGGGCACTGCTCTTGCCAGCGTCTCAACTCTGCTGCAAAGGCCGGGTCTAAGGGCAACTCGTCTTCGCTGTACTCGGTTTTGACACGGCTCACTCGCCCGTTCACTACCTTGCGGACAACTCGGATTGTGAGGTCGTTGAAGTCGATGTCTTGCCACTTGAGAGCTAGAATCTCGCTCACTCTTAGGCCGAGGCACTGCGCCGTGACGATCATGGTGCGGAACGGTTCCCCCAGGTGCGTCAGCACCGAGTAGTACTGAGCATCGGTGAGAATTACTGGCTTCTTCCTCCGCTTGCTGATGCCTCTGATTTCGACCAACGACATCGGGTTGCGTTGAATGTCGATCAATTCCCAAAGCATCGCCTTCTCGAATAGACGATGCATCAAGGATTTGATTTTGCTCCTGTAGCGCGGGGCGGCTTCGTGTCCAAGCAGCCATTCCTGTACCTGCGCAGGACGCATCTTGCTCAGCGGGGTGGTGCCCCACTTCGGCTTGATATGCAGGTTCAGGATGCTCAGGTAAGCACACGCGGTGGCGTATTGAAGCCCATCCCCGTCTGCTTGACCTTTCTTCTGCTTGCTCAGGAAGACCAGCCTTTCGTCCGTGATGAAGCGATCCACCAGACCGCCGAAGCTCGGGTCCGCAAGAGCCTTCTTCGGGTTCTCCGAATTGAGCTTCATGCGCAACCCCTCGACAGCCTTCCACGCAGACGCCTCGGTGGGACATTCCGAGGCACTGAGTGTTATCTGTCGTATTGGGCGTTTTGGATCGCTCGTGTCGCGGTACCGGTATTCCCATGCGAAACTCCCGCCTTTACGTTCTGCCTTTCTCAAACTGCCGTGTTGATAAGTCTGTCGCGTTAGCTGCAAGAATTTCTCCTCTCAGTTACGCGACGTGATTGGTTGCGCCGAATTTACCCCACCACTCACCCACTGATCAAGCTCAGAGCGACGGAAGAACCAGCGATCAAACCTGCGATACGCGGGTACGAGTCCCTCGCGGGCGTGCTTTTCGAGCGTCTTGGATTTGATCTTGAGAATGGTTGCGGCTTCCCTGCTTGACAGCCACGGTTCGACGTTCTGCGTAGAGGGGCCAATTTCTAATTGTGTTTGCATGATTTATGAATCCTGAAAATAGAAATGCCTCGCATCGGCGAGGCTGGAATGAATTGATCTGAATGAAAACGCTAAGATTTGGAGACAGCTAAGCGGCTACGCTGGCGTCCCTGTTGCCGAAGAGAAACACTAACCAGCGGGCGCAGTTCAGCTTCCCGCAGAATTCAGCGCCACCGTAGAGCGGGTCATTGCAAATGCACTTGCCTGTAACGGCGGGGGGCTTGTACGGCTGCCCCTGTCGGCGCTGGTTCATCGCTTGCTGCTTGGCGTCCGCCCATCGGCAATTCGGAACGGCGTAAGGCCCGCGACAGTCGATGCGGTCAATGCTGAAGCCCACGTCAGGCTCCTGCATATCTTTGGCAAATTGCGCCGGATCGTTAAACCACTCCGCCGACATCGTGACGCCGTCTCCACCGTATCGAGAATATTTCTCGTCGTTCGGATTCGAGACACGACTCTTGGCACCGGCCCACGCTCTGTAAACTCTCGTACCTGTCAGGCGGTGCTTAGTGCTGCTCTCGCGTGCGACGCAACCGCACGAATTCGCTGTGTGTTTCAGAGGGTATTCAGGAATTACGCGCTCTGTGCCGCAACGACACCGGCAAAGCCATTTTCGCTGGGTTTGAGGAGCGATCGGACCGAGTTCTCCTGCGGCTAACTCTAGAACGGTCCAACGACCGAATATGTCGCCAGGTTTCACCGCTGGTCCATATCTGGCGGCGAGCGCACGCTCTAAGAACTCAACTTCGGATGCGCTGTAGGATATGTCAGACAATTAATTTTCTCCAAAAAATGAAAGCGGCCCGCAAGATTGCGAGCCACTTGTTTGATCGGCACTCACCGAGCAAAACAACTCAAGGTGCCTTGAGGAAAGCCGTTCGGTGATCTCTTGTTCTCGGCACGACGAAGCACGCACCAACGGCCAATATCGGCAGCCGGCAAGGTCTATAAAATGAATTCTCCCGAGACAAGAAAGCCGAGACGAAATCGCGGCTCTGGTTGAATTGTTAGTGACTCAGCTGAATCGTACCGAACGAGCGAAAGCGAGGCTTGCCGAGCGTCAGGCACGCCAGCGTGCCAAACAATCACTCCGCGTTCCCACGATGGACAACGACGACAATCAATACTTGGAGTGTCCGAAGGGAGAGGCTGAAAAGCCCCGAGATTGCTGCCGGGGCTTGTTACGATTGCGGACTGCATCTAGTTAGGACGCTTCAGCGGAAGAGCGGCGTACTTCTCGTAGCCGAATTCCTTGATGTACTTGATCTTCGCTTGGTCGTTCTTCAGGTCGCTCTTCGCCAGTACTTGGGAAGTCTGCGAGCCATTCGAGCTGCTCGACGAGGCACCTGTGCCACTCTTGGTCTTGCCAGCAGCAAGGTACGAATGCTGCTCGGCGACTTCTCCGAAGTAGGTTTCCAGCGAGATCGGTTCCAGCGACGCATTGACCCGAATGTTTCCCTTCTCGTCGAGCACCACAAATTCGCCCGTGGCGCCGTCGAGCTGTACGAAATTCTCAGTCAGAAGAAATACAGGTGCCTCATTGATGAAGCGGCCCGCCATCGCTTTGACCATCGCGTCGCGTTTGTCACGCTTGTATATTTCCGCATCGCGCTGCTTGGCATGTTCGACCGCCAGCCTAGCCTGTTCCTGCAAAGCGGCCGCACGAGCATTCGCCTCGGATAAAGCCCGCTGCGACTCGACTTTCTCAGTGTTAGAGACGATGCCTTTCTTGGCGGCCGCTAGTTCGGTGTGTAGTGTTTCAACGTCAGCTTCGTACTGCGCCCGCAGTTCGGAAGTTACCTTCGCGGTGATCTCACCCGTCAACATGTCGCTCAACTCTCGGGTGAGCACAGCGCGTTCACGCTTCAAGCGAGAAGGAATGATTATGGTGTCAAGATGCCGTTGTTGTTCAGGCGTGTAGGTGATCTTGTCCGTGGTATTGGTCGTAGTATCAGTGCTGATAGTGCTGGTAGTGTCAGTGGCCGTTCCGCTGTTGTCGTTTTCCAAAAGTTTGCCTCAATGCAAAAACCCCGCGAGGAGAGTGTTCCTCGTGGGGTTAGTCTGACTCTGCGCGTCTCCGAGCCGGGAGCAAATTGTGTGGGTAAAATCGTGCTGCTAAAAGCAAAACGCGGCTGAGAGCCGCGCTAGAGACTTCATTGCCTTTACCTTTTCCCTATTATCATACTACCATCCTCGTCGGCGTTTGTCAAGTGGGATGGTAGACGGAAAAAGTTTATCTGATTGATCTCCAATGACTTAAAAATCCCTTAAACGTCCCAACTTTTTCCCGTATGCCTCCGAACTTGCCAAAATCCACCATGAACTCGATACGTGTCCGGCTACAGCGTGCCCTTCGGTACTGTGACTTCCTTCGTGAGTGGCGCATCGTGACTGAGCCAAACCCAATCGGTCGCTCCGAAGCCGGCGTTGTTGATCAGATCGGCCAGTTCGGCTACACCGCGACCTTGGTCTAGCCAGCGGCTAATGTCCTTAGCTCCAAATGGCAATAGGTCCACGACGCGATGCTGAATTCCTCGACTCTGCAACGATGAAAGAATCGAATCGCGATAGTGCCCCCCTGGAAGGTCGGTGTCTGGCACCACCACGACGCGCTTGTCCAGCAAATCATCCGCTAAACAGTCAACCCACGAGTTTTTCCCACCCGTAGTCGTTGCGGCAATTAGGCCGGGAGTAGCACCATTGTGATCTGAAGTCAGTTTTCCACCACGCAGCATCTCGGTGAGGCGGTCGCAATCTTTCTCGCTCTCCGTGAGTATCACCATCTCTGCACTGTTCACTTCGTCGTGCTGGTACAGGCAAGGCGGGACGCCATCCGCATCATTGATCCAGCCACCACCCGGTGCAGGTCTGCGCACGTAAAAAGTTTTCTTGACGTTGCCTTTCGCATCTAGTTCCTCAAACCGTAGTTTTTGTTTGAGCAGCTTTCGCCCTCTAAAGTAGCTGTAGATAGCTTTTGCATCTTTGTCGCGCCGCCGGTGAAAAGTAGCTGCGTCGCTGAGCAATTCCCGTTTGAAGCGATGGGCTTGCTGCTCGTTGAAGCCACGAGTTCGCATCACCAGGTCGGCCAGTCGTCCCTTTGCGTCGCAAGCATGACAAAAAAATACCTGCTCCGAGGGGCTTACGGAGAACGATGCTGTGTGGTCGTCGTGAAATGGGCAATTGATCTTGAAGTTCCCTGTTGTCTTTGCAACCGTTATGACGATGCCGTCGCCCAAACAAGCCTTCAACAATCTTTCAACGTATTCAGGATGACGGTACCCCGAATTGAAGTCGTACTGTCTATCCTTGCCATTGGCACTTCGTGCGAAATAGTTGCTCGGATCATCTGCGGGATCGGCTGTCTGAATGTGCGGCAACTCGCCCGTGAATGGATCGCAAAGGTCAATTCGATAAACATTACTTCGCAATTGCTCCCAGATCAGGCCCTTTGCTTCGAGGCCGGCGATTGCTTTTTTAAATGTGACGGGTGTTTGTATGCCAGATCGCTTCCGTAGAGCAAGAGCGTCCAGTTCAAGTTGATGCCCCTGCCAGTTGGCGAACGAGCAAATTGCAAGGTACGCACAAAGCTCCGCGCTACTCAGCTGCGCCATCGACCACGGCCGCTCCGACTCGACCACAACGCACTGCGGGAAGCGGAAGTATTCGACACCGTTGGCGAACAGAAGGCCCTCACCTTTCTTGTACTGAAGAGCACGACCTGTTGCCGGATTCAGCGGTTCGTAGCGATTCACACCAAACAGTTGCCCCTGTACCGCCCCCCGCTTACTGCGCCCTTGCTCCTCCCGTTGCACGCGCAAGAGCTGCTTGCTGACAAGATCGGTAATGGCCGCCGTGATGCTGGCCCGACTGGACAACCCGGTGCGAACGGCGATCTTCTGTTGAGAGATTCTCAGTGAGGGAATATCGCCGGCTCCGCGAGGGCGCGTATTCAGCTGTTGGTACATCAATGCGAGCACGCTCAAGCTGCGGCCCTTCAGACCTGCACTGAGAGCAAATCGAGGCATATTAAATGTGGACAATCCCGCCCAGCGGGACACAGAGACTTTTCTTAGCATGACGATCTCGGGTGAAACGACGGAACCGCGTCAGGAAGCCCAGAAGCAGTGCCCTAGCATAGCGGTCAGGCAGAGCATGGCATCAGTAATGCCCAGCGTCACGCCCATAAAGCTATGCTATAGCTCTAGACTACCATACTGTCATGTTCCAAAACAGTATTGATTATACATTACTTACATCATTATCGCGCATAGTTTTTTGCGTTTACACCATAAAAAACTATACATGGAGAGACTCTGAACGCCAGACGGCCACCCAATCTAGCTCTGTCTTTGAGCCGCTAGTCGATGTAGGATACCTCCAATCTCACCGGAGGCGTTCAATGTCTGTCCTCCCTCTGATTCTGCTGTTTGCCAATCCGGCTTTGCTCGTCGGGAAAACTGACTTCCACGATTCCACGAAGGTCGTTGTCGAAGAGATCGTCGTCTCGAATGACAGCATCGTTTCATCGGAACACCTACAGCAGCTGCGCCAGGAGATCACTAAGCATCGGTACGGCGACAACGCCGAAGACGAGATCGCGTCACGCGCTGTAAATGAATTGCAGACCGAAGGCTACTTCAAAGCTCATGTTACGACACTGGACCTGCGGCCGCTGAGCGAGACGCCCGACCAACGCACGGTCTCAGCAACTTTGCGGGTTGAGGAAGGGCCACAATATCGGTTGCACCGAATCGACTTCATTAACAACAAGGTAATCACATCTTCGCAGCTTCGTCAGGCATTCACGATTAAAGATGGAGCTGTGTTCAACACCGACGAAATCCGGCTCGGCCTTGAGGCGCTTCGCAAGGTGTACGCCTCTGATGGCTATATCAACGCTGTCCTTGTTCCGAACGTCGCAACGAATGACCAAACAGAAACCGTCACACTATCGCTGGACATCGACGAAGGCAAGCAGTTCAAGATCGAGAGCCTTCTGCTCCAGGGCAACTGGTCGGAAGCCGACGAAGCGAGATTACAAGGCATTTTCGAGCCTTACTCTGGGGGCTTCGATGTTTCGGGCTTGGTTGAACAGCTCAAGGCCGCGGCTAAGGAGATGTTTCCCAACGTAGCATTAGCTTGCGATGCAGTCCATGTCAGACCGAATGCGGAGAGCAGCACAGTAACTGTTTCGATCATGCGACCACCGACTCAATAGGATGTCGCCAACGGCGGAACAAGAATCAATGACTTCCGCTCTTCAAGCTGTTTTTTGATTTCCTGCGTTTTCCTTATGGGTTCGGGTTTGGGCGGGGGGCGCGGCTTTGGGGGCTGACGGCTCGGGGCGCAGGGTGTAACTTGTGATATCGCCTGATTACAACAGCGATCTAGGATTCTCGTCGCTATGGGAATACAGTTCTGGCCGATGCATCGATACGGCAGAATCGCCTGGTTGGCTGGCTCCGTCGTTGTTACGTTGTCATTGGCCACTTTCCTGTTTTGTGTGTCGCAAGCCTATCGCGAAAAGCATCAAGCAGAGCAATTCCTTGGCGTGCTCCAGCAGATTCGCGTCGGGTCAACGGACCGCGATGCTGCTCTGCGAATGACTGGGCCATTTCGCAAACATATGGATGAAGGGGCTGATGGCGGCGGCCTACCTGTCTTGAGTTTCGCATTCGACAACTTGTGGCTTCGTCGGCTCAAGCTGGCTCCTCATACCGATTTCAGGGCGTGGATCACTTTCAAAAATGACGTTGTTGTAGAGAAGAGCGCGAGAATGCTTGCTTCTGGGACGGGATGCGCGGTGAGTATCGTCGAAGACCAGCACGGCTACGGCATCGTTGACGAAATCGAGCCGAAAGAGCATACCGACCGTCATGTTTTCGTTTCAAGTCCCAAAACCACACCGTCACGCATCTCGGTCTACGACGACAACACCGTCGAAGAGATTCAAAGAAGGGCCGATTGGAACTTCAATCTCTTATGCCTAACACGCTTCGGTGGCTGCACGGATGCACGCGCAATGTTTGGCAATGAACCTCCAATTCCCACGACACCCTCCATTCCAAACAACTGATGGCATGAGGCTAGTTAAGGTGGCAAAAAGCAGTCATAGCGATTACTTACGCAAAATCGCCTTATCACTCATTGAGGGGTCTTCCGGCAGTGTCAGGTTCAAATGAGTGAAATGGCCTGTCCAGAACAGCAGTCTGTCTTTTCGGGAATAGAATAGTTCGTCAGGAGCCGGGCAGACCGTGAAGGTGTTCGAAATCCTATGGGACGTGTTGCTGATTGGCGCTCCGCCAATATGCGTCTCTTGGGCGTGGTACAGGCGAATAAGGAAGCCTCGCACTTGGCGCGAACATGTCCTGTTCGTCGCATTGCTTGTAACCACGGCGAATCTTGCTCTTTACCTTGCGCTCTGGTGTTTGCCCGGATGGTTTGGCGCGAAGCCGGGGACTGGCGTTGTTCTATGGGAGCGTGCGGGGGCATTGATTGCTTCAGGGTTCTGCTTATCCGCCGCAACGTTTCTGCTTGCAGCCATTGGAAGCGGGAAGCCAATCAGGAGATTATTGCTCGTCCTATCCGTCGCAGGGGCGATGTTTTGGACTATCGCCGCGATTCCTGCCAGTGACTTTCAGGCTGCCGAGCGAGCACGACAACGGAGCACCCATCCAATCCCCTGAGAATGTCTGTCATTACGTCAGCTGGCGAGAAATCGCCTTATCACTCATTGACCTGAGAGCGACCGCATCGATGAAGCATTTTGTCTGTCTCTTGAGTGCCGTATCGGCGTCACTTGCAGTGGCCCTAGTGCTCTCAACGTATGGAGCGCATGGCCCACTGGGCTTCTTTGCTGTGTACGCGGGGTATGTAGGAACTGGAAGGTGAATCCGGGTAGCGTCAGCTATTTGTTGATTGTTTTTGTCAACGCCGCAGTTTACTTCGGAATCTTGGAAGCGCTCACCCTGCTGGTGACCAGAAAGCCCTCAAACGCAGCCGAGCGTGTGTAGCTGTTGTAACATCGCCATTGCACAAGTTAGCTCCGAGAGGGCGGCACTCCCATGCTAGAATTCGCGCCATGCGCTGCGCCCTTCTGCTCCAGTTCGCCCTGTTATGTTCCTCCGCGCTTGCGACCTCCAATTCTGACAGCACAGCCTACGTCGGGCCGGGAAAGGGTTGGCTTCTCATACACGGAGGTGGCGAACTAACTAACGAGACCACGGAACGCTTTGTAGCTTTGGCGGGAGGGCCTGAAGCTAATTTCGTGGTCATTCCGACGGCGATGTCAGACACCCCTATCGACACGAGCAAAGTTGAAGTTCAGAACATGCGTCGTTTTAGGGTGAAGCACCTGACAGTGCTAGACACGAGAGATCGCGTTCGAGCTAACTCTGAGGGATTCGTGGAACCATTGCGCCATGCCTCGGGAGTGTGGATTGAGGGTGGGCGGCAGTACAGGTTAGCCGATGCTTATCTTGGCACAGGGGTTGAGCGAGAGATCAAGGCATTGCTGGCGCGTGGCGGAGTGGTCGGTGGTAGCTCGGCTGGGGCCAGCATCCAAGGATCGTTTCTAGTTCGTGGCGCTCCGAGCAATGACAATACAATCGTAATGTCACCGGGCCACGAGACAGGCTTTGGACTACTTCCGAACTCCGCTATCGACCAACACGTTAACGCCCGTGGACGCGAAGGTGACCTCGATGCGGTCGTAGCCGCTCATCCCGAATTACTAGGAATCGGAATCGACCAAGGGGCGGCAATCGTCGTTCATGGTGACTCGTTCTTTGTTTTCGGCGGCCAAGTAGCTATCCACGATGGAAAACAGCACGACGGTGCGGCCTATTTCTTTCTCTCGCCGGGGCAATCGTACAATTTGAAGTCCCGTTCGGTTCAGGAGCAGGACGAATTGCCGCTTACCCTCACCGTCACGGCGGCATCTCGCACGTCGAGTGGTTCTGGTAATAGAACGGTCGGCACCGGCTTGCTTCAATCACGAGACGGCTCCGAGAGTCGCCAGATCAGTTACGAGTGTGGAGTTAGCCTATTTAGCGTTGAAAACAATGTCTACCCTGCGCGTCCAGACGGCCAGCGTCAGATAACGATTCAAGCGCGGGAAGTTAACACAGACAAGTTGAGAGAGTATACCTGCAAGTTCTGATTCTCCGCTTCTCAGCTTTGTGGATCGGGCACTGACACTTCTTCTTGTCGAGGGTGAAGTACGCGCAGGGTGGAATCTCTTTCATCTTGCCGTCGATCTCCATGATCGTCGGCGAGAGGATCGCGGCTTGCTCCCACATCTCCTTGTACATCTTGTGCACGGAGATCGAGTGCACGTCCTGATCGTTGTTGAACGCGTTCAGCCACTCAGGTTCACCCGAGTAATCAGCAGCGATGCGCAGCTCCTGACCCGAGCAGTCCTGACAGACCATGTTGTGACCAGGCGCTGCCTCTGGCTTGGGCGACGTGCAAGTGAGAGCGCGATCACTCTTCCCACCAAAGCGGTATTCCCATTGCGAGGCCCATAAATATACTCATCCGAGCACCACAGGATGCAGCTATGCAGTCGAAGCCCAAAACGTATGCTCACCGGTACACCGGGGCGGGCCAGATCGAATCCATTTGCATGACCTGCTATCTCACTATCGCTCGCTCTGATGGCGAGCACGAGATGCTGGCGAACGAAGCTCAGCATGTATGCCAGCCCGATCCGCTTCCTGCGGCGTTCCTGTTTTACGAGGCGTAGCGCCCATTTCTGGCCGGAGCGGGACTGATGGCCCCACATTGGCCCCGCTTGTTTCTCTTACCGCCGAACTTTTATCATTACGAAATGCTTCCGTCCGAGAAGATTGAGTTGGCCATATACAGCCGTGTTAATAATTTGGGGCCTGGAGCCGTCTCGACGACGCTGCCGTTGCTATGTCAAGCGACCGGAGCCGATCATCTCACCGTCATCGAAAGGCTCGAAGGATTGGAGCAAGAACATAGAATCAGTCTGTCTAAATACAACGGCGGTAGTCTTTGGCCGTATGCCCGCGCTAAAAGCGAGAGGACCAACTTCTTCTCCACCGGAGCGTTCACCGTGGAGATCACTCCTGCGGGTAGAAAATATTTTGAGCAGCTTGAAGCAGCCGATCAACCAGCTCTATCGGAGACAGTGAGCAAATCAAGTCCGGCACAGGTCGCAGATAGCCCTAAACAAACGATCTTCATATCTTGTGGACAACGGACCACAGAAGAGCGTGGGCTTGGACTGCAAGTTTGCGAGGTCATCAATGAGCATCCTAACTTTCGTGCCTACTTTGCAGATTTGCAAAATAATCTTCGTGGATTGCACGAGAACATTCTGGACGCCCTTGGACGGTGTGCTGGGTTCGTAGCCATCATGCATCCAAGAGGAACAGTCTCGTTCTCCGGGGATGCAGAGGAGAGCTTCGTTAGGGCTTCGGTCTGGGTCGAGCAGGAGATTGCGATTGCCTCATACGTTCAGCGCACCAGTGAGAAACAATTACATGTGGCTGCATACGCTCACAAGAGCGTAAAACGTGAGGGTCTGCGTGACCTACTGCAGCTGAATCCATTCTCATTCACCGAATCGTCCGAGGTGCTGCACCACCTTGCTAGCACTCTTCAAACGTGGCATCCGGTTGCTCCAACAAATCTGAGCGGTCATGGGGAATTTGCCAGAGCCTCCTTTCAGACTGCAAGAGGAAACACGCCACAAATAAAGGCGTTAAACATTTTTCTGTGCATCGAGAACATCGGTCACGCTCGAATCCGAGAATACATGGCGACGATTTCGGTCCCTACAGACACCCTGGCTTTCACCTCCACAGCGTACACAGCAGAGATACGTGCTCGTTGGCCCGGGTTCCGCAGTTTTCGGACTACCGAGAAGGACCATGGAGGAGTACCTATTTACTCAGGTGACAGATTTCAAGTCATATCAATAGAAGTTGCTGTCGATCACCTTAGCGAGGAGCGGCGCGACGAGGTGCTTCAGATGGATGTGATCGGGGAGGTTCTAGCTGGCGACGAGCAATTGCGAATCCGCAGGTCGGTCGGTGAGCTAATGAGCACAATAAAATGAAAACTCTAGTTGAGGACGACCACGACTCTGGCAAACCTCTTCATTCGCTCTAAAATTACCGTCAGTTTCTAAGGCACCCTGCGCATGACTTTGTATTCCGAGGTGACCATACATGGTCAAAGCATAGCTAAGTGTTGCTAGGCGCTACTCTTCCGTTTCCCTCATGGTCGCAGAGCATAGCTATTGCTTGTATAGTGGCGATGCTGGTCAGCTAGGCAGGTAGCGAAGCTATGCAAGCGCCATGACAACCAAGGTAGTTGCAAAGCAACTAAGTTATAGCTAGGTATAGATTTATGGTGACAAGCAAGCAACCATATGGTACGTTAGCCATCGAAACAAACAAAACGAGCGACACGCTAGTTTGCACCTAGACATGCCGCTCTAACTTCGAGGTGCGTATGACACGCTCAAAGCTACCCTTCATTGTAGCAAAGCCTCAACATCCTAGCCGCTCGGTCTGCCAGTCGTGAGGGCATCTTGTGCCCATAAGCACGGCGGATCAATGCCTATGCTGCGGTGAGTTCATCTGTGGACTCAAAGCGAATCACTGTAGCGGGCGATGTGCTTGCGAACGACGGGCGCAACCTGCCGACAAGTATCACGGACTCTTTCTAGTCACCAGCGGCGCTGCACGTATGCACGCAGCACATGCCTAAAAAAAATTCCACAATCAGCATCGGAGATCATCACAATGCAACCCATTGAGCTTCTCAGCACGCCTCTTCCTTGCCCGTCTTGCGGGCGCAGACCTGCACCCAACGAGTGGTATCAGCTAAGTACGCCCGGATTGTTTGGCGACAGGATTGATGAAACGATAGAGCCTACCTGCAAGGCATGTTGGCGCAGCCTATCAACGAAAGAGCGACTGGCGTGTGCTGCCATCTGGTATGCGGGCATCCTGTTTCGCGGCGGTGAATCGCAGCGCCGCGATTGGCAGACCATCTCCGACGCGGTGTGGTGCGATGAAGTCCTGAATTCGCCTCAGCCGATAGCAGCCTAGCAAAGAGCAACGCCCATCTGACTGACCAACGATTACCCCTTCGCGCAAGCTGGGGGCTTCGTTTTTCGAGTAGCTTTTACACGCTTGGTAGCATTTAACGATGTGTTACATTAGCAGCCACGAACGTAGCAGTAAACGTCACGAGCGGGAGGACGGGCCGAAAACATGGCGACGGGCCGTTACATCGCATATTACCGGGTGAGCACGATGCGGCAAGGCAAGTCTGGGCTGGGACTCGAAGCACAGAAGAATGCCGTCGCAGATTATCTAAATGGCGGCCGCTGGTCTCTTCTCGACGAGGTGACTGAAGTGGAATCTGGTACTCGTTCCGACCGTCCTGCGCTGGCTAACGCTTTGGCACTGTGCCGACTGCACAAGGCGACACTGCTGGTAGCGAAGATGGACCGACTCAGCCGTAATCTGCATTTTCTCTCTGGGTTGATGGAGTCGGGCGTAGATTTCATTGCGTGTGATCTTCCAGCTGCCAACCGGTTGACCATTCATGTGCTCGCTGCGGTTGCTGAGGCGGAAGCGGAAGCTATAAGCGCCCGTACAAAGGCCGCTCTTGCTGCTGCAAAGGCGCGAGGCGTGAAGCTCGGTGGAGATCGGGGCAACATCGCGTCGGTTAGTCGCAAGGGCGCTAGCGCAAGCGCCAGAGCAAGAGGCGCGGAGGCTCGTAGAAGAGCGGCGGACCTGGAGCCAGTGATCGAGGCAATCAAAGCTGACGGTGCGGTATCGCTGCGGGATATTGCGGACGGGCTTAACCGCCGAGGAATCACCACTGCTCGTGGTGGTGAGTGGTCTGCGGTACAAGTTCGGAGGGTGTTGAGTGGGCGCACTGGTGAATGACAAGAACAAACCTTGAGTGCGCTCCAAGATCGGTTAAGTTGAATATCTGATTGACCGGAACACGGTTCCTGTTTAAGCTTCGTCCTACCTGTATTCCTGCGCCACAGGAGATCACCTTGACACGATTTGTTTCGCTGTTACTGGCCGTTGTTTCTCTCGCATCTGCTTTATCGTTCGCCAAACCAAAGCAAAAAACATACAACAACACACCGCAAGAGGTATTCCAAGCTGCCTTAGCTACCGCTCGAAAGCAACACGTGATTACGTATGTGGATGAGAAGAATCTCATGTTCACATTTCAGACCGGGGTTTCGGCACTGTCGTATGGCTTCATAGCGAATGCGTCCGTCCAACCTGAAGCCGACAACAAAGCGACGCTTATTATCAATGTGCAGCATAAGAACGACGGCAAGAATGCTAGCTTCTCGTTCAATGCTGGGGATCGGATGGCCGACAAGTTCTACGCCCAGGTCACAGAGGAACTGGCGCGAGACGCAACGCAAAAGGTAGCTCAAAAGCCGGAGGCCAGCCACGTTGATGTGCCACCTGCGCCAGTGGCAAGTTCAAGCACGGAGGCACCCGCCATCGGAAGCGTACTTGTCACGGCGGAGCCGAGCGCGGCAGACATCTCAGTGGATGGCAACTTCGTCGGCAACGCACCTTCAACCTTGAAGCTGGCACCCGGTAAGCACACGATCACTATCAGCGAATCCGGGTTCAAGACTTGGAGTCGCGAATTATCAGTGATGAGCGGGTCGGAATTGAAGATCGTGGCTACACTTGAGAAGCAGTAGTCTCTCGCGTGGGACTAATCATGGGGCGAATCGGCTGGCTCGCACTTGCCGCCCCGCTCTAGAATGCCTCGCCATTGCGTTAGGCTGCCCACTGTGAGACGGGAATGGCTGCGATGAGTAAATGCGTGGCTTAGGCACACTGCGACGATCAGAACGAGTTTAAACGCGAGAAATTTACGCCCTAAAGTGCAGGTCTGCACTCCACCACGCTCGCTCAGCGACGAAAATTCGCGTCTAATATCTTCAAAATGGACCAGCCGCAAGATACCTATTTCACGCTTGCGGCTATGTCCTGTGCAAGGTCTGCACTCCGACACCCTAAATCACGGGTTGAGGGCCTGTATTCAGGCCGCCAGACACTTTTGGTGACAACGCAGCTGCTCACTGCGGCTGGATCGCGGCTCCTCCGCGTGTGCTCTGCGGCACAATGTGCTCTGCACAGTATTTATCGGGTGATTCGATGCTATTCGGGCGCTAAATCGGGGCTTTTCAGAATTTTCGCTTCCACGAGAGAGCTACGCAGGTCTAGAGCATAGCTTTTCGAGGCTCCGATGTTCTAAGCAATGGCAGACTAGGAATGCAGAGTCTGCACAAGTCTAGTTGTTCCTTCTGCAATGCTTTCCCTGGTCTCCTTTCAACGTCTCCGTTTCCACTCGGGCGCGATTTTGGGCTAACGGGTCAAGACGCAGGACTGATGGTTTGAGTGGAGGCGAAAAGACAAGCGTCAAAGTCTGCCTTGACGTAGCCAAAATCTCCGCTATTCTTGCTGTGGAACAAACCTAGTCAACCCAATCTGCACCCATGCTCGCAGCGAGCAGCCCAGGAGGGCTTCATGAAGGCGATTGGTAAACCTGCCGTACAGGTCGCCATCTTGTTGATGCTATGTATGAGTGTCATGCCTGAGGCACAGTGTCAAACATACCGAGTGCTTTACCAGTTCGCATCATCTGGAGGGTACAATGCCGGTGATGTCGCATTGGATCGGGGCGGCAACCTATATGGAATAGCAATGCAGGGTGGCAACTATAACGGCCCCTGCGCTCCTCTCTCAGGTTGCGGCTTAGCTTATAAGCTAACTTTTAAGAACGGTGCATGGATTTTCACTCCGCTATACGAGTTCGCGGGAGGCACGGACGGCGCTTACCCGGTGAGATTATTCATCGGGCCGGATGGGACTCCCTACGGCTCGACGGGCGAGGGTGGTGGGACCGGTTGCAGCGCCGGGTTTGGATGTGGCACTGTATTCACTTTGCGCCCCCAACCGAAGCCCTGCTTTAGTACGTTTTGCCCTTGGATAGAAACCGTGCTGCACCGTTTCAATGGTAGCGACGGTTACTATCCTTGGGGACTGACGATAGACGCCACGGGCACCATCTACGGAGGAACGTTCTTGGGTGGGACTGGGACCGGTTGTAATGGAAATGGTTGCGGCGTTTTGTTCCAATTGACGCGGTCGGGAGGCAGTTGGGTAGAGAATGTGCTGTATAGCTTCACGGGCGGAAACGACGGCTCCTCTCCTGGCACACCGGTAATTGACTCGGCCGGCCACATCCATGGCGCAACGGAATATGGGGGCCAGTTCCAGTGTGGAACCGGATACCAAGTCACGGATACTGATCAAGGCTACCTATTGCAGACGCTTTATGCATTTAACCCCCAAATTGGCGATCCATGCGAGCCTCGTGGCGGCATAATCATTGACTCTGCCGGAAATTTGTACGGTGGCAGTCTTGGCAACAGCTTGGGACCCGGAGGAGTATTTGAACTGTCTCCTACTCAACCCGGCAACTGGTCCGAAACTGTTCTTTATCTTGGTCCATTAGACGGCCAAGACTCGGCAGGGCCGCTTATCGCGGACAGTGCGGGTAATCTCTATGGTACGACGTACGGAACTGGCGTTAACAACGGCGGCTCTATTTTCAAGCTAACCCGTTCTGGTTCAGGTTGGACATACACCGTATTGCATCAATTTACAGATGATAACCTCGGTGCGCAGCCTGATGGCCGTCTGGCCGTTGATTCTCACGGCAACATCTTCGGAACAACTACCCGTGGAGGGCAAAACGAGTCGGGCGTCGTATTTGAGCTGACACCCAACTAACCTTCGATGACGCAAGCCTTGGCGCGACCATTAGCCCTCGAAAACGCGGAATTTGCTGAGCGGGGCGCGACGTTGGGGCTGACGTTTCGGCGGGAAGCGGTAGCTTGTGTAATCGCTGGTTTGGGAAGTCCCCCTCCGCGCCGTTGAACAGTGGCCTTGATATAATCATCCGCTCCAGCGTCAAGTAGGGACTTACAGTTATGAAATATGTGGCGTGCATCTTCATGGTCGGGGTGTTTCTTTGCCCCTCGGCATCCGCATCAGAAATGACACTCGGAGATTTGTACAAACTGTGCACGTCTTCCAACGAGGGCGATAAGGGGGCGTGCAGGTTTTATATCTTGGGGGTGTTCGAGGGAGCACAGTTGGTGGGTGAAACTGCGCCGGATAAGTCAGGCGGATTTCAAGAGGCGAAAGATAAACGATTCTGTGTACCCGAAGGTCTCACTAGTTCAGCCATGGAACTCACCATCAAACTGAGAATGGGAGAAGACCTTGCCGTGTTCCCCGCAGATCGCGATATGCCCGCAGTCTCCTTTGTTACAGCAGTCGTTTCCAAGCAATATCCTTGCCAAAAGACGAAATAGGGCGACACAATAGCCCCGAGTTGCTTTTTTACTACCAAATGCTGTTCGACTCAAGGAATCGCAGCGAGTATTTTCTCGCTCAGATCATTCGCTTCCGCCTCGCCAGAACGGTTCGATCCAGGCTTCTCGACGTTGGCTATACTTCGGTCCGCACACCTGATCTCGCCAGAACCCACGTACCCAGTGACCACGCGGGGACGAGTGAGTACCCCCAAGTGGCTCCGATTCACGCTTCAGTCGGTAGCCCTTGCCGATAACATTCGGTGACCAGAACTCCTTGGCAGTCGCTTTCTTGCTGTGCACTCGCTTAGCTAACGAACCCATCGAAACCAGGTTAGGCCGAGCAAGCATCAACTGCAAAGTGTTGAAAACCAGATGCGAGACACGAGCCATGAACTTCTTGTCGTCTGTAGTGATGTCGCACTGGAATCGTGTTTCGTTCGGCCGATTCGGCAATTCTTCAATCGTTGAATCGAGCTGCGCAATATCGAGTGGTTCTTCCCACGGATGCGACCAGTTCAGTAGACGACCGCTTCTCATTCCAGCAAGAACAGTGAAGTCCCCCCGCCCGACAAGGCTAGTCGCAATTCTCGGGTTGACGCTCGGAATCTGCTCCTCCGTGGCTGCGCGAGCGTACGAGACAAAGATAACGTCATTCGCCTCACTTTGGTATTTCAGCGAACCTTTGGGCAGCATGAAGACGGCTGCCTCGAACGGCAACTTCATCGTCGTACAGTCCAGCGTCACAGGCAACCTGGTCAGCTTGAGTGCCTCGGTAAGTTCGCGACCCAGCCAGAAGATCGGGACGTGATACGCCGCCAGCCGCGACGCCCAAATAGTCTCGACCGTTGCGTTGAAGTGCGTATAGAGATGAACTTCCGGCTGTTCAATTTTGACAGCAGTGCACAGCAGAAAGTACCCCACCAGTTTGGCCGAGTAATACTCCCCACCGTTGATGCCCTCATATGCCTTGGGGTAGCACTTTGCCCATAAGTCGGGTCGTTGACAGGACAGATCATGAAACTTACGCCATATGTCATCTTCAATCGTAGTCATATTCAGATTGTACGTCGCGCGCGGATGATCATCCCGCAGCGCACATCGCGCTAAGGCAAAGCCGTCTCTGTTTTGTCCCTCGAAGTCTCGAAACGGCTATTGACTGTCAGAGCGAGGATGTACAACACTGTTTTGCGGCCCGTAGGCGCGGCCAACAATATGACTTTACGTCCGTGCGTTCGGCGTCTCGGCTCGGTATCAGTATTTTCCAAACAGGTCACCGACGGAAATAGGCGAGGAGAAGTTCGTGGGCATTAGCCTCACATTAAAGCGATTTCATAGTATTGGCGGGACGCAAGTAGAGTTCTCGCGTCCAACTTTTCTTGTCGGATGCAACGGCTCGGGTAAGACCAACTTGGCTGACGCATTTGCTTTTCTTTCAGAAATTTCAGCTGTGCCGCTGCAAGCGGTATTTGACCGGCGAGGTGGTATTCGTACTGTCGCGACCCGCGCCCCACGGGAAATCAAGGAACCCAGAGGTTCCTCTCTGGACGCTCCCGAACAGACCATGGGGTTGGCGATCACTGTGACCGATATTCCAGAGCTGCAGCTTAGGTCTGCAAAATATGCATTTGAGGTTCAGCCGACTACCACATTTGAATTTGATGTGGTTCGTGAACAATTCGTGCTCGAAGATATGGGCGGCGCCCTATCGTACTACGATAGGCGGCTTACTAGGGTAGAGACTAACGTATCGTGGATGAAGGCGATTCAGAACTGGAGCGCGACTTCTGCGCTTCTGCTTCCATTCGTTAGCTCCGCAAATCCTTTTTACGGATTCGGTACATTGCTCAGGGCAATGCGAGTTTACTCGATTGAGCCTGGCAAGTTGAGGGAGAGCCAAGACCCTGATACCGGAGTGGCGCTACGCTCCGATGGCGGGAATGCCGCCAGCGTAGTGCACGAGCTAGCGCAAACACATCCTGAAATACTAAGTCGATTAACTGAGATGCTCAGAACGATCACTCCCAATGTCAGTAAAATTTCGACTATCCGGCAAGGTAGAAAGCTCGGTCTTCGCTTTCGGCAGCGAGTTGACAACAAAGCGATGACTTTTGATGCTTTCAGTATGTCTGATGGCACGCTGCGAGCAGTGGGGTTGCTACTAGCTTTGTTTCAAAGACCAACCCCGTCCGTCATTGTTCTTGAGGAGCCTGAGGCAACGATACACCCGGGCGCTTTGGGAACCTTAATGGACGCAATACAAAGTCTGTCGCAGAACTTGCAGATCATCGTGACGACACACAGTCCAGACGTGCTTGATGCCAAGTGGGTTAGGCCAGATCATATTCGAGTCGTAACTTGGGTTAACGGTCTAACGCGCATCTCTAACGTAGGTCAAATGCCTCGGGAAGCCATCCGTGGTCACCTAATGGGGGCGGGGGAGCTGCTGCGTTCCAACGCCTTAGAACCAGCAGAGTTGTTTGATAACCACGGACAACTCAGTCTTTTTGCGGAACTGCCATGATGATTCAGCCTATTGTCGAAGGTCACGCAGAGATTGTTGCGGTTCCAATATTGTTTAGGCGGCTTTTAGGAGAGGTTGGGCGGCATGAAGTCAAAGTAGCTAAGCCGATCAAGCGCAATCGAACCCAATTCGCGAGGCGAGGAGACGTTCAGAATGTCGTCGAGCTGGCACTCACACGCCCGGAGTGCCGTGCCATCGTGTTTATTTTCGATGCGGACGATGATTGCCCGATGTTGCTCGCACACGACGTAAAGATTTGGGCTGTAGAGGCTGCGGCAGGTCGTGCGCACTGCGAAGTAGTGATAGTTAATCGCGAATATGAAGCATGGTTTCTCGGAAGCATCGAGGCATTGCGCGGGCATCGCGGCGTGAAGCCTGACGCAAGTTACGACGGGGATTGCGAAGGCTGTCGCGGAGCAAAGGAAGCGTTCGCGAGATTGTGCGAAATTTCGTTGGGCTATCAAGCTACTACGGACCAGCCCGCTTTGACGGAGTTGATCGACTTCGACATACTGTTTCGACGTGCGAGATCGTTTCGACACATGATCCGAGCTTTTAATACCACCCTCGCCGAATTGGGTTTCGAGTGCTCTTTTCCTTTTGGTGACGAAGCAGTTTGACTGCGTACAATCCCCCACAGTAAGCCCCACAGCAATTGCAACTATCAGCCACCTTCATGCACTTGGAAGAACCAATCACGACGCGTAGGTACTTGAAAATACGGTTTATAGAGCACTCATAACCCAAAGGTCGTAGGTTCAAATCCTACCCCCGCAACCAAACCCTCCCGAAAGAACTGCTCCCAAAGTCTTCCAGTCGTTCGAGTTGCAGAGAGCCACAACTGCCGATTACTTAGTTCAAACCTGCCGTATTGTTCCTGTTCTCAGCTTTGGGAACATTTGCGAATAGATCGTCATAAATCGCCTGTTCTATGGCAAGGGCCGCAGACGCATCTGCTTCAGCCGAAGTGTGTGTGTACACGTCGGCGGTGGTGCTCAGATTTGACCATGGGTGACGGCAATGCGCCTCCGTATCTTCAGCTTGCGAATATCTGATGATTCTGAACGTAGGAGGCGGGCCGACCCCGGATAAGCCAACGGTGACGCTCAGCGTCCCCGACCCGAATCACATCAACAGCTTTATGAATTTCCGCGTTGCTGATATTCACGCGTGGTACGAACTATGGAAAAGTCGAAGAGCGGACTTCATCACGGAACCGATCCCTAAGTACGGCGAGATTCGCTGCTACATCCGCGGATCCTGACGGCTACATCATCGAAGTCGGACAGAGCACTACCCTCACGTACGGATAACGCTCGGCCGGGGAGGAATTCGCCCTGAAAGCAGCCAGAATTCATAGCTTCGGACCGACCGACGTCGTGATGGTCGAGGATGTGCCGATACCGTCGCCGGGCCCGAACGAAGTTCTGGTGCGCGTGATGGCCGCGGGCGTCGCTCCCTGGGACGCGATCATCCGGGAGGGGAAGAGCAAGGTTAGCCCGCAACCCTTGGTTCGGACTTCTCCGGTGTGGTCGAGAGGATCGGCCCCGGCGTTACGGTCCTCGCGCTGGCCGATGAAGTCTGTGGTGTCACCAATCCGCAGTTCTGTGGCGCCCAGGCCGAGTTCGCCGTAGCCACGGCCGGGATGATCGCCCGCAAACCGGGATCGCTGAATCACGTAGAAGCAGCATCGGCTCCCGTCATTGCGGTAACCGCCTGGCAAATGCTGTTCCAGTATGCAGAGGCGATGCGCGGACAAGCGGTAATGGTCGTCGGAGCCGCGGGTAACGTCGGGGCCTACGCCGTACAAATGGCCGTAGACGCCGGAATCCACGTCGTTGCCGTCGCCCACCTCTACGACGAGGACCTGCTCCGATCATTGGGCGTGAAATCCATCATCGACTCGAGTAAGCCCGCATTCGAGCGGGACCTCCCACAGGTGGGTGCTATCCTCGACACGGTCGGGGAAGCACGCTTCAACGCTGCATCGCTGCGTTGAAACCCGGAGGGAAACTCGTCACCTCGGTCTCGGCGCAGCCGCTCCCAACCGAGGCCATTTTCTTCTACGCTGAGGTGACCACCGCACGCCTGAAGACACTCACAACATTATTTGACGCAGGCAGAATCACAGCGCGTGTGGGATCAATCCTGCCGCTTTCTGAGGCGCGTCAGGCGCAACCCATGCTCGCGGGCGCGCCACATAAGTCCGGCAAGATCGTACTGCAGGTCGGGTCCGCGTAGCGATACCATGGTCCAATTGTTCAAAGCCCGCCCTTCTGCTTTCATAACGTCACGCTGCAGGTTCAATCAGAATCTGCATTTTCGGAAGCAATCGAAAGGGATGCCAAATGGACGACACAAATGGACCCAAAGAGGCCGCGCCTATCGCGCCGAACACGCCTGAGTCGAACACGCTTAGCGTGAACATTTTTACCGTCCCGGGAAAGTCTATGGTCGGCGAACGGCCAAAGCCCTTCGGCGAAGCGTTCGGCTTTGACCCCATCACGTCGACGTTGATCTTTGGCGAGTACGACGCGGTACTCGTGGACGCAATGGGGACAGTGGCCGAGGGCGAGGCTCTCGCCGACTGGGTCGCTCTGCACAACCGCAACCTGCAGACCATGTATATAACGCACGCCCATTTCGACCACTTCTACGGTCTGAGCATTCTCCTCGACCGTTTCCCGCGCGCTCGGGCGATAGCAACGCCCAAGACGCTGGAGGTCATGCAGTCGTCGTTTGTTCCTCCGCTGAGCCAATTCACCCGCCAATTGTTTCCTGGGCAAGTGCCGACGAAGTTGTTCCCCCCTGTGCCCTATGAGCACGACACGTTCACGCTCGAGGGCCACGAATTGCGCATCATCGAGCAGGGCCTCACCGATTGTCCCGATTCGACGTCTCTACACGTTCCACCCATCGGCCTGATTGTCGCTGGCGACGTTGTGTACAACGAGTGCCGCATGTACATCGGCGACACCACCCCCGAGAGCAGGCAGAATTGGATCGCGGCGCTAGACCACTTAGCGGCGCTCGACCCGGCGATGGTTGTCGCCGGTCACAAAAAGACTGGCGCGCCCGACTCTCCCTCGACCATCCAGGACACTAAACGTTACCTGCCAGGATTTCGATCGGCTGCAGAAAACCGCGACATCCTACCAGGAACTGTTCGATCAGATGACGGAGCTGTACCCGCAATGGATCGCCAATCAGTCGTGGTTGATGTTCGGATTCCCCGGTGCATAACTCACCTCAACCGTAGTGGCCCGTCCTTGCGCACTTTGGAGGAAGAGCCTAGCTGATATTCAGGAAAACAGAATTCGATTTCAGAGAGGAAAACAAAATGACAACTAAAGGAAAAGTCTTAGTGCTGGTCTCGAGCGGTCATGGCTTGCCCTTGAAAGATGGCAAGGTTTATACCGGCGCTGGCTACTATCTCAACGAGCTGACGGTTCCAGTTCGCGCCCTGATGAAGGAGGGCTACGAGATCACGTTCGCCAACCCCAAAGGCAACACGCCGCAAATGGATGTCAATTCAGCTATAGCGCAGTTCTTCGGTGGGGACGAGGCTAAGCTTCAGGACTATCTAAAATTCCGCGACACCCTGGCTGGGCTCAAGAATCCAACTCGTATCTCGGATGTCATCGTATCGGGCCTGGATCAATATGACGCCGTTTTCGTCCCCGGCGGCCATGGCCCGATGATGGATCTTCTCGATGATCCCGACGCTGGCACCGTGATGAGACACTTTCATCAAACATCCAAGCCCACGGCAGTGCTCTGCCATGGTCCGATTTCACTACTCTCGGCTCTTCCGAATTCGACGGAAGTGGTCGCCGCGCTCTCGGCGGGCGATGCCGCTGGAGCCCACGCAAGGGCTCAAGGCTGGATCTATTCCGGATATAAGATGACTATCTTTTCGACAGCGGAAGAGCAGCAGAGGGAACCGCTTGAGATTGGCGGCAAGGTTCTCTTCTATCCAGACTTCGCCCTGCGTACGGCGGGCGGTGACGTAAGTGTGCTCGCTCCATGGACGAGCTATGTCCTTCAGGATCGCGAGTTGATCTCAGGCCAGAACCCATTCTCTGATGAAGCGCTTCTGAAACTTCTTCTACCGGCACTCGATGCGAAGAAGAAGCCGGTTTCAGCGGCATAAGAATCGGGGACACCCGGAAAGAATTCATTGAGTGATGGGACTTAACGGGTGCGGATCGAAGCTCTAAGTTATTAGGATTGTCGCTGGCCATGTGCATTTGCTGCGACGAACGAACTCGCTGTGACATCGGGTCGTTGCAGCACATTCTCCGATGGAGGGACGAGCTATGGATTGGAAACAGTTGGTCCGCTTTGCGCTGCTGGGTAGCAGTGATTTGGAGCAATATGCCATCCTGCTGGTACGCGTTTCGATCGGGCTGTTCTTCGCCATCTCCGGGGCGAACAAATTGTTTGTCACCGGCATCAAACCTGTTTACGAGACGCTCGTCCAGGCCAAAGTCCCGTTTCCCCGTCAGACGGCTTATCTCGTGGCGGCCGTCGAGTTCGTTTGCGGATCCTTGCTGACCGTGGGCTTTCTTTCGAGCCCGGCCAGCCTGGCGTTATTGATCGACATGATTGTCGCCACCCTGACCAGCGCGGTTTCCACCTTGCCGAAAGGACTATCGCCTCTTAGCTGGCTCGACGATTTCCTCTACCTTCCGGAAGTCTTGTACGCGCTCTTCTTTATCTGGCTGATCTGCTCAGGTCCCGGAAAAGTCAGTGTCGATTACTGGCTCGCCAGCAAGGTACTAAGGTGATCGACGAAGCAGCTTGTTGCTAGACAAGAGCTTGATGGTCTTTACCAGAGTTTTCAACGGCAGGACTGGCCCTGAGTCCGAGCAGCATTCGCTTGTCACATCGTCCAGAAACCGGCCTCTCGGAGCTTACAAATGATAAGTCGGCCAGCATCCAGCAACCGCATTGGCATCGCCACTCGGACGTAAAACGCCCAACGCGTGCTCTTGAAGACCTCGTCGGGCACAACGACGGGATGCCGACGACTCATCAAAGTGGATTCCCTTCCGAAGGGCCGACCATCCGGAAGGTATCGGCAACGTCCGGGTGGATGACCACCCAGGATAAAGCTCGACAATGCAGCGCAGCCTACTTCTTCGGTTCCAGAATGATCTCTCGGGCCAGTCGGTTGCCGATGATTTCCCGCCAACTTGCGCGCTCCTCGTAGCCTGCGATCATCTTTTGGTCGGTGCTGTTCAGAGCCTGATTGCTGACCGCTTCGGCTTTGTCTTGGTTGGCCTCCATGGTTGCCAGGTCCTTGTATTGGGTCATCAGCATGAGGTCGAAATCCGTCGGGCTGTGCGCCTCAGTGCTAATGACCATGTAATTCAGAATCAGTCCTGCCTTCTTAAGCGCTTCCTGTTCCGTCTTCCAGTCGCTCGCCAGATACTCCATGTATTTCAGGGCCACGCCGGGCTTTGCCTTGACGAAGGTTATGTCCCAAACCGGACCATCGTGGAACGGACGCACCGGCGCCGACTGGGCGCGTGAGAGGGTTGGCGGCAGCAGCATGGCGATAAACGCCAGCACGGTAATGACACGAGTCACATTTTTCATCAGCTGTTCCTTTTCTGGTTTTAAGTTGAAGGCCGAAGCGACGGGGATAATACTGCTCCCGGCGCCACTTAAACGTCCGGCAGTTCCCTCCGACTCCAGCAGATTGGCTCTGGAGAGTATGAGGACGATGTTTCCTGATTTTCGAGACGGAACAGCGAATAAGAAGTTTTCGCTTTTGTTTCAGCCGTCCGGACGCTGGGAAAGATTCAAAACAACAAGGTCTTGCGACACGACATAATCGCGAGACGTAGAGATACCTAGTGCTCAAGCACAAGGATGGAGAATGCCGCTTGTCAGCATTCGCTCCCATGCATGGATTGGGAGTAACTGTACGCCAATCAAGAAGAATATTCAAAAACAATTACATAGAAAGACCGACTGCGTCATTGCTCGTCAGCAAGAATCAAGGTAGCGCTCGCGTATCTGACTTGAGACTCTCGCCCTCAGCCAACAAACCACCCAAGGAGCCGCCCTCTAGTCCTCGATAAGGCTACCTGCGGAGTACGACTTGGGGCCGAAGCTTTGGTCGACATTAGTCCTATAAATCGCCGTTCAGTAAGGCGGTCTGTATAATGCGGGCTACTCGACAACGAACGCACTCAACTCATGCGCGTCTTCACCGAATCACCGGTATGGTCGTTGGTGAAAAGACTGGCCCTGGGGCTTGGCCTTATCGCGCTGCTCTCGGCGATACTGCTGCTTTCGGACCTGGGCCATCGGAAGACGGCGTCGGCAGCATCCCCGAGCGCCAATGGTCGCGCGAACGCGAGCGGCAAGATCTTCAAGGCCGCAATCGTGTACTACGCGCGCGATGTAGGGACGGACATGTGCGTGCAGGGCTTGATCGACGGCCTGAAGGCGGGCGGCTTCGCTGAAGGTAAGAACTTGGACATCGCTCGCGCCGACGCTCAAGGGGAAATGATGAACATCCCTGCCATCGTCCAGAACTACGACAGTTCGGACGTTGACCTTGTCATGACAATTTCTACCCCGTGCCTAGCTGGAGCGTGCAGCAACGTCAGGCACAAGCCGGTCGTGTTTACATGTGTTACCGATCCGGTTGCCGCAGGAGCAGGCAAAACTCCGACAAACCATTTGCCCTTCGTAACCGGTGTTGGCAGTTTTCCGCCGGTGGGACATACGCTGGACATGATGCAGAGGCTGGTACCGGGACTGAGAGCGGTTGGGCTCATGTACAACCCTGCCGAGGCGAACTCGGTAAAAGAGTTGTCCGTGGCGCGCGACGTCTATCGCGCACGGGGCGTGAGGCTCGAAGAGGTCGCGATCGCCGGATCCAACGAGGTTTTACAAGCAGTTCAGATTCTGGCAGGGCGGAATATTCAGGCGGT
>CAWACF010000018.1:0-147669 GCA_963780495.1 uncultured Acidobacteriaceae bacterium
GCCGTCAGGCTATAAGAGAGCCCGGTGAAGGTCGACGGCAGTCCCATCAGGGAGCCGGCGGAGAACTGCCGGTCGAGCTTGGGAAGACTCTGGACGCTCATCCGCACCTTCCCCTTCAACAGAAGAAAGACTCCGAAAGCCTGCTGATCTTCCCGGAACAGGATTTGGCCGGCAGAAAAACGCTGTCGATTGCCGGGTAGTTGCAACGAACCTCTCAACTCGGGAGAAGCCTTGAGAAATGCGCATTGGGCGCCCACACTGGTCATGCCCCGTTTATGCCAGACCTCTTTGCCAATCCGCTGTGATGGCAGTCACAACCTCCTGTGAGGCGAAGTCGAATTCCTTCTAACCCGAACGCGGCAAAAGCTTGCCAGAAACTCGGGAGTTGAGCTGTCTCCACGGTCCAGCCTGCTGGAAGCAGGGCGTAGTGAAGTAGTCGTCACCAGGGTTCGATTCTGCCGCCGCTCTGCAAGGCCACGTGTATCCTGCAAGACACGGGAGGTATTCCTCAAGGTTTGCTGGCCGCGGCGGCTGCCGCAGCATCATCGTCTTTTTCGATTCGGAAGCCTTGCGGGCGGTAGTCAGCAGGGAGGAATTCCGCGGGAATCTGCGTGCGATTGCCATCGCGCAGAGCGGAGTAAATTGGCGACATGATCTCCACTCCGGCGGCATAAAAGCAGTCCTGAATATTGCCATGCAGCTCAGAGTAGGTGAAGACCATCAGTTTGGGCTCGTTGGTGTAGGCATTGATCTCGTACTGCACGTACGAGTCCTGTAGCGCGTTCTGCAGGACGAAAGGTGCGGCTCCTCGAGGATATGTCTCGTCTTCAGCGCCGCCTGGATGAGCAGGTTGTGAATCTGCCGCCAGGGCGCTTCATAGCCAATGGTCACCGAGGTATGGAGGATCAGACCGCTGGTGCGCCCCAGCATGCTGTAGTTGGTGACGAACGCGCTCAGCACCACGGAATTCGGCACCATGATCTCCTCGTTTCGGATGGTCACGAGGTGCGTCGCCAGCATTGTCATCGCTTTGATCTCGCCTGTGTTCTCGCCAATCTTGACCCAGTCGCCTACCCGAAATCCGCGCGCATAGACGATGATCACGCCGGCGATGGCATTGGCGACGGCCGAAGTGGATCCCAAGGAAAACAGCACACCAATAAAAAGACCGACGCCCTTGAATGCAGGAGAGCCCGACCCGGGTACGTAGGGGTAAATCATCACCGCCGTAAAGGCGATGAGCAGAAAGCGCACAATCTTGTGCGTGGGCTGCACCCATTCGGGATAAAAACCGGGAACTCGGATATTGCCGAGTTCCACCTCGCGGGCCAGCATCTTGACGAACTTCATGACGTACACCATCGCCGTCACAATCACGAGGATGTAGAAGAGGTTCGGCAAATAATTTACGAACGCCTTGATAACGAACATCACGGGCGTAGTGATGTAGTCGAGCAGACGCCTGCCGTGTTCGCGTGTCCATGGGAAGTAGTTAAACTCCGTGCCCAGGAATATCCAGGTCGCGACAATTAGAAGGGCTAGGCGCAGTCCTCGGATGAGCACACCCACCAGGGCAGCGATGCGATGACCCTCCAGTAGTTTTGTCTGCTGGATCTTGATTCCTTCAAAGCGCGCCGCGGCAGGTTGCAGGATGGCCAGCAGCTTGCGGAAGCCGACGACGATCACCCACAAAAGTCCCAGATAGATGAGCAGTGTGATGAGAGCTTTAACCCCGGCCCAGATCAGAAATTTCTTACCGTGCTGTTCGCGAGCCGCGCGGATGCCTTCACGAATCCGCTTAACGTAATAATTCGCTAGGACCGAACGGGATACTTGCAGGTGATGTGCATCGCTATCGGTGATAACGAGCAAAACGTTGTCGCGAAGTTCGATCGATGTACCGAAGGGAGAGTCGACTACCTTGATTTCATCGAGATCAATCGTGGGGTCGTTTACCAGTGACTGCAAACGATCCGCAATGGCCTGCGCTCGCTTTTGTGCGGAGAAGCTGCCGACACTTTCGAAAATCCGCAGGATTTCACGGCCATCCACATCCACCGGATATCCCTGAGTTGCCTGGCCGGATTCGGGCGATGCAGCCTGAGCTGCAAGGCGAGCTGTGGCAAGAATGCAGGAAGTACAGATCACGACCGTCAGAACTAACGAGTTCAAAGATCGTGTGCTCCAGCGGATCATTTGCCCCTCCGCAACCCGTTCGACTCCCGTCGCGCTCTGCGGCCTATGTTAGGCCATGGTCAGGCTGGACTCAAGAAAGCTGTCGCGAGCTCCTCAGCCACACTGGAGGCCACACTCATGAGGCTTTCGCTAAAGTTTATTCTTGGAACAACGTCTTGCGCCGCCACTCACTCTTATTTCTTATGCTTCAATTTTTGTGTGACTACTGCGGAAACGTGAAGGCACCAGACGAGACCTGGATTAATGGCATTGCGGCGGAGAATGTAGGAACGCAAGCAGCCCGTCGGGAAGCGGTGGTTGATCCAAAGTGGCGCCGCGAACGTGCCATACTGCCATTTGCCGTTCACTTCTGTTCCGTTGAATGCAAGGACAACTATCTGGCCGAACTCTTCAGTAAGCCGGCATCCCTGCTGCAGGTGGAAAGCGTCGAAACCGAACTGGCCAGCGCGAGACGCGTCATCCATGCTAAGAAGAAGCCGGCGGCGGCAAAGATGCCGGGCGGAAAACCGTCTAAGAAGGCTCGCCCGTCGTAGTAGCTAAAATCCCAGGCTTTCACCTTTCTTCGATTATCCTGCAGGAGCTTCCAGGACGGGCACCCGTTTGACCACCGCGCGGCCCTCTCATAAACTTAACGTGGGACGGGTGCAGCTGTATCCCAGCTCGCGTCAGGCGAGCCTCGGTTCCCGAGTATCTAATATCGCGCACTCAACCTGAAGGAGCGTTCGCGACGAATACTCCCACATTGATGTTGTGAAGGCAATTCATTGACGACCGAAATTACACCGACAGAAACCAGCTCCTCCGAACAATCTAATCCGTGCCAGCGCGAGCTCACCATCGAGATTCCCGCGGACGTCGTAAAAGCTGAAACCGACACTCTGGTAAACCGCTACCAGAAGCTTGCGCGCATACCGGGCTTCCGTAAGGGCAAAGTACCGCCGACCATCGTACGTCAACGCTTCGCCGAAGAAATCAAGAGCGACGTTGTCGACGCCCTAGTTCCCCGATATTTCAGAGACGAGACCAAGAAGCAGAATTTGTCTCCGGTATCCCAGCCGCGGGTTACCGACCTGCACATTCATGAAGGCGAGCCGCTACGCTTCAAGGCTTCTTTCGAGATTTTGCCTGAGTTCAAGGTCGCGCCCTACGACGACATCAGGGTTACAACTCTGGATACCAACGTCACCGACGAAGAAGTAGAAACCTCGCTGAACAATCTGCGCGACCAGCAGGCCACGTACACGGCTGTCGAGGAGGAGCGTCCGCTGCAGGAAGGCGACTTTGCTGTAGCTAGCTTCAAGGGCACGCCCAAGGAAACCGACGCTGACTCGAAGCCGGTTGAGGTGGACGAGATCATGGTCGAGATTGGCGGCAAGAACACCATTCCAGAGTTCTCGGAGAACTTACGCGGGGCAAAGGCGGGCGAGCAGCGCACGTTTGACGTCAAGTATGCCGATGACTTCGCCGACAAGCGTCTGGCTGGCAAGACTCTGACCTATGAGGTCACCATAAAAGGTATCAAGACCCGGACGGTTCCCGAGCTGAACGACGATTTTGCCAAGGAACTCAGCGCCGACTTCAACAGCGTCGATGATTTGCGCACTCGTATTCGCGAGAACATGAAGGCCGAGAGAGAACACGAGGCTGAGCACCAGGGCAAGGACAAGCTAGTGGAAGAATTGCTCCAACGCAATGACTTCCCTGTTCCCGACGCCATGGTCAATGATCAGATCGATCTTCGGTTGGAGCGCGGACTGCGAGCACTGGCTGCTCAAGGCATGCGCACCGAAGACATGAAGAGCATGGATTTCGAGCGCCTGCGTGCCGGCCAGCGTGAGGCCGCGATGCGCGAGGTGAGAGCGGCGTTAATCCTGGATCAGATTGCTGAGCAGGAGAAGGTCGAGGTTCCAGACGAAGAACTGGAGCATGAGATGGAAGCGCTCGCGACCCAGTCAAAACAGACATTGGAGCAGGTTCGGGCTCGTTTGACGGAGAATGGTGGGCTGGATAGAATTCGGCATCGCATCCGCAACGAGAAGACCTTAGATTCTCTTTACCGCAGATCCGCATAGGGCGGGCTGCATTCCACTACCCAGCTTCCCTCGCGGGAAGGAGTGTGGGCGGTTAGCGAAGGAGCGACGAACAATGCTTGTGCCCATGGTGATTGAGCAAACCAGCAGGGGCGAGCGGGCCTACGACATTTATTCCCGGCTGTTGCGGGACAACATCATCTTTCTTGGCACTCCTATCGATGACAATGTCGCGAACCTGATCATCGCGCAGATGCTCTTCCTCGAAGCTGAAGATCCGGAGAAGGACATTTCGTTGTACATCAACTCTCCCGGCGGGTCGATTACCGCCGGCATGGCGATTTACGACACCATGCAGTTCATTCGGCCTGACGTGACCACGATCTGTATCGGTCAGGCAGCCAGCATGGCAGCGACACTATTGTCGGGCGGCGCGCCGAAGAAGCGTTTCGCCCTGCCGACTTCACGCATCCTGATCCACCAACCGTTGATGTCCGGTCTGTCCGGTCAGGCGACGGACATCGACATCCATGCTCGCGAGATCCTGCGCATGCGGGAGATTACCAATCAGTTGCTCTCCAAGCATAGCGGACAGCCGCTGGAGAAGGTTGAGCGCGACGTCGAACGCGATTTCATTATGAATGCCTACCAGGCGAAGGAATATGGAATCGTCGACGACATCATTTTCAAGCACAAATAGGAATCCGACATTGTCGGAGCGTCGCGAAGGGAAGTTTTTTCCTCCGTTGCGGCCAAAGTTGTACGCAATATTGCACTAACGGTGCGTTGTGAAAGCCAGAGTTGTGGTTCAATAGTCTCACAGTGCACCAGTTCCGAAGGGTTCACGAATAGGACACCGATGGCCGATAGCGGTGACCTTTCAAGGGGTAGCACGACTCCTCCCGGATTGAACGGACGGGAAAGGCGAGTCGGGGGATTTCCAGCTTGCTGGCGTGCGCTGTGAAGGAGTTTTATCCGTGAGAACCAGGACCGGTTCCGAAGAAGTGCTTCGCTGCTCGTTTTGCCACAAGTCACAGGACGCTGTCGCGAAACTCATCTCCTCTCCCACCGATTACCCGCGTGCCTACATCTGCGATGAGTGTGTTGCTGTCTGCAACTCTATTCTGGAAGACGATCGCACCGAAGCGCAGCCCGGGGCAACTCCGAACCAACTTCCCAAGCCTGCCGAGGTGAAAGCCTTCCTCGATGAGTACGTCATCGGGCAACAGCAGACCAAGAAGAAGCTGGCTGTAGCGGTTTACAACCACTACAAGCGGGTCTATATGAATCGCCAGCGCGGGTCGGAGGTTGAGCTCGCGAAGTCCAATATCATGCTGATTGGTCCGACGGGCACTGGTAAGACTTTGCTCGCCCAAACGCTGGCCAAGATGCTCGATGTGCCCTTCGCGATTGTCGACGCGACTACTCTCACGGAAGCCGGCTATGTCGGCGAAGACGTCGAGAACATCATTCTTAAACTGCTGCAGGCCGCCGACGGCGACGTCGCCCGGGCGCAGACCGGCATCATTTATATCGACGAAGTCGACAAGATCGGCCGCAAGGACGAGAACCCCTCTATCACGCGCGATGTCTCCGGCGAGGGCGTACAACAAGCCCTCCTCAAAATCCTTGAAGGCACCGTCGCCAACGTTCCCCCGCAAGGCGGACGCAAGCACCCGCACCAGGAATTTACCCCGGTCGATACTACGAACATCCTCTTTATCTGCGGCGGCGCTTTTGTCGGCCTGGAGCGCATTATCGGCCGGCGCCTCGGCAAGCGTTCCATGGGTTTCCGGACCGATGCCGATAAAGAGGCTGCCTTCACCGAAAGCAACAAGCGCGATACGGAATTACTGGCCCGAGTCGAACCTCAGGACTTGATCAAATTCGGCCTGATACCTGAGTTTGTGGGACGCCTCCCGGTTGTCGGCGTGCTGAACGATCTCGACGAAGACGCTCTGGTCGAAATTCTTACCAAGCCAAAGAACGCGATCGTGAAACAGTATCAGCGGCTATTCGACTTCGAAAACGTGAAGCTACGCTTTGCCGACGACGCCCTGCGTGCCATCTCGCGTGAAGCGATGTCCCGCAAGGTCGGTGCTCGCGGCCTCCGCATGATCCTGGAAGAGCTGATGCTCGACATCATGTATGCTCTTCCCGGCCAGAAGCGCGTAAAGGAATTCGAAGTCACCCGCGAAATGGTCGAAAAACGGAATGTCAACCTTCCCTTGATGGAGAAGGCTGGATAAGGCAGACAGTTAGTCGGAAAACGTGTCGGCGCGGCCCAGGTCGCGCCGACTTGTTTTGCGAGATCCTTCCTAAATGCACGAAAGTCGTCAGCTCTGGCCGCGTCGCGTTCGCAATAGCCGGTACCCGAGTAGATCCAGCGGTCAGACTCAGCGGGCGGCGTGACGAACCCTTCGAGAACGCTTATACGTTTTGGCAGCAGGATCTCGCCCGCCTCTCGATAAGCCCGTCGTTCCATGGTGACCGGCATCGGTCACAAGATCAAGACCGATGAGCCGCAGCTAGTTATCAACACGATTCTGCAGTGCGTGCAGACGGTCCGATCAGAGGGGCGTCCCTGAGAGTGAGAATCCATTCGCAAAACATGGCATCCAAGAGACATAGCACCCATTGGACCAAATTTCCGGGCGGCTCGCCGCCATCCGGAACAGAGCCGGGACGCTATTCACTCCTCTGGAGTTTGTTTGCTTCTGTAGGGTTCCCCTGCATGGTATTCTTGAGCAAATATGGCTGCGGCCCAGGGGGCAGCCGGCGTGCATTTCGGCGCTTATCGACATTTATTTTTTCTTTCCCAGAGCAGCTACTTCGCTCTGCATGACAAGGCGGTTATTCAGTGACCCAGCGCGAGAAATTCGAAACCAAAAAACTCCCCATGATGCCCATTCGCGACGTCGTTATCTTTCCGTTCATGATGACGCCCTTCGTGGTAGGCCGGGAGTCTAGTGTGCGCGCATTGGAAGAGGCGCTGGCGGGCGACAAGAAAATATTCCTCGCAACGCAGCACGATGCCAGCATCGATGAGCCCAAGCCGAATGAAATCTACCAAGTCGGCACGATCGTCAATATCGTCCAGAGTCTGAAGCTTCCTGATGGCAATATCAAGGTCTTGGTCGAGGGGCTGGAGCGCGGCAAGATCCTCCAGGTCGTCGATACCGATGGCTACTTTGAGGCTACCGTCCGCACGGCCAAGTACATGGCTGAAGCGACCCCTCAGGTCGAGACCGCCATGCAGCGCGTCACGGGCCTCTTCGAGCAGTACGTGAAGCTCTGCCAGTCGCTTAACTATGAGACCATGATCGCCGCTGTCCGCAACGACGATCCGGCGAAGCTGACCGATACAATCGCTGCCAACCTGCAGCTCTCGATTGAAGAGAAGCAGGAACTCCTGGAAATCTTCGATCCGGCCGAGCGCCTGAACCGCATCGGCGACGTGCTCGACGTTGAAATCGAAAAACTGAACATGGACCGCACCATCCAGTCGCGCGTGAAGCGGCAGATGGAGCGTGCACAGAAAGAGTACTACCTTAACGAAAAGATCAAGGCTATCCAGAAGGAACTAGGCCGCGGTGAGAAGAGCGAATTCGACGATCTGAAGAAGAAGGTCGATGCCGCCGGCATGCCTCGGGAGGTTCACGAGAAAGCGCTGCAGGAACTGAAGAAGCTCGAGGCCATGCCACCGATGTCGGCCGAGTCAACTGTCTCGCGCAACTACCTGGACTGGCTGTTAGCGGTTCCGTGGAAAAAGCGCTCTAAGGAAATTCGCAACATCGATGTCGCTGAGAAGGTACTAAACGAAGATCATTACGGATTGGAGAAGATCAAGGAGCGCATCCTTGAATTTCTCGCTGTCCGCCAGTTGGTCAAAAATCCCAAAGGCTCGATCCTCTGCTTCGTCGGACCTCCCGGAGTCGGCAAGACCTCGCTCGGCATGAGCATCGCTAAGGCGACTGGCCGCAAGTTTGTCCGCATGTCGCTCGGCGGCGTGCGCGACGAAGCCGAAGTCCGCGGACATCGCCGCACTTACATCGGCGCCCTGCCCGGTCAGATCATCCAGATGATGAAGAAGGCTGGCACAAAGAATCCAGTCTTCATGCTCGACGAAGTCGATAAGATGTCGATGGACTTTCGAGGCGACCCGTCGGCAGCACTGCTCGAAGTGCTGGATCCCGAACAGAACTTCATGTTCGTCGATCATTACCTTGACGTTGAATACGATCTCTCGCAGGTGTTCTTCATCGCTACGGCAAACGTACTCCACACTATCCCGGCCGCGTTGCAGGACCGCATGGAAGTGCTCCGCTTGCACGGATACACCGAGCCGGAGAAGGTGGAGATCGCCAAACAGTATCTGGTGCGCAAGCAGCGTCAGCAGACGGGCCTTACGGAAGAAAACATCACCTTCACCGACGAGGCGCTCACCTCCATTATTCGCCATTACACTCGCGAGGCTGGTGTGCGTAACTTAGAGCGCGAGATCGGCAACATCTGCCGCAAGGTAGCGCGCAAGGTGGTCAAGGAGGGCAACAAGCTCTCCGCCACGATCACCGCAGAAAACGTCAATGATTATCTAGGTGTGCTGAAGTTCCGCGATACCGAAGCCAACGAGCGCAGCGAAGTCGGTCTGGTTACCGGACTGGCTTGGACCGAAGTCGGCGGCTCAATTCTTACGACGGAAGTCGCCACAGTGGACGGCAAAGGTAAGCTCACGCTAACCGGCAAGCTGGGTGACGTGATGCAGGAGTCGGCGCAGGCAGCAATGTCCTATGTGCGCTCACGCGCGCATCGGTTGGGCCTGGCTCGTGACTTCTATCGCAACCTCGACATTCACGTTCACGTTCCCGAGGGCGCAATCCCGAAGGACGGGCCCTCAGCCGGCATCACCATGGCAACGGCGATCGCAAGCGCCCTTAGCCATATCCCTGTGCGGCGAGACATCGCCATGACGGGCGAGATCACGTTGCGCGGCAAGGTGCTGCCTATCGGTGGGCTGAAAGAGAAGTTGCTGGCCGCCCACCGGGCCGGAATTCTGGAGGTCATTCTCCCGGCTGACAACCAGAAGGACCTAGCCGACGTTCCTGAGAACCTGCGCAATGTGATGCGATTGCACTTCGTCAATACGATGGACGAGGTACTGGCGTTTGCGCTGGAGCATCCTCTGCCTGAAGTTGCCGAGGAGGAGGCGCCCGCCATTCCGGCGATTCCGCCCGCCTCCGAGACCAGCCCCACGGCCCACCAGTGAGCTGTATTTCGCTTCGCCCAAGGCCCGCCACGTGCGGGCCTTGTTTCTTAATTGCTCCAGAAGGTCGTCACGATGCGCTATCCTCATCGTGATTTCCGAATCGGTTTTTGTAACCGGTGGCTACCAGAATCCAGCAGCACTCCCTCGACTTGCGCTTTCTCTTTCCTCCGGCGATATTGAGAGTATGAAAGTTCTGACGCGCTTCGTGACTTCGGCTGCCGATCCCGGGCAGTTTCCTCCTGCTGGCGCGCCGGAAATAGCTTTTGTGGGGCGCTCCAACGTTGGAAAGTCCAGCCTGATCAATTCACTTGTCGGGAGTAAGATCGCTAAGACTAGCAACACTCCCGGCCGTACCCAGACTATCAACTTCTTCCAGGTCCGCCGTCCCGGCAAGCCCCAACCCGACTTTGTCTTCGCCGATCTCCCCGGGTACGGGTTCGCGCGAGTGCCGAAAGAAGTAACGGAGCAGTGGGCGAAGTTCATTAATCCCTACCTGGAAACGCGCGAATCGCTGGTTGTTTGCCTGGTGCTGGTGGATGTCACGATCCCTCCACAAGAGCTGGACAGGCAGCTCATCGACTGGCTGCATCATGTCAATCGGAATTTTCGCCTGGTGGCGACCAAGGCAGACCGCATCTCCGGGAATCAGCTCCGCACTTCACTCCAGAAGTTGACAGAGGCGTTAGGCGTTCCGCGCGAACAAATCATTCCGTACTCCGCAAAAGCACGCGAAGGCTACGACGTGTTGTGGAAGGCAATCAAAGCCGCCGCAGGAGTGGAGGATCTCGGCGGCCATGGAATAGCCCAGATCAGCTAAGCGGGTATCCCAACCTTTACTCTGTCGGCCAGATGTCCATCGCTGTCTTGCTTAGAATCTGCCGCTTCGCGGCCTCGCTGAGCGGGAGCGCTCGGAACTCCGCCAAATTGTTGGCAATCTCCGGAACGCCCGGCCCCGGCCAATCCGTGCCGAATAGAGTCTTGTGCGCAATCTCTTCAAGTCGAGGAAAGTACTTCAATAGTGTCTTCGGAGGGATGCCGCTGATATCAAGGAAAACATTCTGGTGGCGTCGTATGAGGAAAAACGCAGTGTCCATCCACAGCGGACGCCCGCCGTGCGCCAGCAGTATCTTCAGCTTCGGAAAATCTACGGCTATGTCATCGACGTACATCGGGTCCCCGTACTTGTTGCGAGCTCCTGGGAAGATCGACGTGCCGGTGTGCACCATGATCGGAATGCCATTCGCCTCGGCGGCGCGATAGATGATCTCCAGTTCCTTTACGCCGTTTACGTAATCGTTGGGGTAAAGCAACTGATGCGGGGGGTGGATCTTGATCAGCCTGATGCCCAGCCGGACGATCTGCTCCATGTCGGCCAGGACATTCGAGGTGTGCCGCGGATGAATGCTGCCGCACGGTATCAGCCGCTTCGGATCTTCCTTCACGTAGTTTGCGATGAACTCATTCACCGCCGGTGTGAAGCCAATTACTTCGGGCGCAACATAATTGATCAAGACAGCTCGGTCGACGCCGATATCGTCAAGGTGCTTCAGAAACGCCTTTGGCGATGCGCAGTATTCCGCCACCCGATCGAAGTCCTTGCGCGACTTCTTCATCAACGCAAGCGCCTCCGGCTTGAACAACTCAAGCGGCTGAATATGTACGTGGCAGTCCGTGATCATCGCTCAGTTAGCCGCCGCCTGCAATATCGCCCGCCTGGCGTATACGCGCACCATCTCTCGCCGGTATTCCGGCGTCAACACTGACGTTGTGAGAGGCTTTGCTGTCCGTGCCGCCAGTTCTCCGATTCGTTCAGCGATTTCTTCTGTCGGCGTCACTCCGACCAGATGGGCATCCACATCCTTCAGCAGGTGCGGCGCCGGGTTGACCGCAGTGATGGCGACCCGGGCGTCTTCCACCCGCCCGGAATTCATTTTTAGAACGACGGCGACCCCAGCCAACGGGTAATCGATACTCCCTCGAATTCGTAGCTTTTGATAGCTGCCCCGCCATCCGGCCGCTGATTCTGGCAGATAAATGCGGGTGACGATCTCATTCTTCGCGAGGTGCAAGCGCACAATGCCGTCGTTCACATAGAACTCCGACAATGGGGTACGTCGCAAGCCGTTGGGACCGGCGATCTCGATTTCCGCCCCCAGGCAGAGCAGCGCTGGTGCCGTATCGCCCGAGAAGGCCGCCCAGCAGAACTTTCCGCCCGGGGCCACATGGCACAGGTTGCCGTCTTTTTTCAGACAAAAGCCGCAGCTCTTTCTCCACGACAACGACTGGTTGTACCAAAGGCAGCGAGTATCCAGGCAAATGTTTCCGCCCAGCGTGCCCATATTGCGCAGCACAGGCGAAGCAACGGTCTTCACCGCTTGATATAAGACGGGATAATCACGGCGAATTGCGGGGGAGTGTTCGACCGCGGTCAGCGTCGTCAATGCTCCGATCTCGCTACCGCCCGCCACGCGTCGGATTCCGCGCAGCTCGGCTACACCGCGCAGGTCCAGGACATAGGCCGGAGTGAACAACTTTTGCTTCATCGACGGCAGCAAGTCCGTGCCGCCGGCGACCACCTTCACATCCCCGTCATGTTTCGCCATTAGCGAGACGGCATCCTCGATTGTCCTGGGCCGTAATAGTTGGAAGGTTGGTAAGCTCACTGCTCACCTCCTGTCACTGCCGCGCTTTGTCGTGCCGGATCGAGCGGATGCCGCATCGGCCCCTTGCCTTTGAACCACAACGACCCGCCGTGTTCACGGAACGTGACCGGTGCCGTGGGATCAATGTGCTCGGTCATCTCAATTCGCTTCAAGCCCTTCTTCGCCCGCAGTGCCGACAACACCCGTTCAGGAGTGAATGGGCTCTCACGCAGTCGTACTCCCACAGCGTCATAGATTGCATTTGAGATCGCTGGAATCGTGGCTGCTAGCGATCCCTCGCCAGCTTCTTTTGCTCCAAACGGACCCTCAGGGTCAATACTTTCGACGATACAACAATCGATATCGGGGGATTCTTGTGACGACGGGCTGCGGTATTCCAACAATCCCGGATTCATCAGCAGACCATCTTTCCAGATCATCTCTTCTTCCAGCGCCTGGCCAAGACCCATCCAAACGGAGCCGATCACCTGGCCTTCGACAGCGACTGGATTTAGCGCGCGACCGCAATCGTGGGCGGCCCAAATTTTATGCACGGTCACTTCCCCCGTCTCCTCATCGACGCTGACTTCCGCCACCTGCGCCGAGTAGGAATACGCCGGCGACGGACCTACTCCTCCGCCTTTATGCCTGCCGCCGCGAGCTTCGACCGGAGGTGCGTACGAGCCCGTACCGGTCAGCGCGCCGTGGAAGTCGATCGCCGAAACTACCGCCTCTTCGAAGCTCATATGCTCCTTGAGCCGTTGGTCCTTGCGCGTCTGCAAGACCGAGCCGCGGAGAATCTGTCCGTCAACGCGGCCGCGGGGAGCATCGATCTGCTCAAGGATCTCAGCTGCGCCGGCCTCGTGCTCCTGGCTGCTCGTTCCTCGCTTGTAAACCCGGTCGCCACGCATGATGACGTCTTCCAGAGCGCAATCCATGCGCTTCGCGGCAGCACTCACGATGTTCTTCCTCACATCCTGTGCTGCTCGGAGCGCAGCGTTACCGGCCATGAATGTCACACGACTGGAATACGATCCAAGGTCAATCGGAGTGAGGTCGGTGTCTGCGGCAATCACTCTGACACGCGAAAGATCACAGCCCAGCACCTCTGCGACAACCTGCGCCGTCATCGTATCGGAACCTTGGCCAATTTCCGATGCGCCGGTGTAAACGACCACCCCGCCGTCGCGATCGATCTTGATGTTCACCGTAGAGTGAGGCATATCGGAGCGGATGATGCTGTTCGCCGCGCCACTCACGTAATGGCTACACGCCATGCCCAATCCACGGCCTTTTGACAGCTTGCCTTTGCGCTCGTCCCAGCCCGATCTCCTTATCACCTGGTCGATACACTCCGGCAGGCCATAACTCAGCACGCGCAGGCCGTTAACCGTGATCGTAGGCGGCTTCAACAGATTGATTCGTCGTACAGCCGCGGGATCGAGATTCAGCTTGACGCAAATTTCATCGAGTTGCGACTCGAAAGCAAAGCGCACGTTAACGGTCCCATGGCCACGCATCGCGCCACAGGCAGGCTTATTCGTGAGCACTCGGAAGCCGTCATAGCGAATGTGTGGGATGTCGTATAGCGCGCCCAGCAGCGCCCCAGAATACAGGATGGTTACCACACCGTAGGAGCAGTACGCTCCTCCGTCCTGGATGACCTTACAGGACACGGAGGTCACACGTCCGTCTTTCTTTACGCCGGTTTTCAGGTCGATGATCGTGCGCGGCCTTCCTCGATGCGCCCAGAACACCTCTTCCCGGGTGTACGTGATCTTCACGGGTGCCTTAGCGGCGCGGGCGGTCACCGCCGCGATAATTTCCAGCGGAATAATTTCGCTCTTGCCACCAAATCCGCCACCCACCAGCGGTTTAATCACCCTGATCTGCGACATCGGCAGTTCCAGCACCAGCGAGAGCTTGTGTTGCAAGTAATACGGCACTTGGGTTGAGGACCACACTGTCAGACGTCCCAGCTTGCCGGTGTAGGGGTCCAGTTCGAAGTTCGCGAGCGTGCAGTGAGGCTCCATCGCAGCGTGGGTCACCTCGTTAGCGATGTAGCGCCCCTCGGCAATGTAGTCGGCTTCGGCGAAGCCTTTCTCCGGATCGCCAAACACGTGGTGGTAATCCTTTTCGATATTGTGCTCACGATTCTCGTGGATCAGATCGCTCTCTGCTTTCATCGACTGCTCCGGATCGAAGTAAGCAGGGAGGGGTTCGTATTCGACATCAATCAATTCGAGGGCGCGTTCGGCAACCTCTTCGCTGATCGCTGCCACGCAGGCGACGTGGTCGCCAACATATCGAACCTTGCCGACCGCCAGCGCTGTCTCATCGTGTCCTACGGGAAGAATGCCGTAAGTATTCGGCGCGTCTTCGCCTGTAACAACCGCAAACACCCCTTCGACCGCCTTCGCTCGGGAGGTGTCAATGCGAAGGATGCGTGCGTGCGGGTAGGGCGAATGCAGGATCTTGCCGATCAGCATGCCGGGCAGCTTGAAGTCGTCGGTATATTTTCCGCCTCCGGTGGTTTTTCCGGCGGCGTCGATCATCGCGATCGGCTTTCCAATAACAGAGAACTCACTCATCGCCTATTTCGCCCCCACTAATTCTTGCTTCATGCCCTTCTGTTCTGCGGCAAGCGCGGCGCGGATTGCCTGGAACATCTGCAGATATCCCGTGCAGCGGCACAGATTGCTGCTCAAACCTTCCCGGATCTCATCTTCCGTCGGGTCAGGATTGTTGGCCAGCAAGGCCTTCACAGTCATCATGAAACCAGGGGTGCAGAAGCCGCATTGGGCGCCGCCGAAGTCGCCGTAGGCCTTCTGCAACGCAGCCAGGCCTCCGTGATCGACCAGCCCTTCCACCGTAGTGATCTCCTGCCCTTCACAACTGGCGGCCAGCATCGTACATGACAGCATGGGAACTCCATCGATTTGGACCGTACAGGCTCCGCAGGAGGAGTCATCGCAGCCACGTTTGGATCCGGTCAGGTCAAGATCCTCGCGCAAGACGTCGAGCAATAGTTTGCTGGGTTCAACGGCCAGCTCGTAGGAGCGTTTATTGACGCGCAGTTCGATCAGTTCTTTTTTCATTGTGAAGCCTTAGCAGTCAGCATTCAGCGCTCAACCAATGACCGTTCTTTGGCTGAGTGCTGACCGCTGAATACCGAACGCTAGTACAGTGGCACGCTTGGATCGATCTCCCTCGCCCAGCGATCGATGCCCCCACGCAGCGATTGCACGTTTTCGAATCCCTGCCGCCGCAGCCACGCGGTGACATTCATGGATCGCACTCCATGATGGCAAATGACCGCAATGTGCTTCTGCGGATCCAGTTCCCCCTTAAAACGCGCCGGAATATCATTCATCGGGATATTCGTACTGCCTGCTAGGCTTGCCGTCTGAATCTCCCACGGCTCGCGTACGTCGAGGATCTCGATGCCAGTATTCTTGCTCAGCAACTCTTTCAGCTCCTCGGCAGTAATTTCGTAATCCATCACTTGCCCACCCACTTCGGACGACGCCGTTCCATGAAAGCTGTGATGCCTTCCTGAGCGTCGGCCGTCTTCATCAATTCATCGTTATAGATCTGTTCGGCACGCGTTAAGCCTTTATCGAAGTGCATCGAATCCCATGCGTAAAACGCTTTCTTGGCAATGCGCAAACCCGCGGTGCTCAACTGCGAGACCCGCTGCACGCATTCAGATACCAGCGTTTCGGGGTCATCCGCCAGCCCGTTCACCAACCCTGCCGCGAGTGCCTCCTCGCCTGTCAGAGTTCGGTCGGTCAACAGTAGTTCAGCAGCTAGCTTCTGTCCCACAATGGCGGATAATGCAACGCTCGCTACCGGCGCATAACAAGCCAGCTTGATCTCCGGGAAACCCCAAACCGAATCTGGCGAGGCGTATACAATGTCGCAGACCAGCGCGAGTTCCGCACCTCCTCCCAGGCAATGCCGCCGAACACTAGCTACCGTCACCTTGCCGCTGCTGACGATCGAGCGAATCACGCTGTGAAAGTCAGCCAGCATGCCGCGAATTTTGTCCGGGGTATGCGCTGCGATATCAACCCCGCTCGAAAACGCGCGCTCGGAACCAGCGAGTACCACCACACTGATTTCCGGCCGAACCTCGATCTGCTCCAAAGCGGCGCGAAGCTCCTCCATCATTCGAATGTCGATGACGTTCAAAGGGGGATTGTTGAGCGTAACCCTCGCCGCCGGCGGGTGCAGTTCGACGCTGATGCGTGTGAAGTTCGTGTTGGAGGGAAGCGTCATGCGTTTGCTTAGAGCAGCTACTCGGCCGAGACGCGCTACTTCGCCGTAAATTTCGCCGGCCGCTTTTCGATGTAGGCGGCCAGGCCCTCCTTGGCATCGTCGCTCTCGAAGAGCAGTTGCTGATTCTCGCGTTCCAGCGCCAATCCGGCCTCGATCGGAATCTCCCATCCCGTCTGTACGGCGCGTTTTATTCGTCCCACAGCCTTTGCTGCTTTGTGCGGCGGACAGAATTGGCGCGCATATTCCATCACGCGACTCGTAAAGTTGTCGCCTTCGAAAACCTCGTTCACCAGGCCAAGCTCCTTCGCTTCGTCGAACGAAAACGTCTTGCCCATGACCATCAACTCAATCGCTTTCGACTTTCCCAACATCCGCGACAGACGCTGGGTTCCGCCGGTACCGGGCAGCACGCCCAGGTTCACTTCCGGCAGTCCAATCTTCCCGCCGCCCTTGCGAGCTACGCGCAAATCGGCTGCCATTGCGATCTCCAGGCCACCACCCACACAATGGCCATTGATTGCAGCGATTACCAGCTTGGGAGTGTGTTCCAGGCGCAGCAAAGTCTCATTTGCGTGCAAACAGAAGTAATACTTGAAGGTCGGATCGACCTCGGTCAGCATCTGAATGTTGGCACCTGCGGAGAAGAACTTTTCGCCGGCTCCCGTGAGAACGATCACATAAACTTCGTCGTCCATGCGGGCCCGAAGAATGGCGTCGTCGAGCTGACGATTCATGTCGTAGCTGTAGGTGTTCGCAGGCGGATCGCAGAGTTCGATAACAGCAACCCCCGCGTCGGTGCGGTAGCGAATCAGTTCATTTTTTTCGGCGTCGACTGAAGAGGTGGTACTGATCATTCTCTGTGAATCCTTCAATGCGTTGATGCGCGAGAATTTAGAAGAACCTTGGCGAACACTAACGCCTACGCCGGACCTGCTTATCCGAATCGCGCGCAGCCTTTGCCGCCGGCACATTTCCGGACCGAATACCACTCAAAAATATATCGGCGATCTCGCGTGCCAGAACTTCCGCGTCGGGATCAATCCGCGGTTTATACCAGGTGTACAACCAGTTCATCATGCCAAACAGACCCATTACCGCCGTGCGCGTGTTGATACCGCCGTTTGCGACGGCATTCGCGCCAACCGACTTTAGGCCCTCGGCCTTGGCGAGTTCATCCACAAGCTCAACGCAGATGCGGTAATACTCACGCTTAGTGGCTGCCAGCTCGGCGCCGAACCCGTTCTTCAGTATGTCGTCTTCGTGAGAAAGCACCTTCATCGCCTTCTGCTTGGCCACCGAGTAATCCACGTGGTTGTGCACGAAGATGCGGATGCGGGTTTCGGGATCTTTGCTGGTGGCCAAGCGCTGCCGCAATTTCTCCATGATGGTGTTGAAGGTGTGCTGCTGAATGAAATACAGCAGCTTCTCCTTCGATTCGAAATAGTAATAAAGACCTGCCAGGGAGATGCCGCTCAAACGGGACAGGTCCCGCATGGAGGCGCCCTCGTAGCCCTTCTCCGCGAAAACTTCAGTAGCGTAATCAAGGATTTCGCCTAGACGGCGGTCAAAGCGAGAGTCCTGAGGTACCGAGCGGTCTGGTTCGCGACTGGTCGTGGATACTGGCATAAGTATTGGAGTAACGTCGTGCGGACGCAGAAACTTTTGACGAACGTTCGTTATAATTTTATCGTATTCGCGGAGTGCCCGGCAACCGCCGCCGCACATACCGCCTTGGTCTACGAATATCTAAAGAAAGCCTGATTACGCTCATTGCTTTGTATCCAGTGTAACTGGAAGATCGATTCCACGGCTTGCTCACGTCCGGCGAATCCGGAGATGCACGCTCGCTTGCTTGGTTGCATGCCGCTTGTCCTCGATGCTAAAGCAAGCTTGCGTTGACAAGTCTGTCGCGAACAGGCAAACTGCTGAATTCCTGATGATTTGCTCCCTCCAGCATCAATCCGGGGCCAATCACAGCCAGCGAGTGCATTGATGACGGCGCCACAACGCGTTTCGTACCGCATGGAGTCCACGCTCGAAAGCGTGAACAAGGCCGAAGAGATGGCTGACAAGGTTGCGGCGCAAGCTGGCATCGATGAGGATACTCGGAGCGGCGTTTCGATGGCCGTCCGAGAGGCGATGATCAACGCCGTTTTGCACGGAAACAACTATGATCCGGCCAAGCGTGTGAATCTGACGCTGGAGCAGAACGGAAAGGAACTGATCGTGACCATCACGGATGAGGGTCGCGGGTTCCTGCCGGAAGAGGTTCCCGATCCGCTTGCCCCGGAGAACCTCTTGAAAGAGTCCGGCCGTGGCATATTCTTAATGCGGGCATTCATGGATGAGGTTCGGTTTCGTAAACTGAATCCCGGCACTGAAATCATTTTGATCAAGCGGATCCAGAGCAGTGACCTGGACCGCCAGGAGGCTTCCACGTGAGCATGAAAGCGAGCACACGGCAGGTAGATGGCATCACCATCGTCGACTTGAGCGGACGAATCACTCTCGGCGAAGGCAGCGTAGTTTTGCGCGATACCATCAAGGACCTGCTGGGCAAAGGGCAGAAGAAAATCCTGCTGAACCTGGGCGACGTAAGCTACATCGACAGCTCCGGCATCGGCGAACTGGTGAGCGCCTTCACCTCCGTCCGCAACCAGGGCGGTGAACTGAAGCTGCTTAACCTGACGAAGAAGGTCCACGACCTGCTTCAGATCACCAAGCTGTACACGGTGTTCGACGTGAAGGACGACGAAGCTGGCGCGATCGCTGCCTTTAGTCGGTAGGTGGACCCACGCGTTGTAGCGACCGATATCAGGCGCCCTTTCGCATCTGCGGAAGGGCGTTGCTATTAGCAGAGTTATAGGAAGTCCTGCAGCTCTCAAATTTCAATTTCCACAGGCCAGCCTTTCGCTAAAAACAGCATCAAACTTCATGTTGGGCGTTCCGGCAACCACCGCATAACGTCAGGAAAGGGCCACCGTCTCGCTCCGGTGGCCTAATCTTTAGCGCTCCGTGTCGCTAGCTCTATCGCCCGCTATTCCCTTTTAGTCGCACGATCTGATTTCCGCTGCGCTTGACACTCTTTGCATCATCAGCTAATTTACAGGCATGTTGTCGACGACCAACCGAATGACCATGGCCATGTGCACCCTAGGCGGTGCCTGGTTCACATTCGGAGTCTGACAGCCCAACCAGAAAAAACTCCACTCGTGACCGGCCGCCTAGGAATGAGGCGGTCTTGCTGTTTTTGGGCAATTCTCGATTGGAGTGAACCATGGCTTTTTCGGCTGATCTGTTTTCGACAACCGCGATACGCGGCGGTCTCGCGCCCGACCCGGCGACCGGCGCGGTTCTTACCCCCATCTATCAGTCCACTACCTACCATCAGCAAGCTGTCGGTGTACACAAGGGCTTCACCTACTCGCGCGCCGCGAACCCCACGGTATCGGCTTTGGAAGCCGCCCTTGGCGCACTGGAAGAAACGCCGCCAGCGGTTTGCTTTGCCACCGGAATGGCCGCTATCTCTTCACTATTCCTGGCCATCCTGAAGGCAGGTGACCATGTGGTTGTCTCCGACGTTGTTTACGGCGGCACGGTGCGCCTCTTCCAGCAGATACTGACGAATTACGGCGTCGAAGCTTCGTTTGTCGACACCTCGCATCCACAAGCCGTTGCCGGGGCGATCCGGCCAAACACAAAGCTAGTGTTCATTGAAACGCCGGCTAACCCGACGCTGAAGCTGACCGACATTTCGGCCATTGCAAAGGTAGCTCACAAGGCAGGTATTAAGCTCGCGGTCGATAACACTTTCCTAACGCCGCTGCTGCAACGGCCGCTCGCCTTGGGAGCAGATATAACATTGCTCTCGACGACCAAATATATCGAAGGCCACAACTCAACCGTGGGAGGCTCGATTGCGACGCGCGACGAAGCTTTTCTGGAGCGCCTGCGGCTCGTTCGCAAGACACTTGGATGTATCCAGTCTCCGCAAGAGTCATGGCTGACATTGCGGGGACTCAAGACACTTCCTCTCCGGCTGCAGCAGCACTCCGTCAACGCACAGAAAGTGGCTGAATGGCTGGAGCAGCATCCGAAAGTTGCCCGCGTTCACTACCCGGGTCTCGCCAGCTTCCCGCAGTTCGTTCTCGCACAGACACAGCAGGCACTCCCTGGAGGGATGCTCGCATTCGAGCTGCAAGGTGGCGCTGGCGCCGGGATCCAACTCATGAACACGGTGCGGCTTTGTCTGCTGGCAGAAAACCTCGGCGCCGTCGAGACGCTGATCACTCACCCAGTTTCCATGACGCATGGCGATGTTCCCCGTGAGATCCGCGAGCGCGCCGGCATCACCGACGGGCTCGTGCGGCTTTCCGTCGGTCTGGAAAACCCCACCGACATCATCGCCGATCTCGATACCGCTCTGGCCGCGATCGAAGTCACCCGCACCAAGGAGGCCGAGCCATGTCTCGCAAAGTAATTGTTTTAAAGTTTGGGAGCTCGGTCCTACAGTCGCGTGCTGACCTGCCACAGGCAGTGCATGAAATCTATCGCTGGATCCGGCGTCAATACCGGGTCGTTGTTGTGGTCTCCGCCTTCGCCGGCGAGACCGATCGCCTGTTCGGCACTGTCGAGGATTACCACGATGCGAACCCCGAAGCCATAGCGCGCGTCGTTGCCACTGGGGAAGAGATTGCCACGGCATTTCTTACTCTCGAACTGGATCGCTTTGGCATTCCTGCGCAAGTGCTCGATCCCGGCCAGATTCAACTCGTCGCGCAAGCCGGATCTAACGATACAGAGCCGGTCAGCGCTGACATCGGCGTCATTGAAAATGTGTTGCACCAGGGACGCGTCGCGGTGATTCCAGGGTTCGTGGCACGCGACGCTCAAGGACGCGTCGCACTTTTCGGACGCGGCGGCTCGGACCTCTCGGCGCTCTTCTTGGCCAAGCAGCTCAATGGACGTTGCCGACTGATCAAGGATGTTGACGGCATCTATAACAGCGACCCCTCCGCGAACAGCGATGCCAAACGTTTCGACGAGATCAATTTCGCCGATGCACTCTCGATCGCTGGAAAGGTGGTTCAGCGTAAGGCGATTGCCTTCGGCAGGAAGACCGGCGTGTCCTTCGAGGTGGCAGCGCTGGGCGAGAACTACGCGACCCTCGTTGGTCGCCATCGCTCCGTCCTGTCACCCAAGAGCTTTCCTACTCCTCCGCTCAAGGTTGGGCTGCTCGGCCTGGGAACGGTTGGCTTAGGGGTCTTTCAGGAGCTCTGGAAGCATCCTCATCTGTTCAACGTCACCGGCATCGCCGTACGCCGGCCCGAACGGCACCTGGATCATGCCCCAGCAAACCTGCTTACGCAAGACTGCTGGGATGTGATCGACGACGCCGATGTGGTCGTAGAGTTGATTGGAGGCAACGACCCTGCCGGCGATTTAGTCAGTGCAGCGCTAGCAGACGGCAAGCCGGTCGTGACAGCTAACAAGCTCCTTCTAGCAGGCGACGCGCAGCTCGAAACTCATCACAAACTTCGTTACTCAGCGGCGGTAGGGGGAGCCGTTCCAGCTCTGGAAGCCATATGTGCCCTGGCGGAGGACAGTCATATCGTCTCACTTTCCGGCGTGCTGAACGGCACATGCAATTACGTGCTCGATCGCATCGCCGCAGGATGCTCCCGGGACAGAGCAGTCATTGAAGCCCAAGAACGCGGTTTCGCCGAGCGGGATCCAAGTGCCGACCTTTCCGGCTCGGATACAGTTTGCAAGCTGCGTTTGCTGGCCCGCCGGGCCTTTCCACAAATCGACGCGCACGACATCAGGTCCACTGGAATCGACTCTATCGACCCTGACTGGGTGCAGGGGGCGGCACGTAACGGCGGCCGCGTGCGGCTGATCGGCACAGCGCATCTTGTAGGTGGCCGCGTTTGTCTCGAAGTAAAACCCGGACTGGTGGATTCGTCCCATCCTTTCGCGCGGATTCGCAACGAAGAGAACTGCTTGCTAATCGATACCGGCGACCCGGACCTGCAACAGGTCTGGACAGGCCGCGGGGCGGGCCGGTGGCCGACGACAGCCGCTGTAATGGCAGACCTCTTTGATCTCAGCCGAGAACGACGAGCGACGAACATAGAAAGCATGATCGCCGCTGAGGGAACTCCGGGTCTGAGGCGGAAACCCGGAACCCCCACCGTTCAACTGACGACGGGCTACTGGCCACTGGCCGCTGACCAAGGAGGTGCAGCGTGAAATTTGCAACTCGGTTGTTGACCTTTGATCCGGCTCCTGGCGATCAATTCACGCCTGCCAATACTCCGATTTATCAGACCGCCACCTTCCGTCAGGAGGACGCCACTGTTTTCGGGGAGTATGACTACTCGCGCAGCGGAAATCCAACGCGCGCTGTGGTCGAAAAACAGATTGCGGCCCTCGAGAGCGGCACACGCGGCTTCTGCTTCAGCACGGGCCTGGCGGCAATCACCGCTGTAACCCGTCTGCTCTCGCCCGGAGAAGAGATACTTGCCTGCGACGATCTGTACGGTGGAACATACCGGCTGTTCTCGCGAATTCTCGCCAACCGCGGCATCGACGTCCGCTACGTCGACTTCACGAATCTCGACGCGGTCGCCGCTGCTATTGATAGCAAAACGCGGCTGATCTACCTCGAAAGTCCGACGAATCCGCTGCTGCAGATCATCGACATTGCTGCCGTTTCAGAAGTCGCTCATCGTGCGGGAGCGCTGGTGTGCGTCGACAACAGCACCATGTCTCCTTACCTGCAGCGTCCGCTGGAACTCGGCGCCGATATCGTCTTGCATTCCGCAACTAAGTTTCTTTGCGGACATAGCGATGTGATGGCTGGCGCGGTCGTCGTTGCCGGCGAAGAGCTCGGTCAGGAGCTCTATCTCATCCAGAACGGCGAGGGCGCCGGCTTATCGCCGTTCGACAGCTATCTTCTGCTTCGCGGTACCAAGACATTATCCCTGCGGCTGGATCGCCAGCAATCGAACGCCAGGGCAATCGCCGAAATGCTAGATGCACATCCGGCGGTCGACCGCGTGTATTATCCCGGACTCGCGAACCAGCGCCAGCTTACGATTCACCGCGCTCAAGCTTCCGGAGATGGCGCAGTCCTCAGCTTTGTGACGGGGGACCCCGAATTCTCTCGCTCGGTCGTTGAGACTACAAAGTTGTTTGCTATCACGGTGAGCTTTGGAGGGGTTAACTCCACGATCAGCCTGCCGAACTACATGTCGCATGCGAGTATTCCTGCGCACCTGCGGCAGCAGAAGTGTATTCCGGCTGACCTGGTTCGCATTTCGGTCGGAGCGGAGCATGTCGACGATTTGATCGACGACCTCAGCCAGGCGTTCGAGATCGCTACTCGACAGAGTACGGTGTTGCGCGCGATTGCGGCCGACTAAACAAAGAAAAGGAGCCCCGATGGGCTCCTTGCTATGCTGTCGCTATGGTGGTTTACAGCTGCGGCGGTGTGGCCGAGCTGCCCTGAGGAGAAGTCGTGGTTCCCGTACCCGCGCTGCCGCCGGTAGGGGGAGGAGTTGTAGTGGTATCGGGCGAAGTTGTCGGCGTATTTGGCGCCGTCGTCGGTGAATTTGGAGTTGCGTCCGGCGTCGTACCGGAGGAATTCGGGCTTACTTCAGGCGATGTGCCGGGCTGAGTTGTCCCGGGCATGGTTGAAGTCGCGCCTGGAGTATTGGTCGTGGCTCCTGGACTGTTAGTAGTTGCACCTGGCGTTTGCGTAGTTGCTCCCGGAGTCGAGGTCTGGGTGCCTGGCGTGCTGGTTTGGCCGCCCATCGTCCCGGTCTGGCTTCCCATGCTGCCGCTTTGCGCACCCGGAGTAGCGGCGGCACCCGCGCCTGCGCTTCCCGTTCCAGCGCCAGCCCCTGCACCCGCTCCAGCGCCTGCCTGAGCCAAAGCCCAGCAACCGCACAGTAGCACCGTACCCGTAAGAAGAACCAGTTTCCGCTTCATTGTGTCTCCCACCCCTTTTCAAGATCGTCGAAATGGCTGCTTCTAATCCGATGGGAACGGTAATGCTTGAGATGCCTTTCGACTGCCGGAATCCAGAGCAGCCACTCGTCTGAAATCGCTGGCAGGCTCGGCCATGATCCAGCAGCCATTTACAATGAAGACTGTCTGACCGAGGTAATCATGTCCGTTATTCGGTTCTTAATGCTGTTATCGCTGGTGGTCTGGATTGGCGGCATTATCTTCTTTGCATTTGTGGTCGCCCCGACGGTGTTCAAGCCGGGCATCCTTCCTTCCCATCAGCTGGCAGGGAACGTGGTCAGCCGCAGCTTGACCATGCTCCACGGCATGGGAATCGCCTGCGGCATCATCTTCGCTATTGCTTCGATGATTAACTCGGCCGTAACGAGCGGCTCCGCTCAGCCATTCGCACTACGACACGTGCTGGTTTACCTCATGATTATCCTTACCCTGGTGAGCATATTTGGGGTCGGCGCCAGAATGGAGGTGCTGAAGAGGAATATGGTGATGATCGACGAAGTTCCTCAAGACGATGCACGCCGCGTGGAGTTCAACCAACTGCACGTGTGGTCGACACGCCTGGAAGGAGCGGTGCTGATGCTCGGGCTGGCGCTGCTATTTGTGACCGCGCAACGATTATCATAGAGGGGCCGGCAGCCATGGGCCGCCGATCTTCGGCCGAATATCAAACCGGCGGCGACATTCGAAAACTGCGCTTACATCATCATTCGTTCTAACTATCCAAAGGAGCGGCCTCCCCCTCGGCTCGGGCTGAGAGTTGATGGCTGAAAGCTAATTCATGAAAACCGGCATCATAGGCCTTCCCCAGGTAGGCAAGACTTCCCTCTTCGTCATGTTGACCAAGCAACAGGTGACGCAGCGCTCGGGTAATCCGCGCGAAGCGCACCTCGGCGTAGCCAGGGTACCCGACGATCGCTTGGACCGCTTGGCGGCGCTCTACCACCCCAAGAAGCTCATCCATGCCAGTGTGGAGTATGCAGACGTCGCGGCCCTCAGCAAGGAGGCGCTGAACGAAACCGCGTTCGCCGCTAACCTCCGCAACGTTGATGCCCTGGCGCACGTGGTGCGTGCATTTGAGAACGACACCATTCCCCATGTCGGGCCTGTTGATCCTCTGCGCGACATCAAGAGTATCGACCTCGATCTGATCGTCAACGACCTGGGCCAGGTTGAGAAGCGTCTGGAGCGCGTCCAGAAGGACCTGAAGAAGATGAAGTCACTGGAGATCGAACGCGAGTTCGAGCTGCTGAAGCGCGCCCTCGCGCACCTCGAGACCGAGCGCCCGCTGCGGGAGATGGAGATGACGCCCGAAGACAAGAAGCGTTTTCGCGGCTTCATGTTCCTTAGCGAGAAACCGATGCTCTACGTGCTCAACATCGGCGAGAGTACTAACCTCGATAAAGACCAGGAAGAGGCGGTTGCCAAATACGGGATCGGCGAAGCAAGCTCGCGTCCGAATACCGGAGCGCTAGCCGTATGTGCAAAAGTCGAAGCTGAACTGGCCGAGATGAGCGACGAAGACGCGGCGGAGTTTCTCTCCAGCTACGGTCTGAAGGAGAGCGGACTGGTGCGCCTCATCCGCAAGACCTATGAACTCCTAGGCCTGATGTCTTTCTTCACTGTCGGCGAGGACGAATGCCGCGCGTGGACCGTTGAACGCGGATCCAAAGCCGTGAACGCCGCGGGAGCCATTCACACCGACCTGGAGCATCATTTCATACGCGCCGAGACGATCCACTGGGACCAACTGCTTGATGCTGGCTCCGAAGCCGAAGCGCGCTCCCGCGGTACTCTGCGTCTGGAAGGCAAGGAATACATCGTTAAGGATGGCGATGTAATGCACATTAGGCATAGTGGATAACCAAATCCGTCGGTTTGCAGTTGGAATGTTTGCGTCGAACGGGCCTGTGTTACTCTCGCGCAAGCCGTGGGGTTCGAAATGCGAAGGAATTTGTAATCCTGTGGACGTGGAGTGTGGTGTTTTGTTGTTACTGACAACTGGCAACTGGCCAATGACAACTGCCGTTCGATGAATCCCATACTGACCAGTATTCTTCTCGGCCTCACTGCTGCCGCGGCCAACATCTTTGGCGGCGCCGTGATTGTGCAGAAGAACTGGCAACGCAACTATCTGCGGTATTTCGTCGCATTAGGCGCGGGCTTCATGCTGGCAACCGCCATGGTCGAGATGGTGCCGGAAAGCCTGCAGCTTGCCGGCCGCAAAGGCGCCCTGCTGGTGCTTGGTGGCTACCTTCTGGTTCACTTCTTTGAGCACACCATTACGCCGCACTTTCACTATGGCGAAGAAACGCATTCCGACGAATACGTTCATTCGCACCGTCGCGTATCGGTGCTGTTCGGGCTGATGATCCATACCTTCTTCGACGGAATCGCTATCACCGCTGGGTTTCTGGTTTCACCATGGCTGGGATGGATCATCTTTCTCGCAGTTTTTCTGCACAAGATTCCGGAAGGCTTCACAGTCACTTCCGTGATGTTGGCCAGCGGCCTGAGCAAGGGACGATCGTGGTTCGCCTCGGTCTTGCTTGGCATCGCGACCGTTGCCGGAGTGCTTACCATGGCGATCGGCCAACATGCCGTAAGCTATGGCCTGCCAGTCGCCGCCGGGGTCACGATTTATGTTGCCGCCTCAGATTTGATACCTGAGGTAAACCGCGAGCCCGGCGTAAAAATGGCAGTCGTCGTTTTTATCGGTGTGGCCGTGCTCTTCCTTCTCGACCAACTCGTCCATCTACACTAGCGACGTTCAGCCGGCGATCATTTTCGCAAAGCGAGTCCGGCGATATTGGTGACGGAAATTTCGATTGCTGATGCCAGATCTGTTGTAAAATCCCCGCCTCTGACTTCAGATTGGCAGCGATTAAAGCTCTTGCTTGCCACTGTCTGCTCTGTGGCAGATTTGGCCTAAGAATACGGGGGACCATTGCACACCGCAATCGGCGTATTCGACACTCGCGACGGCGCGGCTGCGGCTTACGAGAAGCTGCTCGAGCGGTACGTTCCACCTCAGGAGATTGTTTATCTCACCCAACCGGAAGGAGAAGGGCTTCAGACCGCCAATAAGCTTGGTATGAAGGTAGGCGGGCTCACGGGTGTTGCTACCGGCATGACGGTTGGAGTGGGCGCAGCCGTGCTTTTCGCCGTTCCCGGCATCGGCCAGGTTGTCGCGTTAGGGTTGGGAGCAGCTGCCCTTCTGGGTCTCGCGGGAGCGGGCACCGGCTCAGCGATGGGCAAAAATACCGTAGACGTCGCTGTTCGACCGACTCCCGATCACAAATGCTCGGGCGACGTCGAATTCTTTCGCAAGGTCCTGGCGGAAGGCCATAGCCTCATCGTAGTTCGGAGCGAGTCACAGGAAGTGGCGAACGTCGCCAACGGTGTCCTGAACCGGCTCGGCATCAACATGCAGGAACACACTCCGATTCGGATGCAGACAGCCCAGCGGCAGGTCGCCGATGTCGTGATCGTCGACGTAAGCGGACGAATTACCCTCGGGGAAGGCAGCGCGCTGCTCCGCCAATTGGTGCGCCAAACCCTCGAAGAGGGCAACAAGAAGATCCTCTTCAATCTTCACGAGGTAGGCTACATCGACAGTTCTGGCCTGGGAGAGATCGTGAAATCGTATACTACGGTTCGCAGTCAGGGCGGACAGCTAAAGCTGGTGCAAGTCAGTCAGAGAGTTCACGATTTACTTCACATGACAAAGCTGCACCTGGTGCTGGATATCGAGCCAGACGAGGCGACGGCGATTCAATCGTTCAAGGCTGCCAGTCGGGCGCAAGGAACGGCGTGACTGGCCTCAAACCGGTAATTCCATGATCAAGGTTGAAGGTTCCCACGGCGCTGGCCAGAGAGCACTCGCTGCTGCTGCTCTGGTTAGCGCCGTCCTGCTATTAAACTGTGCTTCGACGGCAAAGAGCCATCGCAAGCCTGCCGACAACACTGCGGGCAGCTTTGACTATTACCTGCTGACGCTGTCCTGGGCGCCGGAGTTCTGCGCCTCGCACTCCGGCCACGCATCGTCTAGCGAGTGTGATCCCACCCATCATTTCGGCTTCGTTGTTCACGGCTTGTGGCCGGAAAACCAGGACGGGTCTTATCCGCAGCATTGCAACGCGGCGCAGCCTGTTTCACAGAATATCGTTCGCCAGATGCTCCCCATCATGCCCGATTCCGGCTTGATTCAACATGAGTGGTCGACGCACGGGACTTGCAGCGGTCTCGACTCGCAAACCTATTTTGGCGACATCCAGAAGGCCTTCTCGCAGCTGAAGATTCCATCTGAATATCAATCGCTATCGCAACCGGTGAATGCCAGTCCATCAGAGATTGAGCAGAGGTTCGCATCCGCGAACGGTACACCTGTATCGGCCTTTCGGGTTTCGTGCAGCGGCGCGGAATTCGTTGCGCTGGAAGCGTGTGTAGGTAAGGATTTGCAATATCGTCAATGTGGATCGGGAGTTCGCGAATGTCGCGCTCCACAGCTCACCTTACTACCGCCCAAATGAGAGCTATTTCAACCGCAGCGTTCGTTCTGTCCCCAGCCCGGCGGTCGGAAACTCATAAAGCTGCTCGCGATCAACTACCAGAATCGCTGACGGTTGCAAGGTCAGTTCCAGAGTGACCGTCCCCTGTGTGTCAGTCGTTCCCCAATGCTCGGAGTGCGGGTCGGCGTGGGCATCGCGTACTAATACCCGAGCTCCAACCACTAGAGCGCCGTTCGCTCCCAGAACACGGACAGTGAGTTGTCCGATTGAAACCGGAAGGTCGTCATCGCTACTCGTCTGGGACATCCTGAGATCGATCGCGACGGGCTTATCGCGTACCAGAAATTCTCGAACCGCAGTCTGCCATTGGCTATAGGGGTAGGTAACGATTACGCGATACAGTCCCGGGCCTAACTCCGGCATAGCGACCTTTCCTTCGCGACCGGTGAGGACACGAGTGAGTTCGCGCTCCTGATGAGTGAGATCCTGGAGAATGACAAGCGCATTGCTCAGCGGAGCTCCGCGCGAGTCGCTGACCGTAACCTGTACTGGGAAAGCCAGGCATGGAAGGCAGTAAAGCAGTGCCGCCAGAGTAGTAACGAGGCGCAGGTACATTGTCGATGTTAGTGATGCAGCCAGCGGGAAAAGTGGTAGGCCCGGCTGGGATCGAACCAGCAACCCTCAGCTTAGAAGGCTGATGCTCTATCCAATTGAGCTACGGGCCCGTGACGGTGCGTGCAGCCAATAAAAGCATATCGCAAAACGGAGAAGGATTGCCGATCCCGCAATATTACCCGAAACCAGGCCGTTAAACGTCGACTAACTCCACCAATCGAAAGGGTTTGTCCAGGGTACCCTGACTGTCTCGCTATTTGCTTAGGATGTTTCCCGGAAGTCACGCGGTTCTGGTGCTTCGTGACGTTCAAGCTCCGGCTGCGTCTGATTGCTAAAATACATTTCCATCCCTATGCTTCACTAAGCTAAGACATGGCTCGGACTTTCAGGTATCGGTACGTAGATTTCGGAACTTCCTTCGCTGGTGATCCCCGCACTCGCGGTCCGCAGAGCGGGGATCAAGACCCTGGAACTCTATTCGCCAATGCACTTGCTGCCGATGTTGGAGGCACATGTTGGGGCGCCAACGAGCCGCTCCCAATTATCGATCATCATTTCCAGCGCGAAGCGCAATTCCCCTCTGCCTCCGCGGCTGTCCTGCACAAGGCAAGCCAAATACGCCAGCGTTTCGCCGATCAAGGTTTGGTGTGGCTGGTCACCCACAAGGAACCGGATTTCGATGCCTTCTGCTCGATGTATCTGGCGCGCTGGATCATCGAGGATCCGAACGCAGCGGTCGATTGGCGACAATATGGTTTACATCCGGACGGCTGGATGGACGTTGCTAACCACCGCAAGATCGACTGGTTTAATGCTGATTTCGCATCTGTACCGGCCGAACATCGCTGGGCGCTGCTGCTCGCCAGTTACGCTTCAACTCTGGAAGCACGGCGACGCATCTCCTGTCCGCCACAGCGCGCGTTACGCTCTGTACTGTTTGCCGCGCTCAAACGGGGTCGCGATTATCTAAGCGAGACCAGCGGTGCCACTGAATTCTTCCACGAGGTCAGATCTATCCTGTTGCACCAGCAATTGAATCCGATTTTCGATTCGGTGCTCGAAAACAGCCTCCTCTTTGTTCCCGAGCTGGCCATGCTCGGCCGGGAGGCAGAAGCCTATCAGCGCGATGTCCGGCGCGCCCGCCGATCTACCGTCTACTTGCCGGAATCCGAAGCTCCGTCGCCCGACTTCTTCAAGAACCGGGACTTTGCTTACCAGGACCAGCGCAGGGCATCAGACTTAGACGCCGAACATCTGCGACTCGCTGACACCTTCCGCATACCCACCGACGGCATCTATCTGCGCGACCCCGAATGCCTGTTATTCAAGGAATGGGCGCACCTCGACTTAGACCACTCCTCACTGGGAACCGGATTCGAGTTCACTGCAATCGCATATTCCGGTGGCCGTCCTGAGGCACCCTCAAATAAAACGGATTACCAGTTCTCGATTGATCCCGAAAGAGCGAACGGTCGCCATCTCTATACCGTATGGTCGCGTTTGCAGACGCAAGAGGTCGAAGCCTTGCGGGCTCACGAGCAGGATATGGTGGCGGTTGGTGCCTCATCGCGCCGGAGCGGAGCTCACGGTACGGCTACGTTGGGAAGTCTGCTTGCCGATCCGTGGGTTGGAGGCCAAAGCCAGTTTGGCAACGCAGTAGGCACTCCGCATCGTGGGACGCTGATCGGCCCGCCAGGCGTGCGCAGCGATTTGCGCGACGACCCTGTCGCCGAGGCCGTCCGCACAGAACTGGAAGGATCGATCTACTCCGCCGTGTCACTGGTCACCGGCCCCCAGGTTAACGTCTTCGATTTTGCGGGATCGAAAGAAGGCGTTGATATCGCGCCCCAGCGATACGACCTCAACTCTCCCCTTGAAATCCCGGCTCCTCCCCAAAGCTACTTCCGTTTTGCTAGCGTTCGTTTGCGACCTGACGTGCCGATCGCTGCTCCGAATCTCGCAAGGCAAATTGCCGAAACTCTCTGGCAGGTACTTTACCCCGAAGTGCCCGGGGTGACTCCGCTCGATTTTGCTGAGCTCCACATGGTCGTCAGCGCTACTGGTGTGGGCGTCTGGGGAGATCGCGGCATCGCCATCGCGCAGAAGCAGGATTTTGCCGCGGGCGTCAGCGCCCCGGATCGCCAGGCATCCGAACTGCGTGCTGACTTCTCCGGAATTGTGTCGATAGCACGCGATGTGGACCGACTAGCCGCTCGCTGGGCGCGAATCTCGAACGAGATGTCAGGGGAAGGGGCCTATCTCGCCTTTCCTGGCGGTCCTCAGGACACCGAAGTCTTGAAGGCTGTCGTCGCCACCTCCGAGGAACTTACTCGGCGCTCGGCCCAGATCAAGCACGCACTGACCCTGCGGGACCGCGAACTATTCCGGCGCTTTTACGTCGCCATCAACATTGACCAGTTATTGGCGACTCTGGCTGAAGTGAGCCGCAGCGCCTCTGAGCAGCTGCGCCAACACGAGCTTTCCGTTCAGGAAAAACAGATAGAGTCCCGGGCCGACGCCGTAGCTCGCGTGCAGAGCAAACTGGAATGGCTTGAGGTCTTTGTCATTGGACTTCTCGCCGCGGGCGTCATCGATGTAATTACCCGGGACGCCAGTCTCTCTGATTACGCTGAAGATGCATTGGTGTTGCTCGGTGGACCGCTGTTCATCGGCTTCGCCGCATGGATGGTGAAGCCATGGCGGCGCAAGAAGAGCGCCCGTGCGGAAGGAAAAATCGATCGGGCCGCCTGGATCCTCATTGCGGTCGCACTGGCTTGCCTGATCGCCTGGCTTGCCGGTCTGGCCCGCATCTGGACGAAGTAACAAGCAAGATCCTTAGCTAGCCCTTGCAGACAGGTCAGGCCTCGCTGAGTCCGATTTCTGGATTGGGGTTTGCTGCGGGTTGGGGATTGGAAAATGCCGCGCGTACGTCTGCCGAAAGGGGTGCGGCGATCGAAGCAAGATTCTGTGTTAGGGTGATCATGTCGACGAGCGGCGGAGGGACAGGACTCCCGGATTTCGAGTAGTGCGCTTCTATCTCTTCCTTCAAGGTCGTTGCCGAGGCTTGAATGTCGGCCGTTGCAAGCGGAATACTTCCACCAACTTCGGACGACATCGCCTCAACGATATCCCCCAAGTTCTTCTCGAATGCCATCTGCGCTGCCGTAATCGCAGCGGGCATGTCGGGCAGTCTCAACTGGAACAGATATTGCAAATAGGTGATCAGCACCTGAAGGAAAATCCCCAACGCCGCCTGCCATCGCCTCATGTCGTTACGGATTTGGAGCTTCCGTTGACGGGTCGGGCCGAATTCAAAGACCACGGCGTCAGCCTGTGCTTTGACGGCGTTAAATCCTTCATTGATTCGATCGCGTAACTGAATTGCTTGCTTGGCGGATTCCACCCTGTCCTGGGTCTGGCGAAGTTCGAGCAGTTCGGCGAATAGCCGAAGGTTCCGAGAAAACGCATCCTGCATCTCCTGCAGAGCGTCCCTTACCCAAAGCCGGTCGAACACCAGCCACATGCATAACAAGCCAAGCAGCACGCCCACCACGCGATCACGCGCGATCGCAAGTGAATACTGCGGGGCAAACTCCTGAAGATTGATCAGGTAGAAGGCTAGCGCCATCTGCACGCCAAGGTAAGACAGCCTTGGCGTAGCGGTTGCGATCCACGCCGAAACCCCTGTTACAACCGCAAATAGAACGGCAAACCCCGTGATCGAATCCAGATAAGGGAGGACGAAGACCTGCGCTCCCATTCCGAAGACAAAGCCTCCGAGTATGGCGCCGCCTAGTCGGAGAAACTGCTTCTGGCGCGAAGAACCGATCGTGGACAGCGCGGTGATGATGCAGGTAGCAACGCTGGTGCTGAGGCCGGGCCACGCGATCGCCGTGTAAACCGTATAGGCCAGTAGCGTGGCCAATGTACCGCGAATGGCGAACTTTAAGTGATCGGGGTTGGTGAACGCATCGGCAGCAAACAAATGCTGACGCTCCCCTTCTGCCGGCAGCGGCACCGCCAGCCCCGGAGGAGTCCTATAGCCGGCGAAGGAGTGCGATATGAGCGCGACCGTCCTTTCCATCTCGGGCAACAGCGGCAAGGCGGATGGTGCGATGGTATCCGGGATTTCCAAAGGTCTCGGAAGCTTCCGAGCTGCAACGTCGCGTTCCAGTTCAACGATCTGGTCTGCAAGTTTCAAGCTGCGCTCGCGATCGTCTGCTTCCGGCACAAAGAATTGGTTTGAGCGAACAATCTGCAAGCTTGCGGCCAGGTCCATCAGACGACCCAGCAAAGCCACCGCAGCCGTCATCTGCGCAATGAACTTCGGTGGATAACCGGAACGCAAAAGCATCCTCCGCAGACGCGATGTCCCAACGCTGGAATAGAGGGCAATCTCCTTTTGGAATTTGAAATCGTTCTGCCCTGAAGCCATCTGCCGCAATAGAGATTCAACGGACTTTAGCCGCGTCTGGATGCTTATATTAAGGTCGGTAGCGGGATGAACGCGCCGGAAGACATACTCCACCGCCACCGTTACTACCGTGCCCAATATGACAGAAAAGCCTAACCACAACGTATTCTCGGTTCGCTGATTCACGGTTAGAAACGTCTCATCCCATAGCGGGATCGCTCCGGCGAGAGTGAAACCAAAGCCCACCGCCGTGATGTAGTCAGGGACGATTCGAATGAGATAGAACGCCAGGAAGAGAGAGATGGTGATCCAGAGAAAATGCGTGAGCGGGTCGTCGATCATGGTCATGACGCCCAGGACCGTATAAATAGAGGCGAATACGTACGAAATGATCGTGCGGACGCCGGAACGCAGCGTGACCGTCGGGTTCTCGCGGCTGAGCAACATGGTGTAAATGGCGCCCAGGAAACCAAACGGAATTTGGAATGTCATTACCACAACCATGACGATGGTCGCGGAAATTACCATCCGGCCTACCGTCCAGGCGCGGCCCGGATACGGCGTGAGCTCACTCTTGAGGAAGTCCCAAAACCATGCACCGGCCTCGTCCAGCGGACTTGATCGCGGAGCCGCTGCCAGCGTCTGGTCTTGGGCAGACATTGCTACTGAGCCTTTCCGGAACGTTGCGGACGCATGACAACCACCGCTGACTCACTGAGCCGGAACGGCTCCGTCTCGGGGGCTAGTATCCTCACCCGTACCGGATAGCGCGTGGCCAGGTGCACCCAGTTCAAAGAGCGCTGCACATCGGGAAGCCCGGGGCCGAAGGTTCCGATCAGGGTGGAATCCGGCTGCACGCCATAGCCGACACTGTCGACCACGCCGTCATAGCGCACGTTGGGACGCGACAGCACGTAGACGTCGGCGTGCATTCCCGGCTTGATATGGCGGAGCTGGGTCTCGCGGAAGTTCGCCACCGCCCACCATATCCGTGTGTCGATAAGAGTAAACATCTGCTGACCGGCGTGGGCATAAGCGCCTTGCGAGATGATCAGGTTCGTCACTCGCGCATCAAACGGCGCATAGACGCGGCAAGCATTCAAGTTATATTCCGCCGTACGAATCGTCGCGGCCTTCCCTTCGCGTTGCGCCGTAAGTGGCTCGAGCGTCAACACACTGTGTTGCGACTGCGCCAGTTGTTGATGACTCTGATTCATCGTCGCCTTCGCCTGTTCGTACTGCGCCCTGGCCGACAGCACCTGCGCCTGGGCCAATGCCAGTTGCGACTTCGCCTGATCGACGGCTTGTTCGCCCGCGGTCACCGCAGTCCTGGCCTCATCCACTTGGTCTACCGTTACGAACTGTTTGGCCAATAGCGGCTCAATGCGATGAAAGTTGTTTCGCGTATAAAGCAGCTCCGCCTGCGCCCGTTCCAGTTGGGCTCTGGCTGCGCCCACATTCGCCTGCGCTTCGTCGACCGCTGATGCAGCGCGATCTACGGCGGCCTTTGTGCTTTCTGTGTTCGCTTGCGCCGCACCCACGGCACTTTGCTGCGAGGCGATGGTACGGCTTTCGTCTACGATCTGGCCTTCCAGCGTACTCAGGTCGGAACGGGCCCGTTGCAATGAGTATTCATACGGCCGAGGATCGATTTCGAACAGCAGCCCACCCTGTTTGACGAACTCATTGTCCTGCACTGCCATGGTGGCGATGGGCCCGTCCACCTGCGGAGCGATGCCGATGAAGTTGGCAAACACTTCCGCGTCGTCGGTGCGCGGATACCAGGTAGTGATGTAGATAACAATCAGGCCCGCGATCAGCGCGGCCGCCATGATGGAGAAGCTTAAGATCTTGCCGATGCGCTTACGCTGTTCAGGGGTAGTATTTTCAAGCATGGAAACCCTCTCCGCGGCTCAGCTGAAGAACACCAACCAGATCAGGAAGGTGAAAAACGCCGCCAGGCACGGATAAACCACAATCAATGGAGAAAGCTCCGGTTCGAGCTTCCAGCGCACAAATAACACTCGCACGCCCGCGGTAAGCACGATGCCGATGACCCCGCACAGAATCCAAGCGGGAAAATAGGAGCCGATGATATTGAAGGACGGCGCACGCGTGCATCCCGCCGCTGAGAGCAGCAACGTTGCACACGCTCCCAGCAAGGCTATACATCGCCAACGTGGACCAGCCGATACTAGGAATCTTCTCGTCATATCAGGGTTTCTTCACATACAGGAGATCGCCGGTTTGATAAGACAGAGCGGCCAATCCCGTTAACAGTTGGGTGCGTGCGGTAACATCTGCGGTGCGCGCGTCGGCCAGCGTGCGCTGCGCTGAGACCACGTCGATCTGGCTGCGCACGCCATAGTTGTACGACTCGAGCGCCGCGTTGTACGATTCGGTCGCTGATTCAAGGAGCGCCGCTGCCGCCTTCTGTTGCCGAAGGGCCGTGCGTGCAGTCGAGTACGCCGCCCACACCTGATTCTCGATCTGGTCACGGATGGCATCCACACTGGCAGCGGCTTCTTTCTGGTCCGCCTCCGCTCGAGCCAAGCGCTTCTCCCTCGCCAGCCCGTCGAACAATGTCCACGTCAGTTTCAGCTCCGCGTCCCAAGGTTGAAGCGTCGGCGAGTAGACGCCGACATTCGGCGTAGGATATTGCTCCCCGTAGGCCCGTAGGTCTCCGGCACTGCCGCTGAAGCTGAGCTTGGGAGCATATGCCCTTTTTGCCGAACTCACTTCGGCGCCCGCGGCGCGCAGTTGCGCCACCCGCTCCATCAGGTCGGGTCGCTGTAATAGCGCCTTGTCGATTGAACTCTCTACCGTTTCGGCGATTCCGTCCGGCAACTTGATGTCGTGAATACTTTCGACCTGAAACTGCTTGGTCGGCGAAATACCAAGTGCGGTTGCCAGGTCGCCATAGGCAATCTCAGTTGCGCCGACGGCGGCCTGCAGGTTGTAGTCTGCCTGCGCTTCAGCGCTACGCGCTTCGAGCACGTCGGGCAGCGTCGCCAGCCCGTTTTGCAGCCGCGCATCCGCCGCCTCCCGCACCGTCTGCGCGTTTTTCAGATTGGCTTCCGCCGCTTCCTGCTGCCCTTTGTTATCGAGCAGGCGGTAGTAAGCGTCCATTACCTCGAAGATGATCCGCCGGTGCGTGTCATTGAACTGAAAATTGGCAGCCACCAGAGTGTTTCTGCTGATTGATATCTCCTGCGAACGCTGCAAGTCGAAAATAGCGTAGTCGACGAAGAACGTCGGCGCGTACGAGTCCACCGTCTGGCGCACAAAATATGGACCGAAGAAAATGCCGGCGCGGGCGGTCTCCGCCAGCACAGCAGCGGCCATGGTTGGATATAGCGTAGACTGCGCAATGCCCAGATCAGCGGCCCGTGCCTTGGCATACTCCCACGCCACCCGCGTCTCCGGATTGTTCTGTTCGGCAATGTTCACCAGCTCGGGCAAGGTGTAGATCTTCGCCGGATCAAGCGTGACGGCGGGTGTTGGCCGGGAAGGGGCTTTCAACTGCCGCGGAAGCGAACTGGCGTCCCATGGATGATCGGCCGCGTCGGGCGCTTTTTGCGCGTAGCCGACAGCCTCCCCAACCAGCATGCAGAGCATGATGAGTGCCCATCCACGGAAACGAGACATTCTTTAGCCCGGGCGCCGAAGCGACGGTCCTTTGTGCAAGTTAGTGACTGATCGTGCGCTACCCTTCGCGTACGGGCGATCTAGCAAACCAAACGGCCTATTGCCCGGCGCGTTGACCCGCACGTTACCGAGCAACTTGGAGCTCGAGCGTCACGCCTTTGTTAAGTACAGCGATTGTATATAGCGGCAAACAGTAGAAGAATTTTATCCACAAAGTGCCCGAGAATCACGATGTCTTTCACGCTGCAGTCAGGGGGAAGCTACATGGCAACCTCGGTTCGTTCTCCGCCAGCGTCTATGAAACGACACAATCCATGCAATGCTAAGGGAGTCAATCTGACTTAACCGGCGCCGCGTACTAAATAAAGTGGGACATTTGACGCGGAAATTCGCGTAACTTTTTGTCGTTCTGCTGATCTTATCCGGAAGCAGAAGTTTTTGAGGCAACATGTCTGACGAGCAAGATCCATCGAGAGAGAGCGAAACGCCGCATTCCGAGGAAGTCGCCGGCGCAGCCCCCCAGCAACGCGAGGAGCCTGCCGTCGCTGCCCGTGCAGCGTCCAGGCGCGGTCCAGCAGGCGAGGAAGTGCGCGGCGTCTCTCCGCGTGAACGCCGCGGAATGAATCGCCGCGAACTGCTTAAGCTCGTTCCGATCGTCGCGGTCGGCGCCTTCGCCCTACCCAAGTTCCAGGCGCCGCTGCTCATGGACGGGCTGCATCTCAGCGACTGGGCCTCCGCCAGGCTGTTCAGCCGCCATCGCCTGGCGCAGACCTACGGAAACAACGACGTCGCTCCCTTTGAGAAATTTCCATACAACTACTACGACGTTGCGGACCCAAATGTTGATCTCGACAAGTGGACTTTGACGGTCGAGGGTCTCGTTCAGCGCCCCGGGGATTACACGCTCCAGCAGATTCAGATGTTTCCCAAGGTCGTGCAGAACACTCGCCATGTTTGCGTTGAGGGCTGGGACGTGATCGGCAACTTCGGCGGAACGCGGGCTTCCGACTTCCTGCGCGCTGTCGGCGCCGACCTGTCGGCGAAGTATCTGGAAGTGACCTGCGTCGACGAATATTACGAATCCATCGACATGGCGACGATTCTGCAGCCACAAACGCTCTTCTGCTATGAGATGTACGGCAAGCCGCTCGACCGCGGGCACGGGGCGCCCTTGCGGCTCCAGATGCCGACCAAGCTAGGTTACAAGCAGGCGAAATATCTCGACACGATCCGTGTTACCAATGTGCTGAAGGGCGGCATGCACGGCTACTGGGAAGATCAGGGCTACGACTGGTTCGGGGGACTGTGAGGAGCCATGGCCGCAACTGCCAACATTATCACTAGCGAGCCTCCAGGCCCGATCACCGTCGCCTACGAGCATCCGCTGATCGTTCGCATCGCGCATTGGCTGAATGCTGTCGCCGTTCTAGTGCTCATTGCCAGCGGCCTGCGAATCTTTCTGGCCTTCCCCAGCTTCGGCCCGAAGATCCCACAGCAGAACTTCTTCGTCCTTCCGCCAAAGCAAGTCACGTTGGGGGGATGGCTCGGCGGCGCGTTGCAATGGCATTTCACGTTCATGTGGATCTTCATCGTCAGTGGACTGTTATATGTGACCTACCAAATCGTGAGCGGGCACTGGCGGCAGGTTCTATTCGTGCCCCGGGACATCAAGGGCGTGTGGCCAATGGCTCGCCATTACTTCCTTTTCGGCAAGAAGCCACCGGTCGAGGCGGCCTACAATTCGCTCCAGAAACTGGCTTACACGTCGACGATCTTCTTCGGCGTGCTTTCAACGCTTACCGGGCTGGTGGTCTTCAAGCCGGCACAGTTCTGGTGGCTGGCTTGGCCGATGGGTGGCTATCACTACGCGCGCATCTGGCACTTCTTCTCGATGATCGGCTTCGTTGCCTTCATCCCCGGCCACTTGATCATGGTCGGTCTGCACGGCTGGAACAATTTCTATTCAATGATCACCGGCTGGAAGCGCGATCCGGAGTACATCGACTGAAGTCAGTCGCCAGAGTGCCTCGTCCACTGCCTTTGCGGGCAGCGTGGTTATTACATCGCCGCAACTAGTTTCTTTACCCCGCTACGAATCTCCGGCTCTGAATAAGCCGCGTATCCCAGCACCAGGCCTCCGCGGCCGCCTGGCTTAGCGCGGTAGGTGGTCAATGCCGGAGCCTCAACGCCCAGTTCCCGTGCGCGCCGCGAAATGACCGAATCGTTTTTCCCTTTCGCCAGCCAAGCCAGAACGTGCATACCGGCCTCATGTGAGCGAACCTCGACGGCTCCACGCAGCTCGCGACGCAGGGCATCCAGCAACGTGTTCTGCCGCTCCAGGTACAACATGCGCATCCGGCGAACGTGCCGCGCCATGTGTCCCTCGGCGATGAACTCCGCCAGCACAGCTTGTTCAACTGTCGGACTGTGTCGATCGATGACCGCCTTCGTTCTTCCAAATGCATCCACCAGTTGCGGGGGCACGATGACATATCCGAGCCGCAGCGACGGAAACAATACCTTGCTGAACGTCCCGCAATAGATCACGCAGTTGCTCGTATCCAGACCCTGTAGCGAAGCGACAGGCCGGCTCGCGTAACGATATTCACTGTCGTAATCATCTTCCAGAATCCACCTGCGCGAGCGTTCGGCCCAGCGCAACAACTCCAAGCGGCGCGCCAATGTCATCACAACGCCTGTCGGATACTGGTGCGACGGCGTGACATAGGCCAGCCGGGCTTTGGGCGACACCCGCTGTCCGGCGACAATATCGAGACCAGCTTCGTCGACCGGCACAGCGATTGGCTTAACACCAGCCGCGAGTAGCGCAGCGCGCGCCCCACCATAGCCCGGATCTTCCATCCACGCTTCTTCGCCCGGATCGAGCAGCATCCGGGAGGCGAGGTCCAGCGCCTGCTGTGCGCCGGACACGATAACGATCTGCTCGGCATCGCATTTCACAGCCCGGACTCCGGCGACGTAATGAGCAATCGCCTCGCGCAACGGTCGATATCCGCCGGGAGTGGTATACGGAAGCAGATCGACCGGCTGCCGTCGCCAGTGCTTCATCATGAGGCGGTTCCAAACTCCAAACGGAAACTCATTGACAGCCGGGATTCCCGGACGAAAGGCGCGCGGCGGACCCTCGTGCCGAACGCCGATCGGATTGCACGCAAGCACTTGGCCGCGCCTGGAAAGCCGAGAGGGATTGCGCGAAGAATTCGACGTGCGTTTGAGCACAGGAGCCTGGAGGACCTTGTCGGGCAAGTCCTTCGCGACGTAGGTACCTGATCCCACTTCGCCCTCGAGATAACCCTCGGCGAGCAGCTGATCGTAGGCTCCCATCACCGTGTTGCGGGCGACCGCAAGCTCTTCAGCCAAAACGCGGGTTGAGGGCAGCTTCGCGCCGGGTTCAAGGCGTCCGTCGAGAATCGCCGTGCGCAGTTGCTCATACAGCTGCCGATACAACGGCACTCCTGCCGAATTCTCGATCACCAAGCCGGCCGAACCGATAGAAGCCAAACCCGATGCGTCTCGAAAAGTGGCTCTATTGGATTTCCCTTGTATGGTGCTTCTCATGGGACAGATTATAAGTGACGATGCGTCAGAAGGAGACTTGGTCATGAGTGAAACTTCCACCGGAGCTGCCTGGCGCACCGCCATCCGTCAGCATCCCGAACGTGCGGTGCCTCGGCGTGCTGAAGAATTTCTTGCGCGAGGCTACGTTGCCCATGTGGGCTTTGAGCAAGAAGGACGCCCGTATGTGATCCCCATGCTCTACCACTACGGGCCGGATCGCCCCGACAGCCTTTATGTTCATGGAGGTTTGTCCAGCCGTATGATCCGGCATCTAGCTTCGGGTGTGCCGGTATGCGCCACGGTGACGGAACTCGACGGCCTGGTTTACTCTCGCGACGCCCGTTACCATTCCGCGAACTATCGCTGCGTAATGTGCTTCGGCCGCGGCGGATTGGTCGAGGATGACGGACTGAAGCAGTCGGTCTTCGTCGCTATGACCTCTCGCTACTTCCCAGGCCGCAGCGCCGGACAGGACTACACGCTCGCCCCAAAATCTCACCTGGATGCGACTCCGGTGATCGAAATCACGATCGAAGAGTTGACCGCCAAGATGCGGGAAGGCGGCCCGAAAGGCCCGCATGATTCAGATGAGCAGGCAGCCGGAACTCGCGGCGTGGTGGAACTAAGGACCGAGCGTATCGAGAGCTAACCAGGCGCACGAATCCCACAAGTAGTCGGATCTGGCAATTGGAGCGGGAGTTGCTAACGGGTACCTACGAGTTGCTGCAATTCCAGTAGCAGTCTCTCGACCTCCTCCGAGGTGTTGTAATGCGCCAGGCCTATGCGCAGCATGCCGCCGCTGTTTTCCACTCCAAGGCGCTCAGTAAGATTGACGGCGTAGTAGTTTCCGTCCCAGGTAAAGATGCCGCGCTCGCCCAGCCTCGTCGCCAGCTCGCGCGGCGTGTAGCCTTCCATACGAACAGCTACGGTCGGTGTTCGCTGATCCAGCCGCGTTAAATCTTTAATCCCGTAGAACGTGAGACCCGGGATCGCCAACAGCCCGGTAATAAGCTTGGCCGCCAGCTCCTGCTCATGCTGGCGGATCGCCTCATACGCCGCGAGAATTGCAGCACGGCGCGATGCCGCTCCCGGATTCTGCCGGCGGCCGAGATCGGCGATGTAATCAATCGCCGCTGTGAGTCCGGCAAGACACTCGTGGTTCTGCGTGCCGGTCTCCCAGCGGTCCGGTAACTGCTCGGAGCAGGCGCGCAGCTTGTAAGGACGCAGCCGCTGCAACTGCTCGCGCTTGCCGTAAAGAATTCCGAGATGCGGTCCGAAAAACTTGTACGCAGAACATGCCAGGAAGTCGCAATCGAGGACGCCCACGTCGATCGGCCCATGCGGCGCGTAGTGTACCGCATCGATAAATGCCATCGCTCCGGACGCGTGAGCCAGCCGCACCGCTTCAGCCACATTATTGATCGTGCCAACCGCATTGGCCGCCCAGCCCACCGCGACCACTTGGGTGTTTCGACGGATCTTGGCCGACAGATCGAACATATCCAGCGTGCAATCGCCTGGCTTGACGTCCGCCGTACGCACCTTCACCCCACGCTCCTCAAGCGAGACCCAGGGCGAAACGTTCGCGTCGTGATCTAGGCAAGTGACCAGCAGCTCATCTCCATTCTTAAGCTCGCGACCGATGGCGCGGCTGAGCGCCAACGTCAAGGTCGTCATGTTAGGACCGAAGACGACCTCATCGGCGTCGCAGTTCAGGAAGTCCGCCATGGCCGCACGCGCATCGGCGATAACCTGATCGGTGCGGGCGCTGCTAAGAAATGCTCCATGCGTATTAGCGTTGGAAGTGGAAAGGTAATTAGCAATCGCTTCGATGACACGCTGGGGCACTTGCGTTCCGCCCGGAGCGTCAAAGAATACGGCTGGCTGCCCTGCCACCATCTGTTGTAGTGCGGGAAACTGCTGCCGCACCCACTCGATATCAAACTTGCCCAATTGCCCCGCCAACTTTGTACCCGAAGACATCATGCACTCCTGATTGCGGTAAGAAAATCTGCAAGCAGTCCGTATGCCGTGGTTTCCAGGCTGGGATCCTGCTCGGTAATAATGAGTTGCGGAAGAATGTCTGTTTCAAAACTGATCACCGACGACGTGCCGTGCACTTGGGCGAGTGGGTCGTCAGGCTTCAAATGCTCCGGCCGAACATGTGCAACCACACTGCCGTTAGGCTCACGGTTGGCGCTACATACCAGCTTCCAGACTTGGCCGAGATCGCGCGCGTGACGCAGATGATGGCTGGTTATGTCGCGGATGCCATACCGCTGAACGTCGCCGAGTTTCAGATCCGCATTCATAAGAACGTTTGCCAATGCCACAACCTTCACCGCGGCGTCCACTCCATCGATGTCGTCGGTGGGATCGGATTCGGCCACGCCCAACTCTTGCGCCTTTTTCACGGCATCCTCGAAGGAGAGGCCGCTTTCAATGCCTTCGAGAATGACGTTGGTCGTGGAGTTGAGCACTCCGCGGAAACCTCGAATTTCCACCGCCGGCATAGTCTCGCGGAAGAGTGAGAAAATCGGCACGCCATCCATCACAGCCGACTCAAACAGAAACCGTCGCCCCATCGCTGCCGCCAACTGGCTCAACTCGCGATAGCCATAAACGACGGGCCCCTTGTTGGCGCTGATCGCGTGAGCCCCTGACTCCAAAGCTAAACGTAGATAGTCGATCGCCGGCTGTCCGTTTGCAGCGTTCAGAGAACTGGTTTCGAATACGGCATCGGCGGCGCCTAGATTCAACCACTCGCGAATGTCCGAGACGTGCTCGGCTTGTGAAAAGTCTCCTGCCAGCAGCTTCCCGGAATCAAAGCCATTCGCCGCCGCCAGCCAGCCCTGCCGGCGCGAGGCGACGCCGGTGATACGGCAGGCTACGTCGAATCGGCTACTGAGCACCTGTTTCTTTCGCTCCAGCAGCGCGATCAAAGCCTTGCCCACGTTGCCGAAACCGATGATGCTGAGGTTGTAGGTACGAATGCAGTTCTCTCCGGTACCGGGTGGATTCCCTCTCATTGTAAATGCCGCAGGCGAGCCTCCGAATGTACCGTCAAGATCACGCTGCTTTGGATTTCAGCTGCTTTTTCGTACCCATCTAACGCCGTTGTGCATCCATTCTGAAGGGTTTCGTAACGGAAATCCGGCGTGTGGAAAATTGGTTGGCGGTGGAATCCAAAGTGTCAGATATAATCTGGAGTTAAGCTGAATCCCGGATGCTACAACTTCACCGATCTTCGCAGATTGCACTTACATCCAAGTGTCGCCTGCATGCAGACTCTTCGGGCCCCGGCAGCATAACAACTTCAACATTACTCTGCCTGTGAAGGAGCCTCGGAATGGCCATTAAAGCAAGTGAATACGTTTGGCACAATGGACATCTCGTGCCTTGGGATGACGCGAAGATCCACGTGATGGCCCATGTGGTCAACTACGGCTCGTCGGTCTTCGAGGGGATCCGCTGCTACCAGACGCCTAAGGGCCCTGCGATTTTTCGTCTGCAGGATCACACTCTCCGTCTGCTTCAGTCGTGCAAGATCTACCGCATCGACCTCGACTATTCGCTTGAGGAACTCGTCCAGGCTGCCGTGAGTCTGGTGGCTGCCAACAAAGTCTCGCCCTGCTATATCCGCCCGATTGTGCTGCGCGGATACGGGCAAGTTGGTGTCAACCCGTTCAACTCGCCTACCGAGGTTTACATCGCCAATTACGAGTGGGGCAAGTACCTGGGCAGCGCCGACTCCGACGATGGTGTCGATGTCTGTGTTTCTTCCTGGACGCGCCTGGCGCCGAACACCATGCCTACGATGGCGAAGGCTGGCGCGAATTACATGAACTCGCAGCTGATCAAGATGGAGGCCATCGTGAACGGCTACACCGAGGGTATCGCACTCGACGTGAACGGCTACGTCAGCGAAGGCTCCGGCGAGAACATCTTCGTGGTCCACAAGGATCGTATCTACACGCCGCCGCTCGGCAACAGCGTGCTGCCGGGCATCACGCGCAACTCCGTCATCCACATTGCGCAGGAGTTGGGCATTCCGGTGATCGAACAGATCATTCCGCGCGAGATGCTGTACATCTGCGATGAACTGTTCTTCTCTGGTACCGCTGCGGAGATCACGCCAATCCGCTCCGTCGACAAGATCACGGTAGGACACGGCATCGCCGGGCCTATTACGAAGGGGATCCGCAAGGAGTTCTACAGCATCGTCAACGGCACGGTTGACGATCGCTTTGGATGGCTAACGCCGATTCCTGTGGGGACGAAGCAGCCGGTCAGCGTTTAACGGTAGAGCGGGCCTGCGGCCTTGTGTCACAGCTTTGAATAACTTTTGTTCAGCCGCGGAGGCAAGCCTCAGCGGCTGAAGCTTTTTGAAGGGCTGGATGCGTGCAGACGCAGCCCTGAAGAGCCTGCCGTACTAATTCTAAAACTCCATTGTCTTCAGCTCCGGGCTGACCAGCAAAGGCGCATCGGTCGCGCGCTGCACGTCTTCGACAGTCAAGTGTGGTGCAATTTCCTCCAGCACCAGACCCGCCCTGCTGACCCGCATGTAAGCCATCTCGGTGACGATGGTGTCGACCACGCGCAGCCCGGTGATCGGCAGAGTGCAGCGCTTCAGAATCTTCGGCGACCCATCCTTCGTGGTGTGCTCCATGGCAACAATCACCCGGCGCGCACTGGCGACCAGGTCCATCGCACCGCCCATGCCCTTCACCATTTTGCCGGGAATCATCCAGTTGGCGAGGTTGCCCTCTTCGTCCACCTCCATCGCGCCCAGCACGCTTAGGTCGATGTGGCCGCCGCGAATCATCGCGAACGACTCCGCGCTGGAGAAATATGCGGTGCCCGGAATTTCGGTGACCGTCTCCTTGCCGGCGTTGATAAGATCCGCGTCTTCTTCTCCCGCCAGCGGATACGGGCCCACGCCCATCATGCCGTTCTCGCTCTGGAGCACGACTTCCATGCCGGCAGGGACGCAGTTAGCAACCAGTGTTGGCATGCCGATGCCAAGGTTGACGTAGAAGCCGTCGCGCAGCTCGCGCGCTACGCGGCGCACAATGCGATCTCGCTTCTCGGTATCTTTGGGCTTCGAAGAATTTGGGGCCGTTGCCATGATTATTCCAAGCTCTTTACCTTGTCCCACAACCCTGCAGCCTTTACATAAAGGATCAGCCGGCCGGGTTGCGGCTGAGTCACCGCCTGGCCGCAATGATTCGGTCCAACTGCACCCTTCTGGAGTACTTCTTCAACAGAGTATTTTTCCGGTTGAGCTTCGCTGCTTCCCTCGCGGCAGGAAACATAACCGACCGCCCCAACCTGAAAATCTTTAGCTCCTTCGGTGTCGAACTCAACCTCGCCGAGACGACCGGTATGCAAACCTAATAGGCGATGCACTGTCTCGTCGGGAAACGCGACATGGATGACGGTTCCCTTCCTAACCGGCTTACCGCTCCGTCCATTGAGCAGCTGCACCACGACCGATTGTGCGACGGAAACGCAGGCGAGCAGGCATAACGCCAAGACCAGGACCCCAATGCGGCGATGACCTCGCAAAATCACAACTTCCTTACCGTCCGCCGCTCGATCCGCTTCTGGTGATCTGTTCCCTCAAAGATGCGCTGGACGTAAACGCTGGGCGTGTGCACCTGGTCGGGATCGAGTTCACCGGGTTCAACCAAATGCTCGACTTCAGCGATCGTGATCCGTCCAGCCGTCGCCATCATCGGATTAAAGTTCCGCGCCGTCTTGCGATAGATCAGGTTCCCCCAACGGTCACCCTTCCAGGCCTTGACCAGAGCGAAATCGGCGGTCATGCCCCGCTCTAACACGTACGGGCGTCCACCAAACTCGCGCGTCTCTTTGCCTTCAGCGACGATGGTCCCGAAACCAGTCGGGGTGTAGAACGCGGGAATACCGGCGCCTCCGGCACGAATCCGCTCGGCCAGCGTTCCCTGAGGAACAAGTTCGAGGTCGATGCGGCCGGTCAGCACCATGTCCTCAAGCAGCTTGTTCTCGCCGACGTAGCTGCCTTTGTGCGAGGCGATCTGCCCAGCTGCCAGCAGCAGGCCGAGCCCAAAATCGTCCACACCGACATTATTGCTGATCGTGTGAAGATTCTTCACGCCCTTCTTCACTAGCGCCTTGATCAGGTTCTCGGGGATACCGCAGAGCCCAAAACCGCCGACCATAAGCGTGGCACCGTCCTGAATGTCGTGCACCGCCTCGTCGGCGTTCGCAACTACCTTGTTCATTGGCATACCGAATTAGTCCGACCGGCGATTGTACCGAGGAGCTGAGTGCTCGTGCAAAGATGGAGACTGGTTCCGTGCCGCTGGCTGGTAGCTAGTTGCCGATTGCTAGTTGCTATCCCCTGCCTTATAATCCGCCCGTCCATCGAATCAAGGAGATCCTCGTTGCGCGGCGTGCCTCGCTGGTTAGCAGTGGTGGCTGTGCTGGCGGTTGCGGCGGTTGTCTGCGCCTTTACCGTCTACCACGCTCGCGCTCCCCGGTCCTTCGTCCTGCACCTGTCGGAACCCACGGTTCCTGCCGACGGCTTCTCCTCTTCCGAATTGACGATCCGTTCCACGAACGGCGGCGACCTTCGCGGCCTGCATCTCGAAATCGAATCGCCCCATCAAGTAACACTTGAATCTCTGACCGTACACGCTGATTCTGCGGAAGCTTCCCTGCAATCGGGAGTCACGCCCGGAGACACCAGGGTCCGCGTCACTGCGCCCGGATTCAACCCTCAGGAAATAAGTTTGAGGACGACTCCTGACTACGTCGACGCCATCGGAGACGGCACGCCGGACTTCCTGCGCCTGCACGATCCGGCTGACCGCGTAGCCTTCCGACGCTGGTTCAGCCTTCTGGCGGAATCGCAATACTACCGTGGCAAACCGCTGACCGAGGTCGATGACTGCGCGGCGCTCCTACGCTTCGCTTATCGCGAGGCTATGCGCGAACACGATGCAGCATGGGCTCACGCCGTAGCGCTGCCTGCCCCAGCCTCCACTGGCGATATTAGGCAATACCAATATCCCTACACTCCGCTCGGTGCCGATCTCTTTCGCGTGAGAAGCGGCAGCTTTACCGCCGACGATGTGCGCAATGGCGCGTTCGCGCAATTCGCCAACGCCGAGACGCTTTGGCGCTTCGATACGTTCTCTTTGGGGCGCAGCCTGGGCCGCGCGCGCCCCGGCGACCTATTGTTTTTTCGCCAGGACGGCGGCCACATGCCCTTCCATGCGATGATCTATCTCGGCCACAGCCAAGTTGATCCCGGCGGCGAGCAGTTCGTCGTCTACCACACCGGCCCCAGCGGCGATTCGAAGGGCATTGTCAAACGCTTATCCGTTGCGGAGCTCCTGAACTATCCCGACCCGCGCTGGCGGCCAATCGCCTCGAATCCAGCCTTCCTCGGCGTCTACCGCTGGAATATCCTGCGAGGTGGCGAGTGAGGGCGCGGCCGGGTAAAGCTGGCCTTCAGGCCAGCATCTGCGCTTCGCGTAATCGGCAACAGCCGGCTTCAGCCGGCGGCACGGCCTTCGTTAGGCTAAAGCCCTCCGTTGACAAGACAGACGCGCGAGAACGCGAGCCTAAAGGTTCACTCTACCTAAATAGCTCCGCCAGCAGCTCGTCCAAACGTTGGCTGTATTCTCGCATTATCGCTTTCGCGCTCCTCCTACCCCTGCTTGCACTTCCGCTCTTCGCGCAGGACGATTCCGACAGCGAATCCTGGTTCTCGCTCACCAGCCAGAAAACATTCCTGACGGGAGAGAAGCCCGAGATCGCGGTCAACGCGCACAACGTCAAGCAGCTCGAGTTCCGCGTCTACCGCGTGAACGATCCGGTGAAGTTCTTCAGCCAGATGCAGGAGCTTCACAACTTCGGCGGTCAGGGCCCGGCTTTGCCCAAACAGGCTCACACCTGGCTGGAAAAATTTCATGCCTGGAAGCACCGCATCTGGGCGTGGGTCCGTGATTTCGTCCGCGCGCAGTTCTCACCCGATTCGCGCCACCAAATCCGAATCTGGCAGATGGGCGGCGCAGCGCCGACCAAAGGTCCGAAGGTCGCAAGTTACGCGCAAGTCCCAGTGCTCAACCAGCAGCAAGTTGTGTCGGTATGGCAGTGGGCGGTGCCGAGCCACGAGCAGTGGGAGAGCGTCACGACAACCATCCCTGCAAGCGACCGCGGTGTCTACCTGGTCGAGGCCACCGATGGCCGCCTGCGCGCCTACACCATTGTCGTCATCACCGACATCGCCATCATCACCAAGGCCGGACAGGGTCGGCTCATGAGCTTCGTCGTCGACCGGCGTAGCGGCGACCCCATCGCGAACATCCCCGTCAAGGTTTGGATCGATCAGAAGGAAGTCGCCTCGACCCCGACCGATCAGCAGGGACTGGTCGACACTACGATCAAGGACGTAAAGCCTGAGAACGTAGCTGTGCTGGCGGTAAACGCGACGGAGTTCGCCATTAACGCCCCCGGCGGATGGAATCTCGGTGACGATCCGAACCGCAACCTGAAGGGCTACACATACACCGATCGCCCCGTGTATCGGCCGGGCGACACCGTTCACTTCAAAACCATCGTGCGCTCGCAAACGGCCGGCGGATACACCGTCCCGCAGGGACAGGAGTTGCGCCTCGAACTCCGTGATCCGCAGACCTACGACGTCATCTGGACGCAGAACGTCACGCTTTCGCAGATGGGCACTGCGAACTGGAATTACCCGGTACCCCCCGACGCTCATCTAGGCTCGTACTATCTCGGCATGCAGATGGGCGAGCGCTACATCGAGGGCACGAACTTCTCGGTGGAGGAGTACAAGAAGCCGGAATACGCCGTGAAAGTCACGGCGCAGACGCCGCGGGTTCTGCAGGGTCAGCCGATTAAGGCGACCATCGACGCGCGCTACTACTTCGGCGAGCCGGTCGCGAACGCCAAGGTCAAGTGGGTAGTGCACACCTCAACTTATTGGCCGATGGGACGTAGCGACGATGACGACCAGGCGGACGCCGGCGATAGTGGTGGCGGCGATGACGTGGCCGACAATTCCGATAACGGCGACGAAGGTGACACCTATGGCGGCGATCAGGAGCAGGAGCAAAGCGGATCGCTTGACGCCGACGGCAAGCTGCAGATCACCATCCCGACCAAGCTCGACAGCAAGAAGCAGGACCTGGTCTATCGCATCGAGGCGCGCGTCACCGACGCCGGCAATCGCGAGATCGCAGGCCACGGATTTGCCCTCGCGACCTACGGCAGCTTCTTCCTCACTGCCGAGCCGACCTCGTACGTCTACAGCAAGGGTGGCGTCGCGACCATCAACGTCACTGCGCAGGACTATGAAAAGAAGCCGGTGCAGACGGCGTTCCGCCTGGAGATGAATCGCTGGAATTGGCGGACGGGCGCGGGGCCGGTTGTCACCACATCGCAAGGCCAGACCGACGCAAGCGGCAAGACACAGGTCAAGCTGACGATTCCCGACTCCGGCGAATTCCGGGTGCGCTTCGTCGCCACCACGCCTGAAAAGCGCGATGTCGAAACCACCGCTTACCTCTGGGCGCCAGGACAGAGCTCATTCTGGGGCGGCACCGAAGAAGAACGCATACAGATCGTTGCCGACAAGAAGACTTACCAGCCGGGCGACACCGCCCACGTTCTGATCGTCACCGGCAATGAGCCGGCGTCGGTGCTGGTCACGGCCGAAGGCAACGGCCTTTACTCCGGACAGGTTTCCAAGAGCAGCGGAGGCAGCATCGCGGTCGATGTGCCGATCAAGCCGGAGTACGCCCCGAACTTCTACGTCGGCGCCGTCTTCATTCGCGGGAACAAAATGTATGAAGGCTCGAAAAGCCTGAGCGTTCCGCCAACCGCGCACGAGATGAACGTACAGCTGGTGCCCTCGAGGCCGCAATATCAGCCGGGCGAAGCCGCCAGTTACACGATCAAGGCCAGCGACTCAAGCGGCAAGCCCGTGGCCGCAGAATTCAGTCTTGGCGTGGTTGACGAGGCGATCTACGCCATCAAGCCGGAGACGGCCGGCAGCATCGTCAATGCGTTTTACGGCCGCGTCTACTCGCAGGTCAGCACTGAAAGCTCGCTGACCTACTACTTCAACGGGCAGGCTGGCAAGCGCAAGATGCAGCTGGCCAGCGTGCGTCCGACGAAAGGTCTGGCGCAGCTCAAGCCGGAGCGGCTGGTGCAACCGAAGATCCGCAAAGACTTCCCAGACACCGCCTACTGGGTGGCCGACGTGAACACCGGCAGCAGCGGCCAGGCGACTGTTAAGTTTAACTATCCAGACGCCATCACCTCGTGGCGCGCTACCACGCGCGGCGTGACCGAAAACACCATGGTCGGGAGCGCGGTGACCAACGCCATCGTGCGCAAGAACATCATGGTGCGGCTGGTCGTGCCGCGATTCTTCCGCCGCGGCGACGAGATCACGCTCTCAACCATCGTGCAGAATTATCTGCCGACAGACAAGACCGCGCAGGTCTCCATGCAGTTCGAAGGGCTGCAGGTGCTGGAAGGCGCGCAGCAGAACATCAACGTCCCCACGCGCGGGCTAGTGAAGGTCGACTACCGCGTGAAGGTACTTGATGTCGATTCGGCCAAGGTGCTGGGCAAGGCTCTGACCGACGTCGAAAGCGACGCGATGGAACTGACGCTGCCGGTTGTGCCCTTCGGCGTGAAGCTGGCGACTTCCAGTTCCGGCTCGTTCGCCGGAGCCGGCACGAGCGACACCGTTCAGCCCGTTAACTTCCCTGCCGCTGCGGAATCAGGCACGCGCAAACTCACGATCAGCCTGACTCCGTCGATCGCCGGCAGCGTCTTCGCAGCGCTCGATTACCTCACGTCGTATCCATATGGCTGCACCGAGCAGACGATGTCGAGCTTCCTGCCCGACGTGCTGGTCGCCGACGCGCTGCAAAAACTCGGCGTGAAGTCGAACATCGATCCGACGACGCTGCACAAGCAAGTCCAGGCCGGACTCGATCGCCTCTACACCTATCAGCATGACGATGGCGGATGGGGCTGGTGGCAAACCGACGACAGCAACGCCTTCATGACCGCCTACGTCCTTGCCGGCCTAAGCCAGGCCAAAACGGCGGGCTTCGACGTGAAGCAGGATGCCATCGACAAGGGCCGCGCCTGGCTGCTGCCTGAGTTCACGAAGTCGACGAAAGTCCGAACCGACTTGCGCGCCTACATGGCGTATGCGCTCGTCCTCAGCGGCACCGACTCAAACTCAACGGTTATTGATTCTGTGTGGACGCAACGCTCGACCCTTACTGCCTACGGCGAGGCCGTCCTCGGTTTGGCAATGTTGCAAGTCAGCGACGGCCGCGCCAAGGACCTCACGACGCAACTGGAAGGCGAAGCCAAGCAGGACAATTCGCAGGCATGGTGGCCGAGCGAAAATAATTACCTGATGGACTACTACGGCAACACTACGCCGGAGTCCACCGCGTACGCCCTAAAGCTAATCAACCACGTTGACCCGAACAGTCCGCTGATATCGAAGGCCGCGATTTACCTCGTGAGCCATCGTAGCGCAGGCTTCTATTGGGATTCGACTGAGCAAACCGCGATGGTCGTCTACGGCCTGACCGATTACCTCGAGCGTACGCAGGAGCTAAAGCCGAATTACAGCATCGATGTGCAGGTTAACGGTAAAACGATCGCTAGCAAGAAGTTCACGCCTGCTGACGCTCTTGCTCCATCCACAGCAGTCACTTTGAACGAGTCGCAGCTCTCGCCCACGATGAATCAGGTTCGCATCGTGAAGACGGGCGATGGACGCCTCTATTGGTCCACGCGCGGCGACTATTACTCCAACGAAGCGAAGGTCGTGAACACTGGCAGCTTCAAGTTGAGCGCCGCCCGCCAGTACTACAAGCTCACCTCGACGCAGAAGGATGGCCGCATCGTCTACCGCCTCGATCCTCTCAATGGACCCGTGCAGGTGGGTGACACTTTGGCAGTGCGCATCACCGTCGGCGGCAACGACTGGAAGTACCTGATGATCGAGGACCCGATACCTTCAGGCACGGAATCGATCGCTCGCGACGATCTGTACGAATTGGACCAACAGCCGACCTGGTGGAGCCGCTGGTTCAGTGACCGCGAACTGCGCGACGATCGCACCACGTTCTTTAACTACTTCTTCTCGCAGGGGCAGCACGAGTACGTCTACCTGCTGAAGGTAGTGAATCCGGGAATCTTCCGCGTCAGTCCCACCAGCGTGCAGCCGATGTATCAGCCCGAATATCTCTCAACCAGCGAAGCATTGACGGTGACGGTGAAATGAACGCAAAGCATACTGGCATGGTCAAGCTATGGCTGCTGAATGCGATTGGCAACGCCGCACTGCTGACAACCGCCTTCTTCTGGCTGCTGCTGCCCGATGCGCACGGTTGGCAGGTTGCCGCTTCGGGCCTGCTCGCACTCGTCATCATCTTCTGCGGCTTGTGGCTTCGCGCAGGATCATTTGCCTATTTCAGGGTCGGCGAGTTTCGCGACACCGCGGCCGCCTGGCGGGCCTTCCGGCACTCCGTCCGGCACATCTTCGCCCTGCTCGCGTGGGTGATCCCGTTCGCCGCGGCGGAGTGGGGACTGTTCACGCTGCGCCGGTACACTCCTCAATTCGGAGTCTGGTTCTGGCAGAAGTTCTCGGGACTGCGCTTCGGAAGCCCGCGCGCGATTTACCACACCACCGACTGGGTGCTGTGGATCGTTATGGCGCTACTGGCAGCTTCTTGGCTTCCGGTTGCAACCACCGTAGCCGCCGCGGGGCTCCAACCACGCCGGATGGCGCGCTCCTTGCGTGTCTTGAAGGGACTCAGCTACTGGTTCTGGGTGATTGCATTGGCGATCATCGGTGGATATGTGCCGTACAAACTGATCTGGTGGATTCCGGATGCCACGACGCTCAACAGACAGGCGTGGAGTGCAGGCGTGCGCTTCTTCTTCGCCTATCTGGTTCTGATATCCGCATGGGTCGCTTTGCTGCTGGTTGCCGGTACGCGGGCAGAGCAAGAAGATCCGGAATCATGTCTTCGGCCCGCTGAACTGAATCAATAACTCGATCGGCGCATCCCGACCACGAGCCGCAGTTAGGCTTCGAGCGTATAGCGCGCCGACGCCAGTCGATACATCCTTCGCCAGACTAGGCGGTTGATGGTAACCACAACCAGCGCCATCACCACCGTCGATCCCAACAGCAGCGCAAAATTGCCCGACTCCGTCGCACGCGAAATTGTCGCTCCCAATCCGACAGTGGTGAACGTCTTATCCTTCAGGCGAAAATATTCCGCCAGGATCGTCGCGTTCCATGCGCCGCCAGAGGCCGTCACCATGCCGGTCACGAGATAAGGAAAGATGCCCGGCAGGATCAGCCTGCGCCAGCGCTGGCCGGCATTGAACTTAAAGAGCGCCGACACTTCCTTTAGATCAGTTGGGATGGCCATGGCGCCGGCGATAACGTTGAACAGGATGTACCACTGCGTTCCCAGCAGGAGCAGCAGGATCGATCCGATGCCAAGTCCTCCGCCAACGCGGATCAGCATGAGCAATACGATGGGAAACAGAGCCGTAGCCGGAACCGACGCCGCAATCTGCGCCAGCGGCTGAGCGATACGGGCCAGCTTGGGACTGAAGCCGATCGCCACTCCAACCGGGATTGTCCACAACGCTCCGATCAGCAGTGCGGCAACGACTCGCCCGAACGTTGCGACCGTCCCTTCCATGATCTGACGATAATCGTTGGCATTCAGCTCCATCAGCATGCCGATCGTCCGCACCATTGCATAGAAAACTGCGATCACCGCGCAGGATGCCATGAGTCGGCCTGCCCAGACCTTCCACGTAACCGATGCAACGTCCACGGGTTCTTCTCCCTGCTCGCGCGCGAAATGCCGATACAGGCGTTCGCGCAGCGGATGGAATACCCGTTTGCGCGTCCGGACCAAAAGGCGTGAATGTTCGATCAGATTGAGGAACCACGAGTGCGGAGCATCGGTGCTCTCCACCTGCTCCATCTTGAACTTCTCTGCCCAGGCGATGACTGGCCGCCAGACAATCTGGTCCACTACGACGATCACGGTAATCATCGTTCCGACACCCCATACGATCGCCTGTGTATCGCCGGAGTTCGCAGCAGTCTGCAGGTAAGAACCCAGACCGGGCAGGCGAAAATCCTTCGACCCGAGCACGAACATCTCGCAGACCATCAGCATGAACCAGCCGCCTGCAACCGACATCATGGAGTTCCACACCAGGCCGATGGCCGCATACGGCAGCTCCAACTGAACGAAGCGCTGATACCAGCCCAGCCGGTAGATCTTTGCGGCCTCCCGCATCTCGCGCGGGATACTCTTCAGCGACGAGTAGAAACTGAACGCCATATTCCAGACCTGGCCGGTGAAGATCAGCAAAATCGCCCCCATCTCAACGCCAATCTGTCGACGTGGAAACAATGCGACCATCGCCAGCATGACCCCGGGCAGGAAGCTGAGCACCGGAATCGACTGCAGGATGTCGAGCAGCGGAATCATGATGCGCTCAGCCCGCGGGTTATAGGCCGCAACGTAGCCATATACCAGCGTGAACGCCAGCGACAGCACATAAGCGATTCCAATGCGTAGCAGCGAGTAGGCCGCATAGAGCGGAAGGTGCGATGGGTTGCGCGAGATCTCGACGTGCGGATTGAACGGCCCGAACCAGGTGCGCGCTAGCACCAGGATCGCATAGAAGACGGAGAGCCCCGCGGCAAAGAGGAAGAAGTCGGTAACGACCGACCAGGTCTGCGCCGGAAGCAGCGACCACGGACCCTTACCTAAAATGCGAACCGGCTGCCAGTCGGACCGGGCCATCAGGCCCCCTCCACTGCCGGCAACACGTCGGCGTCTTCACGATGGAAGAGGCGGCCGGTCTCGGAGTCGTAGTCGAAGATCTCGGCGTAACGTCCCCAGTTCAGCGCGGTCTGGAACTGGCGCTCGACTTCATCCGAGCTGAAGTGCTCATCAAGGATGTCGCGGAAGAACTCTTCCCCAATCGCATGATCGCGCTTGGCATGCAGCGTGTTTTCGATCAGCCGAAGGATGGCAATGTTCTTCAGCGCGGCCTCGCGGAACACGGCCTTCTGCGTTTGAATGTCGGCCTCGGCGAAGGCGCGGCCCTCCGGCGTGATCTCGACATCGCCTTCCCGCAGCACGGCAAATCTCAGCAACTCCGCTGCCTCGACAATGGGCAGCAGATCGTCCACGTCCATCGACAGTTCGTCGGCCAACTTGTAGAGGTCGTCGCGTCCGCTGCGGTCCGCCAGCAACTCCAGAAAGCCGGCGATGCCGCCGGGGCGGGCGTGCGGCAGCATCTGAAATTTCGTTTTCTCGTGGCCTCGGCCATTGTCGGCGGTAACCGCCGTTTTGCCCGGAATGGGTGCCTCTTCCTGCGGGCGCGTCAGCGTCTTGTAGATGTAGTCAACATACGCCAGAAAGCGCGGCGACTTGCGATCACGATATTGCGGGATGCTGATCTCAAAGTCCGAGCGGATACGTGCGGGATTACGTCCCAATACAATTACGCGATCGGCCAGCAGTACCGCTTCTTCAATATTGTGGGTGACGATGAAGATCGCCTTCGTCGGCATCTTCTTGTTCATCCACAGCTCAAGCAGCTCGGAGCGCAGGTTTTCGGCCGTCAGCACATCGAGCGCGGAAAAAGGTTCGTCCATGAAGAGAACTTCAGGCTCTACCACCAGCGCGCGCGCGAAACCAACGCGTTGCTTCATGCCGCCGGAAAGCTCCTTCGGGTACGCCGTCTCGAAGCCGTCCAGTCCGACTGTGTCGATCATCTTTAGAGCACGCTTGTGGCGCTCAATCGCTCCCAGGCCGCGCGCGACCAGCGGAGCTTCAACGTTCTCCAGGACCGTGAGCCAGGGAAACAGCGCAAAACTTTGAAAGACGATAGAGACGTTCGGGATCTGTCCATCCATCATCTTGCCGTGCCATAGCACGTGTCCGGAGGACGGCTTCGACAGGCCAGTCAGCATGCGCAGCAGCGTGGATTTACCCGAGCCCGAAGGCCCTAGCAATCCAACGATCTGCCCGGGCGACACACTCAGATCCGTAGGGGCGATGACCTCAATGCGATTGCCATCCGGCTGAGAATAGTATTTTTCTACTGCGCGCGCTTCGATGATCGCGTCGGCCAAGCTTCTCTCCCCACTCCAGTCTAGGTGTACTTGAGGAAGCCAACAACGCGCAAGCGAGCCTTCTTTGTGAAAGGACTATGAATTTTGCGATGAGCTCACGCAGGGATGGATCGTCGCTAGTATCTATGCGCTCGCATTCAGCTTTTTGTCGTTCTCGGCGCCCGGAGGAATCGAGGGCGCGGCCCCGGCCTGCTCCACATGCGCCGACTCAGGCACAGGAAATTCTTTGCTTTTGTGAGTGTCGCCGAAACGCTTATGGCGACGGCTTCGCTGGTAGTTGTATTCGAACCAGGCCGCAGCCCCACCTACTAAAACAATCGCAAGCCAATTCATCTGTAGATACCGACACGGGCTTTGATGCCTTGTCCAACCGCCGCGCTGCCGTAACAACACAAACAAAATGCCAGGGCCGTGTGCACATCGGTTGTCATCGACGTACCTAACTACGCCGGCAGCTCTTCTGAAGACGGAAAGTGGTGTTGCTGCCGGCCGACGCCGCCATCATACTTCTTTGTGACTTTGAAAAGTTCGAACCTGCCATCGGAGGCAAGGAACTTGCAGCGCTCGCGCAGCGCCTGCATCTCCGAATCGCTCATGGGCTGAAAGCCGCGGGCGATCTCAAGGTTCTGCTGCAGTACCTCCATGGACTCGTTGCCGCTGATCGTCGAGGCTACCGGCAAGCTCATCGCATAGCGCAGCGCTTCCTGCGGAGTCGCCGCTCCATGCGTGATAATCTCGCCGCTGCCGCCCATGCTCTTCATCCCCAGTACGGCAATTCCCTGTTTGCGCGCCTCCGGCAGCACCTGCTTCTCGAAGCTGCGAAAGCTCGCGTCCAGGCAGTTCAGCGGCATCTGCACGGTGTCGAAGGGAAAATTGTGCGAGAGCATGCGCAGGTGAATGCTGGGATCCTTGTGGCCGGTGAATCCGATCGCCCTGACTTTGCCCTGCTGTTTGGCCTGAAGCAGCGCCTCCGCCGCACCACCCGGAGCGAAGATCAGCTCCGGATCGTTTTCGTAAATCACCTCATGAATCTGCCACAGATCGAGGTGATCGGTCTGCAAACGTCGTAGTGATTCTTCCAGCTGTCGCATGGCGACATCTTTGCCGCGACCGTGGGTACACACCTTGGTCATCACCACAGCCTTGTCCCGCTTGCCTTTCAGCGCGATCCCCACCACCTCTTCGCTGTGTCCGTCGTGATAGTCCCAGGCGTTATCGAAAAAGTTCACGCCTGAATCCATCGCCAGCGCGACCATCTCATTCGCTGCTTGCTGGTTCTTCGCCGAGCCAAGATGGTATCCGCCCAGCGCCATTGCCGACACCTGAATGCCTGTGCGTCCCAGCGCACGATGTGAGACTAACCCAGCGTTATTGTTTGCCGCGCCCTTATCGTTTTGCTGTGCTTGCGCCATACCGATGCGATCCGCAACCGTGGTTGCTCCCAGAACCGCCGCTCCTTTCAGAAACTTGCGCCGCGATGCATCGTGGCTGTGATCCATGGATTCGTTACCCTCATGAGTAGCTCGGATTGCCTGTGTTCTTGGTGGCCTGCAACATCTCTTTGACTTCCGCCGATTGAGTGTCCAGCGGAAATTCGTGAGCCAGCCGGGCCTCCGGGTTATCAAACTTCAGCGAAAGCTTGTAGAGTTCAAAGCGCCCGTCGGCCGCCTCTGGCTTCACCCGATCGCGCAATGCCTGCATCTCCTGCGGCGACATCGGCTGGAAGCCCTGGGCAATGGCCAGGTTCTGATGCAGCACGTCTAAGCTCTCCATACCGGTAATCGTCGTGGTGACTGGAAGGCTCATGGCGTAGCGCAGCGCCTCCTGCGCGGTAACGACGCCGTTCTTGACCGGTTCCCCGTGTCCGCCAATCGGCTTCATTCCCAACGCAGCGATGCCCCGTTTATTCAGCTCAGGGAGCACTTGGGTTTCGAAACTGTGAAATTGCGAGTCGAATGCGTTCAGCGGCATCTGCACCGAATCAAACGGGAATCCAGTGTTCAGCATCGCCAGATGAATTTTCGGATCCTTATGGCCCGTGAAGCCGACGAACCGGACTTTTCCCTGCTCTTTGGCTTTGCGCAGAGCCTCGGCCGCCCCATTGGGACGGATAAACAACTCGGGATCATTGTCGAAAGCGACACCATGGATCTGCCACAGGTCGATGTGGTCGGTGTTCAGCCGACGCAGCGATTGCTCCAGCATCTGCATCGCCAGCGCCGACTCGCGCCCGTGCGTGCAGACCTTGGTCATCAGGAAGACCTTGTCCCGGCGGCCCTTGAGCCCTTCGCCCATCCACAACTCTGATTTGCCGCGGTGGTACTCCCAGCAATTGTCGTAGAAGGTAATGCCGCCGTCGACGGCTTCCTGCACCAGGCGAACTGCGGCCGCCTGGTCGGGGGCGTCGCCCAAGTGGTGTCCACCCATACCCAAGGCAGAGATTTTGGCGTCGCTCTTACCGAACTGCCGGAGAGGGATGCTGCCGTTGCTTTCTGTCATCGACTGTCCACTCGACCGAAAATACTCGGCCTGAGGCAAGATAGATGCTGGTTCGTAGCCAGAGGATGACACTTGTAAGCGGGCTCTCAAACGGCAGAATTTTGACGCGCAAAAAGTTAGGCCGCTCATCCTTTACATCAGGACGGCGGCCTTCTGAACTCTAACCGGGAGCCGCTAGGGCTTTACAACCCGCAGGTCGTTGGTGACAGAGAGTACGTCTCGCACTTGATTCACCCGTATGGTGCAGAGATTCTTGTCGGCCTCGCTATCTACCACGCCGAGCAAGGTCACCCGAGCGTTCTTCACGATGATGCGAATCGGCGGATTCGGCATGTTGGCGTACTTGAACAGTGGACCGTAAGTGTAAATGGCTTGCCGGACCTGCTCGCGAATACTCATATCGAGCGGGCCCGGAGGCAAGACTTCGATATTGTTGATGACCTTGTCCACGCCTTCAACTTTCTTTACGGCGTGTTCCGCGTCAGGCTTCAAACTGGAGCGCAGCACTTGTCCGGTCAGGGTGACGGTGCGGCCTTGCAGCCTGTATCCAATGCTGTCAAAGACGCCGTAATACGGCAACATAACGATGGCATGCACAACCTTCTGCGCCAAGGCAGCTTCCGCCTGCTGCGACAGTTGCTCAGTCTGGATCTGCGCTCCGGCGGCTTGTTGATCGCCCTGCGTCTGCGTAGCTGCGGGCTGCGCCTGCGCGTTCATCGTTGTGGGCAACATCACGCCCAGAACCGTGACTGCGATTAGTACAAAAATCGTCCGCATGAAAGCTCCTATCAGTGCTGAAACTCTACACCGATAGCTGGATTTATGCACGCGTGCGGCGACCGCTGATCGCGTCGAAAGCGGCTTCTGAAAGGCATCTGCACCGGCCCCACCCCGCGCCGGCACCAGAACCGCAAAGCCGTTATTCAGGCAGCCTGTTTCCCCGCGAACGCCCAAAATTTGCTCCCAATTCAGTGCTGAAAATGGTTTAATTGCTTCGCCGAAGCCGAACAATTTGGGCCACTTCTCCTCCATGGTTATCGCCTGGCGTCCACAACGTATTCTGATGCGATCCAGCCGCATCGGCGCAAGCGTGTTGCTGCTTGTGACCGTGATGTTCGCCGCGGTTTCCGCCTGGACTCAGGACTCGGCAGCCACCCCCGACCTGCTGACCGCCGATCAAGCCGTAAAAATCGCGCTGGCCAACAATCTTTACCTGAAAATTGTCACGCTTGACCTGGACAGCTCGAAGGACAAGGTCGCCGCGGCCAAGACCCGCCGCTATCCTGCCTTCAACATCTACACCTTCGGATCGCAGCTACTCTCGCCCATCAGCTTTCAGGTTCCAGCGGGACAGTTTGGCACTTACCCGGGTATCGGACCAATTCCCGCAGTCAACACCAACATCACCACTCCTTCCCAACCGACTGCCTACATCTTCGGAACGATCTCGCAGCCATTGTTGACCCTGCACAAGATAAACCTGCACGTCCATGGCGAAGAGCTCTCTCTGGAACAGACCGTGCAACAGATACGCGAGCAGCGCAACACAATCGTCGACGATGTGCGACAGGCATACTACTCGATCGTCGAAATCGACAACGTGATTAACGCGACTAACGCCAGCATCAAGCAGTACGAGGAACTCGACCGCATCACCCAGGAATACGTCGCCGAGAAAGTCGTGCTCCAGTCCGACAGCCTGGAAGTGAAGGCTAAGCTGGCGCAGGAAAAATTCCAGCTCCTACAGGCACAGGATAAACTTCAAACCGCGAAGGAAACCCTGAACAACCTGCTTGGCCGCGACATCACCATCGACTTCAGCGTCTCTGAAGACAAAGACCTGTCGGCCAAGGAGCAGGACCTCAAGGCGGCTCAGGAAATCGCCCTTACTAAAAATCCTACGGTGAAGGAAGCCGAAATCAAGATTCAGCAGGCCGACACCGTCCGGCGGCTGGCAAAATCGGAATACCTGCCCGACATAGGCGCATCGTTCCACTACCTATCGCCCTTCGGCGTCAACTTCGTTCCCACGAACATCATGGCAGTCGGCATTGAGCTCAGCTGGGAACCCTTCGACTGGGGTCGGCGCCGTGACACCGTTAACGAGAAGACCGTCGCGGTCGAACAGAGCAAACTGAACCTTACCCAGACGAAGAACAATGTTCTGGTCGATGTAAACAAGCAGTTCCGTGCTCTGCAAGAAGCGCGCGCGGCGGTAGACGTTGCCGCCGCGCAGCAGGAATCGACGCGCATGAAGCTCCAGGAGGTCACGGACAAGTACGGCCAGAAGACTGCGTTGCTGCGAGATGTATTGCAGCAGCAGGCCGCGGTAGAGAAAGCCAACTCCGATTACAACGAGGCGATCGCCAGCTACTGGACCGCCAAAGCCAATTTCGATAAAGCGATTGGCGAGGATTAGCGATGAAGACGCTTAACAGCAGCCGAACCCTGTGGACAGCAGCCTCCCTGGCGATCATCACCGCCCTTGCCGCTCTGGAGACGGGCTGCGCCAAGGCCGCCTCGGATACACCGATCGTGCCTGTGCGCTCCGCAGAGGTCACGAAGATCGATACCGGCAGCACGAATATCTACTCGGCGAACATCCAGCCGTATCAGCAGGTCGATCTCGCCTTCCAGTCCAGCGGCTACATTGTCAGCATCAAGCAGGTGCGCGATGCCAATGGGCACGTACGCAATATCGATCAGGGCGATGCGGTAACGCAGGGCGCTGTGCTGGCAGTCGTGCAGAAAGATCAGTATCAGCAGAAGCTGGACCAGGCCAATGCATCGCTGGCGAAGGCTCAGGCCGAACATGAGCGCGCCAAGCTGTCGCTGGACCGGATGACCGTGCTCTACAAGGCGGGAGCCGCAACCCAGCCCGACTTCGACGATACACGCGCACAGGAGCAGAGCACGCAGGCTGCAGTCGATAACGCCAATGCACAGATAGCGGAAGCCAAGCTCGGACTCAGCTACTGCGATCTCAGAGCCCCCTTCGATTCCTGGATCCTTAAGCGTAACGTCGATCTGGGCACACTGGTCGGCCCGGCAACCAACGGCTTCTCGCTCGGCGACACTCGCACAGTCAAAGCCGTCTTCGGTGTTCCCGACACCGCCATCGGCCGCATCAAGCTCGGCAGTCCCCAAACCGTGACGACGGAAGCGCTGCCCAACCCGTTCTCGGGGCACGTGACCGCTATCTCGGCCGCCGCCGATCCCAAGAGCCGTGTCTACTCGGTCGAGGTGCGGATCGACAATCCCAAGAATCTGCTCAAGTCCGGAATGATCGCATCGATCAAAATCGGCACGCCTTCGCCCGCGGGAGGCGTCATGGTTGTGCCTATCTCTGCGGTGGTGCGCAGTCCGGCGAACCTGAACGGATTTGCCGTCTTCGTCACCGAAGGCACGGGCGACATGGTGAAAGTGCAGACGCGCGACATCACACTAGGCAATACCTACGGCAACATGATTGCCGTGGAAAGCGGACTGCAGCTCGGCGAGCGCGTCATCACCTCGGGAACGAACATGATCAAGAACGGCGATCAGGTGAGGATCATTCCGTGAGTGTAGGTTGCTGTCGCGGCGGCATTGGCTTTTGAACGGAGTTGGGGTTGAAGAAAAGCAGTCTTGAAGGGGCGCAGCTTTAGCTGCGTCGATGCCATGCCTTTTGAATTGTCATCACGAGGAGGGCTTCAGCCCGACGAGGGAGCTGCTGTTCGACGCTGGGGAAAGATGTAACGCCGCGGCTAAAGCCGCAGAAGTACTGAAGAGCAGTGTCGCACTACCCGAACTATAAGAACCACGACCATGTCATCGACGCACCATAAATCCGACGCTGAGATCATCGCGACCACGCACAATACGGCCCGGTTCTTTACCGAGCACCGTCAGGTTGCGATGATCCTGCTGATCGCGACCTTCCTCTGGGGATGGTACGGCTACCAGAAGATGCCCAAGCGGAAGGACCCCGACATTCCGGTGCGTGTCGCGGCGGCGCAGTGTCAGTGGCCGGGCGCCACCGCCGAGCAAGTCGAGCAACTGGTCACGCGTCCCATGGAGCAGGCTGCCGCCCAGAACACGACCATCCGTCCCCACAGCCCATCGAACTTCGGCATTCGCTCCATCAGCTTCCCTGGCCTCGCGGTCGTCTACATCCAGCTCGCCGACAACGTAAAAGATAAGTCGAAAGAGTTCAGTGACATCAACCTCAAGATGAACCAGCTGAACGCGCAGCTGCCGCGCGGCGCTGGACCCATCCAGTTCAACAGCAACTTCGGCGATACCGCCGCACTGATGCTGACCGTCGCCAGCCCAAAGGTCACGCCGACCGAAGTCGCCCTGCGCGCCATCGGGATTCGCAAGGCCATCGAGCGCACGCGCGCTGACCTGCCCAAAGGCTCGCCCGAACCACGAGTCAGCGTAATCTACGCCTTCCCTCTTTCCGTAGCTCCGGGTCCGGTTCGCAGCACATTCGAAACCATCGCCAACATCGCCCGTTTGAATGGAACGCTGAAGGACCTGCATTTCTTCGACGGCCCCGGCTACGTCGGACTCGACGCCGCCACAAGCATGGACGACGCCACCATTCGTTCGCGCGGCGAGCAGCTCATTCAAAACAATCTCCACCGCTCCGAGCTTTACCCGGATGCGTGGAGTCCCGCTATCATTCGCGATCCTGCGAATACAGAGGCGGAACTCCAGAAAGTCGCCGGCGCCAAGTATTCCTACAAGCAGCTCGATAATTACACCGACCTCATCCAGCGCACGGTGCAGGGCGTACCGGAGGTATCGACCGTTACGCGCTCCGGCGTCTTGAAGGAGCAGATTTATCTCGACTACTCGCAGCAGCGGCTAGCACAGTACGGATACGATCCCTCGAAACTGAAGGACATCCTCAACGCGCAGAACATCACCCTGCCCGCTGGATCGCTCGAGGTCGGCCCGCAAGACCTGACCATCAATCCTTCGGGACTCTTTCCCGATGCACCCGCGATCGGCAACGTCATCATCGGCGTCTCATCGTCAAACAGCCCGGTCTACCTGCGCGACCTTGTCGATATCTCGCGCAGTTACGAAAGCCCACCCACGTTCCTCAATTACCTGACGTGGAAGGATTCGAGTGGAGAGTGGGTGCGTAGCCGCGCCATCTCACTCGGCATCAACATGCGCTCGGGCCAGCAGATCGATCTGTTCGGCAAGCATGTGCAGGAGAAGCTCGACAGCCTCAAGTACTACCTGCCCGATGACCTGGTCATCGTCCCGACCTCGAGCCAGCCCGTGCAGGTCAAAGAGCAGATCGATCTGTTCATGGACGCTCTCTACGAAGCCATCATTCTGGTCGTGATTGTTTCGTTGATCGGCTTCTGGGAGTGGCGCTCGGCGGTGCTGATGGCGATCTCGATCCCCATCACGCTGGCCATGACCTTCGGCACCATTTACATGCTCGGCATTGATATTCAGCAGGTGTCGGTAGCGTCGCTGATCATCGCGCTTGGGTTGCTGGTCGATGATCCCGTGGTCGCCGGCGACTCCATCAAGCGCATGCTGGCCGAAGGACATCCGCGCATCGTCGCGCCCTGGCTCGGACCTACCAAGATCGCAACCGCCATCATGTATGCGACGGTGACTAACATCGTCGCCTATCTGCCGTTCCTGATGATCACCGGCACCACCGGCGAATTTATCTACAGCCTGCCGGTGGTGATGACGGTCGCGCTGATCGCCTCGCGCCTCGCGTCGATGACCTTCATCCCGCTGCTTGGCTATTACCTGCTGCGTCCGGGCAAGCCTGAGCCGCCTATTGAAGATCGGCGCACCAAGGGCTTCACCGGCTTCTATGCGAGGACGGCAACGTTCGCCATCGAGCATCGCTGGAAGGTTGCGATCGGCTCGCTGGCGTTTCTCGTGCTTGGAGCCTTCCTGTTTAGCCAGCTCAAGACTTCGTTCTTCCCCGACGACGTCCAGTATTGGTCGTACGTCGATGTGTGGCTGCCGAACGATGCCAACTTCGACGCGACCAACCAGGCCGCGCAGCAGGTGGAGCGAATTATCGGCGAGCAGGCTGCCCTCTACGGCAAGAACCATCCACAGAAAGACGGCTCGCCCGCGCAGATCCTCAAATACGTCACCACCTGGGTGGGCGGAGGCGGTCCGCGCTTCTGGTTCTCGGCCAATCCGCAGGCCAAGCAACTGAACTACGCCCAGGTGCTGGTGCAGTTAACCGACAAAGACCTCACGCCCGGCTTCGTCGACCAGGTGCAGCCAGTGCTTTCGCGCGAAGTACCCGGCGCGCGCTGCGACTATCGCCAGTTGCAGACGAATCCGATCAACTACCCGGTTGAGATTCGTGTGGTGAGCCAGGCCGATGTCGGCACCAAGCAAAGCGCGCAGGACATCGGCGAGATGCGCCGCATCGCCAACCAGGTCGTTGACATTGTGAGCTCGGCTGCTGAGGCTCGCCGGCCGCGCAATGAGTGGGAAAAAGAAAGCTTCCAGGTTCAGCTGAACATCAATCCTGATCGCGCCAATCTTGCCGGCATCACCAACGTCGACGTCGCCAACTCCGCGACCAGCGCCCTGAGTGGCACGCCGGTCACGACGTTGCAGGACGGCGACAAGAACATTCCCGTAGTCGCCCGGCTCAAGCTGGACGAGCGCACCAAGCTCTCCGACATTCAGAACCTCTACGTGTACTCGTCGTCCTCACAGGACGCCAACAAAATTCCGTTGGTGCAGATCTCCGACATCAGCAACAGCATGATGACCAATCGCATCGTGCGCATCGATCACTTCCGCGAGATGTCGATCTACGCCTTCCCTGCCGCCGGTCACTTGGCCTCGGAGATCACCAGCATCGCCCTGCCCAAGTTGCATGAGTTTGAGAAGACGATGCCACCGGGCTACAAAATAGAAATCGGCGGCGAATACAACAAACAGCAGGACGGATTCCGCAACCTCGCGCTTGTCCTCGCGATCTCGGTGCTCGGCATTTACCTGGCTCTGCTCTTCCAGTTCAACAATGCGGTGAAGCCGCTGCTGGTCTTCGCCGCCGCTCCATACGGCGTGATGGGCGCGATCCTCGGCCTGTGGGTAATGCGGACCTCGTTCGGCTTCATGGCATTTCTCGGAATCTGCAGCCTGATCGGCGTCATCGTCAGCCACGTCATCGTGCTCTTCGACTTCATCGAGGAAATGCATGCCAAAGGCGAGCCCTTCGAAGAGGCTGTTATCGATGCCGGCATCATCCGCCTGCGCCCGGTGATGATCACAGTCAGCGCTACCGTGCTGGCGTTGTTTCCGCTCGCCATGCACGGCGGCCCGCTGTGGCAGCCGCTATGCTACGCACAGATCGGCGGCCTGACCGTCGCCACCTTCATCACCCTGCTGATGGTGCCGGTGCTGTACTCGATTTTCGTGCTTGACCTGAAGATTCTCAGCTGGGAAGAGAAGAAAGATCCGGAGCCAGAGCTTAGTCCGTCCGGTAGCACAGCTGCAGCTCACGATTAGAAGCGTCGGACATCAGCTTCCAACTGCAAGTTTGTCATTCCGACCAAGGACTTCAGTCCGCGCGGAGGGAGCTGCTTTTTCTGCGCAGCGGAACTCCTTTCCGAATGGAAACAGCAGGTCCCTCCACTCCGCTTCGCTCCGGTCGGGATGACAACCGAGATGACAGGTTACAAAGGAAGCCCAAGTCGGGTCGGGATGACAACCAAAAAAGGGGCGGCTTGCGACACGGCTGAAGCTGTGCCCTCCCAGGGTTCGCTCCTGCAAACCTTTTCGACCGCGCGTAGACGCAGCCGGTTCCTGGCCCGCCTGCGCTGGTCAGAATCCCTCTTGTCAGCCCTGTGGAAAAATTGCCGTCACGATGCGAGCTACAATGGCCTGTGAAAAAGCTCATCCTTGTTGTCATCGTTCTGTTGCTGCTCTCTCCGCTCGCTTTCTTCGCGCTCCGATCGGCCACCCCGGTTGTGGAACTCGCGCTTTCGAATCCCTCGCTCGGCCAAGCCACACCCGTCACGGTTCGCGTGCACGATCCTCGCGGTGTTCGCGCGGTGCAGGCTTTCATCGAGCAGAACGGCGTGCGCTACCCGGTCTTCGATATGGCCCAACCGTCGAAAGATCCCGAGAGCAGCTGGAACTTTACAGCAGGCATCAAAACCACTCCGCAACTCCAGGCTGGCAAGGCGAAGTTGATTGTCGAGGCTACCTCCGACGATCTGCTCCGGAAGACTGGTCGCGCTGAACGCGACGTCACCGTCGTCACCCAACCGCCAAGCGTCACCGCCGATTCCGAGCAGCATTACCTCTATCTCGGCATGGCCGACCTCACCACTTTCACCGTCTCAGGCAACTGGACGGAAGCCGGCGTGCGCGTCGGCGATCAGACGTTTCGCGGATGGCCGATGCCAGGCGGCAAGCCGGGTATGTTCTCGCTGTTTGCGTTTGCCTGGAATATGCCGCCGGACACCGTTCCGATGGTCTACGCCTCGAACGGCACCGGCAATGATGTGACCAGCCCGCTCGTCGTCATCTTTCCGAAGAAGGAGCAGCCGAAATATACAGTTCACGATCTCCAGGTCAGCGACGCCTTCATGCAGAAGGTGGTCAACGAACTTGATCCGAACGGCAGTGGTGACATGGTCGCCCGCTTCGTCAAGATCAACAGCGAGATGCGCAAGGCCAACAACAAGACGCTTTCTGATCTGCGCCTGAAGACGGCCGGCAAGTTTCTGTGGTCGAAGCCTTTCATCCGCCAGCCGCATTCGCAGGCCGAGGCAACTTTCGCGGACCTGCGGAACTACATTTACCACGGCCAGAAGATCGACCAGCAAGTTCACCTGGGATATGACCTCGCTGTTACCCAGCACGTCGGCGTGCAGGCTTCCAATGATGGCAAAGTCGTGTACGCGGCTCCGCTAGGGATTTACGGGAACTGCGTCGTCGTCGATCATGGCTATGGACTGCAGACCATCTACGGTCACATGAGCCGGATCGATGTTCACGAAGGCGACATGGTGAAGCAGGGCCAGGTGATGGGCCTGAGCGGGATGACGGGCATGGCTGGAGGCGATCATATCCATTTCGCCATGCAGCTCGACGGCGTACAGATCGATCCGAAAGAATGGTGGGATACCCACTGGATTAAGGATCACATCGCACGAAGGGTCGATCTCCCCGGATTCGGCCGCTGACGCTCCGGTAGAGCTCGGTCTGCCTGGCGGTTTCACAAATCTTTGACAATATGGTGACACGTTCAGCAGCTCGGCTCACTTAGCATCGACCACGTCAACCCGCATCGGGAAACGCCATCCGAGAGAGCTAATCACCATGAGCTGCAAACCTGACGCCGTGACCATCTCCCGACTTCGTGCCGCTTCAAAGAGCTTGTCGTTCTGCGTGGCTTCGTTGACTTTGTGCAGCGCCGTAGCCTTGGGACAGACTGATAAACTCCAACCGCAGTCCCCGGCCGGCCCCAACGGGATCATCGTTCACAGCAAGTTTGGTGGCCAGATTTTCGGGTTCGACATCGATCAGAACGGCACCGAGGGCTTGCTGACCGAATCGAAATCGTTTTCCAACGGCGTCGTGCTGGCCGCAGTCGAAACATTTGACCAAACCACCGGTAACATCCTCAACGTCGTGGAAGTCACCAATCCCGGCCACGCGCAAGACGATTTCATCACCATGGGCATCGTCGGCAACAGTGTCGGGCTCTTCGAGCATGAGCACGTATCTCAGATCTTCGTCTCCAGCCGCACCTTCGGCATACTGAATCCCCTCGAGGGAAACCGCATTACCGGCGCCTGGACCCCGCCCATCGGATCACAGCACATCATCATGCCGACCGGCGTGAGCCGCAGCCAGGGCGTGCCCAACGTCGCCGTCTTCGCGTACGACAACAGCGGGCAATTCATTCCCTATGTGTTCAGCTCCAACGTTGCCAACAACACGTTTGGCCCAGTCGTCCATATCACGGACTCCAACAATTTCGGCAGCGTGCCGCCGCCCATTGCCTACGATAGCGTGACGAACGAAGCGCTGCTGGGAGGAGGCAACGGATGCTTCGGCTGTCGCCCCGTCTTCGGTGTGGTTGATCTCACGGGCGGCACGTTCACCGAGTTCACCGGTATTGGATTCGGCTTCGTCAACGGTCTGGCCATCGACTCCGCCGACGGCATTGCCTGCAGCACCACGGAAGATGACGCCGGCGTTGAGTTCTATAATCTCAGCACACAAACCGGTTTTGTCGTGGAGTTGCCGGGATCCCAGGGACAACAACAGTTCAGTGGCGCCGACGTCGAGTTCGACTCCGTCCACAAGCTGTTCCTTATCGCGCAGGCCGATTCCAGTTCCGCGCCCACTGGAAGCAGCATCTACGTTTACGACATACACGGAAATCTGCAGGAAACCATCAACGGGTTCAACTTCTCAAATGCATTCAACGTGGTTCCCGCCCACATCGCCCTGCACCCCAGCCTGCGCTCCGGCTACATCGACGGTCCGGATGCCAGTGTGACCGAGATTCAGGCGTTTACGTATTGATCGAACGGACGGAAGCGGTTTCCGCATTGAGGATGTTGTGCCGGGAACTGCAGGAGTCGAGTCAATGAGATTAAAAGATTCCGGCGAGCCAAACCGCCAAGCGAGTAACGGCAGTCAGAAGCAGGGCGATCACTACCGCGATCAGTAGCCAATCCAGCGTCTTGCTCCTGGCTGCCCACCTCTCTCGCCGCTCCGTCTCTCCTTCTGACAACAGACGGTCGAGTTCCTTAACGTGTTTGGGGTTCCGGAAGGGGTCATTGTACATAAGCAATCGGCGGTCAATCGAGTTTACGTTTGTGGTTGGAATTCTTCAACTCGGTCCCTCAGCCGCACCCCATCCGAAACGATATTGCCAATGGTCCTGCAAAACAGCCTGCAGCCGTCGCCTGCTGGTCTCAAAATCGTAAGACTAAAGTGACTGGTCCAGCATCGATCGTGGCTGGCCGATAAAGCAATCCGAGCTGGCGTATCCGGCTGAAACATCCCTTTCGACGGCTCATGCCCAGCGCTACGTTGCATACTCATTCTCGTAACCAATTGTTTACCAACATCTTACCCGCATACTTTTCGCTCATCCAGATATCTCCATCAAGAGTCTTGAACACACGAAGGTAGTGGCTCATTGTACCCATCAAGAGGCCATACAGAGTTCTGACTCAGGAGCCATCCCGTTTAGGTTGGTTGGCCCGGAAGCCGGAAACGAAGCCCTTATTCGGGTGTGGGGATTGCGACGGCGAACGCCGTCAGGTGCTGCGATGTGCCCAAGGGAAACGGATAACGTGAGGACCCGGTTCAGGTAACAGCAGTTTATCCATTTCTCCTCTCCATCCCGGTTACGAGCCGGTAGTGCTGTTGCCATGCACAGCACTCCCGTATGGTCACATCCCAAGAACGAGAAAGGACGCAAACCATGTTCAACTTATTAAAACAGCTCCACAAGGAAGAATCCGGCCAAGACTTGATCGAATATGCTCTGATCGGGTTGATCATCGCATTGGGGGCGTTAGCGGGCATGGGCACCGTAGCCAGTTCCATCAACGCGGAGTTCAGTAAAATCGGGAGCGAACTATCGTAAAGCCAGGCTTCCTGAACACAATTCTGCCGGCAGGTAATAACCGTGCTGTCCGTCTGGCAGGCCCCGACGCTTTAGCCTGCGCCCTCTGAGGTGCAGCGCTGAAGCGTATTTTCCTGCCTGCATCGAAGGACGCATATAGTGCGCCGGAGATCGGCGAGCGACCTCGGCGCGACAGAAATGTGTATGGGAATTTTGGCTGCCCCCCAGGGACTCGAACCCCGATATGACGCTCCAGAGGCGTCTGTCCTGCCATTGAACGAGGGGGCAGCAACTGCGGCTGTTGCGGACAGCGCACGTGACGACCGTGCGCTGGATCGATTGTATTTGCTTTGCGAATCGAGCGTCAACCGCTGGACCCATCATCCATGGTCGGCGTGCCCATTCGTTGTAGGCGCGCACTCAGGTTCATACCCTCACGACAAACGATAAAATAGACACATCAATTCAAGGTGAATCTATGTCGTCCATTCTTGGAAATATCGCCATTGCATCCGATCCGGCCGAAGTCGCGCGCCGCCCGCTCGAAGCGGATTCCTGCGCGCTCGTGGTCGTCGACATCCAGGAGAAACTGCTGCCGCCGATCTTCAACAAGGAGCATCTGGTGAAGAATTCGCAGCTGCTGATCCGGCTGGCGAAAATTCTTGAGCTGCCGATCATGGCTACTACGCAGTACAGCAAGGGGCTGGGCTCGACAGTACCGGAGATCGCTTCGCTGCTGGAGGGCGTAACGGCCTTCGACAAACTGGAGTTCAGCTGCTTCGGCAGCGATCAGTTTCGCTCGCGGCTAAAGGCGCTGCCGGGCAATCGCAATACCGTCCTACTCTGTGGGATGGAAGCGCACATCTGCGTGATGCAGACGGCCCTCGGCGCGCTGAATGAAGGCTACCTGGTGCACGTCGCGTCCGACGCTGTGGGATCGCGCGTCGAATGGAACTGGAAGATCGGACTGGAACGGATGAAGTCCGCTGGAGCCGTGATCTCGTCGACTGAGATGATGATGTACGAACTGCTGCGCTGCTCAGGGACCCCGCAGTTCAAGGAGCTGCTGCAGTACCTGAAATAGGTTTGATAACTTCCCATCTGTCAGCAATGCCGCGGACAAGGTTGGATCCCCGGGGCGCGCAGGGAGGAGAGCGCTTCCCTATCGCGAGGTGATCGATGAAAAAGCTAAGAACTCTTGCGATTGCTGTAATGACAGTGGTGTGCTCGCTTGCAACCGCAGCATCGGCGCAGACCGCGTCTGAGAATAAATCGAAACCGGCGCCCAATGCGTGGATGCTAGCCCCGACTCCCTACATGGAATGGAACAAAGGCATAGCTCCCTCCATACGAGTCGAGCGCGATAAGTTTGCGGACGATCTAGAGGGTAATGAAACGCCCTTAACCGTAGCAGAGCCGCGTGTCCTCGGCCCGGGACATGGAGGCGGCATGTGGAAAACAGAGATTCCACCCGTTCTCGACAGGGTCGTTCTAACGGGAACCTTCACCACACATCGTAGCGTATTGAGCGCATCCGAATTCTCGTTGTACACCGAGGTTAAGGTACATGTTGACGAGGTATCTGAAGACCGGGGTGCATCCAGTGCCGTCCGCGGCGGGGACGTAACGATTATGCTCTCCGGCGGGACGGTCGTACTATCAACGGGACGAGTCTTGACTTACAACACGCAGCCTATTGCGTTTTGTCTGCAGCCTGACCATAAATATCTTCTCGTCCTCTCGTATCACAGAGATGGTGACTTCTTTATCGTCGGGAGCGACTGGGACATTTCAGACGGCATTGTCCGGCCCAACACAGAACCAGGCGAGTTCCGAGCTAAACACGGTCTCTCGTCTCTCAACGGACTTACCGTACAGCAACTTGACACTGTATTGGATAAGCTTCTGAGACAATAAGGGCTACAACGATGTGTTGGAGATAGCCGGATGCGCCACGCGATCCTGATATTGGATTGTGCGGGTCCCGAAGACACTACGCCTGCAACGCTGCCAGCGGAACGTAATTCTGCGATGCCCGCGGGCGCCGAATCCCCGCATGCTTGGGTAGGGTCCCGCGATACATCGCAATCTCATCGCACGCATTTACGCGCGGGCACTTAATACAATCCTTCAATGCCTTGTCGGGCAGAGCCTCCTTCTCTACTTCCTGAAAGCCCATCTTGGCGAAGAACTCCGGTATGCGCGTGAACAGGCAGACGCAGGTCACACTCTGCTTCTTCGCTTCTTTCAACAGCGCATCAATCAGCACCCGGCCGGCGCCTCTCCCTTTGGACCTGTTGGTTACCGTGATCGAGCGCACCTCGGCAAGGTGCATGCCGTAAAGATGCAGCGCACCACAGCCCACAATCTCACCCTCATTTTCGACGACGATGAAGTCGCGGATATTCTCGCAAATTTCCGACAGGGAGCGCGGCAACAGCGTGCCGTCGCCGACGTGGACCTGAATCAACTGCTCAATCGCAAAGGCATCGGGAAGTTTGGCGTTACGTGCATGCATGGGCGACTCCAAAATATTGGGACAACTTCTCTTTCGCCGTCTGTAAGGACTCCCGAACCCGCGCTGGGGCCGTGCCTCCGGGGACGTCGTGAATGGCCAACACTTCTTTGAGTGTCAGTGCCGTGTAGAACTGCTCGTCGGCCGTGATGCCGCAGAGCGCGTAGTCTTCCTTCGATAGTTGCTCAAGTTCGCAACTTTGCTCGACGCACAACCGCACCGCCTTGCCCAGCAGCTCGTGCGCTTTGCGAAATGGCACTCCCCGGCGAACCAGATCAGCGGCGGCGGCCTGAGCGTTCATGAAGCCGTGGCTGGCAGCTTCCTGCATGCGGTCGAACTTGAACTCAACCGCCGTCATAAAGCCTGTCGCCACGCGAACCATGCTGGCGACCTGTTGCGCCGCCGCGAATACCGGCTGTTGCGTCTCCTGCAGGTCCTTGTTGTAGGCGAGCGGCAGACCCTTCACGCCGATGAAAAGCGCCATGGCCTCGGCATAGACCTTGCCGCACTTTCCGCGAATCAACTCCAGCGCGTCGGGATTCTTTTTCTGCGGCATCGCGCTCGAACCGGTGGAATACTGCTCCGGCAACTTGACGAAGCCGAACTCCGTGGTCGAGAACAGAATGAACTCCTCTGCCCAGCGGCTGAGGTGAAGCGCGACGAACGACAGCGCCTGCACAAACTCGATGGCGAAGTCGCGATCGCTGGTCGCATCCATGCTGTTGGCCGTGGGAGCCGTGAACTCCAACTGCGCAGCAATGGCGTCGCGGTCAAGCGGCAGAATCGTTCCGGCAACCGCGCCCGAGCCCAGCGGACACACATTCAGCCGCTTGCGGCAGTCCGCCAGCCGATCGATGTCGCGCAGAAACATCTCGACGTACGCAAGCAACCAGTGCGCCACCAGTACGGGCTCGGCACGCTGCAGATGCGTGTAAGCCGGCATGGCGTTGTCAGCTTTCGTTGGTGCCCCAGGCTCGGCCCTCTTTTGGCCTAACCTGGGTCCCAACTCACTTGCGGCTTCGGCCTGCTCAACAAACGACGAACAAAACTCCGCCAGCAGCTGCGTGATCCCATCAATCTGCTCGCGGACATACAGCCGCAGGTCCGTCGCAATCTGCTCGTTGCGGCTGCGTCCGGTGTGAAGCTTGTAACCAACCTCGCCCGCAATCTCCACCAGCCGATGCTCAACGTAGTGGTGAACATCTTCGATCGTGGGATCGTCAACCTCGGGCACACCGTCCCGCCCGATTTGATCGAGCGCAGAAAGCGTTGCAGATAATTCGGAGACGGTAAGTACCCCCACCTTCGCCAGCGCAGACGCGTGCGCCTTGCTGGCCGCGACCTCATACGGCAGCAGGATGCGGTCGAACGGAAACGACCGCTGCCACTGCTCGAACTCCGCATCCGGCGCCTGGCTGAAGCGCCCTGACCACATCTTCACTGTGCGACCTCTTTCGACGCAGCGGCGACACTGGTGTCGACCTCCGCTTGCTTCTTGGTGTGCGAGGACGCTTTGTCCTGCTTGGCGTGAATGATCGCCCGCGACCGAGCCGGTAGTCCGAGTATGCGAATGAAACCCTCGGCATCTTTCTGGTCGTAGCTGGCGCCCATGGTGAAGCTGGCGATGTCCGGGCGATACAGCGACGTCTCCGACTTGCGGCCCGCGACATCGACATTGCCCTTGTAAAGCGCGAGCGTGACTGTCCCGTTCACGTCGTGCTGCGAGCTGGCGACGAACGCCTGGAGCGACTCACGCAGTGGCGTGAACCACAAGCCGAAATAGACGACCTCGGCGTATTTCAAGCCGATGTGCTGCTTGAAGTGCGACAGCTCGCGATCGAGACACAGCGCTTCCACTTCGCGATGCGCCGTGAGCAGCAGCGTTCCTCCGGGCGTCTCGTAGCAACCGCGAGACTTGATGCCCACGAAACGATTTTCGACCAGGTCGATTCGGCCGACGGCATTGCGCGCGCCAACTTCGTTCAGAATCTCGATCAGCGCCACCGGATCGAGCTCGACCCCGTTCACTGCGACCGGCAGGCCGTTCCGGAACTCGATCGTTACTTTCTCGACCTGATCCGGCGCGTCCTGCGGCGACTTCGTCCAAGTCCACGTTGTCGGCAGAGGCGCGTTGTTCGGATCTTCCAACTCGCCACCCTCGTGCGAAACATGCAGCAGGTTGCGGTCGCGGCTGTGGATCTTCTCGCGGCTCTGCGCCACGGGAATGCCGTGCGCCTCGGCATAGTCGAGGCAATCCTCACGCGACTGCAGGGTCCACTCGCGCCACGGCACGATGACCTTCAGCTCCGGAGCCAGCGCCTGGTAAGCGTGCTCGAAGCGCACCTGGTCGTTGCCCTTGCCGGTACAGCCATGAGCTACGGCCGTCGCGCCCTCGCGCAGCGCAACTTCCACCTGGTATTTCGCGATAACCGGACGCGCCAGCGAAGTCCCCAGCAGATACTTGTGCTCGTAGACCGCGCCTGCCTGGATTGCCGGGAAGACGTAGTCGGTCAGGAACTCCTGCCGCAGGTCTTCAACGATGACTTTGCACGCGCCGGTCTTGTAAGCTTTCTCGACCACGGCCTCGATGTCATCGCCCTGCCCAACGTCGGCAACAAACGCAATTACATCGTAGTCATAATTCTCTTTCAGCCAGGGAATGATGATGGAGGTATCGAGTCCACCCGAATAAGCAAGTACGACTTTCTCACGCATTGGCGCTCCTCGGCGGGAAGCGGTGCGAACCGCCTTCCAGCAGCAAAACCAGAATGGATTTCTGAATGTGCAGGCGATTCTCCGCCTGATCGAAGACAACGGAACGCGACGAATCGATGACCGCCGCCGAAACCTCGTCGCCGCGATGCGCCGGCAGGCAATGCATGAACACCGCGTGCTTGGCGGCATAGGAGAAGAGTTGCTGGTTGACCTGGAAGGGCGCGAAGATCTTGCGGCGCTCAGCTGCTTCTTCCTCTTGTCCCATGCTGGCCCACACGTCGGTGTAAACGGCATCGGCACCGGCCACGGCTTCCACCGGATCGTTGACTACCTGTACCGTCGCGCCCGAAGCAGCCGCTAATTCGCGTGCGGCTTCGGTGATGGTCGCATCCGGTTCGTAGCCCTTCGGCGTGCCGATCGAAACGTTCGCACCCAGGCTCGCAGCGGCGAGCATCAGCGAATGCGCCATGTTGTTGCCGTCACCGACGTAGGCGAACTGCAGACCGCGCAGGTCGCCAAAGTTTTCCTGCAGCGTCAGCATGTCGGCCATCGCCTGGCAGGGATGTTCGAGATCGCTGAGCGCGTTGATCACCGGGATCGACGCGTGCTCGGCCATGGTCGTGACCGTCTCGTGCAAGAACGTCCGCAGCACGATGCCGTCGATCCAGCGCTCCAGGTTGCGCGCCACATCGCTCAAGCTCTCCCGAGCTCCCAACCGCGACTGCGTCTGGTCGACAAAGAACGACGTGCCGCCCAGGCTGTTGATGCCGGCCTCGAAGGTCAGCCGCGTGCGCAGCGATGGCTTCTCGAAGAACAAGACGATCTGCTTGCCCGAAAGAATGCCGCGGAAATCCGCAGCGCGGGCCTTCATCGCCGCCGCCAGCTCCAGCGCGCAAGAGAGTTCGTCGGAGGAAAAATCCTGAATGGAGATCAGGTCACGGCCGGTTACGGCGCGCTGTGCAAATGCGCGGGTATTCGCTCCCGGGGGAATAGTCGTAGCAATCAATGTCAAACCTCCTTGGGTCGACGCAGCAGGTGAATGACAAAACGAAATGTCGAGGTATACAGCGAACTTCTAACAGCGTCGCTCGAGGGCGCGATCAAAGCGGGGTCCCGGCCAGGCGCCTTCCTTGCGCTCGGTCGGGTGCAGCATGAGATGTGTTAGATGGGTCATGACGCAATCACCTCGGTGCCGCAATCAATCGGATGGGTAAAAAATCCGGGGAGAACTTCGGCGCGGGTAGCGGGCAGAATCCGCACGCGCGTCACGCCCTTCTTCAGGGCGCTGCTGCAAGCCTCAAGCTTCGGCAGCATGCCGCCGCTCACGGTCGTCGCCTCCACCATCTCGGCGATGGCGTTCACGTCCAGCCAGCGCAGCACGGAGCCATCGGCATCTTTCACGCCGGCAACGTCGGTGAGATACACAAGCGCATGAGCGCCGCAGGCAATCGCAAACGCTGACGCCACCTGGTCGGCATTGACGTTGTAGTACTCGCCGTCGAAGCCCAGGGCAAGACTGGAAACCACCGGCACAACGCCGGCATTCCAGAAGCGCTCAATCCAGCTGGCGTCGACTGAAATCACGTCGCCGACATATCCAAGATCCGGCTGCCTTTTCTTCGACGCCAGCACCATGCGCAGGTCGCCACCACACATGCCAATCGCCGGCTGTCCAGCTTCGCCGATCGCGGCCACAAGCTGCTTGTTGAGCTGACCGGCAAGCACCATGATGGCGACATCGCGAGTCTGCGAATTGGTAACACGCAGGCCATTAATGAAGGTTGTCTCACAACCAAGCTGCTTGAGCGTGCGGCTGAGGGCAGCGCCGCCCCCGTGCACGATCACCAGCTTGTGGCCTTCGCGGCAGAGGCTCGGAATCGTCTTCGCGAACGTGCTCACGACTTCTTTGTCGTCGAGAGCGGCCCCACCGATTTTTATGACCAGCTTCATTGCAATCCTTCTTTTTCGCTGAACCCGAACATCAAGTTCATGTTTTGCACTGCCTGCCCGGCCGCGCCTTTTAACAAGTTATCCAGACACGAAACCAGCACCGCGCGTCTGCCATCGGGCGAAACGGAAAAGCCGATGTCGCAATAATTCGTGTTCAGCGAAAACTTAATCTGCGGCAGCCGTGCTGCTCCGAAGACCCGCACCCAGGGCTTGCCAGCGTAAAACTCTCGCAGCGACTGCTCCAGCTCTTCTGGCGCAATCGGGTACGCCAGCTTCACGTAAATCGTGGACAGGATGCCTCTCGGAATCGGCAGCAGATGCGGCGTGAACTGCAGCGATCCGCTGTCGATCCCGAGCTGCTCCAGCACCTCCCCCGAGTGCCGGTGTCCAAAAACGCTATAGGCGGAAAGATTGTCATCAACCTCGACAAAGTGTGTCGTCGATGACGGCGTCTTCCCTGCTCCCGATACGCCCGACTTCGAATCGCAGATGATGCCGTGATCGACGTCAATGTAGCCGGCGCGAATCCACGGCGTGAGCGCCAGGATGATTGATGTCGAATAACAGCCGGGATTCGCCAGCAACGCCGCGATCTTGATTTGTTCAGCGTGCAGCTCCGGCAGACCATACACAGCGGTCTGGTCCAATGCGGCCTCTTTCTCTTCGTCTCTGAAGCCGTAAACTTTGCGGTTGTCGGCCTGCTTCAGCCGCCAGGCGCCGCTCAGATCGATCACGCGGAAGCCCTGCTCGATGGCCTCAGGCACCAGTTCCCGCGAGAACTCATGTGGCGTGGCAAAAAAGATTACGTCCACGCCGGCGCCCTTCATCCGCTGCCACGAGAAACTCTCGAAGGGAAACCCGCCGTTGCCGGCAAGTTGCGGATAGGCTTCGCTGAGATCGGCCACCCCGCCGCTTTCGCCGTTGCGGCGCACCAGCATCGGCTTTTTCGTTCCCTCGTGCCGAGCGAGCAGGCGCACGAGTTCGAAGCCGGAGTAGCCGGTGGCGCCGAAGACCGCGGGTTGGAGCGTGCCGTTTGTCATTTATGAGAAATATTTGCGCAGCCGTTGCGCCAATTTTTCGGCCGACTTCGCGTCCGGCGCAATCGCCAGGATCGTGTCGTCGCCGCCTATGGTGCCCACTACCTCGTCCCATTCCTCGGCGTCGATTGCGGCCGATACCGGCTGGGCGCTCCCGGCACTGGTTTTAATGACCACCAAGTTTTGCGCCGTCGCCACGTCGTACACGAACGTTTCAATAAGACGTTCGATCGATGGAAGAGACAGTTCGGCTTCTTCCCCCTGCGGCAATTTGTAACCCTCGGAGGTCTTCACCAGTCCGAGTTCGTGAATATCGCGCGACAACGTCGCCTGAGTTACCCGGTGCCCTCTTCGGAACAGCGCCCGCCTGAGTTCATCCTGACTGCCGAGTTCCCTCTCGGAAAGCAACTCCCGGATCGACGCGTGGCGCGACAGTTTGGACACTGAATAATTATACAGATTGATGTATATTAATGCAACAGTGCCCGGCGTCAAGCGATGGGGAAAAGTTTTTAGGGTTTTGCGACAAATCTCCCGCGCAGCCCCTCGTTCGGCACCGGCACACGCGAGAAACGACATCTGGAACTCTTTCGGCAGCCCCTGCAACAAATCCCTCATCCAACCAGAGTTGAACAGTTCCACACGCAGCCCTAGGATGGTTATTCGGTCAGCAGGAGATCATGAATCTTTCGCCCAGTGTCACCTGGTACAAAGACGCCATCATTTATGAAGTGCACGTGCGCGCCTTCTTCGACAGCGTTACCGACGGCATCGGAGATTTTGGCGGCCTCACCCAAAAGCTCGATTACCTGGAGGACCTTGGCGTAACCGCGGTTTGGCTTCTACCCTTCTGCCCTTCGCCGCTGCGCGACGACGGCTACGACATCTCCAATTACACCGACGTTCATCCCTCCTACGGTACGCTGAAGGACTTCCAGCGTTTTCTGCGGGAGGCGCACCGGCGCGGTCTGCGCGTCATCACCGAGCTGGTGCTGAACCACACCTCCGATCAGCATGTCTGGTTTCAACGCTCGCGACGAGCTGCTCCGGGCAGTCGCTGGCGCAATTTCTACGTATGGAGCGATACGCCGGACAAGTATCGCGACGCCCGCATCATCTTCAAGGATTTTGAAGCTTCCAACTGGACTTGGGATCCGATTGCGAAGGCGTACTACTGGCATCGTTTCTACTCGCACCAGCCTGACTTGAACTGGGACAATCCCGAGGTCCGCGACGCCATGTTCTCCGCCATGGATTTCTGGTTCGACCTCGGCGTCGACGGCCTGCGACTCGACGCTGTGCCGTATCTCTTCGAGCGCGAAGGCACCAACTGCGAGAACCTGGTCGAAACGCACCAGGCGTTGAAAGACCTGCGCAAGCACGTGGACGAGAAGTTCCACGATCGCATGTTGCTGGCCGAAGCGAATCAATGGCCGGAGGATGCTGTCGCTTACTTCGGTGAGGGCGACGAGTGCCACATGGCCTTCCATTTCCCTGTGATGCCGCGGCTCTTCATGGGCCTGCGCATGGAAGACCGCTATCCCATCACCGACATCCTCAAGCTGACGCCCGCCATTCCCGACACTTGCCAGTGGGCGATGTTTCTGCGCAACCACGACGAGCTCACGCTGGAGATGGTCACCGACGAAGAGCGCGACTACATGTATCGCACCTACGCGCGCGACCGCTCGATGCGCATCAATCTCGGTATTCGCCGCCGTCTCGCTCCGCTGCTCGAGAACGACCGGCCACGTATTGAGCTGATGAACGCGCTCCTCTTCTCGCTGCCGGGCACCCCGGTGCTCTACTACGGCGACGAGATCGGAATGGGCGACAACATATTTCTCGGCGATCGGAACGGTGTGCGCACGCCCATGCAGTGGAGCTCGGACCGCAATGCCGGTTTCTCGCGCGCTAACCCGCAACGCTTATATCTGCCGGTCAACATCGATCCCGAATATCATTACGAGACCATCAATGTTGAGGCGCAGCAGAACAATTCGCATTCGCTGCTATGGTTCACCAAGCGCCTGATCCAGCAGCGCAAGCAATTTAAGGCCTTCGGACGCGGCACGCTCGAGTTTCTGTATCCCAGCAATCGCAAGGTGCTGGCCTTCATCCGGCAATTTGAAGACGAGAAGCTGCTGGTCGTCGCCAACCTTTCGCGTTTCGCGCAATGCGTTGAATTGGAGTTGGCCGCGCTGCAGGGGTTCGTGCCGGTTGAGGTTTTCGGAAGGGCGAAGTTCCCCACCATTGCGGAAAACCCGTACTTGCTATCCCTGGGACCTCATGCCTTCTACTGGTTTCATCTGCAGCCGCGAGAGGCAATGCAGGAGTCGCTCAACGTCAGCGGCACGCCGAAGGAGCTGCCGGTCCTCAAGGTAGAGACTGCAGAGAGCGTCTTCTCGGACGAGACTCTGCAAAAGCTCCAACACGTCATTCCTGGAATGTTGCGCGCCCGCCCGTGGTTCCTGGGTAAGCAACGCTACATCACCGGGCTCGAACTGCACCGGGTGCTGGACTTGCCGGAAACCACTGCGCATCTCCTGTTTTTAAGCATTCACTATGGCGACGGCGAGCCGGAGATCTACGTTGTACCCATATCGGTTGCGACCGGTGACCAGTCCGAGGCCATCCTGCACGATCATCCTGATGTCGTCCTGGCCCGGCTGGACGGCCCCGGGCCGGAAACTACGGCAATCCTTTACGCCGCCACCTTTGATCGCCACTTCGGCGACTCTCTGTTGCGGGCAATCGTGCGGCGGCGGCGTATTCGCGGCGATTCCGGCGAGCTGGTAGGCTCGCACACACGCGAGTTCCGCAAGGCCTGGGCTGCGGTCAAATCGAACCTGGAGCCCACCCCGCAGCAGACGGATCAGTGCTTCACCATCATCAACTACGGCGTGGACTTCGTTTTGAAGCTCTATCGCAAGATGGAGGAAGGCATCAATCCGGGACGCGAGGTGCCGGAATTTCTGTGCGAGCACACGACCTTCAGGTCTCTCCCGTCGGCCCTGGGGTCCATCGATTATCACCGTTATCTTGAGGACACCACGGTGCAAACCTGTGTCGGGACACTCAGCAGTGCAGTGCCGAACGCCAACGTGGGCTGGCACTATACCGTCGACCAGCTCAGCCTGTTCTTCGAACACACGCTGGCCATCGCTCAGGAAGACCCGCGAGTTCGCGACCTGGCGCCGCCAAACATGTGGGCGCCAGCCGATCCCGCACCGCCTATCGTCGGCGAACTTCTGGGCAATTATCTCGACAGTATTCGCACCCTGGCCCGCCGCACCTCGGAGATGCACGCCGCCCTTAGCAGCCGTTCGGACATCGCCGATTTTGCGCCCGAGCCTTTCACCACGTTTTACCGGCAAAGCGTCTATCACGGAATGCTCGGGCAGTTGAATCGGACCTTTGAGCTGCTGCGGGTGCGCTCGCGCCTTTTGCCGCCGGAAGGACAGAGCGAGGTGACGGAGGTACTGAGCCACGAAAACGAACTGCGTGCGCAACTGCTGACGCTGCGCGACAAGCGCATGTCAGGAACACGCATTCGCAATCATGGGGACTACCATCTCTCCAACCTCTTGTTCACCGGCAGCGACTGGGTCATCACGAACTTCGAGGGCGATCCTGGCCGTCCGCTCAGCGAGCGCCGCATCAAGCGCTCGGCGCTCCGCGACGTGGCGACCATGCTGCGTTCATTCCACTACGTCTCCCATGCCGCGCTGTTCGGTGATGTCCCGGGAATCGTTCCCAGCCGCGAGGCCCATCCGCAACTGGAAAAGTGGGCTCGCGTCTGGTACCAGTGGGTGAGCGCTGTCTTCCTGAAGGAATACTTCCGCTGCAGCGGAAACGCGTCGTTCCTGCCGCAACAGGCCGATGAGATCAAAACCCTGCTCGGCGCGTACATGATCGAGCGGGCGCTAATCGAACTGGAATATGAGTTGGAGCAGCGGCCGGCATGGATACGCATCCCGCTGCACGGAATTCTGGAGCAGATAGAGAACGCCTAACCTCGGATTTCTCTTGACCGTCATTGTGGCTTTGTCATCCCTTGGCAAAGCCCGGGAATCTGCGGTTTGTCCGAAGCGGAGATCCTTCCGCTGCAGAGTCAACCGCACATCCCTCCGCGCGAGCTGAAGCCCTCGGTCGGGATGACAATTTCGAAGACAGAGCGAACCGTTGCTATTTCTTGGGCGCCAGGCGGTAGTTGTCACCGTTGTTGAAGACGGCGTTCGCTCCAATATGCGCGGGCGTTCCCGAGAGCAGCTGCTCCTTGCGATAGATCAGGTTGCTCGCGTTATAGGTCGCCAGCTCGAAACCGTGACCGTGCGTGATGGCATCCGTCGGACAGGCTTCCACACAATAGCCGCAGAAGATGCAGCGGTTGTAATCGATGTTGTAGACCTTGGCGTAGCGCTCGGCGCCGCTTACGCGATTCTCCGCCGTGTTCTCGGCGGCTTCGATGTAGATGCAATTCGACGGGCAGGCCGCCGCGCACAGGAAGCAGGCGACACATTTCTCCAGGCCGTTCTCATCGCGCTGCAGAACGTGCATGCCGCGGAAGCGGTCCTGGAACATCGCGCCCCGGGTCGGCCCCGGCCCATCGGGATAGTTCTCCACAGTCGTCGGCTTGAACATTTCCATGAAGGTAATGCTCATGCCCTTGGCGATCGCGGCTATGTTCTTCACGATTCCCATATCCGTTCCAGTATAACCAATCCGCGACGGGGTCGCGCCTGGCCCGCCAACCCGGCGTGACGTTAGCGATGAGACCACGCCCGTCTGAAGCTGTCATCCTGGGCGAAGCATTCGCCTCGCCTTTCGACCCGCATCTTTGCGGGTCGGCGGATGCGCGGTCGAAGGACCTGCTGTTCCGCACGCCGGAAGGATCTTCCCGCTGCGGACATGCAGCAGATCCCTCCACTCCAGCGGCCAAAAGAACGCCGCGTCCGGTCGCGATGACACCTCACCAAGGGAGCGATGATGGTAGCTTCCTCACAGTCCTTAAGCGTGGACTCGCTATTCCATCGCACCGGCAAAACTATTTCTTCATAGACCCTTTCAGCCCGTCGTAATGATGCTGCGCATGACCGCCGGCAATGTACGCCAGAGCCCGAACCGTCACCGGATTCCCATTCGCAACGCCTCTCCGCATCTCAGCCCCGGGCGGCAACGATCCAAACAACGCGACCGTCGCCTTGCGCACGCTCTCGAATTCGTCCAGCAAATCTTCCAGGCTTCGCGAATTCGAATTCGCCGTGCGCACGTAGTCATCCTGTTCGAAACCTTGCAGCTCTTTCTGATCACCGCGTCCAAAGCGCAGCGCGCGATAACTCATCACCCGCTCGGCGTCGCAGATGTGACCCAGCACCTCCTTGATGCTCCACTTGCCAGGCGCGGGCTCGGCAGCAGCCGCCTCCTCCGAAACCCCCACCAGCAGCTGGCGATAGTCACCCGGCTGCTTGGCCAGAAAATCCAGCACGTTCCCATCTGGAACGCGCGCAATGTAGTTCTTGTAGAACTCGGCGTACTCAGAGCTGTCAGGTCGTGAAATCATAATGCCAAGACTTTGCCACACAGGCGAACGTGGCGGCAACTGGACTCCAAGTCCGAAATCGTCCGAGCTGCGCCGCCCCTCACGCGTTTAATATAACTTCCATGCGACGATTTCTGTGTGTGGCAGTGGCCACGTTCGCGTTGGCGTTGTCCGCGCTCGCTCAAGCTCCAGCCGATCTGACGAGCTTGCATTGGAACGAGGGAGCCGACGACTGCAAGGCGCGTCCTCAGCCTCCGCTGGAGGTACACGCCTATGACTCGACGACCTTCCTGCTTCGCGAAAATCTCTGCTCGACCTTTGAAGCGCCGTTCCTGTACCTGCTGATCGGCTCCGACAAAGCGCTGCTCATCGACACCGGCGACGTCGCCGATGCCAAAGCCATGCCGCTGGCCGAGACGATTATGCGGTTATTGCCGTCGAAAGGTGATGGCAAGCTGCCGTTGCTGGTAGTGCACAGCCATCGCCACCTCGATCATCGGGCCGGTGACGTCCAGTTCGCCAATCTGCCCCATGTTCATGTCGTTGGCTACGACCTCGACAGCGTGCGAAAGTATTTCGCTTTCTCGGACTGGCCGAACGGTCATGCCCAGATCGATTTGGGCGGGAGAATCGTTGACGTCGTTCCGGCGCCAGGCCACAGCACCACCGACGTCGTCTACTACGACAACAACACGGGATTGCTGTTCTCCGGCGACTTTCTCATGCCGGGGCGGCTTCTGATCGACGACACCGACGCCGACCTCGCCAGCGCGCGACGCGTCGCCGACTTCGTTCGCCAGCGCCCGGTCCGCTATGTCCTGGGCGGCCACATCGAGCTCGATTCCTCCGGCAAAACCCTGCCCTGGCAATCGCAATATCACCCGAACGAACGGGTCCTGCCGCTGACCAAGGACGACGTGCTCGCGCTACCCGCAGCCGTCGAACACTTCAACGGCCTGTATACCAGCAGCGGGAATTTCACCATGATGAACTCGATGCGGCTCCTGAAGCTGGGGGTAGCCATCGTCCTGGCAATTACGATCGCAATCATCGTCGCCGTGATCGTCGTCGTGCGCCGATGGAGACGACGCCGTCGAGGGGCATTAGCGCGGACGGCCTGATTCTGGCTGCGATCAGCTTGAACCCGGCGCTGCACGGTGGCGGCCTCTGTTGCTGTCACTTCGTCAACGTGGCGGCGATCTCGGCGTTAGTCATCACCTCGGCGATCTTGCCTCGCATGTAGCGGAGAGACACTTCGTGGTGCTCCTGATCGTAGGAGCCGATGCAGTCGGCGGCGAGGACGACGTGCCAGTCACGCTGGTAGGCATCGATGGCAGCCATGCGAATACACGCGTGGGTGTTGATCCCGGCTAGAATCAGCGCGTCCACTTGCAACGTTGCCAGCAGTTCGTCCAGCGTCGTCCGGAAGAACGCACTGTAGCGCTTCTTGATAATCACCGACTCTTGGGCATCAGGCTGTAGCTCACTGACGATCTGCGCGCCGGGCGAGCCCCGGATGGTGACGCGAATTCCTTTCTCCCGCATCTCCGGAAAGGCGTCGCTCAGGTCGGGCTCAAACTCCTGGCGCACCCAGATCACCGGCAGCTTGTGCGCCCGCATCATCTCGACCAGTTGCCGCGTGGGGACGAGCAAACGCCTTCTCGACGCAGCAGGCCACTCGTCGAGAAAATCATTCAGCAGGTCGATGACAATCAGCGCCGGGTTCTTCATCCTGCCTCCAGAAACACGAAACCCAGCTGTTAGAGCTGGGTGGTGTTCAACTTCGAAGCTGCTTCCAGCATAGCAAATTGAGCACCCTTTTCGGCACAATTTGGGGAGTTTCTATTTGCCGTGGAATGCGGTGGTTAGACAAAAACTGTTGCGTTTCTCAGCTTGACATGTAAGAAGTGCGTGGTGACCAAAGTAACGCCGGATGGTGGTGAATTGCCGTGCACTGATGTACGACTGCTCAAGCGAAAAACCCCAGGTCTCGAGAAACGCGAGAGCCGCGGCAACCGGCACCCGGAACTAATCTGAAAATGGATTTCTATTAAGTTTCAAGCGTGGTCACGGCAGCGCCCCCGAAAGCCAGTGCAGAATGTTCAACACATACTGGCGATCGTCGTTTCCGGCGACCTCCCAACCCATGGCTCCGACGACTTTCATGCTTCCGTCTTTCTGTTTTTCCTCGAAAATTTGGGCCGTCATCATTCCCGCCTCTCCGCTGATGACGACGCGGCCCTTGCCTGAAGGAAAGGCCACCGCCATGGATTGTGCTCCGGCAGGTGACTTCCTGAGCGCGGCTTCACGGGCGGCCTTTGCTTTGGAGGCATCTTTGTCAAACATCGGTTCTACGTCCTTGCCCTCGAAAACGACTCCCGCCGTCGGCGACAGAATCAAGAGCGCAGTCGCGGCCTTGGGAATTGAAACCGATTCGCCGGTGAATGCCACCAGGCGGTGAATCCGCTCAGCTTCGTTCCGCCCCTGCATGATTGGAGATTGTCCGAGGAGATGGTTGCGGTCGGAAAAGACCAGGACGGTCGGATGGTCATCGGTGAAGTTGTCGGGATTGGTATCGAAGACGACATTGTTGCCAAGGGTCGTGCCAAAGCGCTGGGCCAGAGGCTGCGCCGCGTCCCCAATGGGTGCGTGATCGGCGATGAGAAACAGCATGCCGCCGTGCTGGACCCAGTCGTACACGGCGTCGCACTCTGCCGCGGTGAATGCCGGAGTGGAATTGTTGTTGTCGTTCGACAGATTCCCCAGCGGGTTGGAAATCACCAGCATGTCGATGCCTTTGAGGCTGTCCTTCGTGAATACACTGGTATTGGCGACTACTTGATAACCGTCGTTCGCCGCCAGCTCCGCGAAGGGTCGGAAGAGTTCGTCCTTGGTATGAATGTTGCCGTGAGCCTGATCGATGGCCAGCTTGGGATGCGAGGTTTTGTAAGCAGGATTCTGGACGGTAGAGTCGGCCTTGGGATCGGGCTCCATTTGCGCCTGACATGTAGCCAGAGAGAAAAGCAGCATCAGAACGACGATTCTCATAATCTCTCTTCCTTGGCCGTACGATCGTAAGCCGGGTGCCCCGGGATTATCGTGAAGACCATGTCCTGCTCAAAATGGCGCGACCGCCAGTATCTCGAGCACATCGAAATCATCGTCGTCCGGCTTTCGGGTGAAGCGGACACGCGCCTTGACGCGGGCACTGAGCGAAAGGTGCTCGAGCGAAGCTTTCGGCGCGCGGTGAAAGAAGTCCTGCGGGTTCGGGAAATAGTCGGGCGTGAGACGCATGAGGACCACGCTCAACTGGCGGCGCGGGACCATGTCGTGCGGATACGACGGTAGTCGCGAGAGTGGAATGCCAAGGTTCCGGCACATGCTGACGTCACGATTCGTGGTGCGAATGCAATAGTCGATGCTGGCACACTGCTGCGCGGTTTTGCCGAGGCAGAGTCGCTGGATGGGCTGCGGAACCCAGACAAGATCGATCGCGTCGTGACCATTCTTCATCGCTAAGGACTGGACAAACAGGATCGCATCCATCTCGGTCGAAGCCGGCTGGGCATTGGCGGCGGCCGATTGAGCCCGGACCAGCGTAGCAAGTGCGGACCAGCCGACGGCGCACAGGACGCAACCGCCGAAGAGGAGAAGAGCCGTTCTATGCAGGCGCGAACGTTTCGCTGGCATGAGATCGCCGGAACATTGTGACACAACAGGCGACAGAAGATACCTGGTCAAGTCTCTTCCTTCACACGGCGAAAACCGGCTAGTGTGGGCAAGCGCCGAACTCTACCGACTGACACCGGCAGTCGCTGCAACTTCGCAATGCGCCGTGACGTCGTTCTTCCAGTTTCGCAACACAATCTTCTTGGACTCGCAGGTCGGAGCCGTGATCGCCAGCTGGCTTTTGCTCTCCCAGGCGACGCTGATGTTCCGGAATCCTCCAATCAGAAACACCACGCGCGGGTCTTTGAGCAGGAGTCGGTTACGCCGCAACTCAACGACGGTGGCGTGCTCCCGGCTGAGGCATTCACTCTGTATCACGGTGGCGACAAACCGCCCGTCCGGCGAGACGGCGCTTTGTCCCAGGTGGTCGCTGCACGACACGCGGCTGCAGCCCGGAAGGACCAACACCAATGTCGCCAGCGAAACTAATACGATCGAGGCGCGGATCGAAGACGGTCTCATCATGGATGCCCGGCATTGTATCGCGGCAGGTGGTCGCATGGGGCGTCCACGCTCAGCGTGTTGCGGGTCGGGGTGGCGCGCGCCTCCGTCTCCGACTGGTACGAGCTAACGGGCGCCCTGCTCATTCGCGATGTTCGAATGAGTCGGAGAAGGATGTTCGCACAAGATCCTTCCTCCCACACAACGAGAGGCTCGTTATCTGGGGCACCCGAGGTTCGATCCGTTTCGCACTCCTCCCAGGTCTCAAACAGCGCGAGACCTTGGGCCCGGCTATGAGCCACAGCTCATGCCGCGTGATACAGCCCTCGTGGAATAGCTCGAGTCTGCGTCTGCAGCATGATGCGGAACACCAGAGCGTGCGTCACCAGCAGAAGTGGCACCACCAGCGTCGGAATCACATACGTCGCTCCAAGCTGACCGGGCACCAGCGAGATGCGGTTTCCCTGGTAATAGGCATTCAGCAGGTCCACGGCGCCGACGATATTGAACAGCCAGATGGTCGCGGTCGACAACTTGCTGTTCAGCGCTGCTAAGGCCAGCAAAGCCAGGATCGCCGTCGCCAGATCGCCGTAAGCGACCGGCCGCGTGAACGACGCCGCCAAGTCAGGCGCGACCACTCCCGGTATCAGGAATGTGAGCCCCATAAACCGGAAGGCATGCAGGAACAGGATCGGCCTGACCGCGTCTGCCCGGCTGCGGCCACGGAGCGCCGGCCAGAAATACTGCCGCGCAGCCAAGCCCCACACAACAAAACTGAATGCGATGGTGATTCCGAATAACGCTGTGTAGAACATCTTCAACTCCTTTGGGCTCCGATCGCCCTGGTTATATCGTTGGTGAATTTCATGGCATCGTTCCAGCCGGGTTCTCCCAGCTTCTCCCTGAGTAGCGCCTGGGCCTTCTCCCAGTGGGGCAACGCGCGTTCGAACTTGCTTTTCCCCGCCTTCGACAACTGAATCCGCCACTCCCGCCGGTCCTCACCCTCGCGCCTTGCAATCCATCCCTGCCGTTCCATGATGGCCAGGGTGCGCGTCAGGGTCGTGCTGTCCATGGCAAGGATCTGGGCCATCCGCCCCTGCGTGATTTCGCCCGCGAGCGAAAGGGTTTGCAGGATGGTGAATTGCGGGCCTCGCAATCCCACCGGCCGGAGCGCCTCCTCATAAATCTGGGTGAGCGCCCGCGCCGCCCGCCGAAGGTTGGCACACAGGCAAGGGAGTTCGGGCATAGCCGTCGTCTTCATGGGAAATAAGATGTATATACATCTATTCGGATGCAGAAAATATGGGTATGAGACTGTCAGCTATTCAATTGGGGAGCCGGGTGCCCCACTCAAGCTGCCTTTGCTTGAGTGGGTGTTTTGACTTTTGTCACGGCGTTATCGACCCTCACCACGAGACCCCGGGTGCCCCACTCAAGCGGCCTTTGCTTGAGTGGGTGTTTTGACAACCGACAACCGCTCTACTCCAGCCCAAACTCCTTCCACCGCTTCGTCACTCGCGCCTTGGTCTTCTCGTCCATGCGAATCTCATCCGGCCACGGTCTAGTGAAGCCCTCCGTCGGCCACTTGCGCGTGGCATCTACGCCCATCTTTGAACCATAGTCCGGCAGGCGCGAGGCATGATCGAGCGAATCCACCGGGCCCAGCGTGAACTGGATGTCGCGCTCCGGATCGATGTTGTTCAACACCTTCAGCGTGACGTCGCCAATGTCGTGCACGTCGACGTCTTCATCGACCACCAGAATGCACTTGGTCGACATCGCCTGGCCCATGCCCCAGATGCTGCTCATCACCTTGCGCGCCTGGCCGGGGTACGACTTTTTGATCGACACGATCATCAGGTTGTGGAAGACGCCTTCGATCGGCAGGTTCACGTCGACGATTTCGGGGATGGTCAGCTTCATCAGCGGCAGGAAGATGCGCTCCACGGCTTTGCCCATGTACGCGTCTTCCATCGGCGGCTTGCCCACTATGGTTGTCGAGTAGATCGGGTTCTTGCGGTGCGTGACGCAGGTAACGTGGAAGACGGGATACAGATCCTCTGGCGTGTAGAAGCCGGTGTGATCGCCGAAGGGACCTTCCATGCGCAGTTCGTCGAGCCCGACGTAGCCTTCGAGCACGATCTCCGACGTCGCCGGAACTTCCAGGTCGACGGTCTCGCATTTCACCAACTCCAGCGGCTTTTGCCGAAGGAAGCCGGCGATGAGGTACTCCTCGATATCTGGAGGCGCGGGCACGATGGACGAGAACATCACCGCGGGCTCGGTGCCGATGGCGACGGCTACTTCCATCCTGCCGCCGACCTGCTTGCCTTCCGCAACGCGCGAACCGCCACCCGAGCGCGCCATCATATCGAGGCCGGCGCTGACGGGATTGGCTTCCCCGCTGGCGGCGGCCCGCCGCATGAGTTCGCGATAATGTTCGGCGCCGTGCTTCTGGCGCTGCCAATGCATTCCCGTCGTTCGCTCGTCATAAACCTGCAGGCGATAGGTGCCCACGTTGCGCTTGCCGGTCTTGGGGTCTTTGGTGATGACCGACGGCAAGGTGATGAAGCGGCCGCCGTCGAGCGGCCAGCATTGCAGCACCGGAAAGTCGAGCAGCGAAAAATTGTCGTGGAGGATGACGTCCTTGCACGGGCCCGACGAGACTTCCTTGGGAAAGAACTTGCCCATCTCGGCCAGCATAGGCAGCATCTTGATTTTGTCGAGCAGCCCCTGCGGCGACTTCACGTCCATGAACATGCGGATGCGGTCGGCAACGTCATCGAGTTCGTCGACGCCCAGCGCCATGCGCATGCGGTACTCGGAGCCGAACTGGTTGATCAGCAGCTTGGCGCCGCGATGGCCCTTCACGTTTTCGAAGAGCAGCGCCGGCCCGCCCGGTCCGTGCGAGCCGCGCGGCCCCCACTTGGAAACGCGGTCGGTGATCTCGGCGATCTCCAGGATGGGATCGGCCTCCGCCTTGACGCGTATCAGCTCTCCGGCCTTGTCCAGCGCAGAGATCCATTCCCTCAGGTCGTAGTAGGCCAAGCTTGTGCCTCTCGTCGTGCGTGGATTAACCCCCGATTATAGGCGGGCCGCGGGCCGAGACCCAACGTGACTCCGTCGGGCCCTTTACAAATTGTTATCCCGACATCGCCCTCTCATGAAATTGTCATCCCGACCGGAGGCGGGCTGCCTTTGCCCGCCGGAGTGGAGGGATCTGCGGTTCGTCGCGTTGGAAGTGTCCCTACCGCCGCGGGCAAACCGCAGATCCCTCGGCTGCGCTCGGGATGACAATTTCACGAGGGGGAGGCCGCGCTCGGATGACAATTCCCGGGGGCTACGCTCGCGGTGACAGTTTTCTAAGTGAGGCTACGCTCGGGTGACAATTCATGAAGGGGAGGTTGTATTGTCATCCCGACCGGAGGCGGGCTGCCTTTGCCCGCCGGAGCGGAGGGACCTGCGGTTCGTCACGTTGGAAGTGTCCCTACCGCCGCGGGCAAACCGCAGATCCCTCGGCTGCGCTCGGGATGACAATTTCACGAAGGGGGTACGCTCGCGATGACAGTTTTCTAAGGGGGCGACGCTCGCGGTGACAGTTTTCTAAGTGAGGCTACGCTCGGGTGACAATTCATGAAGGGGAGGTTGTATTGTCATCCCGACCGGAGGCGGGCTGCCTTTGCCCGCCGGAGCGGAGGGACCTGCGGTTCGTCGCGCGGGTCATTACTTTCCGCCGCGGGCAAACCGCAGATCCCTCGACTACGCTCGGGATGACAATTTCAAGAGGGGGAGGCCGCGCTCGGATGACAATTCCCGGGGGCTACGCTCGCGGTGACAGTTTTCTAAGTGAGGCTGCGCTCGCGGTGACAATTCATCAAGGGGAGGTTGTATTGTCATCCCGACCGGAGGCGGGCTGCCTTTGCCCGCCGGAGCGGAGGGACCTGCGGTTCGTCGCGTTGGTCATTACTTTCCGCCGCGGGCAAACCGCAGATCCCTCGACTACGCTCGGGATGACAATTTCAAGAGAGGGTACGCTCGCGATGACAGCTTTCTAAGTGAGGCTACGCTCGGGTGACAATTCATGAAGGGGAGGTTGTATTGTCACCCGACCGGAGGCGGGCTGCCTTTGCCCGCCGGAGTGGAGGGATCTGCGGTTCGTCGCGTTGGAAGTGTCCCTACCGCCGCGGGCAAACCGCAGATCCCTCGGCTGCGCTCGGGATGACAATTTCACGAAGGAGGCTGCGCTCGGGTGACAATTCATGAAGGAGGCTGCGCTCGGGATGATAGTTCAAGAGAGCAGGCTGCGCTCGGGATGATAGTTCAAGAGAGCAGGCTGCGCGTGGGATGACAGTTCATAGAAAGGGGCGACTAATTAGCATGAGTGAATTGACGCTCCAACACAAAGCCTTAGCTGATGGCTGACGGCTCACAGCTTCCCGGGGGACACTACTTCGCCAACGTCTCGGCCCCGATTTCTACGGCCCTCACCCTAATCTTTTTGGGATAATCACTCTGGCTCTGGCGTATGTGCAGCCCACCCGGCCCCTTGGCGGCGCCCGGTGGCTAACCCGCAGCGGTCGGTTTTTGGGAGACGCGCATCGTGTGATGGCGCGACCGAAATGGGTGTCTGCCGGCGAAGGCCACAATTGGCATGAGTCCCGGCAAACAGCGCTCTTCCTCAAAACGATCGAACGCTCAAATGAACCTTGCGCGTCCGTTTACTCCGACGACCAACCGGCGGCTCAATGAGCTGATCGGTTTCCTGATTTTTGTCTTCGCGATCCTCCTGCTCCTCGCGCTGGTATCGTACTCGCCGCTCGATCCGTCGCTGAACACCGCCGCCAATCCCCTGCCCGGCCGTCCGGCGCATAACTGGATCGGTGTGGTCGGCGCCTTCATCTCCGATGTCATCCTCCAACTGTTCGGCGTCTCGGCCTTTCTGCTGCCCGCATTTCTGGCAATGTATTCGGTGCACTGGTTCCGCTCGCGCGCTATCGCCTCGCCCTGGGCAAAAGTCCTGGGCGGGAGCGCGCTGCTAGCCTTCATCGCCGGACTGATCGGACTGCTGCCTGCGCAGGTGAAGTGGAAGGGCGTGATCCCGTCAGAAGGTTTGCTCGGCAGAATCGTCGCCGACTTTCTCATTCACTATCTGAACATCGTCGGAGCCTACCTCGTCTGCCTGGCGGTGATCGCCGTGGGCCTGTATCTCTCGACAGCGTTTTCCTTCGGCGCGATGCGGCTGTGGTCGCAGACGCGATTCGGATTTGTTTACGCTTCGCTCGACCGCTTCGCCGATTGGCGCGCCGAACGCGCCCGCAAGAAAGCCGCGAAAGAGTTGGAGAAGAAACGCGCTGCCGCCGCGAAGCCGGTAGTCACGGCACAACTCGTGCCGAAGCGGGCTCCCGCTCCCGCAGAACAGTTTCCCGCGCCGCAGGCAGTCGCTCAGGCTGCCATGCCAGTCGCGCCCGCGCCGTTGCCGCAGGGTTCGCATGGACGCAGCGGCATCGACCGCACCTTCGACTCCGATGTGAACGAACAGCAACCGGCGCCTCCCCCGCTGCCGTTGGTGCCCGAGCCGGAATCGGACGACGCGATCGCCGTCACCACCCGTGCCGACGCTACGCAACACGGCAAGACCACCATGCCTCGGCTGGCCGGCAGCTTCAAGCTTCCGTCGACGGCCCTGCTTCGCCGCGCCGACGAACACAGTGCCATCAATGAAGAAGAGCTCAAGAACCTGGCGCAGGTGCTTGGCGAAAAGTGTGGCGAGTTCGACGTGCGCGGCTCGGTAGTGCAGATCAATCCCGGCCCGGTGGTGACGACCTTCGAGTTCAAGCCCGAAGCCGGCATCAAGTACAGCCGCGTCACCGGCCTGTGCGACGATCTCTGCCTGGCCTTGCGCGCCGAGAGCATCCTCATCGAGCGCATGGCCGGAAAGTCGACGGTCGGCATTCAGGTGCCGAACCATGAGCGCGAAACCATCTGGCTGCGTGAGGTCGTGGAGGCGCAGGAGTTCCTGGGATCGAAGTCGAAGCTGACCTTGGCGCTGGGCAAAGATATTAACGGCCGGATCGTCACCGCCGACCTGAATTCGATGCCGCACCTGCTCATCGCCGGCTCGACCGGATCGGGCAAGAGCGTCGCCATCAACGCGTTCATCATGTCGCTGCTCTATAAGGCGACGCCGGAGGAAGTGCGGCTGATCCTGGTCGATCCCAAGCGCTTGGAGCTGGGCAATTACGAAGGCATTCCGCACCTGCACACGCCCATCATCACCGAGCCCAAGCTGGCGTCGAACGCTTTGCGCAACGCGGTGCGCGAGATGGAGCGCCGGCTGAAAGTGCTGGCGGAGAAGGGCGTGCGCAACATCGACCAGTACAACAAGCTGTTCGATGGCGCATCGGCAAGTTTGTTTGAAGACGACAGCGACGCGCGGCCGCTGCCCTACATGGTCATCATCATCGATGAGTTGGCCGACCTGATGATGCTCGACGGGCAGAACGTGGAGGCCTCGATCACTCGCTTGGCGCAGATGGCCCGCGCAGTCGGCATCCACCTGGTGCTGGCCACGCAGCGGCCGTCGGTCGATGTCATCACCGGATTGATCAAGGCGAACTTTCCTGCCCGCATGTCGTTCCGCGTGGCGACCAAGATTGACTCACGCACCATTCTCGATGCCAACGGCGCCGAAGCGCTGCTGGGACGCGGCGACATGTTGTATCTGCCGAACGGATCGGCGCGCGTGCATCGCGTGCATGCGCCATTCGTCACCGAGAAAGAAATTGCGGCGGTGGTCGAGTTCTGGCGCTCGCAGGGCACGGCGAATTATCAGCAGAACTTCCTGGAGGCTCCGCGCGAGGAAGGCGAGCCGGGTGGTGCAGGCGGAAGCGGTGCCGCCGGAGACGACAACGACGAGCTCTTCCAGGATGCCGTGCGCATCGTGCTGGAATACGGCAAGGCCTCGACTTCCCTGCTGCAGCGACGGCTAAGAATTGGCTACGGCCGCGCAGCACATCTCATCGATCTGATGGAGCGCGACGGCATCGTCGGAGCCGCGGACGGACCTAAGCCCCGCGAACTTCTGAAGCGTCCCGATTGGTTGAGCGAGGTTGAGGACGCTCTGCGGTAGATCGCTGCCCAAGAACTCAGACTGGCACTCGACCGGCTCGGAACTCATCTGTGCCCCAGCGAACCTTTGACAGCCCGCACTCAACTCCCACAAAAGCGTCACCACCGAACCTTCATGGCTGCTTCCCTCGCACTGCACACGGCGTAAAATCAGAGTGCGCCTTATCGGATGACGATGGCCTGCGCCGTCAGGAGAAGTTCGAAGTGAGTGCCAACACGGAAACGAATCTGAAGCTGCCCATCTACATGGACAACCACGCCACGACCCGCTGCGATCCGCGCGTCCTGGAGGCGATGCTTCCCTTCTTCAGCGAGACCTATGGCAACGCTGCCAGCCGCAATCACGAATACGGCTGGGTAGCCGAGCAGGCCGTCGAAGAAGCGCGCGGCTGCATCGCCAAGCTGATCGGCGCGACCGCGAAGGAGATCGTCTTCACCTCCGGCGCAACCGAGAGCGACAACCTTGCCATCAAGGGTGTCGCCGAAATGTATCGCGAGAAGGGCAACCACATCATCACCCAGCAGACCGAGCACAAGGCCGTGCTGGACAGCTGCAAACGGCTGGAGAAACATGGCTTCCGGGTCACCTATCTTCCGGTCGAGAAAGATGGCCGCATCTCGCTCGACGAACTGAAGACCGCGATGGATGACAAGACGATTCTCGTCACCATCATGGCGGCCAACAACGAGATCGGAGTGCTGCAGCCCATTCGCGAAATCGGCGCGCTCTGCCACGAGCGCGGCGTGGTCTTCCATACCGACGCTGTGCAGTCGGTCGGCAAAGTTCCATTCAACGTCATCGGAGACAACGTCGACCTCGCGTCGATCTCGGCGCACAAGATTTATGGTCCGAAGGGCGTGGGCGCGCTGTACGTGCGACGCAAAAATCCGCGCGTCCAACTGGTCGCGCAAATCGACGGCGGCGGACACGAGCGCGGCATGCGCTCCGGGACGCTGAACGTTCCCGGCATAGTCGGCTTGGGCAAAGCGTGTGAGATCGCTCGCCTGGAAATGGCGGAAGAAGCGGTAAGACTCGCAGCGCTCCGGGATCGTCTGAAGGACGCGATTCTGTCGCGGCTCGACGAATGCTACGTCAACGGCTCGATGGAGCACCGCCTGCCCGGCAACATCAACATCAGCTTCGCCTACGTCGAAGGCGAGTCACTGCTAATGGGCATCAGCGATGTCGCTGTCTCGAGTGGATCGGCCTGCACCTCGGCGACGCTCGAGCCGTCGTACGTGCTGAAAGCGTTGGGCGCCGGCGACGACCTGGCACACAGCTCGATTCGCTTCGGCATCGGCCGCTTTAATACTGAAGCCGAGGCGGACTACGTGGCGAAGCGCGTGATCGAAACGGTACAGCGCCTGCGCGAGCTGTCGCCGTTGTACGAGATGGCAAAAGAGGGCGTCGACCTGACGAAGGTGAAGTGGGCAGCGGAGCCGACTCACTGAGAGACTGGGTGGAGCAGGCCTTCAGGCCTGCATAAAGCGGCGCTCTTTAAGAAGTTGCCATTCTGAGCGGAGCCGAGGGATGACGGTTCCCATACAAGCGGTTACAAGCTAAGCACGGGAGCACACATGGCATACAGCGACAAGGTCCTCGACCACTACACCAATCCGCGCAACGTCGGCTCGCTCGACAAGAACAGCCCCGAGGTGGGCACCGGCTTGGTGGGCGCGCCCGAGTGCGGCGACGTCATGAAGCTGCAGATCAAGGTCAATCCCGAGACCAATATCATCGAGGAAGCGAAGTTCAAGACCTTCGGTTGCGGCTCGGCCATCGCGTCGTCGTCGTTGGCAACCGAGTGGGTAAAGGGGAAGACCGTGGACGAGGCGCTCGCCATCCGCAACACCGACATCGTGAAGGAACTGGCGCTGCCGCCGGTAAAGATTCACTGCTCCGTGCTGGCCGAAGACGCTATCCGCGCCGCCATCAGCGACTGGCGCAAGAAGGCCAGCGCACAGAACGAAAAAACTCCAGCCCAACAGCAAGTGTGAAGAAAGGCATCATGGATACCATCAACATCGAGAAAACGGACGCCGCATCGGGGCCCGCACCGGCGACCGGCATTACCGTCACAGAGAAGGCCGTAGCTCACATCCGCAAAGTGCTGGCGCAGGAAAACATTCCGGCGTCCGAAGGCGGCCTGCGCCTGGGCGTGCAGGGCGGAGGATGCTCGGGCATGAGCTACGTTCTCCGCTTCGAAAGCCAGTCCGATGAGCACGACAAGATCTTCGAGTTTGGCGACGTGCGCGTCTTCATTGATCCAAAGTCGTTCATTTATCTGCGTGGCATGGTGCTCGATTGGGAAGATACCCTGATGCGCCAGGGATTTCTGTTCAACAACCCCAACGCGACGAAATCGTGCGGCTGCGGAACGTCGTTCTCGTAATGTTTTGTGCCACGACAAGAGTTCAGCTGTGCCGAATGTGCGTTGTCAATTTTAATTGTCATCCTGAGCGGAGCGTCCGTGCCGTTGCCTTTCCGCCGCTGGGCTTGCGGCGGGCGGACGTATAGTCGAAGGACCCCTACGGCCGGCCGCGGGATCCCGCTTGGGATAGAGGTCCCTCGACTCCGCAGCGCAAAGGCAGCGCTGCTGAGCTCGGGATGACACCCTGAATATTCATGCCTCATACCGATCACCAACCCGGCTCCGGCATTCTGGTCTCCAGCCCCGGCAAGTCGACCAAGACCAATTGCTGGTCGTGCGGCGATATGCGCGCGGCGCACTTCTGCCATGCGTGCGGCAAAGTTCAGCCTCCCGCGCCAGTTGATTACTTCGCATTTTTCGGCTTTGCCTACCGGCTCAACCTCGACACGGCGAAACTCGAGCGCGAGTTCTACAGCCTGAGCCGCCATCTCCATCCCGACATCAATGCGATTCACACGTTGCAGGAGCAGGAGTGGAGTCTCGAACAAAGTTCATCGCTCAATGACGCTTATCGCACGCTGAAAGATCCCATCACGCGCACTGAATATCTGCTGCGCCTGCAAGGCGTGCATATCGAGCAGCAGTCGACGGCGGCGACGGAAGAGGCGCGCCGCACCGGCAAGGCGAAGAAGCAGGTAGTCCCCCCCGATCTGCTGGAAGAGGTCTTCGAACTCAACATGCAGCTGGAAGAAGCTCGCATGAACAAAAAGATGGGCGAGACCGATCGCACGCTCCAGAGTGAGTTGCGCGATACGAAGAAAACTTTGCAGGCAAAGTATGACAGCATGATGGATGAGTTGCACGGCGCATGGAACGACTGGGATGCATTGGTTGATCGCGCCGAGCAAGGAGGTACGGTACTGGATGAAGATCGTACGGCGGTGCTCGATCGGATGCTCGGCATTCTGAATCGACGGAACTATGTGCGGAACTTGCTGCGCGATGTGGATGAGGTAGTGGAATAGGCATTTTGTCTCCGGAAACGTAACGAAGCTATAGACCAAGTCGAAGTGAGCTTGTGTCAGGGCACGAGTTTACTCGTGCCGCCGGCGCCGGCTAACGCCCGGCTTTAGCCGCTGCACACCGCATGCAGGGGCTGAAGCCCGGCGTCATTAGCAAAGGAGGTCGGCACGACTAAAGTCGTGCCCTGACACAAACCAGGATGAAACAAAATGAAGACGTTTTGCTAACACTTAAGACTGATGCTCAAGAGTCCACCTGAACAACGTAACGCAGCAATGAATAACGACCCCATCGTCGGAATTGATCTTGGCACCACGAACTCGCTCGTCGCTTACATGGAAGGCGACCGGCCCGTCGTCATCCCGGGCGAGGACGGCTCGAACCTCGTGCCCTCTGTTGTCGCCATCGATGCCAGCGGCCACATCATCGTCGGCAATGCCGCACGCAAATTCCTGATCGAGACGGCCGACCGCACCGTCTACAGCGTGAAGCGCCTGATGGGCCGCGGCGTCGAAGATGTTCGCGACGAGTTGAAGCTCTTCCCTTTCCGCCTGGCCGATAACATCGCTGCGGGCGAGGTGCTGCGCATCAGGCTGGGCGACAAGACCTTCACTCCGCCGGAAATCTCGGCTTTTGTCCTTCGCCAGCTCAAGCGCAACGCCGAACGTTATTTCAACTCGCCGACCAACAAAGCGGTCATCACCGTGCCTGCGTATTTCAATGACGCGCAGCGGCAAGCCACGAAAGACGCCGGACGCATTGCCGGACTCGAAGTCCTGCGGCTGGTGAACGAGCCCACGGCCGCGGCGCTGGCTTATGGTCTCGACAAGAAAGCGACGGCGACGGTCGCGGTCTACGATCTCGGCGGCGGCACGTTCGACATTTCGATTCTGAAACTTCACGAGGGCATCTTCGAGGTCATCGCTACCAATGGCGACACGCATCTGGGCGGCGACGACATCGACAACCTGCTGATTACGATTGCGCTCGACGACATTACCGGCGACTTCGGTTTCGATGTCCGCCGTAACGCTGAAATCGTGCAGGCAATTCGCAAGTCGGTTATCGATGCCAAGATCGCACTTTCCGCGAACGAAGCGACGGCGCTCGACGTCGAGCTTCCCGGCGGCCGCCGCTATCAGCGTCAGATAACGCGCCTGCAATTCGAGCGGCTGATCCAGCCGGTGATCGATCGCACCATCGGGCCGGTAAAACAGGCGATGAAAGATGCCGGCCTTACCGCAGAGCAGATCGACGAGGCCGTCCTGGTCGGCGGGTCGACGCGTATTCCGCGCGTGCGGCAACTGGTCGAAGAGCTTTTCCAGCGCAAGCCGCACTGCGATCTCAATCCCGACGAAGTTGTCTCGCTGGGCGCGGCGGTGCAGGCCAACATCCTCGGTGGGCGTTCCGAGGCGACGAAGGAAATGCTGCTGCTCGATGTGACGCCTCTGTCGCTGGGCATAGAGGCTCTGGGAGGGGTAGTGGCGAAGATCATTCATCGGAACTCGACCATTCCCGCGTCGGCGACCGAGCACTTCACCACCGGCGTCGAAGGCCAGACGAACGTCGCGATTCACGTGCTGCAAGGCGAGCGCGAACTGGCGAAGGATTGCCGCTCACTGGCGCGCTTCGACCTGAAAGGCATTCCGCCGATGCCCGCGGGACTACCGCGTATCGAGGTGAAGTTTCTGATCGATGCCAACGGCATTCTGCACGTCTCAGCGCGCGAGCTGCGCAGCGGCAAGGCGGCCGAGATCGAGGTGCAGCCCAGCTACGGCCTGACCGACGAGCAGGTAGAGAACATGATTCTGTCGTCGTTCGACAACGCGGAAGAAGATTTCCGCCAACGTCAAGTGATCGAGGCGCGCAATGACGCGGAGACGATTCTGGCCGCGCTGGAGAAGAGCCGAAAGAATTCCGGATGGCAGCAGTTGTCCTTGCTTGAGCGCAGCTCGATCGACAAGCAGGAAACTGCGCTACGAGCGGTGATACAAGAAAGCGACTATCATGCGATACGCACCGCTGTCGACGCACTGAATCAGGGGACAATGCGGCTGGCCGAACTGATGATGGATTCCGCCGTGGGCGCCGCCCTCAAGGGCAAGAACATGGAGACAGCTGACGTGGGGGAAGGGCCAGAGGCGCCGCATCCGATCGCGCGGGCGGAGATTGAATAAAGCAGCATTCCGGATGTAGCGGTCCTTTGACTCCGCCGCAAAAGGCGCGGCTCCGCTCAGGATGACGCCACGTGAAAATGTATGCCTGACAACAAGCACCAATCTGCGACGGCGACCGCGGAGGCTCTTGTCCCGAACACCGTCCGCGTCACTTTCCTCCCGGACAACCGCACCGTCGAGTTCGAACACGGTAGACTACCCTACCTGGAGCACGGCAAGCCCGAATCCATCCTCGACATCGCGTTAAACTTCGGCCTGCATCTGGAGCACGCCTGTGGTGGCAATTGCGCCTGTACGACCTGTCACATCGTCATTAAGAAGGGTCAGGAACTACTCAATGAAATGGACGACGAAGAGGCTGATCGGCTGGACATGGCTGCCGACCTCCAGCTAAACTCGCGCCTCGGCTGTCAAACGGTAGTTGAGAAGCCCGGGGAGCTCGTGATAGAAATTCCCACCTGGAATCGCAACTACGTTTCCGAGGGCGGACGCTAGCGGAGGAACGACATGGCTGCTGAATTGAGATGGGACGACGTGGAAGACATCGCAATCGCGCTGGCGGACAAGTACCGCAACGTAACTCCGCTGGAGGTGCGCTTCACCGACCTTCGCCGCTATGTCATCGAGTTGCCGGGTTTCGCCGATGATCCCCTGGCATCGGACGAAGCTAAACTCGAAGCCATCCAGATGGCATGGCACGAAGAGTGGGAAGACCGGACGCGCTAGCTCAACGAAATCTACGTCAAGCTGACCGAGAAATTTTCGGGCTGGCGTTCCCGCGCGACAGGCGGCAATATTGCCTGCGATAGAATTGGGCACGTATGCCCAATCTCGACGCAGTCGCGAGCCGACACAGCCCGCCGACCGCCGCCGCAACCAGCACCAGAGGAATCTTCCGACGTCTCATCAGCTATTGGGACATCCTCTCCGTGTTTCTCCTGATAGCGGCCACGGTGCCGCCAATCCTGCTTTCGCCGCGGAGTCTCTACATCGTCTGGCATCCCGGGCTGTTCGACGATTCCTGGGTTTTGGACACCAGCTTCAAAGCGGCGCGCGGCATCTGGTTTGGGCGCGAGATCGCATTCAACTGGGGCCCGCTGTTTCAGTGGCTGTCGAGCGCACTGGCCCGCTGGACCGGCGTCTCTATGGGGACGATTTACGAGACCTTCAACACGCTACCGATGTGGTGTGGGTTTCTGCTGACCTACTTTGCGGTGCGCCTGCTGCTTCCCGAGCAGGCTACGTGGAAGCGTTTTCTTCTGGTCCTACTCTTGTCAGTCTACTGGTCGCCCTTCGACCTTCGCGCGCCCTTCGCCTGCTTTCTCTTCGCTGCCTTCCTGCGTGGCTGGTACGCAGTGCGTCGCGATCGCATCAACACTGTAGCTTTTGGCTTTGCGGCTGCCCTGCTATGTGTCATCGCCTTTTTGAATAAGGCAGACAATGGCGTATACGGCGTCGCCGCTCTGCTGATCACGCTGGCCGGCGTGGCCTGCGAAGACCGGAACGCCGTGCCTTGGCGGCGATGTGTGGATACGCTGCTGAGCTTCGCCCTGGCGCTGCCGGTGCTGGTGATCATCGTCAACTGGTTGCTGATTGCGCCGTTTGATTTTCGATTCTGGAAGCAGTCGCTGGCCTTCGTCGGGGGCTTTCGCTGGAGCGCGGCTGCGACGATGAGCGATGCCGGCACGATTTACCTCTTCGCTGTCCTCGTGGGCGGAACGGTTGTGCTGGCCTTGCGCTGGTTTCTCTCCGGTGAGCGGGAAGAAGTGGCGGCGGCGCGGCGCGGTTACCTGCTGAGCGCTTTTGTTTTTGCGCTGCTCACGCTACAAAGCGCCATCGTGCGCGGCGATCGTAATCACATCCAGTTCGCCGCCTTCCCTATGATCTTCCTGGCCGGGATCGCGCTGTTTTCTTTCCGCGCGAAGCTCATGTCGCTGGTCGGCGCTGCTGCTGCCACAGCGATTTCCCTTCTCTGCGGCACCGCGATGATCAACCTCGACGCGCTGCATTACCGCTACACCGGACTGCGCCATCCGACCGTGGGCTGCCCGGCCGGCTACAGTGAGATCGACCGAGCTTGTTACCCCGAGCGGCTTGCGTCCGACATGCGCAGCGCCGCCGGCTATCTGCAGCAGCACTCCACCTTTCAGCAGAAGGTCGCGATTTTTCCGTATCAGTACGCGTTTGCCGACGCGGCGCAGCGCGATGTGGCAGATGGCGTCGAGCAATCGTTTCTCGCCGCTACTCCTTATCTGCGGGAGTGGAACGTTGCAGGCTCGGCCCGGTCGGGTGCTCCTGTCGGCCTGTACTTCCCCGACGGCCAGCCGGGACATCTGGCGGGAACCAACCTGAGCTTTCCTATCGACGGCATTTCCAATCTCACGCGAAGCCCCGAGGTGTGGCTGTGGCTGTTTCATCACTTCCGCGCGGATGCTCCGGTGGTCCCGGGCGTCATCGTCATGCAGCGCGATGACTCGCGCGACCAACGCGTCATCATGACGGCGCACCCCCTGCTTTTACAGAGAACGAACTTCGCCATTACCGATCGCGAGAGCATGCTGGACCTTGGCACTCCCGACTGGCCGGCGGGTGGGGCCGATTTCCTGCGTCTGCGACTGAAGGTCAACTACGGTCCCCTGTGGAAGCTGCGCAAGCCCGAGAAGATGCAGTTGGAGATCACGCGCGCCGACGGCAGCCGCGAGCTGAAGCGGTTCATCGCCGAGCCGAACGTCGCCACCGATGTATGGATTTATCCCTGGACCGAAGAGCAGTTGGGAAATTATTTTCAGGCTGACGAAAGTCTGTGGCGGCAGGGACCGCGCTCGGCCATTGTGGGACTCAAGCTGTTTCTCACGCCGCTGGATTGGGTTTCGCAGACGCCGCAGTCGGTAACGATCGAAGCGGCAGACGCGGTGCGCTTTGATATGAAGTAAGGAAGTTCTGACCGGGCCCGGAGCGAAGCCATTCTCGATCGCCCGAGTTTGAAAGTGTACGGCTTCAGCCGTGCCGCATCCCCTCTTTCTGGTTGTCATCCCGACCGGAGCGTTCGCGACCCTTTCGATCCGCTGATTTTGCGGATCGGCGAACGCGGAGTGGAGGGACCTGCGGTTCGCGCGCGGCGCCAGCGGTCTGCGATCATGAGAAATCCTGCCGAGGGTAGCGTTTCTTCGACTTCGTTCGCTGCGCGAACTCACTTGCGCTCAGGATGAAACCGAGTTGAGAGTAGCAACCTGCGGACGCTGGCCTGAAGGCCAGCTCTACCATCAGCTGAATCTTCTGCCCAGCGCCTTCAGCGGAAAGCCGATCCCTTCGAAGAGAATCTTACTGGTGAACTTCGACTTCCCGGCATTACGTTCGTAGAAGGTGATAGGAAATTCGGCGAACGGAACGCCCGCCCGGTGAAGGCAAAATTTCATCTCCATCTGGAAGGCGTAACCCTCGGTGCGAATCGAATCGATGTCGATGCGCCGCAGCGCCTCGGCCCGGTAGCCGACAAAGCCCGCCGTCAGATCGTGCGCCGGAATTCCAGTCAGCGTGCGGGCGTAGAGGTTCGCTCCGAAGCTGAGGAAGTGCCGCCGGGCGTCCCAGCCGTTGGCGCCGCCTCCAGCGATGTAGCGCGAGCCGATCACCACCGGATGGGTCTGGACCATCTCGATCATCGTCGGCAGCAATTCGGGCGGATGCGACAGATCGGCATCCATCTGGATCAGGTAGTCGGCAAGATTCTCGCGGAGAACCTTCTTCATCGCATCGCGGCAGGCCGATCCGAAACCGGCTTTGCCCGGGCGTTGCAGAAGATGAATGTTGAGATCCGTGGCCTGGATGCGGCGAATTTCTTCGGCGGTACCGTCAGGAGAGTTGTCGTCGATGAACAGAATAGGTTCGTTGCCGACGGCTGCTCGGATGCGGCTGACGAGCGTGGCAATGTTATCGCGTTCGTTGTAGGTAGGGATGGAGAGCATGGCCCGTTCTTACGTTGCGCTCGTGAGCGGCTACGCTGTTCATCTTATCGTAGTCGCGATTCTGCGCCATGCACCGTTAAGCGCTGTGGTTCCGTGATAGTCACTGGCTGTTAGGCCTCCGTCGGCTGAAGCTGTGCCAAAGTCCGACGCTGGCCTGAAGGCCAGACCAACCCGAACAGTTCGAGTTTTAAAGGGGGCGCTGGACGCGTGCGTGCAGGCCAGCTCCACCTAATGGTTTGCGCATCGAGTGTTTTGCGCATCGAGTGTTTGATCCGGCTATCTCCTGCCGTCATCTCTCCAGATGGCGTCCCGATTCTACGGTTGTCATCCCGACCGGAGGCGGGCTTCTTTTGCCGGCCGGAGTGGAGGGACCTGTGTTTCGTCCCTTGGCCCTGAACCTTCGCAGGTGGGGAAACAGCAGGTCCCTCCGCGCGGACTAAAGTCCTTGGTCGGGACGACAACCATTATGGGAGGGATGATTTCGAATTACTGGTTAGACCCGGCTTTGTTCCCCGAAAATCCCTGCAACTTCCGTCCCTGCCATCACATCTAAACCTTGACAATGATTCACTCAAGTTCTATAGTAACTCTGCTATAAGGACCGGAGTTGCTGGATTTACTCCCTAATTTATCAGCAACTTACAAAGATTCAAACCCCTAAGGAGGGTGGCTGCAATGGGAAAGATTATCGGAATTGACTTGGGCACGACCAACTCCGTCGTCGCCGTTATGGAAGGCGGCGAGCCCAAAGTCATCCCTAACGAAGAAGGTGGGCGAACGACGCCCTCGGTTGTTGGCTTCACGAAGAATGGCGAGCGGCTGGTCGGCCAGGTAGCCAAGCGCCAGGCGATTACCAACCCTGAAAACACGGTTTATTCCATCAAGCGCTTCATGGGACGTCGCTACGACGAGGTCAATGAAGAGATGAAAATGGTGCCCTACAAGGTAGTCCAGTCGGGCGATCACGTGGCCGTTGTAGCGCAGGGCAAGGAATACACCCCGCCGCAGATCTCGGCCATGATTCTTCAGAAGCTGAAGAAAGCCGCGGAAGACTACCTTGGCGAGAAGGTGACCGAAGCCGTTATCACGGTGCCGGCGTACTTCAATGACGCCCAGCGTCAGGCGACGAAAGATGCCGGTCAGATCGCCGGCCTCGAAGTAAAGCGCATCATCAACGAGCCGACGGCGGCGGCGCTGGCTTACGGGCTCGACAAGAAGAAGGACGAAACCATCGCCGTGTATGACTTCGGCGGCGGCACCTTCGATATTTCGATCCTGGAAGTCGGCGAAGGCGTCATCGAGGTGAAGTCCACCAACGGCGACACGCATCTGGGCGGTGACAACATCGACCAGCGCATCGTGGACTGGCTCATCGACGAGTTCAAGAAAGACGAAGGCCTCAACCTGCGCGACAAGGGCAACGAGATGGCGCTGCAGCGTCTGCGTGATGCAGCCGAGCGCGCCAAGATCGAGCTCTCGACCACGATGCAGACCGAAATCAATCTGCCCTTCATCACGGCGGATGCCAGCGGTCCGAAGCACCTGGTGAAGACGCTGACCCGCGGCAAGCTGGAAGAGATGGTGAAGGACATCATCGATCGCTCCATCGGTCCCTGTAAGGCGGCGATCAAGGATGCCGGCATCTCGCCCGACAAGATCAACGAAGTGGTGCTGGTTGGCGGCCAGACGCGTATGCCTCGCATACAGCAGCTGGTGAAGGAGATCTTCGGCAAGGAACCCCACAAGGGCGTGAATCCTGACGAAGTGGTCGCGATCGGTGCTGCCATTCAGGGCGGTGTACTCGGCGGCGAGGTGAAAGACCTGCTGCTGCTCGACGTGACGCCTCTGACGCTGTCGATCGAGACAATGGGCGGCGTGGCGACGCCGATGATTCCGCGCAACACGACCATTCCGACCAAGAAGTCGGAGATGTTCTCGACCGCGGCCGACAACCAGACGTCGGTTGAAGTTCACGTCATGCAGGGCGAACGCCCCATGGCGCGCGACAACCGCACGCTGGGCAAGTTCCACCTGACCGGCCTTCCGCCGGCTCCGCGTGGAGTGCCGCAGATCGAGGTCACGTTCGACATCGATGCCAACGGCATCCTGAACGTGAACGCGAAGGACATGGCCACGGGCAAGGACCAGAAGATCACGATCACGTCTTCTTCGGGTCTGAGCAAGGAAGAGGTCGAGCGCATGGCGAAGGACGCCGACGCGCACGCTTCCGAGGACAAGGCCAAGCGCGAAGAGGTCGAGGCGCGCAATCAGCTCGACGGCATGGTCTACAACATCGAGAAGATGCTGCGCGAACATGGCGACAAGATTTCCGGCCAGGAACGGTCGGATGTCGAGAACGCCTTGGCTGACTCGAAGAAGGCGCTGGAAGGCACCGACTCGGCAGCCATGAACAAGGCGCGCGAGACTCTGACGGCGGCTTCGCACAAGCTGGCCGAAGCGATGTACAAGGCGCAGACGCCTCCGCAGGGCGGACCGGCCCCGGGTGGAGACGGTCAGGCCACCACGGGCGGCGCTGAGCCGAAGAAGGACGAAGGCGTGATTGACGCCGAGTACGTCGACGTGGATGAGAAGAAATAAGCTGTCGGCTATCGGCTGTCAGCCGTGAGCTAAAGGCGAGGGGCGCTCAGTGCGCCCCTTTTTCCCGATCGTACGCGATCGATTGTTGCTAAGTACGCATCACTGATCGCGTGATGCAGAACCAAGTCTCGCGAAGCGGGACGGAAGAGCTTAGCCCAGCACGTAGCGAAGCGCAGTGCTGGGTAGGCTGAAAAATGATTTCGAGTCCCTTCAGGGACGACAGATGAACACGCGGGCTTCAGCCCGCGAAACGCAACAAACAGGACTCCCCGGAACTATAGGAATATTTTGAGATTTGAAGTGAACAATCAGTCGTACATGCTGCATTTTGATCGCGATCACGGTCGCTGGTACATGGTGACCTCGGGAATCGACGGCCGCATGAAGGCGATCCCGGTGATCAGCGACGACGACATCGGCTTCATGCCGAACATGGTAATTCCGATGGGCGACGAGGGTCAGGCGACCATCAACTGATTCCCTCCCACCCTAGCCCAAAACCGGGCTAGGATGGGGCACCCGCGGTAGTAGCTGAACAACAAATGGCGACGACCACTAACAAAGACAAAGATTATTACGGCATCCTCGGGATCAAGAAGACCGCCTCGGCGGAGGAGATCCGCAAGGCGTTTCGCAAACTTGCGCGCAAATACCATCCCGACGTGAATCCCGGGGACAAGACTGCCGAGGAGAAGTTCAAGCAGCTGTCCGAAGCCAACGACGTTCTCAGCGACCCCAAGAAGCGCAAGATTTACGATCAGCTCGGCTTCTATTCGGACAACATCGATCCGGCGGCCGCCGAGGCTTACGCGCGCGGCGGCGGCTTTGGCGCAGGCGGATTCGGTAATGCCGGCCCCGGGGCCGGTGCGGGTGGCAGCTCGCGCACGTATACGCAAGAAGTTCCATTCGATTTCAGCGGCTTTGACTTCAACGATTTTTCCGAAGGCGCCGGGGCGGCAGGGCGACGCTCAGGCGGTGGCGGCGGATTCCGTGACATCTTTTCCAGCATCTTCAGCGGAGGCGGTGGCCGCGGCGAAGCCGTGCAGCGGGCCGAGCCGGGCACCGACCTCGAATACCAGGTCAACGTCGACTTCTGGCAGGCCATCCGCGGCGCCGAATTGCAGTTGAGCATTCCGCGCCTCGAGGTCTGCGGCAATTGTCACGGCGAGGGGTACATCGAAAGTCCGGGGCAATGTCCCGAGTGTCACGGCAAAGGCCAGGTCACGCAGAAGAGCGGCAGCATGAAATTCAATGTACCCTGTCCGCGCTGCGGCGGCACCGGCAAGAACCGCACGGTCTGCCCTGTGTGTCATGGCGAGGGCCGCGTGCAGCGCAGCGAGTCGCTCAAGGTTCGCATCAAGGCGGGCACGCGCGACGGCCAGCGCATCCGGCTACAGGGCCGCGGCAATGCAGGAGTGATGGGCGGCCCGGCCGGCGATCTGTACATCATCGTGCGCATCGGCGAGCATCCGGTGTTCAAGCGCGAGGGCGACGACATTCATCTGACCGTGCCGGTCACGCTCAGCGAAGCGGCACTCGGCGCCAAGGTCGAGGTGCCGACGATCGACGGCCGCGCGCTACTGCGCATTCCTCCGGGAACGCAGTGCGGGCAGAAGCTGCGGCTGCGTGAGAAAGGCGTGCCGTCGGCCGTGAAAGAAGGCCAGCGCGGAGACGAGATTGTCGAGATTCAGACCGTAACGCCCAAGGTAAGCGACGAGCGCTCGAAAGAAATTCTGCGGGAGCTGACGAAGTTGAATCCGGAAGACCCGCGGGAAGAGCTGTTCAAGAAGGTGTGATGGGTAAGAACGGCGGGTGCCCCATCCTAGTCTCGATTTTGGGCTAGGGCGGGAACACGAGGAACCTCAGGGGCTAAAGCCCCCCGATTTCTGAGATCCATACGGCACGGCTAAAAGCCGTGCCCCTTCAAAACGAGAGTTCTCACGTTTCCACCCTAGCCAAAAGAGGTCTAGGATGGGGCACCCACGGTAACTCCGGTTTCGTGGGATTGAACTGAGAGCCGACGGCTGATAGCTGACGGCCAGAAATATTATGGGCAAACGTAAAAAACAAGGCGCGTACATGATCAGCTCGGTGGCGGAGATGTACGGCATTCATCCGCAGACGCTGCGTCTCTATGAGCGTGAAGGGCTGCTGAAGCCGTCACGCACCGAGGGCAATACCCGTCTGTATACCGATGAAGACCTGGAGCGGCTGGAATTTATCCTGTCGCTGGCGCGCGATCTGGGCGTGAACATTTCCGGCATCGCCATCATCCTGCAGATGCGCGAGCGCATGGACGAAATGCAGCGCCAGATGGGCGAGTTCGTAAATTACGTTCGCACTGAGGTGTTGACGCGGGCGCAGAACGCCACCGCCGATCCTTCGCGCGGAGCCATTGTGCCGCTACGGCATTCGGTGATTGTGAAGAAGAAACAATAGCCAGCGGCCCGTACGCTGAGATCGCTCCTGAACGACAAAACTGGCTACTGATTATTGACGACCGGCTGCTTCTTTTTCAGCTTCTCTAGCGCTTCCTTCGCTTTCTTGGCGTGCGGTCCGTTGGGCACCAACTTCAGATACTCTTCGTAGTTCGTCGTTGCCCCGGGCAGATCTCCGGTCTTGTTGAGCACCTCAGCCAGACGAAAGGTCGCTTCCGCATCGTGGGGCTTGAAGTCCAGCGCCTCACGGTACCGGCTGATGGCCGCCTTGTAATTCTCCTGCTTGTAGTACCAGTCGCCAACCTCGACGTCCTTCATGGCCTTCATCGGGTTATACGGCGTAAACTCGTCCACGTCGGATTCAGCGTCGAGCCCGGCCTCGGGATGGGACTTCGTATCGTTCGACGGAGGGGCCACGTCGATTCGCGTCTGCGTGCTGGAGCTTTCTCCGGCGGGCACGTTGTCGGAGCGCGGCGGAGCTTTAGCGTTGTCCTTGGGCGCGGGCGAGGATTTATCGGTTGGAACCTGCTCGACGGGCTTGTCGTCCTGGGCCACCGCCAGCCCTGCGAAGCACAAACAGAAGATTGCTAAATAAAGAAATCGAAACCGCACATTCATATTGTAAGGGAACCCGAAAGTGGTGCGCAGGACTCGCTTTGGTCACAGGTTCTTGCCTGCTCTCTGGCAACCTTAAAGCAGCAGCTCGCTTCTTCATTGATGTGTCCTTTTAATCCATCGGCATGATTTCAAATAACGAGGCCCGTTTTGTATTCCCTTCGCGCGTTGAGCGAAGAAGACCCGCGATTGCAGCTAGACGAATCTCCGGAACCTTCCGGCGTTTTGGCTCGCCTGCGCAGGTTGACCCCGGGCATCGTTGCAGGCGCGGCGGACCTTGATCCCGCCGCCGTTCTGACGGCGACTGTGGCCGGAGCGTCATTCGGCTACTCCATCGGCTGGGTCGTACTGCTCGCCATCCCGGTACTCTGGGCCGTATTCAGCGTCGCCGCGCGCATCGGTCATCACAGTAATCGTGGACTTGTAGAACTGATCCGCAGGACTTATGGCAAGGGCGCGGGATGGGGTATCGCCATCGCTATGATCTCGGTCAACATGACCATGATCGTCGCCGACCTGATCGCCGTCAGCGACGCCTTCTCGCTCATTCTCCAACAGCATCGGATTTTCTTTCTGCCCATTGTCGCCTTTGCCGTGTGGTATCTGCTGGTGGTGGGTGATTACCGGAAGTCCAGCCGAGCGCTGATCTGGTTCGCCTTGTTCCAGGGAGCCTACCTGGTCGCGGCCGTCATGGCGGTAAAGTCGTGGACCGGCCTGCTGAAGGGTCTCCTGTTGCCGCACATCACGTTCAGCTCGGCCTTCATCATTGGCATCATCGCTGTCTTCGGATCGCTGCTTACGCCCGATGTGCTGGTATGGCAGACCAGTTCGCGACGAGACGAGAAGGCCACTGGGGGCGGCCTGCACGGCTCCGAGTCGAAAGCAGGAACCCTGGTTGCAGCGGTGATCTCGCTCTCGGTGATCGTCGCGGCTTCTTCGCTGCACGTCGCCGATCCCACACACATGTCCACGCTTACGGCGGCGCAGGCGCTTGGACCGCTCGGGGCCCTGGCACCGGTCATCTTTTCGGTGGGCATCATCGGTTCAGGGCTGATCGCGCTGCCGATCCTGGTGGCCTCGATGTGCTTCAGCATCGCCGAGGCCGCGAACTGGGAGGCCGGGTTGACGGTTCCGGCGTGGGAGGCGCGGCGATTTTACGTGCTGATTTCCGCTTCCGTGTTCATCGCGGCTCTGATTGACTTCGGCAGCATTAACCCGGTGACGGTGCTCTATTGGTCACAGGTGTTTGCTGGATTTCTAGTTGTGCCGGTGCTGCTGTTTATCGTAATGTTGGGCAATAACCCTCGCCTGACTGGCCGCAGGAATACCACCTCAGAGAATTTCTGGCTGGGCGGTGCCATAGCCGGAATGATTATCGCCAACCTCGTCTTTTTCTGGACGCAGTTTCTGCATTAATCGAGTTTGCAGGCGCTTGAGCACGGTGATTTTCACAGGCTGCGGAGCGCTGTAATGGTGCAGCAATTGCGAGCGACTTTTGTGGAGGTCTCAGTGAGCAACGGCGAGGTCAGCATCGGTCAGGCTTTCCAGTTCGAGGTGGAGAAGCTAGCGCGCAAGAAGTCTGTCGTCTTCGAGTATTCGGAGCGCTCCAACGAACAACTCCGCTTTGAAGTGATTGACGACGTTCCCTGCATCGTGGCGAACAAGCTGGGTATTCTGGCGCTGGCGAAACTGCTCATGACCATCGGCGCCGCTCAGCGACCGGAAGGTTTCTGCCTGCACCTGCGTGAGGATTTTGACGGCGAACGCGATGAAGTGTTGCGCATACAACTGGAAGAGAAGAAACCCGAAATGCCTGCCAATCCTGAGGCTACGCCGGTTACGGTGGTTTAAACAGCGAGTGTTTCTGGTGCAGGCTTGCGTCGGATGTGCAGGATCTTCTGCACTTCGGCGACGACGGTACCTGCGCTGTCTTTCACTTCGACGAGGAACACTGGTTCATATTTCTCCTGGCGGCTCAGCGTTTCGCGAATATCGTCGAGCTGATCTTGGGTGAGCCGGAACTCTGCTCGCACCGTTCCCTGGCCCGGCCTGCGAAAACGGATCGTGGCCGCTTTGTCCCAAACGATGTAGTCCCTGCCCAGATTCTCCATCAGCATCAGCATGTAAAAAGGATCAGTCATCGAGTAAAGTGATCCGCCGTAGTGCGTGCCGACGTAGTTGCGATTCCAGAAATGCATGCGCATTTCGACATCGGCCGAGCGCATGTCGGCTCCCCAACGCACGTGAATGCCGGCGGCCAGAAACGGAGGCCAGATGTTAATGGCACGCAGCATGAAGCGCTGAAGTCGGGAGGCCATGCGATCATGATAGAGGAGCGCCGATTGAGATTGTCATCCCGACCGCAGGTGGGCCGCATTCGCCCGCTGGAGCGGAGGGATCTGCTGTCTGTGCGCTGCAGAATGAACCTCGCCTCAAAACTGAAAAAGGCCGCCCACTTGGTCATGGACGGCCTTTTTCCCGATGGCCTTGGTCAGACCATTGGCTCCGGGCTGAGGAGAGATCGAAGAACTTATTGTTGCTGCACCTGCTGTTGCTGGTGCGGTTGCGTCTGGCCGTTTGAAGCTGTTTGTGCTGACTCGTTGAGGCTGTTCGCCATCAGCCGCACGTCGACGCGACGATTCTGGGCGCGTCCCGAGGCACTGGTGTTCTGCGCCACCGGATTGTCCTTGCCCAACCCGATCAGGAAGATCTTGTGGGCAGGTACGCTGTACTTCTGCGCCAAGTATTGAATCACTGCATCGGCGCGGCGCTGGCTGAGCTGATAGTTGTAGTCGGCCGGCCCAGTCGAGTCCGTGTAGCCCTCGACTTGAATGATGTAGTGCTTCTGGCTCTGAAGTTGCGCCGCGAAGTCGTCCAGCGTCTGCTTGTCCTTGCGGGTGAGCTGGGCCTTGTCGAAGGCGAACAGAATTGTCGTATCCGAAATCGACTTGTAGTTGTCAAGGTTTTCGACCGTGCCTGCCAGGCTGGTTACATGATTCGAAGCCTGGGTAGCATTCTGGTTAGCCTGGTCGGCACTCTGGCCGGCGGCCAGCGCCTTCTGATCGGCTGCGTCGGCCTTGGAATTCACCTGCGCAATGCCCTGCTGCGCGCGGCTGTCGACGTCGCGAATATCGCGAGTATTTTTCGCCGTCTGATCATCTAATTCATTAACGTTGTTAATAATGGGCGTGGTCTGGTTCCGAACGTATTTCTTGGTGGAGCAGCCCACGGTAAAGGGCAGGCTGCCAGCCACCAGCACTGCAAGTAACGAATAACGGTTCATTTGCGAATAGCTCCTTGCCAACTTGCGGCCTCGGCGAGCGATCAGCCGTTCCGGCCTGGCCGAGTAAAGTGCAAGCCGGATGCCAACTGTCGAGGCTGCTGTTAATCCCTTGTTATGAGCGGCTTGCGACAGTTTCGAGGAAAATCGGACGGTGCCGCTGGAGCCTGTCCGGATAAACCTGACGCGCGGAGTAAACTTTTTACATCGACCTAAATGAACGCTGTATTGCCTTTGCCACAGCATGAGCCATTCAGCTTCTCTCGTCTGAATTAAATGGACCTTCACCAGAAAATTCGCACCCTTCCGACCTCGCCTGGCGTGTACCTGTACAAGAACGCCGAGGGCCAGATCATCTACGTGGGCAAGGCGATCAACCTGCGCTCGCGGGTGCGGTCGTACTTTCTGGAAGGCGCGGCGCTGAACGCAAAGACAGGATCTCTGCTTCGCGAGGCCGTCGACGTCGACTATGTAGTGGTCGACAACGAGAAGGAAGCGCTGGCGCTCGAGAACAATCTCATCAAGCAGAAGAAGCCGCGTTACAACATTCTGCTGCGTGATGACAAAACCTATCCGTATATCAAGCTGACGATTGGGGAGCGCTATCCACGCGTGTTTCCGACACGACGGCTGCGCAAGGACGGATCGCTCTACTTCGGTCCCTACTTCCCTACCAGCCTGGCCTACCGGCTGGTCGATTTGATCCACCGGCACTTCATGATTCCGTCGTGCAAGCTCGACCTGAATCGCTACTACCCGCGGCCGTGCCTGCAGTACTACATCGGACGCTGCCTGGGGCCGTGCGTCGAGGGGCTGACAACGACGGAACGATACAGCGAAGCGGTGCAGGACGTAAGGCTGTTTCTGGAAGGCAGAGGCGCCGATCTTTCGCGCTCGCTGCAGCAACGAATGCAGGCCGCAGCCGCACGTGAGCAGTATGAGCTGGCAGCGAAGTATCGTGACCTGATCTCGACCGTGGAACTTCTGGAGCAGAAGCAGCGAATAGCAGCAGTGGAAGGCGACGACGCCGACGTCTTCGGCTACCACTACGAGAACGAGATGCTGGCCGTGAACCTGTTCCATATGCGGGGCGGAAAGATCGTGGACAAGCGCGAGTTCTTCTGGGAAGACCTGCCGCCGCAACAAGTGCAAACGCCGGAGCCGTCGGTGGCTCCGGAAAGCAGCGAGATCGCCGGTACCGGCTTTGACCCCGGTGAGTTCTTCTCTTCGCTGCTGAAGCAGGTCTATCTCGACCAGCAATATGTCCCGCACACAATCTACGTGCCGGTAGATTTTGAGGATCGCAAGACGCTCGAAGAGGTATTGTCGGAGGGACAGAAGCGGCGGGTGCAGATTCACATTCCGCAGCGTGGCGATAAGCGGTCGCTGGTCGATCTTGTCGGGCAGAATGCCAAGCAGGCGTTTGATCAGCGCTTCCGCGTGATGAAGCCGGCGACGAAGGTCATCCAGGAGGCAGTGCAGGACGCGCTCATGCTGCCGGAGTTGCCGACGCGGGTCGAGTGTTTCGACATCTCGCACATCCAAGGCACGGAAACCGTGGCGTCGATGGTGGTGTGGGAAGACGGCAAGATGAAGAAATCCGACTACCGGAAATTCATTATTCGCACGGTCGAAGGGGTCGACGATTTTGCCTCAATGCGCGAAGTCATCACGCGGCGGTACCAGCGGGTGCAAAAGGAAGAGCAGAAGATGCCGAGCGTGGTGCTGATCGACGGCGGCATCGGGCAGCTGCACGCCGCGGCCCAAGCGCTGGAAGCGCTGGGCATCGTGAACCAGCCGCTGGCGTCAATCGCAAAACGCGAAGAGATCATCTACATACAGGGTCAGGAAGACGAGCCGGTTATGCTCGACCGGCATTCACCGGTATTGCATCTGGTGCAATTGATTCGTGACGAAGCGCATCGCTTCGCCGTAACCTTTCACCGCAAGCGGCGGCAGATGCGCGACCGCAAGACAGAGCTGCTGGAGATAGCCGGGATCGGCGAACGGACTACGCGGCGATTGCTGCAGCATTTTGGAAGCTTGCAGGCAGTGAAAGAGGCAGACGCGGCGTCGCTGGCATCGGTACTCAATCGTGCACAGGTAAATGCAATTTTGCAGCATTTCCACAAAGACGAATCGCTGGTGGAAGCGTCTCAACCATCAGGGCCAGACAGCATCGAAGTAAAGTAGGGTTCGCGATGGATTTCAGTAGAGACTCAAAAGCGCGACTGATTGCTCTTTGTCTGCTGGTCATGGTGTTGGTATGGTTGGTCGGCTACAGCTTCGATCGCCTGCTGGCGCATGACGGCGTTACCCGCTTCGACATCCTGCTGATCACCAACGCTCTCACCGGGATTGTCGCCGGCTTCCTCTTCTACAGTTTGACCAACTTTGAACGGCTTCGGCGCAACCTGATCCAGAACCGGTTGCGTACGATCGCCGAGATGAATCATCACATCCGCAACTCGCTCCAGGTAATCACCTACGCCACGGCAACCGGCAAGACGGCTGCGTCCATGGAGATGATTCGCAACTCCGTGGAACGTATCGAATGGGCGCTGCGGGAAGTTCTGCCCGGGCACGTTGAAGTTCCTGCGGCTCCGCCCGAGCCTGTGGCTGACGAAAACGAAGCTCTCCGTAGCCACTGAGTGCGGCATAGAGGTGGGCTTTCGTTGCCCCCGCAAAACATTGTCATCCCGAGCGAAGCCGAGGGATCTGCGTTCTGCCCGCAGCGAAGAGCAATTTACTACGCGACGAACCGCAGATCCCTCCGCTCCGGCGGGCAACTGAAGCCCGTCTCCGGCCGGGATGACAATTCTCGAAACCGCGGTTATGCAATTGGATACCCTCTGACTGCCGCTCGACCCTATTCACAATTTGTTGACGGAACCTTTCGCCTGGTCGTCCGTATATAGCTCCAGAAGCTGATCTGTAGGCCACGAAGTTCCGGCGCAACCCCCGGAGTTCCCCGCATAGGCGGGTGTGAGCCTGGTAAAGGAGAAGTAGTATGGACGCGAAATACAACTGGCTGATCGATAACCCGGCAATCCGCGTCACCCTGAACACGGCGGCGTTTGCGCTTTGGATTGCCATGGCGATCGGGATTATGGAACTGGCAGCGCGAGTCTAACTCAATTCACAACACGAGTACCGGCCGAGTGTGGTACGCCATTCGCTGTCGGTGCAACCACGAAGCCCCGCCTTTCCCCCCCCGCGGGGTTTCGTGTTTCTGCGGTCAAAACAAAACGCCCATCGCATCTTTCGACACGACGAGCGCGATTCGGGGTTTGAAAGGGCACGGCTTCAGCTGTGCCGCTATCGACCTCTTATGGGATCAGCGAGGCGGCCTTCCAGGCCGACAAGCCTATACCTAGCTGCGGGTAGTTTCGACTTCGCGCAGGCGGGCAGCCTTGCCACGCAGCGCGCGCAGATAGTACAGCTTGGCGCGACGCACGTGCGCCGAACGCAGCACATCGATCTTGTCGATGACCTTGGAATTGGTCGGGAAGATACGCTCGACGCCCTGGCCGAAGCTCATCTTGCGGACCGTGAAGCTGGGCTGCGCGCCTTTGCTCTTCGAGATCACTACGCCCTCGAAGGCCTGAAGGCGCTCTTTGTCGCCTTCCTTGATCTTTACGTGCACGCGGACGGTGTCGCCCGGTTTGAAGTTGGGGAGGTCCGTGCGCCGCGTCTTGGCGAGTAACCGGTCAATGATTAGAGAATTCGACATTTTAATTTCCTTCCGTATGGCACGCCTCGCGGCGGCAAATTTATCGGCGAGCAACTAGCCACCAGCAGCTAGCGATCAGCCTCAATCTGTACTTCAAAAACGCTTGGTGTCAGGGCACGTCTTTAGACGTGCCGTATGTTCCATCAATACGTCGGGCTTTAGCCCCTGCATCCAGCTTCACCAGAGGCTAAAGCTCACATCAGAGGTGCGCTGGTTCGGCACGACTGAAGTCGTGCCCTGACACAAATCCATTACTCTCGTTCAATCTCTCTCAGCAGCTTGCGATCCTCGTCACTCAACTGCGCTGTCCGCAACAGATCGGGCCGGTTGAGCAGCGTCTTACGCAACGCGCAACGACGACGCCACTTCCTGATCTCATCATGGTTCCCATTCACCAGTACCTCGGGAACCGGCATCCCGCGAAAGTCCGCCGGACGGGTGTAATGCGGATAATCCAGCAATCCGCCCGAACCGCAGGTCGAACTCGGCGGCTCGCCTTCCTGTCTGGCCGGCGCAGCGCCGGTGGTAAACGACTCCTGCTGCGACGAAGCCGCGTTGCCCAGCGCTCCCGGAACCAGCCGCGTCATCGTATCCATGATGATCGCCGCGCCCAGTTCGCCGCCGCTCAAGACAAAGTCCCCAACCGAAATCTCGCGATCGGCCAGATGCTCGCTCACGCGCTCATCTACGCCTTCGTAGCGTCCGCAGATCAGGATGACCCGCTCGCGGCTCATCATCTCCTGCGCCACCGCTTGCGTGAACAACTGACCCTGCGGCGACAACAGCACCACCGATTCGCTCGCGCCGTCTTTAATCCGTTCGTCCCGCGATGCGACGTTCAGTGACTCCAGGCATTCGAAGATCGGCTCCGGCTTCAGCACCATGCCTTCACCGCCTCCGAAGGGCCGGTCATCGACCGTGCGATGACGATCGTGCGTGGAGTTCCGCAGATCGTGAATCAGGATTTCAATGAGCTCAGCCTCGCGCGCCTTGCGCACGATGCCGTAATCCAGCGGCCCGCGAAAAAAATCCGGAAAGATCGTCAGGATCTCGAATTTCATCTGTCATCCTGAGGGGGTCGCATCGTCAAGTTTTATTCACTGCGGAGGCACAGAGGGCACGGAGAAAAACTCGATTGATTTATTTGCTCCGTGTACTCCGTGCCTCCGTGGTGAAAACTTACTTCCCTTTTCTACGCTCGCCCGCTGCCCGGGCCTCGTCGGCTTCCGACTTCTGGCGCTGCTTCTCTTCCCCGCTCAGCGGCTGATCCACCTCCAGCAAGCCTTCCGGAACTTCCATGTCGATCCGCTTGCCGGCCACATCGAACTTCTTCACAAACTCTTCGGCGAAGGGCACCAGCACCTCGTTCTGCACGGCACATACTGGCAGCTTCACCACCAGCAGCGGAGCTTCGCCCGCCCCAAACTGCACATCGCTCACGCGTCCCAGGAAGCGCTGGCCGTTGTTGATCCACACGTCAGAGCCAACGATGTCGCTGACGTAGGCCGAGCCCTTTTCCAGCTTCGTACGCTGCTCGCCCGGAACCTGCACTTCCCACCCCTTCAACCGTTCAGCATCGCTGATGCTGTCGATGCCGGAAAATTTCAGAACTACGCCGCCCTTGTGGAACCAGTGCTCTTCGAGTTGCAGCTCGCGGCGGCTGCCATCGGGTGCCAAACCCCACAGGCTACGGCGCTCGTCGAAGCGCTCCGGAAAATCCGTATGCAGCTCCGCCAGGACTTCGCCCCGGCGTCCTTGCGGCCCCAGCACGCGAGCCACGGTAATGAACTCGCCGTCTATTCCACGATCTCCAGCTGATAGCGCTTGCGGGTGCGAATGCTGGCCGAATGCAGAATGGTCCGCAGGCTGCGCGCCGTGCGCCCATTGCGTCCGATCACGCGGCCGAGGTCCTCTTCCGCGACGATCAGCTCAAGCACCGTCTGCCCATTCTCTTCGAAGGGCTCGACCGTGACCTCGTCGGGAGCTTCCACGATGGCCTTGGCTACCAGCTCCATCAGCGCAACCATGTCGGGCTTGACGTCTGACATTGTGAGGCTCTCCTGAAAATCCTGGGCTAGGCCGCTGCCGTCGGTTCCGGAGCGCTGGCTGCCGGAGCCTTCTCGACCAGCTTGCGAACACGGTCGGACAGCTGGGCTCCCTTAGAGGTCCAGTAGTCGATGCGTTCGCGCTTGAGGAGCACAGTTGCGGGATTGGTCCGCGGGTTGTAGGTGCCTACCACTTCCACCGAGCGGCCATCGCGCGCCCGGTCCTTTTCGATTACCACAATGCGGTAGAACGGCTGTTTGCGCGCACCGCGACGCGCCAGACGAATCATTAACACAGAGAATGGTTTCCTTTCCTGCAATTGGGCCGGTCGAAGCTGGCCCTTCTTTACTGACAACAGAACTTTGCGCCGATGAACGTTCAGGTAGAGCGGGCCTTCAGGCCAGCGTCCAGCCGCATGTTCTTCTTTGCGAGCAGGCTTCAGCCTGCGACACGGGAAACGGCGCGCTTTCCTGACTACACTGGAAGCTGAACGCTGAATTCCGGCGACAACATTTCCTCAGGCGAGATGACCGGCTTATCGGGTGCTCCAGCGATCAACCGCTTCCCGAAACGTTTCGACAGGAACCGGCGCCGCTACCGCACCCCAATGAACGCAGCTTAAGGCGCTCATCGGACCTCACATAGCTTGAGGCAACAACTTGATTATTATTGCGGATTTGGCCGGGTTTGGCAAGCGGAGCAGGGCGAACCGCGGGCCGCCAGGTCCCACATTTGACCGCGATGTGGGTTAGGGCACGCCTTCAGGCATGCATTTTGCGTTCTTTTGGAATTGTCATCACGATGAGCGCTTCAGCGCGAAGAGGGATCTGCTTCTCGCCACGGACAGCAGATCCCTCGCGCCAAAACACGGCGCTCGTGATGACAATTCTCTAAGGGGGGACCGCACAGTCACTTCCCTTCAGCGATACCGAGCAGCAATACCTCCTCACCGTTAGAATGGTCTCCAGCGAAACACATGCGCAAACTTCTCTGTGTTACTGCTCATCCTGACGACGAGGCCGGCGCCTTTGGCGGCACGCTGATCTACTACCACCAGCGCGGCGTCGAGACCTCCGTCATCTGCCTGACTGAAGGCACCGCCGCGCGCAACCGTGGGGCGTCCAAAAGCAATCAGGAGTTGGCCGCGCTGAGGCGCACTGAGTTCGCTGCGTCGTGTAAGGTTCTCGGCATCACACATGGCGAAGTGCTCAATTACCTCGACAGCAAACTCGATCGCGCTGACCTGTACCAGGTCGTGGGCGACCTGGTGCTGCGCATTCGGCGCTTGCGGCCGCAGGTGATGATCACCTTCGGGCCTGACGGGGGACTGACTGGCCACCTCGATCACGCGATGGCAGGCACCTTCGCTTCGTTGGCCTTTGAATGGGCCGGGCGTTCCGACCGTTACCCGGAACATTTCGAGGAGGGTGTCGCCGCCCACCGCACGCAGAAGCTCTATTACCACACTGCGGATTTCATTCTTCCGGACCGGCAGCCCATCTCGCAGCCCACCGTAACCGCACGTATCGCGATCGGGCAGGAGCTCTTCAAGATCAAGGCGAAGGCCTTTCAACAGCACACAACCCAGGCTCCCCTGTTTGAGAAGGTAAGAAAGAATCTGGGCGAGAGCTTGGGAGGCGTGGAGATGTTCCATCTGGCAGCCACCAGCAGTTCACGTCAGGCGAAGCTGGAGTCCGACTTGTTTGAGGATGTGGTGGAGGAATAGGGCACAGGCGGCGATGGAGCAAATCCTTCCCGGTCGGTGGAAGGGTGGAGCAGGCTTTCAGGGGCTGCATCTGCTGCCGCTTCATGAGCACACTTTAGCGCCTGTGCGGAGAGAAGGATTCCCGCCGCGGCTAAAGCCGCGGGTCTGTCCGGGCCTAATAACTGCACCGCTGAAGCGGTGCTCCACCCGCAGGCTCATGCTGACCAGTGACTGCTCCGCCGGCTGAAAACACTGCGGCGCTTCTCCTATTTCACTAGCCCAATGAATTGTCATCACGACGAGCGCTTCAGCGCGAGGAGGGATCTGCTTTTCGGCGCCAGCTGCAAATCAAGACGTGAGGGATTTCCTTGCGATGACGAAGGGACCTGCAAGGGCGCGGTGAGGGTCTGGTCCGCGCTTACTGCCCCAACTCCGGGTGTGGGTCAATCGATTGAGCGATGCGATCGAGGGCTGCCTGAATTCGATCGAGTTCGGCTTCTATACCGTCGTTCAAATCCCGCCAGCCATCAGGTGAATTTTGAAATCTGTCCCAGAGACCTCGGACAGCAGTCCGTCCTCGCTCGCTCAGCAAGAACGCACCTACGCTGCCGAGTCCCAAAACTGTGAGTGGTAAATACCAACGACGCATCGGAACCTCCGGTGCGACGCCTACTACATGAAGCGGCGCCTACCAGCAACTTACCTCGATTTGATTCTTAAATACAAGGATTGGATGACTGGAGGCGCAGAAAAGTCGTGCCCAGTTTGGTTCTGGAACACCGGGCTTTTCGCTACTCGCTCTCTGCTTTTCGCCGGATCCGAGTAGGAGGATTCACCGAAGCGAGTTGTTCCATCACATGCGCTTTCACGAACCTTTGCGGTGAGAACAGGCACATCACTCTAGCCAAGAGCGAGAAGCGAAGAGCGTCTTTACCGCACGCCCTGCGGCGCCAGCTCCTCCTTCTGGAACTCCTCCCACTGCTGGATAACGGCTTTGGTCGACTGATCGACCTTCGGAACCGCCGCCGCTGCCTGCGTTGTGGGAGCTTCGTCAACCTCCTGCAACATGCCGAAGACCTGCAGAAGCTGATCGTGTACGCCTCTCAGGTTCTCGGGCTGCGCGCCCCGACGGCGACGCCGGCCTCTCCCGCCTTCGATCGCCGCCAGTTCCTTGCTCGCTGCTTGCAGCTTCGTGAGGTCGGCTCCAGTCGCGGTCTTCTGCATCGCATTTAACTTTTCGCCAGCGTTGGCCGCTCTCTCCATCACGGGCTGCAGGGCCATCAAGTCTGCGTAAAGTTGGTTCGAGAGATCGAACTGCTTCTGCAGATCGGCCATCGAGGTCTTCACCCTGGGGTCCATCTGCACTGTCAGCGCTTGCGTGTACTTCTTCCCGTCAACGGTCAGCACCACCGTGTACTTGCCGGGCATGACCCACGGCGAAGTCGGCACGGGAGCGGTGTTGTGCTCGACTGCTGAAATCGGGTACTCCGGCGTGACGCCGGAGACCGGCGCGTAATGCATGTCCCACAAGAAGCGATGGAAGCCCGCCCCAGCGGAAAGCCCCTGGTAAGGCCGCACCCAGTACTCCGGAATCGGCAGCTCCGGGTCGGGCGGAGGAACCGAATCAGCGCTGGAGTAGCGCCTTACGCTCTTGCCGGAGGCGTCCAGAACCTCCATCTCAACTGGGGATGAGGTAGGTGAGTTTAAGTAATAGTCGAGGATTGCCCCGTCGGGTGGGTTCTGCCCTGCCGGCTCGTCGGGTGGCAGGGGTGTGTCGGGGTTGCTGCTCCAGTGAACCCGATAGGCGACTTCGGGAGCGAAGAGAAACGCCGCAGTCACTGGGCTGCCCCACATCTGCCGCAGTGGCGTGATGTCGTCCAGAATCCAAAAACCGCGCCCGTGCGTCGCAATCGCGAGGTCGTCGTTCTTAATCAGCAGGTCGCGTACGGACGTCGCCGGAAGATTCAGCCGCAGCGATTCCCACTGATCGCCATCGTCGAATGAAACGTAGACCCCGCCTTCCGTGCCTGCGAAGAGCAGTCCCTTGTGCTTCGGATCTTCGCGCACCGAGTTCACATTCTGATCCCTGCTGATGCCGTTCGTGATCTCCGTCCAGCTCTTGCCGGAGTCATGCGTGCGGTAGATGTGCGGATGCAGATCGTCGATGCGCAGCGTGTTCACCGCCGCGTACGCTGTCTGCGGATCGTTGTGGCTGGCCTCCAGTACGGAAACTTTCTGCCACGCCGAGAGCTGCGGGGGAGTGACGTTCTTCCAATTCGCCCCGCCATCCAGAGTCAGCCAGATCAGGCCGTCGTCGGTTCCCGCCCACATCAATCCGCGCTGGACCGGCGACACTGCCAGCGCGTAGATCACGCCCCGCTGCTTTGCTTCGGCGGTGGGGTCGGATTTGTAGACGCCCACCGATGCCGGCAGATCATAGGTTTTGCGCGTGAGGTCTGGACTGATCTGCTTCCAACTGCGGCCGCCATCGCGGGTGGACCACAGCGTATTCGCCGCAAAGTACATGGTGTGCTGGTCAAACGGATCGAAGACAATTGGCTCGGTGCGGATGATGCGGAAGTCGGGGGCTCCCAGCGGCATAGGGATGATGTTCTGCGCCTGCGCGGTGCGGCGGTCGTAGCGTGTCAGCTTGCCGCCAAATATAGTGTCGGGGTCGAGCGGATCGGGCACAACGTAGCCGTATTCTTCCGCGTCGACCGGATGCCAGTCGCGGAAGGTAATGGCGCCATCGTTGCCGCGGCTGGCGATGCAGACCGAGCCGCTCTCCTGCTGTCCGCTGCACAGCCGGTACGGAAAGGCGTTGTCGGCGTTGACATGATAAAGCTGCGCCGTCGGCTGGTTGTACCACGAGCTCCAGGTCTGGCCGCCGTTCACGCTGATGATCGCGCCTTGATCGCTGGCCAGCGCGATGATGCTGGGGTTCTCGGGATTGATCCAGACGTTCTGGTAGTCGTCGCCGCCGGGTGCGCCCCGAATGCCCGTCCAGGTCTTGCCGCCGTCCATCGAGCGCCAGGTCACGATGCTGACCACGTAAATGATGTCGGGATCTACCGGATCGAAGCGGGCAATGCACAGATCACCGCCACCAATGCGGGTTTTGGGGCGCGAATCGGTGGTCACGGTCGACCAGGTTGCCCCGGCATCGTCGGAGCGATAAAACTCAACCGCGTTCTTGATCGCAATCGTCGCGAATAGCCGCTTTGGATTGCTCGGCGCAATCGTCACGTACGCCTGGATGATGTCTTTGGGGAGGCCGCCGGCGAGTTGCTGCCAGGTCGTGCCGCCGTCGGTTGATTTGTAGAGGCCGCCGCCAGTTCCATCCCAGGTGGCATTCTCCCACGGACCTTCTCGGCTGTCCCACAACGTGGCATAAACCGTATATGGATCGGAGGGATCGAGTTCGACGTCGTTGCCGCCGATGTTCTCGTCCTTGTAGAGCACCTTCTGGAACGTCTGGCCACCGTCGGTCGAACGATAGATGCCGCGCTCGGGATTCGGACCGTAAGGGTGTCCGGCGACGGCGACGAAGAGCCGGTTGGGATCGCGAGGGTCGACGGCGATCACAGAAATCTGCTGGCCATCGCGCAGGCCGAGATGCGTCCAGGTCGCGCCCGCATCGACGGACTTGTAGATGCCGTCGCCGACAGAGAGATCGGGACGATGCAGCCCTTCCCCGCTGCCGACGTAGATGATGTTCGGATTCGAGGGAACAATGGCGATTGCGCCGATGGAGCCGGTAGGTTCATGATCGAAGATCGGATTCCAGGTGCGCCCGTAGTCGTCGGTCTTCCACACACCTCCATTCACCGCGCCGATGTAGAAGACATTCGGCTGGCCCGGAATGCCGGCGAGGGCGCGCGTGCGGCCGCCACGAAACGGTCCGACGTTGCGCCAGTGCATCTCCGTGAGCATCGACGTGTTGATCCGCTGGGCGGGCAGGAAAGGTGTGAGAAAGAAAACAGGAAGAAGGGCGATCAGAATTCGTTTCGTCGAAATCAATACGTCACCTGCAATTGCAATCGGTCTTTATCCACGTGTCGGTTCGCAACATGTGGGTCCGATTCCGTCGTGGTATAACACCGCGAAAGTGTAATCTATCTGAAACATCTTTGCAGGTTGAAGGACCTCCGATTGAATCACTACGTTAGACGGGCGGCGGTGATCGCCGCTGTTGCTTTTACTGCGCTCTTTCTGAACATTCTTACAGCCGCCCAGACGGTCGCCCCGACGTTGCTCGGCGGTTTGCAATGGCGATTGATTGGACCGTTTCGCGGCGGCCGCGTCGCCTCCGTTACCGGGGCAAGCGATGGCGTTACCTTCTACTTCGGCGCCGTCGACGGCGGCGTATGGAGGACGAGCGACGCCGGCCTGACCTGGAATCCAGTGTTCGACGGCCAGCCCATCGCTTCGATCGGCGCGGTCGAAGTTGCCCCATCGAATCCGAACGTCCTGTACGCGGGGACCGGCGAGTCCGACATCCGCTCTGCACTGAGTTCCGGTGACGGCGTCTACAGGTCCAGTGACGCGGGCAAGACCTGGAAGAACATCGGTTTGCGCGATACGCGGCAGATCAGTCGCATCGTCATTGATCCCCGAAATCCAGATGTGGTGTATGTCGGCGCGCTCGGGCATGCTTACGGACCCAACGGTGAGCGCGGCGTATTCAAGTCGACCGACGGTGGAGCGACGTGGTCGCATGTTCTCGACAAAGGGCCGACTGTCGGCGTCTCCGATCTGGCGATTGCAGCAGCGAATCCGAACATCCTCTTTGCCGGAACGTGGAGTGCGCATCGTCCACCGTGGAGCACCTACGCTCCCCTGCAAGGCCCGGGGGGAGGACTTTACCGCTCGACTGACAGCGGGACGACATGGACACAGCTGAACGGCAATGGCCTTCCTGACGGCGAGTGGGGACGCGTCGGTGTTACCGTCGCGCCCGATGGCAAGCGCGTCTATGCCCTCATCGAGGCGGGAAAGAAGTCCGGACTTTATCGCTCGGACGATGGCGGCAACGCTTGGACGCTGGCGAGTGGTGACTCGCGCATCACCAGCCGCGGCTGGTACTTCATGGGCATTACCGTCGATCCCAATAATCCCGACGTGATTTACATGCCGAACATCGCGCTGTATCGCTCGCAAGACGCCGGGAAAACGATCCAGATCGTGCGCGGCGCGCCGGGCGGCGACGACTATCACCAGCTGTGGGTCGATCCCAAGAATTCCGCACACCTGATCCTCGGCACCGATCAGGGCACGACCATCAGCCTGAATCGCGGAGAAACGTGGTCGTCGTGGTACAACCAGCCGACCGCGCAGTTCTATCACGTCATCACCGACAACGAATTTCCTTATCACGTCTACGGAGCGCAGCAGGACACGGGCTCGATCGCCGTGCCCAACCGTACGGATCATGGACAGATCACCGGGCGCGACTGGTACATGGTGGGCGGCGGCGAGAGCGGTTGGATTGTTCCAGATCCCAACGACCCGAATATTCTCTTCGCTAGCGGCGTGTACGGCAGCGTGGTTCGCTGGGACCGCCGTACTTCGTTGAGCCAGGACATCACGCCCTGGCCGATGCCGAACTTCGGCAGCGAAATTGATCAGCGCAAATATCGCGGCACCTGGACGCCAGTGCTGGTACGGTCGCAACTGGAGAAGAACGCGCTCTATTTCGGCACGCAGTACGTGATGAAGACCACCGATGGCGGCCTGCACTGGCAGCAGATCAGCCCGGACCTGACGGGAGCGGAGCCGGGTTCACCGAGCGGAAAAGCCGCAGGTCCGACGACCAATGACAATGCCATGCAGCGTGGGTATGGTGTCGTGTTCAGCATCGCGCCCTCGCCGCTACAGGCGAATGAGATCTGGGCGGGGAGCGACACCGGGCTGCTACACCTGACGCGCAACGGTGGCCAAAGTTGGGAGAACGTAACTCCTCCAGGCCTGGGTCCGTGGAGCAAAATCGCGATGATAGAAGCCTCGCGCTTCAATCCGGCGGTGGCTTATGTTGCGGCCGATCGCCATCGGCTCGACGACCAGAAGCCATACATTTACCGCACGCGCGATTATGGCAAGAGCTGGCAGCCGATCGCCAACGGTATTGCCGGAAACTCGTTTGTGAACGCCATTCGCGAGGACCCCGAGGTCAAGGGCCTGCTCTACGCGGGAACCGAGCTCGGAATCTACGTCTCGTTCAACGACGGCGATCAATGGCAGCCGCTGCAACTGAATCTGCCGGTCACGTCGGTGCGCGACATCACCATTCACGAAGGCGATTTGGTTATCGCAACCTACGGCCGCTCGTTCTGGATTCTGGACGACATCACGCCCTTGCGGCAGATGAGTTCGCAACCGGCAGGTACGCCCCGCCTGTACAAACCGTCGATGGCGGTCCGCATCGACAACGATGTGTTCCTGGGCTCCCCGCTTCCGCCCGAGGAGCCTGTGGCGAAGAATCCGCCGGACGGCGCCATCATCGACTACTACCTGCCGAGTTCGGCAAAGACCGTGAAGCTGGAGATCTTCGATTCCGGCGGAAAGCTGGTGCGCAGTTTCTCTGCCGGACCAAAGAAGGAGCAGCCGCATCCGCCCATGGCGATTGCGGAGCGTTGGGTTCCCAAGCCCGTTCTGCTGGAGAGCACGGCGGGCGCTCACCGCTTTGTGTGGGACCTGCGTTGGGGCAGCTCTGGTGCGAATGCCGAGATCGACGACGAAGGTTTTGGAGCTCCGCGCGGGCCGCGGGCTGCGCCTGGCAATTACCAGCTAAAGCTCACCGTCGACGGCAGCACCTTCACGCAACCGCTGAAGCTCACGATGGACCCGCGCTCGCAAGCAACGCTGGCGGAACTGAACGAGCAGTTGCGCCTGGGATTGGAGATCTTCACCGAGCTGCAACGCACACGCAAGGCACTGGCCGAGATGGGCGCGGTGAAGAAACAGATCGCTGCGCTGCCGGCCCAGTCGCTTTCGAAGCGGCAGGAAGTTTTGGCCGAGATCACCAACCTGAACGCACAGATTGAGAGAATTCAGAAAGCCGAGAAGGCTGCGCCCGGGGCGGTCAGTGGACTCGATTCAGCGTCGATGGGCTTGGGCGCTGCCCTGCGCGTGGTGGAGAACAGCGATCGCGCCATACCATCGCAGGCGGTGGATTTATACGGAGATTCAAGCAACGCGGCCCAGGCCGGCATTGCTGACTGGACGCGGGTCAAGAACGAGCAGCTCAGCAAGCTGAACGACTCGCTGAAGAAGGCCGGCATGGGAACGGTTCAGATCTCGGAGATCGAGCGCGCAGTGGAATTCCTGCTGTCGCAGTAGAACGATCAGAACTTCCTGAAGATGAAATGCTGAGGGTTACTTGGTTCTTCTTCCAGGTGTCATCCTGAGCGTAGGCGCTTCTTTTGCGCCGGAGTCGAAGGACCCTACAGCCGGAAGAACACAGGCGGCCCGGATTTCCCGGGGTTCGAAACCTGAGACAGTGTCCCGTACCTGCCGCTGGAAAAACCCCATGTCTCGAACGACGCGAGACATGGGGCACCCGAATCACCGCTCCACCAGCCGCTCCAGGTCCTCGAAGAACGAGGGATACGAGATGCCAACGCACTCGGCATTGTGTATCACGCTGTCGCCCTCAGCCTTCAGCGCTGCAATCGCAAACGCCATCGCGATGCGGTGGTCGTCGCAGCTCGCGATCTCTGCGCCATGCAGGCGCTGACCACCGGGAATGCGCCAGCCCGCTTCGGTCTGCTCCACCTGAGCTCTCATGGCCCGAAGGTTTTTCGTCACCGCGCTCAGCCGGTCGGACTCCTTCACCCGCAACTCGCCGGCGTCGCGCACCTCCAGCCCTCCCGCAGTGTAGGGGGCAATCGCGGCGAGCACCGGCAGTTCATCGATCAGCAGTGCAGTCAGCGCTCCTTCGATCTGTACATGTCTTCCCTGCCCGGGCACCAGCGCGATCGTCCCGACCAGTTCGCCGTGGCTCTCCTCGACGCGCACCATGGAGATGCGGCTGCCCATCGCGGTCAATACGTCGAGAAGCGCCGAGCGCGTCGGGTTCAGCAGCACGCCGTCGATCACGAGATTCGACTCGGGAAAGATCGCAGCCGCGGACAAGAAAAATGCAGCGGAGGAAATGTCTCCGGGAACGTAAGCCTCCAGCGGCTGCGCATTCTGCCCGCCTTGAATGCTGACGGTGTTACGGTCGCGCTCGACCTCGACGCCGAAGGCTCGCAGCGCCAGCTCGCCGTGATCCCGCGTCCGCGCCGGTTCTTCGATCGAGGTCTTCCCTTCCGCCAACAATCCCGCGAACAGTACCGAAGTCTTTACCTGTGCGCTGGCCACCGCGGGCCGATATTTGATGGCGTGCAGCTTCGCGCCTTGAATCTCCAACGGCGCCCGGTCTCCCGCGGCAGCACTGATCTGCGCGCCCATCTGCGTCAACGGCTCAATCACCCGCTTCATTGGACGCCGCGACAGCGACTCATCACCCGTCAATACGCTGTTGAAGGGTTGCCCGGCGAGGATGCCGGACAGCATGCGCATGGTCGACCCGGAATTGCCGCAATCGAGCGGCGACGTTGGCGCCTGCAACTCCATGCCGCATCCTTCAACCGTGACGATTCCCTTCTCATCGCGTTCGACCTTACAGCCAAGCGCGCCCACACATCCCAGCGTGCTGGCGCAGTCCGCGCCCGGAGCGAAGTTGTCGAACTTCGATTGGCCGTTAGCCAGCGCCGCCAGCATGGCATAGCGATGCGAGATCGATTTGTCGCCCGGCACACGCAGACTTCCCAGAACATTTTTTGCTGAATGAACCGTTACGGATTTGTGCTCGTGCATCTTTTTCTAATCGAAGTTACTGCCGTCCAGAGTTGCCCGGCGGGGCAGCAATTTATTTCGCAACCTGGCGCGATACCGCAGCCAACTTGTTTCAAAAAATTTCATCTGACGAACATAGCGCGACCTAGTACCTGCCGCGCCGAGCGTGAAAGCCCCGAAGCCCTGGCAGCATGCGGAGGCTGCGGGAAGGCACCTCGTGAATCACCGAACAGGTGGCTACCATGCTTCACCGGGCCGCTTTCGAAGTTTTCGCCTCTACCGTTCTCTTTGCGTATCTCTGTGTTGCGCAGATCCAAGCTGATCCAAATTCACTCCAGACAACGACTCCAGGTCCCGGTCTCCAAGGCACGGTTTTGAATGCCGATGGCAAACCCGCATCCGGTATACACGTAGAGCTGGAAGAACCCTTCAGTGCTCTCCCCATTACGTCCACAGATACCGGGCGGGATGGCACCTTTGAACTGTACAACATCCCCAGCGGCAACTACGAACTGGTGGCCGAGTCCACCGATGCGCTGACGAATCCCATCATCGTTACGCCGGGTGAATCGCACGTTAATTTGCGTCTGCAACGAAACGCGCCCACCGCGGAGCAGCTTCCCCCAACCATCTCGGTTGCGCAGATGATGGTGCCCGAAAGCGCGCAGAAGCGCTTTCGAAAGGCGCTGGCGGCCTTCAAGAATAAGCAATACGATAAATCTTTTTCGCTCGTGAATGAGGCGCTGCAAATCGAGCCGCGTTTCGCCGACGCTCTCACGCTACGCGGCAACCTGCAACTAGTCAGCGGGAACATTGCGTCGGCGCAGCAGGATTTCGAGAGCGCCGTGCACATCGATCCCGACTACAGTAGCGCCTACGTCGGATTGAGTACAGCTTACAATCACCAAGGCCGCTTCGACGACGCCATGCGCGCCTCGCAGCGCAGTTTGAGCCTCTCCCCAAAGTCTTGGCAAGCCTATTTCGAGATGGCCAAGGCGTCGATTGCGAAAGGTATGTACGCGCAGGGACTGCAACTGGCCCGACAGGCTCAGCGTCTCAGCGGCAACAGCTTCGCGGCTGTTCATCTGATCAAGGCCTACGCGCTGGTGCCCATGCGCCTCTACAAGGATGCGAAGTACGAATTGCAGGCATTCCTGTCGCGCGAGCCGAAGGGCGACAGCGTTCGGCAAGCCCAAACGCTGCTGGCAGAGGTTGAAGCCGCCCTGCCTGCGTCCGCTCCGACGAATCCTTCGCGTTGACGAGGGACCCTCTCTACTGAGCCTAGCGTTGAGCTGCCCTTTTTGCAGCCGCGCATCGGATGTGTCCCAGGCGTTACAATCTCGCTCGGGTACCGCTGCTTGGAAAATAAAGCCATAGCGCACATCTTCTATGAAACCGCCGACCTGATGGAGGTGAACGGGGACGACTCCTTCCGTATCCGCTCGTATCGGCGCGCCGCCGAGGCGCTCGAAGGCCATCCGCAACAAGTGGTCGACCTGTGTGTCGAGCCTAAAAAGCTGCTCGAGATTCCCGGCATCGGCAAAGGCATGGCGGCCAACATCCAGGAGCTCTGCCGCGATGGCAAGCTGCCGCTGCACCAGGAGCTGCTGAAAAAGTATCGGCCCAGCATGTTGGAGTTGCTGAAGATCCAGGGCCTCGGCCCGAAGACCATCGCCCTGATCTGGAGCGCATTTCAAGTCAGCGACCTTGCCGGCGTAGAGCAACTGGCTCGTGACGGGAAGCTGCGCGAACTGCCACGCATGAGCGAGAAGAGCGAGCAGAAGATCCTGAAGGCAATCGAAGACTACCGGCGCATTTCCGGGCGTTTCCTGCTCGACGAAGCCGACCGCACGGCCGAAAAGCTGACCGAGCACCTGAAGCACATCCAGGGCATCGAAAAAATCACGCCCGCCGGATCGCTGCGTCGCGGCCGCGAAACGGTGGGCGACCTCGACATGCTCATCACCGGCCCTTGCTGCATCGATGATGCACAGCGGGCTGAGCTGATCGAAGAGGTGGTGCGCTTTCCCGGCATTATCGACGTACTCGCCAAAGGAGACAACAAGGTCAGCTTCAAGTTGCGAAGCGGCATGCAGGTGGACGTTCGCACCCTGGCGCCGGAATCGTACGGTGCCGCCATGCAATACTTCACCGGATCGAAAGGACACAACGTCACGCTGCGACAGCGCGCGCTGAAGATGGGGCTGACACTGAATGAATACGGCCTGTTCCGCCTGGAAGACAATAAGCGGGTGGCAGGCGTGACCGAAGATGAGATTTACGGTGCGCTAAAGCTCGACTGCATTCCGCCCGAGATGCGCGAGAATTGCGGAGAGATCGACCTCGCCGCCGAGCACAAGCTTCCGCAACTCGTCACGGTGAAAGACATTCGCGGCGAAGTACACATGCACACCGTTGAAACCGACGGTAAGTGCACCATCGAGGAGATGGCCGCAGCGGCGAAGAAGCGCGGCTACAAGTACATCGCTATCACCGACCACTCGAAGAACCTTGCCTTCGCCAACGGCCTGGATGACAAGCGGGCGGTGGAGCACATAGCGCGCATCCGCGCCGCCAACGAGCAGATCGGCGGCATAACGATCATGGCCGGAATCGAAGTCGATATCCTGGCGGATGGCGAGCTTGATCTATCGGACTCGGTCATGGAGCAGATGGATGTTGTTGTCGCCAGCGTCCACTCGGCCTTCAATCAGGAGCCGCAGCAGATGACCGACCGCCTGCTGCGCGCGCTCGATAACAAGAATGTCTCGATCCTTGGCCACCCCACGGGACGTCTCTTGCTGCGACGCGACGCTTATCGCTTCGACATGGACGCGATCCTGCAAGCCGCATTGAAGAACAAAGTCGCGATGGAGCTGAATGCCTATCCCGACCGGCTCGATTTGAACGACGTGCATCTGCGCCTGGCGCGCGAGCGCGGGGTGAAGGTCGTCATCAACACCGACGCGCATCACACCTCGCATTTCGAAAAGATCAAGTACGGAATCCTGCAGGCGCGGCGGGCGTGGCTCACCCCGGCCGACGTATTGAATACGCTGCCTGAGAAGGAATTTCGCAAGGCGATTAAGAAGTAAAAGCCTGCAGTCAGTAGTGTAGAGCGCGGGTTTGGTTTGGATAGTGCGGACCTTCAGGTCGGCGTTAGCGGATACTAGGTTTGATCTTGCCAGCCGACTTTAGTCGGCGGCAGAACAGCGTTGGGGCGACAGTCCTTTACATCGCGATTATTCGGACACTCGGAGATAACTATGGCCGGCAATCCACCTCCACCACCGCGCCCAGCGCCCAGGAAAAACGCTTACGACGAGTTCGGCACGGCGACGCGCAATTTGCCACCGATCGCACCCGTGGCCGTGGCCATCGTTCTGGTAGCGGTGGTGGTAGCAATTCTTGTCTACATCAATCGCGCCAAACCGGCCGCGCAAGCCAGCATCGACGGGGTCTACTTCAGCCAGCCGGCGGGCATGCCCAGTCCGATGATCCTGATTGCGGTGACCCTGCGAAACACCAGCGACAAGACGCTCTATATCAAGACCATCAATGCGGCTGTCGTGACCGACCAGGGCAATCAGTCCGACACCGCCGCCGCTGCGCGTGACTACGAGCGCTACCTCACCGCCTATCCTGACTTGCAGGGCCACGGCCATCCGCTGGAAGTTGAGATGAAGATCCCCGCCGGCGGTGTGCAGCAAGGAACAGTGCTCATCTCTCCGTCTGTAACCAAAGAGCAGTTTGACGCCCGCAAGGACACCACAGTCACGATTGAGCCCTATGATCAGCGGCCGCTTGTGCTGCATGAAAAATCGTCCGCTGCGAACTAGCCGGCGATGAACGTCCTGGTGATCGGTGGAACCCGTTTCATCGGAGCCTGCGTGGTCCGCCAGCTCGCGGCTTGTGGGCACGCAGTGACCGTCTACCACCGTGGCCAGCACGAAGCTGCGTTGCCAGAAAGCGTCAGGCATGTTCACCGTCCTGAAGCGGCGATGCCAATTTCATTCCTGCCCGGCGAATTGCTGCAATCGCGTCCTGAGATTGTCATTCACATGATGGCGATGGGCCAGGCCGACGCCCACTGTGCTCTGCGTTTTTTTAGCGGGAACGCCGGGCGAATGGTGTGGATCAGCAGCGGAGACGTCTATCGCGCCTATGGGAGATTTGTCGGAACTGAACCCGGCGCGGTCGAGCAAGGATTACTGGATGAGGAGTCGCCGCTGCGAACCATGCTGTATCCCTATCGAGATCCGAAGCAGCCGGCAGATGCCCTGCCTAACATCTACGACAAAGTATTGGTCGAGGAAGTAGCAAGGAGCGATCCAAAGCTGCCAGCAACCATCCTGCGTCTGCCCAAGGTTTACGGACGCGAGGAGAATGCCAATCTCGCGACTGTCTACGGTTTTCGCAACCATCCCGAATGGCGATGGACGCATGGTTATGTCGAAAATGTTGCCACGGCCATCATGGCAGCGACGCTGAATCCCGCCGCCGCAAACCGCATTTATAACGTCGGTGAGCCGCATACTCCGACAATAGGTGAGCGATTAGCTCGGCTGCCTGCGTCTTCCCTGCCGGCCACCGATGCTGCGTACAACTTCGAGCAGGACATCGCGTATGACACGACACGCATTCGTAATGAATTGGGATTTCGCGAGGCGATCGCGGAAGAGGACGCCATGCAGATGATCGCCGAAGGAAATCATCGGTGACGGAAACGCGTAGCCGTCGCTACGCCACGAAGTATTTCGCACTCGGATGGTGCACGATGATCGCCGAGGTGCTTTGCTCCGGATCGAGCAGAAAGCCCGTGGTCAGATGCACGCCGATGGTCTCATCGGGATGCAGCAGCGCGAACAACTTCGTCTGATCTTCAAGATTCGGACACGCGGGATAGCCGAACGAGTAGCGCGAGCCGCGATACTTCTGGTGAAACAGGTCACGCGTGTGCGGCGAATCATCTGTTGCGATGCCAAGCTCTTCGCGAATGCGTTTGTGCGACAGCTCGGCCAGCGCTTCGGCAGTCTCCACGCTCAGTCCGTGCAGGTACAGATACTTCGTATACTCGCCGCCCTCGAAGAGCTTCTGCGTCTCATGCGACGCGATGGAGCCGATGGTGACGCACGACATGCCCAGCACGTCCATGCGGCCACTCGATTTCGGCAGGAAGAAGTCCGAGATGCACAACTGGCGGCCTTCTCGCTGGCGCGGAAAGGTAAAGCGCAAGGTCTCGGCCGGTACTGGATCGCCTTGCTTCCAACCCTCGGGCAAGTTGTAGACAACGACATCGTTACCGTCGCCCTGCGCGCCGAAGTAGCCGTAGACCACCTTCGGCTCAAACCAGCCGGCGGCGATCACCTCTTCTTCCAGCTCTTTCAGGATCGGCCGGTACTTGGTTTCGACCAGGCGTCCATAGTCTTCCTGCGAGGCCGTCTTGAGCTGCCACTGGTTCTTGAACAGCGCGGTCTCGTTGATGTACTGAAAGATCTCGCGCAGATCGAAGTCCGCCGGCCTGAGCACGCGTGTTCCCCAAAACGGAGGCTGCGGAATATTCGGCGGCGCGGGAATTTCGATGCTCGGACCCGTCGGCGGTGGGACATCCAGCACAGCCGCGGCAGCCCGCGCAAACTCCTTCACAACTTTGCCTTCTTCGATGCGCTTCTCGCGCGCGCCATTCGGTGACGACAGGTCTTCCATCAGGTGCAGCCCGGCGAAAGCATCGTCGGCGTAGAAAATGCCTCCGGCATACTCGCGCCGCAAGTCATCCTCCACGTACTTGCGCGTGAGCGCAGCGCCGCCGCAGATTACCGGGAAGTCCAGCTTCTGGTGATGCAGGTCCTGCACCACGTACTTCATCTCCAGCGTTGACTTCACCAGCAGCCCGCTCAAGCCGATGGCGTCGGCCTTCTGTTCCTGCGCGGCCTTGATGATCGCATCCGAGGGCTGCTTGATGCCGAGGTTCACCACGCGGTAGCCGTTGTTGCTGAGGATGATGTCCACCAGGTTCTTGCCGATGTCGTGGACGTCGCCCTTCACCGTAGCCAGCACGATGGTTCCCTTCTGCGAGCCTTCTTTCTTCTCCATCTTCGGCTCGAGGTAGGCGACGGCGGCCTTCATCACTCCGGCCGAGTCGAGCACCGAGGGCAACTGCATCTTGCGCGCGCCGAACAGATCGCCAACCGTCCGCATGCCATCGAGCAGGATGTTATTGATCAGATCAAGCGGCGAGTAGTTGACCAGCGCCTCTTCCAGAATCTCGTCGAGCGATTTCTTGTTCGCACCATCGCCCACCGACTTTTCGCCATTGATGATCGCCCACTTCAGTTTGTCCTCAACCGACAAGGTGTCGACGTGCGCGGTCGTCGTCTCCTGCTTGCCCTTGGTTCCGGCGAAATGATTCATGTAAACCTGCAGCGGATCGCCGTTGGACTGGTCGTAGAAGATCAACTTGCGCGCAAGGTCAACTTCCGCCTCAGGAATCTTGTACAAGGGATAGATTTTGCTGTAGTTAACAATGGCCATGTCGAGGCCATGATCTACCGCCTCGTGCATGAAGACGCTGTTCAGAACGCGCCGCGAATAGACGTTCAGTCCGAACGAGATGTTGCTGACGCCGAGGATCGTCTTCACCTCGGGCAGCTCGGTCTTGATGGCCTTGACGGCCTTCAGCGTCTCGATGCCGGCAGTGCGATAGTCTTCCTGCCCGGTCGAGATGGGCAGCGTCAGTGCGTCGAAAATCAGGTCGCAGGGTCGAATTCCGTACCTGTCCACGGCCAGGTCATAGATCCGCTTGGCGACGGCCAGCTTCTTCTGCCAGGTCAGCGCCATGCCGTCTTCGTCGATGGTGAGCGCGATAACCGCTGCGCCATAGCGCTTGGCCATCGGCAGAACTTTGGAGGTGCGCTTCTCGCCGTCCTCCAGATTGATGGAGTTGATGATGGCCTTGCCCGGAATGCGCTTCAGCGCCTCCTCGATCACGTCGGCCTCGGTGGAATCGACAGTGATGGGCGCGGGTACACGCGTGGCAATTTTCTCGAGGATGTTCGAGATGTAGGCTTTCTCGTCTTCTCCTACGATGGCGCAGCACAGGTCGAGCATGTGCGAGCCTTCGTTCACCAGCTTCTTGGCCAGCGTCAGGATGCCGTCATAATCCTGCGCCCGCACCATGTTCTTGAAGTGCTCGACGCGCGTGGTGGTGTTCATCTCCTCGGCCACAATCAGCGGCTTGGGATCGAGGTCCAGCGGCACCATGGAATACGCGCTGGCCGCCGCGGCTACCGTTTTGATGTCGCGGCGCGCAGGTTCGAGGTTAGCGCAGGTATCGACAACCGCTTTCAGGTGTTCCGGGCGAGTTCCGCAACAACCGCCTACAATCCGGACGCCATACTCGGTGATGAACTGCTTGTGATAGTTCGCTAGTTCCTGCGGCTCCAACTTGTAAACAGCATGACCGCCGACGTTCTGTGGCAGTCCGGCGTTTGGCAGAACGGAGATCGGCTTTGGCGAATTTAGTCCAAGGTAACGAACCGCATCGTTCATCTCCTTGGGACCCGTCGCACAGTTCATGCCGATGACTGCGGCATCAAACATCTCCAACGTGGTGAGCGCTGCGCCGATCTCCGTGCCGAGCAACATTGTTCCACCAGTGTCGATCGTCACCTGCACCTGGACGGGAACGTCTTTTCCCGATTTTCTCAGTGCATCAAAGATGCCGACCAATCCAGCCTTGGCCTGCAAGATGTCCTGGCAGGTCTCGAGCAACAAAACATCGACGCCGCCTTCGATCAGTCCGAGGGCCTGTTCGGTGTAACCCGAGGCCATCTCATCGAAACTGATATGTCCCAGCGATGGCAGCCTCCGTGTCGGTCCCATTGATCCGGCGACAAAGCGCTTGCGGCCTTTGCCGGAGTAATCAGCCGCCACTTCGCGCGCCAGCTTGGCCGCCGTGACGTTGATCTCGCGGACCTGATCGAGCATGTCGTACTCGACCATATCCATCGGGCTGGAGTTGAACGTGTTGGTCTCGACAACATCGCAACCGACCTCGAAGAAAGCCGAGTGGATGTCGCGAATGATGTCGGGCCGGCTAAACACAAGAATGTCGTTGTACCCATCCTTGCCGCGAAAGTCTTCCGGGTCGGGCGTACGCAGCTGGATGTTGGTGCCCATGGCGCCGTCGAAGATGACGACGCGTTCCTGCACGGCTTTTAAGTAGTCGCTCATGAAAGTGTCAGCGCAAACCTGCGATCACGCGTTCCTGTCCAGGTGTCATCCTGAGCGGAGGCGTCGCGGTTTTCGCGATGCCGGAGTCGAAAGACCCCTATTCCCGTATAACCCTTCACTCGCCGCTTACGACGATCGCAGAATTCACATTACTGGCGAAAAGAAGGGAGGAAGACGGCTCGCAGCGTAATACGTAAGTATCGCAGTTTGCCCCCGATTACGAAAGCCGAGGCCAGCTAACTGCAATGGATGGACGCGACTGGAGAGTTCCTGCATTGAGCCGAAACGCCGGCTCGCGGCTCGCGCGGTCGCGGCAGTCCCATTACAATCGGCACACGTCATCGTACTTCCCGGAGGAGCCATGCCTATCGCCAACGAACGCACCGCCTCGCTGCTGAACGCCCAATTTCGCGCCATCCAGGCCAGTCTAGCCCGCACTGAGGCGCAGGACAGCGCCAACCCGGTCAGCCAGGTGCTCACCGGCCTGATGAAGCATGGTGGTCTCTACACCCTGCTCGACAACGAAATGATGTCGGCGCGCCTGTCTCCGGTCTTCGCCAACATGCAGGCCTCGCCCACGGCAACCGCTACCGACGCCTCGGCCTTCGTCAACAGCCTGGGCAACACCGTGGGCAGCTTCTTCTCGCACCTAGTGAACGGCCACTCCTACGTCATCCCATCGAGCCTGATGTCGCATCTGGTATTGCCCGGCGCGGGTACGCTCTTCTCTAATCCCGCCGAAGAGCAGTCCGATCCGGCGAAGTTCGAGAGCCCAGACATTCCGGCGGCCTTCACCTTTGTCGGCCAGTTCATCGATCACGACCTCACCATGAACGCCGTGAATCTGTTTGAGCCGCAGACCGGCATCATCCAGGACACGGCTTCGCCGCTCATCGATCTCGATTCCGTTTACGGCCCGCGGACGCTGCTGACCTCGCCCTCGAAAGACATCTACAACGCCGACGGAACCTTCAAGCTCGCCGACCGCGGCGGCTTCTTCGATTTGACCCGCGACCAGATCGGCAACGCCTACATCTCCGACAAGCGCAACGACGAGAACCAGTTGATCCTGCAAGTCCACCTGCTGATCATGCGTTTGCATAACAAACTGATCGCGGGCGGCGGCAAATTTAAAGACGCCTATCTCGAGACGCTCTTTAACTGGCAGTCAGTGGTGCTGACCGATTACCTGCCCCGCATTATCGATCCGCAGACCCTGAGCTTCCTGCTGGCCGAGATCGCTAAGCCCGACTTCGGCGCCTTTAAGCACAAGCCCTGCCGCGATCTCGCCAGCGGCCAACTGCACGTCAGCATGCCCCATGAGTTCGCCATCGGCTTCCGCTTCGGACACAGCCAACTGCGCTTCTCCTACCGACTGAATCCGCACTCGGGCTTCGTGCAGCTCTTCAACAACGCACTGACTTCATCGAATCCACACAAGAATGTCTTCGCCGACCTGCGCGGCAGCCAGGAGCTCGTTGCCGACCACGTTATCGATTGGCCGACTTTCCTCGGCGGCAGCACGCCGCTTAAATCCAATCGCATCGACAGCAAGGTGACCAGCGTGGTCTTCGATTTGCCTGAGTCCACCATCCCCGACGATATCAAGTACATCGGCAACCTGCCGCATCGCAACCTGATTCGCAGCCGCCAGATCGGCCTTTGCGCAGGCGAGGATCTCGCCGACTTCTACGGCATTCCGCGGCTGGCGCACGATAAGATCGAGCCCGACCATGCCAGTCACAATCTCTACCTGGAACATGGGCGCTTCCGTACCCCATTGTGGTACTACCTGCTGAAGGAAGCCGAGGTCGAAGGCACCTCTAAAGTTTCGCGCCTGGGTAAGTTGGGTAGCCGCCTGGTGGGTGAAGTGCTGATCGGCGCCATCGCCTACGCGCAGAATAACGTGCTGGCGACCCCGGGGTGGAAGTCGTCGATCACCGGCAACCGTAACGTGACCCTGCTGCAACTGGCGGAGTGGGTGAACAGTTAACGGACGGTATCTCATCCCCCGGGTTTCCCAGGCATGGGGTCTTTGTTATATCGACCCCATGTCTCGCGGTTTTCGAGACGTGGGGTTTTGTTATGTGGAGTGCCGGGTGCGCACTCATTCACGGTTTTCGAATGAGTGGGAGATCTACTGAATCTTGATCAGCTCGATGTCGAATACCAGATCTCCATACGGCGATGACGCCCCTTTGTACGCAAGCTTCTCGGGAATCCAGAAGCGAGCCTTTTCGCCTTCGACCATCAGCGCCACCCCTTCGGTCCATCCGGGAATCACGTGATCGAGGGGAAATGAGGCCGGCGCGCCGCGCGTGAGCGAACTGTCGAACATCTTCCCGTCCGTGGTCCAGCCGGTGTAGTGCACCGTGACCGTATCGGCCTTGTTGGGATGATGTGTCCCCGTGCCTGGCCGGAGCACCTGGTAGACCAGGCCGCTACCGGTCTTGATGGCGTCGGCCGGAGGCGCCTTCACGTCGGCCGGCGCATGCGTCGGAATGTCCAGCAGCGTGACGTCGAAGACCAGCGTGCCCTTTGGCTTCCCTTCCTTCCCTTTGAAGGCCTGCTTTTCGGGAATCCAAAGGCGCCGCGTTTCGCCTACCTGCATCAACTCGATGCCTTCGGCCAGCCCCGGCAGCATGTTCTTCAGCTGCATCTCCGACGGACGTCCGCGCACCACCGAACTGTCGAACATCTTACCGTCTGTGGTCCACGCGCTGTAGTCGAAGATGACAACATCGTCCTTACCTGGGCGCACGTCGCGTGTGCCGGGCTTCACCACCTCAGATGCGACGCCGTTCTTGCTCTTGCTGGCGTTCGCCGGGGGTGAAGCTACATCGGAAGGAACGGGAATTTTGGAGGCCGGAGTCTGTGCCGCAGCGGCAGTTAGGACGAGCAAGAAGAGAGCGATACATCGAAGAATGGACATGGCGACATTGTAGCGAACGAGGGCGCTTTTATTAGATGCCTCCGCTCAGGATGACAACCGGTGTGAGTCGCGATCCATAACCTGTAGCGCAAAGCTCATGCTTTCAAGATTGGGGCTCGCGGCTCGAAGCTCAGAGCGCGCAGGGAAAAAGGCATCCGCCCGGGGCCATCCCAGCCGAATGCCTTCTTTAGCGACCGATCATCTGCTCGTTACTACTGCTGTGGAGGCGGCGCTCCCTGGACGGCCCCAGGTGACATGCCCGGGCCCATCGAACCCTTGTGCTGGGCCTGCATCTGCTCCCACTTCTTCTGCTGCTCGGGTGTGAGGATAGGCGTGATCTGGCTCATGGTGTTCTCGCGGATGGAGCGCATCTTCGTCATCTTGTCTTCGCGCGACATGGATGAGTCGCTACGCAGCGTCTGCATCTGCTGCGATTCGTTGTCGAGGATGGGCCGAATTTTCGCCTGCTGGTCCGTGGTGAGGTTCAGCATCTGAGTCAGGTGCGCCAGGTGCTCGTCGGTGGTCATGGGCATGCGCTGCATGCCGCCCTGGCCCATACCTTGTCCCATACCCCCGCTCTGACCCTGGCTGGATCCGTCCTGCATTTGGGCGTAAAGTGCCGTGCCGCAGCAGACCATGGTCAGGCTGAGCAGAGCGCAAATCATTGTTTTTTTCATGCGAACAAACTCCTTAGAAACTCTTTGCCACGCGCCCGCCGCTACAAAAATCGCAGCCGTCGAGAACGGGGCGTTCGAGGTTGTCATCAGTACCACAACCGCGTTGAATCGGCGTAAAAGGCGCGAGGAATTCATCGTCGTACCCAAATATGGATTTCTGCTACGTGCGCTGAAACCCCGCGCCGGAAGATAAGTTTTCGGCTTGTGGCGTCAAACAATTTTTGGAACTGGCGCCAGTTCGCCGGAATGGTTGCACAAACGACAAGAGAGCGCGGCGATCCGCGCCCCTTGTCGAAAGGCGAAGCAGCGTTATTGTCCGCGGCTGGCCGGAGGAATGATGCCGTTCATACGCAGATACTCAACCATCTGCCCGTAGTGATCGAATGGGTGACTGGTGGCGATTAGGGACAATCCCATCCGGGTGACCTTGTTGGGCCCGAACGGGCTCTGCACCTGGCCGAGAATGTTGGTCTCGTTGATGCTTTCGAGCGCCTTGTGCAGGTAGGCGAACGAGTCCTTGAGGAACTTCACGACGTCGGCCTTCGACGTGATGCCGTCGGGACCATTCTCACTCCCGAGCTCAACCGGCGGCTTCTCCGACAGAATGGCCGCGCCGAGCATGTAGTTCACGGCGGCGATGTGCTTGGCCTGCTGCGCAAAGGTACGAACGCCCTTGAACTCGCCCTGGGTCGGCGCGAAGTTGAACTTGTCTTCGGGCATGGCTTCGACGGCGGGAACGACTTCGTGCTCGATGCCATCGAGCGTGCGGCCGTAGACCATGGCGAAGGTAGCTTTCTGGTCGCTCTTGCCCTGCGGGCTTGCAGCCGCAGTCGCGATCGAACTACCTAAGGCCAACAGCAGGATTGCCATCATTACTTCTTTTTTCACGAAAGCCTCCACTGGAAATGGTTATGCGAAAACGGGACTTGGGATTCAGCAATTCTATACGAACTCGGCGGCTGGATTCGAAAGGGCGCACCTTCAGGTGGACGAGACTGCACGGCCTCGAGGTTTCCGCCACCTCCACCTAATCCATTCCGGCAGTACTCGGCTGGAGATCGGCAGTATGCAGCTTGAACCACGCAGCGGCCGGTAATCCGAGAAGCAAGGCGATTGCCGCATAGGTCAGCGAGCGCGGCGTTCCGACGAGTTCGGCGATCTCGCCCCACAGCGCAGCGCCGCCGGCGAGTCCACCCTGCAGCACCAGCAAGTACATTGAGATAGCGCGTGCACGCATGTGCGAGGGACACATGGTTTGCGCGGCAACGTTCAGGCTGGCGAGGATCTGGATCCAGGCGACGCCGGCGACGAACATGGTGAGCGACAGCAGCGAGAACGTGCACCACTCGGGCGCGGCGAATGTCGTGAAAGCGAAGATCACTGTCGACACCGACACCAGCGTGTCGGAGGAGGCGACGCGGCGCAGCAGCGGCATGATCGCTGCTCCGCCAAGGGCGCCGGTGCCAAAGAAGCCGAGCAGCAGTCCGTAGCCTTGCGATCCGAAGGGATGCGCGAGCAGCGGCAACAACGCCGGCAATGCGCTGGCTGAAATGCTGAAAACGGCGCTGCGTACGAGCACAGCCTTGACCGGACGCGATCCGCGCATGTGGCGGACGCCATCAAACATGGTGCTCATCATGCGCCGGGTGCTGACAGAAACTGCGGCCGGTTCGCGCTTCCAGCGGTAGAGGAAGTAGATAACACCAAAGAACGAAACCGCATTCAGCAGGAACGCAATGCCCGATCCAGCAGCGGCGATGATGAGCCCACCGAATGCCGGCCCGATCGCGCGAGCGACATTGAAGCCGGCAGAGTTCCAGGCGACGCCAGCGGCGAAGTTGCGGCGCGAAACCACTTCTGGCGTGATGGCCTGCCAGGCGGGATCGTTCAACACCGCGCCGAAGCCCATCAGGAAGGTCAACACGAGCAGCAGTGCGGGAGTGATTTTGCCAGCGAGGGTTAGCGCTCCGAGAGCGGCAGCGGCCAGGACCATCCAGCTCTGGGTGAAGAGCAGCAGCTTGCGGCGGTCGACCATGTCGGCGAGTGCGCCCGCGGGCAACACCACCATAAAGACGGCGATGCTGCCCGCGGCCTGCACCAGGCCCACCATTAACGGCGACATGGTGAGCGAGGTCATCAACCAGGCCGCGCCGACGTTCTGCATCCAGGTGCCGGTGTAGCTGACCACGGCGGCAATCCAGAGGGTGCGGAAGAGGGGCTCGCGGAGCGGGCCCAGCGCGTTGCGCGGTGGTGATGTAGTCGAGAGTTCGGGCAGAGGGCTGAAGTCGGGATGGTGCGGCTGCGCTGCGGCGCCGTCGAGCGGGGAGAGCGGTTCAGGAACGGAGGGACTGCGTTCGCGCCATGCTCCACTCGTGGCCATCGATGATCAGACCTCGGTTGTAGAAGAAGGTGAGCTTTGGTGGACGCGAAATCCGGGAAGTTGTTCTGAATAGCGACGGATGCGTGACCAGTTGCGACGTGGCTGTGGAACCAGAAATCCTCCCATTCCTGCTTGTCATCCCGACCGGAGGTGGGCTGGTTTCGCCCACCGGACTGGAGGACCTGAAGTTCATTGCGTCAAATAGATCGTTCCGCTGCAGGCAAGGTCCCTGCACGCGCACTGAAGTCCTCGGTCGCGCTGACAACCAGCTTAATAAGCGAGCGAGGGAGTTCGACCCGCAAACAAATCTTCAACTTACCTACTACCCTTCCGCAAACGGCCACTCTTTCCTGCGCCACGACCTCACGCCATAAATAATCAATCCAGCAATGAGAATCGCGACGGCATAGCGAATCTCGCGCTGGAAGTTCTTGCGCGCCAGAAGCACAAAGAGAAATCCTGCAATCGCCACCAATGCAGGCGCCGGATACAGCCACATGCGAAACGGACGCGGCATATCGGGACGACGCTTTCGCAAGACCAGCAATCCCACGGCCTGCACGATGAACTGAAGAAGAATGCGAATTACGACGAGGGCGGCGATGACATCGGCGAGACGCAGAAAGCAGAACAGCATGGCCACCCCGCCGAGCGACAGCAGCGAAACTGTCGGAAAGCGGCGCTTGGGGTCGACACGCGCGAAGGCGCGGAAGTAGTTGCCGTCCAGCGCCGCAGCGTAAGGCACGCGCGAATATCCCAGCAGCAGCGAGAAGACCGAGGCGAACGCCGTCCACATGATTAATCCGGCCGCCAGGCGTCCCGCCCATGTGCCGTAGATCCGCTGCATGATGACAGACATCACATAGTTATCCTGCTCGGCAGAGTGCGCAGCCAGCTCCCGCCATGAGATCACGCCCAGTACTGAGATGTTCATCGTGATGTAAATCGCCGCGACGGCGAAGATGGAGAGGATGAGCGCACGCGGAATGGTTCGCGCCGGGTCTTTCACTTCCCCGCCCAGGAAGCAGACGTTGTAGTAGCCCCAGTAGTCGTAGGTGGCGATCAGCATGGCCGAGCCCAGCCCCACGAAGAAACCGGGCGAGAGCGTGAACGCGCCCGGTGGAAAGTCGAAAGCGCGCGCCGCGCTGAAATGCGTGAGCCCGGCAAAGATCACCCATCCGACGGCAAGCGCGACGCCTACCCACAACAGCTCCGCGAGTTTGCCGACCACGGTGATCTGCCGGCACAGCAGCACCACCACTACGGCACAAGTGGCGATCGCAACCCAGGTCGCGGGCATCACCAACACCCGGGCTTCAAGAGTGCCGATCAGGGGAAGTCCAAGGTGAAAGGTATGCGCGGCTATGGTGCGCTCGAGGCCCGGCCACAGATATCCCGCATAGTGGGACAAGCCGATGCAGCCTGAGGCGATGGAGAGCGGCGCGCTAAACGATAACTGCCAGATAAAGAGAAACGACAGCAGGCGTCCCAGCGAATTCGGCCCGTAACTTTCTTTCAGATACTGATACGATCCGCCTGCGTTGGGCATGGCGGCCCCCAGCTCAGCCCACACCAGCCCGTCGCACAGCGCGAAGATCGCCCCTACGATCCAGCCCAGCATGGCCTGCGGTCCGCCGGCAGCAGCGATGATCAGCGGCAGGGTGATGAACGGCCCTACGCCGATCATATCGATCATGTTCAGCGTGGTGGCTTGCGCCAGCCCGATGCCGCGAACGAGTTCGGCATCGCCACTCTGCGTGGCGCCGGTGCTCGAAGACGATCCTGGAGGTTGCGACGGTGGACTACCTGGGCTCATGGCCTACACTCAGGAGATTCACATACAAGCGAATCGCTCCCGGCACGCCGAACGGCAGTTGCCGGAAGAATGCGTACCCAGTGTAGATGTAATAGCCCTTGCCGTATTGCGCTACGAGGAGCCCGCCCTTCTGCGGCTGCTCGCCGGGGTCGTTGCACGCCAGAAGCGCTGTGTAATGCGAGTCCCATTGATCCATGAAGTACAAGCCGCGCTCCTGGATCCAGCCGTCGAAGTCGG
>CAWACF010000019.1:0-349450 GCA_963780495.1 uncultured Acidobacteriaceae bacterium
CGCACAGCCACTGGCTCCACCGTTTTGCATCAGCCACGCGTGAGGCATAGCCCAATGCCTTCGGGCTAACGCGTGCTCCATCTGGTGTCCGTGTCCAGCGCATCAGCGTCATGCTGATCTGCGAGCCGAAGCCCGCGCCCAGGCGCAACGCATATTCGACAGGGTAGGGGCCACCCTTCGACAGGTTGAGCTTGCCTAATTCAGGATCAACCTCCTTGAAGTTCGGGACCGGGGGCACAATGCCGGTCTCCAGCGCCTTCACTGCAAGCACGTCCTCGATGCCCGTAGCCATGGCGTGGCCGGTGTAGCCCTTGGTGTTGGCGATGACGATCTGATCGGCAACCGCACCGAAGGTCTTCCGTAGAGCGAAGACTTCGGCGGAGGCGCTGCCGCCTCGTGCCGGAGTGTAGGTCTCGTGCGAGACAAACACCGTCCGTGGTGCGATCTCCTGCCGCGAGATACCGTAGTCGCGCTCGACCTCCGAGATTAGCTTCTCCATCACTTGGGTGATGTGCTGCACATCGAGACGGCTGCCGTGGAAGGCACTGTTGGCCGTTACTTCCCCGAACACCTCGCAGATAGGACGGATGCCGCGTTCGCGCGCCGCCTCAGCGCTCTCGACGATCAGCGCTGCTGCTCCCATTCCCATGATCAAACCATGACGACGCTTGTCGAAGGGAGTGGCAGCTTCTTCTACGATTTCGTCGGTGGCTGCGGCTCCGCTGGCCAGGAAGCCGGCGCCGAACCACTCGATCATGTTGTCAGAGGTAACGTCGTCGGCGGAAATGACAATGACGCGCTTGCAACGGCCGGCGCGAATCCAGTCCTCCGCCAAGGAAACCGCTTGCGTCGTGGTCGCGCAGGCCGAATTGATCTGGGTATTGGGACCGCGCGCGCCGATGTACTCGGCGAACTGCGAATGTCCCATCGACAAAGTACGGAAGAGGAAGCGGCGGTCGAAGACATACGGCTTTTCCTCGATGATGGCGCGCAACTCATCGATGCGCTGCGCCACTTGCTGACCCATCGCGGAGTGTCCGTTGGCGCTCTGTGCGCTCCACTTTTCCAGCCGGGCCAGTTCCTCGCGGCGCGCATGGTCGGTGTAATAGCCCGACATGATTTGGGCGAAAGAGTCATAACCCGGGAAGGCAGAGCCCATGATCACGCCGGTGTCGTCGCGCAAATCCTCAGGCAGGCTCCAGTGGTCTGGGAGCTGCGTTCCTTTGGTCGTGGTCTTATAACGCATGACCAGTGGAATGCCGGCATCGCGCAGAGCGTCGATGCCCGCGGCGATCGCCAGGCAGGTCACGCGGTCCAGCGCGGCCAGGCGATCGGCGGAGATGCCGAACTCATTTTCCATATCGAACAGCCGCCCGCGTCCGGCGAGCTTGATTACTTCGGCGACGTCATTGATCAGCTCGAAGGTGGGTTCGCCGTTCTCGCTCTTGAGCAGGCGAGTGATGTTCTTGTCGAGCATGGCACGGCGGAAGCTGGCAGGAATGGCGGCGATGAACTGATCGCCCTTCAGCAGGCGTGCGATGTTGCCATCGTCGAAGATGTGATCGGTGCCGGGCAGGCCGATGGCTGCGCCGGTGATGACGATTGGTTCGCTCTTCGCAGCCGGCTTCTCACCGTGATAGAGCTCCCATCCGCGATCGAGCACGTCGGCGAACATTCGTCCGAGTCGGTCATATCGGCTTCCGTTCTCAATTGGTGCAATCGTATTTGCAGGCAGTTTTGCAGGAGCATTGTTTTGTGACGCTCTGACTGTTTCTGGCTGGGATGGAGCCGGAACCGTTGTGGCAGCCGGAATCCCTCTGCTTACCGCGGCGGATTCCGTACCCAGCCCTGCGGCGTACATTCCACACAACGCCTGGTTGAACGCGGTTGAATCGTCCAGCTTGGGATGGTTGGTGAAGAGCGAGAAGACTTCAGGGTCGCTGCCGAGAACGTCGTCCGCGAATCCCTGCAGCGCCTTCTTCGGTCCGACCTCGACGAAGACACGCGCGCCGGCGTCATACAGAGTGCGCAGACCTTTGACGAACTGCACGGGCGCGGCGACTTGCTGGGCCAGCATGTCAGGTATCTTCGCGCCCACCTCCGGTCCGGTGGGATAGAACTCTCCGGTGACATTAGAGATGATCGGCGTAACCGGCGTCCGCAGGCGCAGCCGCTGCAGCATCTGCTTCAACGGTTCGCTTGCCGGGGCCACGATGGAGGTGTGGAAGGCGTGGCTCACCGGCAACTCCACTACGTTGTAGCCGGCGGCCATGAACATCTGCGATGCCTGCTCGACGGCGCGGCTGCCGCCACCGATTACCGACTGGCTGTTGCTGTTGACGTTGGCCAGCACCACATAGCCGTCAATGGTCTTCAGCAGGCGCTCGACTTCGGCGATCGGGGCAAACACTGCCGCCATCTTGCCGTTGTCAGCCATGGAGACGCGGGTCATCTCGCGTCCGCGCGCGCTCACCGCTTCCAGCGCATCTTCGAAGGGCATGGCGCCGGCGGCGACCAGCGCTCCGTACTCGCCGACGCTGTGTCCCATGGTCATGTCGGGGCGAATACCGTAAGCCGCAAGCAGGCGGGTGGTAGCGATATTGATGGTGATCACAGCGGGCTGGGTAATGGCAGTCTGGCGGAGATCGTTTTCCGCTTTCGTTACCGCGGCCGCATCCGCCGGATCGACAAACATGATTTCGCTGAGTGGCTTGTCCAGCAGCGGCGTCATCACGCGATCGGCCTCGGCAAACGTTTCGGTGATGATGGGCTCGATCTGGCGAAGACCTCGCATCATGTTCACGTACTGCGAACCCTGGCCGGTGTAGAGGAACGCCACCTTGGGTGCTGGCCCGTGTCCGCGAAAGATGCCTTGCGCGCGCAGGGCCTTCCAGAAGGTAGGTTGATTGGCCGCGAACGCCTTCAGTGCCATAGCGCATTTTGCCGCCAGTTCGGCAGCATCGGCGTAGTCGATCGCCAGGCGTTCCGGCGAACGTAAGTCGGCTTCAGCGGGAGGTGCAATCGCCGGTGTTTGTCCGGCCTGGGCTTGTTGCTGCACGGAACGCAGGCGCTCCAGCAACTCCGCTTCAAAGGTGGCGCCGATCACCATCGCTCCCCGCAGAGGAGCTTTGCGCGACGTTGTGGCGGAGATGACTGGGGGCGCGGCCTGCATTGTCACCGGCTGTGACGTCGGCAGGTTGGCTGGAACCGCAATCGACTTCTTGCCGTTACCGTTCAACCTCCCGGGAATGTGCTCTTCCATCACCATGTGAAAGTTGGTGCCACCGAATCCGAACGCGCTGACGCCCACGCGCCGCGTGACATCGGCCGGGATCTCCCACGGCTGCAATTCGGTATTGACATAGAGTGGCGAGTGCACGAAGTCGATGTCAGGGCTGGGATGTTCGCAGTGCAGGCTGGGCGGCAGCATCTTGTGATGCAGGGACAAAGCCGCTTTCAACATTCCGGCCGCGCCGGCCGCACCTTTCAGGTGTCCAATGTTCGATTTCACTGAGCCGAGCGCGACGCTGTGCGCCGGCAGGCTGGTCTGGCTAAGCACGTCGGCCATGCTCTGCGCCTCCACTACATCGCCCACTCGGGTCGAGGTGCCATGGCCTTCGATGAGCGTTCCCACGGCTGGCGATATACCGGCGTTTTTCCAGGCGCGCTCGATACAGAACTTCTGGCCGATCGGATTTGGCGCGGTGATGCCCTTACCCTTGCCATCGCTCGATCCGCCGATGCCACGCAGAACGGCATAGACCTTGTCCTGATCGCGTTCGGCGTCGGCCAAGCGTTTGAGCAGGAAGATCGCCGTACCTTCGCCCATCACAAAGCCATCCGCGCCCTCTGCATAAGGGCGAGTGCCCGTAGCTGAAAGGGCGCCGATCTTGCAGAACTTCACGAACGTTGGCGCGCCCATGTTGCGATCAATGCCGCCGCTGACGGCGATATCGAAATCGTTCTGCACCAGGCCCTCGACGGCCGAGCTGATGGCCGCCATCGCCGAAGCACAGGCCGCATCGCAGACATAGTTCGGGCCGTGGAAGTTGTAGAGGTTGGCGATGCGTCCGGCCATGCAATTGGCCAGCTCGCCGGGCATAGTGTCTTCGGTGATATCCGGGATACGCTTGCCCATCCGTTCGTGCAGCTGATCGGTGATCTCTTTCCGCAACTCTGGAGGTAGTTGCGCAAAGCCGGGGCTGGCCGCTAATTCTTTGGCATATTCCGGGAAGAACACTCGCAAGGACGACATGTAGTGCTTCTCGCCGGCCATGGCGTTGCCGAGAATGACCGCGGTGCGATCGAGGTCCAGCGGGCGTTTGGGATAGCCGTAATCTTCCAGGGCTTCGCGCGTGCAGGCGATGGCCCATTGCTGGGCAATATCCATGGCGTCAGCGACGCGCGGCGGTACCGGAAGCTTCCACTTCATCGGGTCCCAGGTATATTCACGCACCCATCCGCCGATCTTGGAGTAGGTCTTATCGGGCGCGGCATGATCGGCGTCGTAATAAGAGGCGACTTCCCAACGATCGGCTGTGACTTCGCTAATGCTGTAGCGGCCGGTCGTCACGTTATTCCAGAAAGCGGGGACATTGGGCGCGTCGGGCAGGATTGCTCCCACCCCCACGATTGCGATTGCACGCTGTGCGGTGTTTTCCATGATGATGAGCCTCTTCAAGTGGTGGTGGCGTCCGTGGGCGAGGGATGGGGCGCCACACCACGGTCAACGAGAGAGAACGGTTTCCGTCATTTCCTGGGCTGCGGTCTTCGACGCACGTCCGTAAAGGACGTCGGCAACGTAATCCATGTCGGCAAGCAGGCCGGCCTGGGCGCGATGAATCGCAGCGAATCCGATGGCCGCTTCGAAGGCCGGCATCTCGGCGTCGCTGACGCCTCCGGCTCCGGCGACGGCTCGCAGGCCATCGCCAGCAACTTTCATTGCGGCTTCGCGAGCAAAGATGCGGCTGATCGCCGCCAGTGCGGCAGCGTCGAAGCGGTCGTTCGCTTTCTCATGCAACCGACCCTCGGCGGCGAGCGCCGCACGGCGAGCCAACGTGGCAGCGCATTCGGCATAAGCGATCCACTCACCGATGCGCAACAGAATGTGCTGGTAGCGCGTGAGGCGATGAATGCGCGCTTTCTCCATGACTTCGGCCAAGGCATGCAGGCTAAGTGCGGCAACATCGGCGCCGACGTTCGGATGGGCCGCGTGCAACAACTCCACCTCGCGCGCGCGCTCGTGATAGTGCTGCCCGCGAGTCTTGAGGTGCAGTTGCCACCGGTCGCGGCTGATGGTCATCTCCATGATCTCGGAGGTGCCCTCGTAGATCCGGGTGATACGAACGTCGCGGCTGATCTTCTCCACCATGTACTCGTGGGTGTAGCCGTAGCCGCCGAGCGCCTGGATGCTGGCGTCGGAGGCGGCGTCCCCGGCTTCGGTGGACATGTACTTGGCGATAGCGCCTTCAGTGTTCAGGCTGCCTTCGTTGCCGGCGTCAATGCGTTGGGCTGTCTCCTCGATGAAGGCGCGACCGGCCTCCAACTTAACGACGTTAGGAACGATCAGCTTGTGGGTGTAACCCTGCTTCTCCGACAACGGTGTGCCACCCTGGATGCGCTTGGTGGAGTAAGGAATGGCGCGGTCGAGCGCGGACCATCCGGCTCCCAATCCGAAAGCGGCGACCATCACACGCGTGTAGCCGAAGACCATCTGCGCCTGAATCAGGCCCTGGCCTTCAACGCCGCCGACCAACCGGTCGGTGTCAACGTAAACATCGTTGAGCGCCAGTGCGGCCGTGTTGCTCAGGCGAATGCCGTGCTTGTCTTCCGGCTTGTCGTGGGTGAAGCCCTTGGTGCCCGTGTCGACGATGAACCAGCTTGGCCCGGCGGGCGTATTGGCCAGGATGGTGCAGTGATCGGCGATGCCGCCGTTTGAGATCCACTGCTTGCTGCCGTTGATTTTGTAACCGACGATCTTGCCATCTTTCTCGACGCGATCGGCGGTCGTCTTCAGCGATCCAAGATCGCTGCCGGCTTCCGGCTCGGTAGCGCCGTAGGCGAAGAGAATGCCTTCGTCGGCGATCTTTCCCAGCCATTTCTTCTTTTGCTCCGGCGTGGCGCCGAAGGTGATGGGATCGCTGCCAAGGAAGGTAGCGAAAAGCGAGGTAGCGACGCCAAGATCGATGCGCGCCATCTGCTCGCAGATCAGGTAGACGTCCATGGTGCTTCCACCCATGCCGCCGAACTCTTCCGGAATGAACAGCAGCTGAATGCCCAACTGGTCCGGGTTGCTCATGTGCCGGACGATGTCCACCGGACATTCATCGCGTTCATCGAGGGCGATCAATTCTTCGTCGGGCAGCCGCTTTTTGGCGAAGTCCCGCAGCGATTTCAAACTCAGGTTCAGTGTCTTCTTGGTGATCATTGATAAGACCTTTCGTAGCCGCTCGCTTTTGGCCGGGTGGAGCGGGCCTTTAAGACCATGTAGAAATTTTTCCTTGATTCGGAGTCGGCTGTTGGCTGACGGCAACTGTCCAGCCGGGCTGAAGCCCGGCTTTCAGTTCTTGATTCGGGCCGGGACGCGGCGCCGAAGCGCCACTCTGCCCGTGCTAGTGAGGTGGGAATCACGCCGTCACCTTCTTCAACTCGCGCACTTTCTCTGTCAGTTCAGGCAGAAACTCGAGGATGTCGGCGACGATGCCTACGTCCGCCACCTGGAAGATGGGCGCTTTGGGGTTTTTGTTGATGGCAACGATGAACGGATTGCCTTTGAGTCCGGCAAGATGCTGGAACGATCCGCTCATACCGCAAGCCATGTAGACCTTGGGGCGCACGGTCTGACCGGAAGAACCGACCTGCCGCGACTTAGGTAGCCACTTGGCATCGACGACCGGACGCGAACAACTGACGACCGCGCCCATTGCCTCGGCGAGCTCCTGCGCGATAGCGACGTTGTCCTGCTCCTGAATGCCGCGTCCGATGGAGACCAGCACCGGCTCCTTGGTGATGTCGACATCCGCGGCTTCGGGAACAATGGTGTTGAGATAACGACGCTTCGCCGCGAGCACGCCCATCTCGGCTGACTTGTCGACGATATTGCCGCTGGCGCTCACGCCCTCAAGCGGCTTAAAGGCGCCCGGACGAACATTCAGGACCGCGCCTGACGAGATGTCGCAGGTGACGTGCGTGCTGAGCTGTCCACCAAATTCCTGGCGAACGATCTTCAACGTGTTGCCGTCTATACCGTCGATAGCAACCACGTCGGAGACGAATGCGGCGTTCAGCTTGATTGACAATCCGGGAGCGAGGTCGATGCCAAAATGATTGTGAGCAACCAGCACGATGCTGCCGGGCGGCACGATCTTCACCAGTGCCTGACGAATGAGTTCGGCGTTGGGATACGCGAACGTTTTGCCGGCGATCTTCCAGACTTCCGGGTAGGAGACTTTCAGACCTGCGCAAACAGAATCCAGTTCCGCGCCCGCGCCAGTGACGACCGCAGTTGGCGTAGCGGAGGGGTCAAGCCGCTTTGCGGCGGCGAGCAGTTCCGCGGCGCAATCGTCCGGCACGCCGTTCTTGTGGGTGACATAGGCAAAGATGCGCGCGGTCATTGCAGGCCTCCTTTCGCTTTCATCAGGTCAATGAGCTGGTCCGCGATCTCTTCGCTGCTGCCTTTGAGGATCTCGGCACCCTTTCCAGCGGCGGGCACGAAGTAATCCTGACGCTTCACCTTCGCGGCAGCGGCGCCCACCTGAACAGGATCGATGGTCAGTTCGGCCGCGCCGTAAGTCGGTACTTCCAGCGAGGCGACCTGGCGAATACCACGCATTCCGACATAGCGCGGTTCGTTGATGCCGGTCTGGATCGAGAGCACACACGGAAGGTCGATCTCGCTCACCTCGCGATTGCCGCCTTCAATCTCGCGCGAGACTTTCAGCTTGTTGCCGTCCAGTACGTCGATGGAGTTCACCAGGGAGGCAAACGGGTAGTCGAGCATGGCGGCCAACATTCCGCCGATCTGCGCACCACCGTCCTCGGCTTGTACACCGGTCAGGATCAGGTCGAATTTCTCCTTCTGCGCGTACCCCTTAAGAACCGTCGCGATGCCTTTGGCGTCGGAGCCGACGAACGCGTCGTCCGAGAGCAGCACGCCAGCGTTGGCGCCCATGGCCATCTCGCGCCGCAGGATCTCCTCGTCTTCGTCTGTGCCGACGGTGGCGACGGTCACTTTGCCACCGGTTTTGGCGACGATCTGTAAGGCCTCTTCGACCGCGTAGTTGTCCGGCTCGTTGATCGAATAGACCAGGTCATCGCGCTCAATGTCGTTTCCTGCCCCGTTAAGTTGAATCTCGTTCTCCGACGAGTCGGGCACTCTCCTGGCGCAAACTAGAATCTCCACATCACCCTCCGATTGAACTTTGCTTTCGTACCTCTCAAAATTCTTCAAACGCTTACCGTTGTTGCCAACTCCTCGGTTTTCAACTCCCGCGGGCGCCAGGGAACCAGGTGGCGCTCCACTACCTCGGTAAGGTCCAGCGCGGTCATCTTGTCTTCCATGCCGGCGACCTTGATGGCGTCCTCGAGATTGACCATGCAGAAGGGACACGCGGTGACGATGACGTTCGCGCCCGCCTCGGCGGCCATCTGGACGCGCTTCACCCCCATGCGCTGTTCTTCCTGTGGTTCGTAGAAAAGCATTAGGCCGCCGCCACCGCAGCAGAATGAGCGATCGCGGCAACGGCTCATCTCCACCCGCTTCATGCCGGGAATAGCGTCGAGCACCTCGCGCGGGTCGTCATACACCTGGTTGTGCCGGCCCAGATAGCAAGGGTCGTGATAGGCGTAAACGTTGCCCCCGTTTTCTACGCCGTTGAACCTGAGCTTGCCTTCACGAACCGCCCGCGCCATCACCTGGCTGATGTGCTCCACCGGCGGCACGTCTTTGTAGTCATGCTTCAGCGCGTTGTAGGCGTGCGGGTCGGAAGTCACAATGCGCTTCACGCCGGCATCGCGGATGGCGTCGGTGTTGTGGTCGCGAAGCGCCTGGAAAAGCATCTCTTCGCCGAAGCGGCGTACGTCGTGACCGCTGTCTTTTTCCGCAGCGCCCAGGATGGCGAAATCTTCTCCGACCTCGGTGAGGATGCGCGCGCTGGCACGCCCAATCGCTTGAATACGGTCGTCGTAGGAGGTAATGCTGTCGACGAAGTACAACGTTTTGGCCACCGCATCGCCGTTGGCGATCTTCACCTCGCAGCATTCCGCAAACGTCTTGTCCTTCGTCCAGTCCGCCTTCTTCTTTTCCAGCTTGCCGTAGGGATTACCGCGGCTCTCCAGCGCCTTGAGCGCCTTCTGGATCGATTTGGGCACGTTGCCGTCGTCGATCATGCCGCGCCGAAGATCGACGACCTTGTCGATGTACTCGATCAGGAGCGGGCATTCTTCTTCACAGGCACCACAGGTGGTGCACGACCAGATCTCGTCTTCGGAATAAATGCCGCCGATCAGCGGCTGGCCTGTGCTGACACCGCCGAAGACGGGATAGTGCTCGAACGCGTAATCCCGAGCCTTGATGCTGAGGAAGCGCGGCGACAACGGGCGCCCGACAGCGTTGGCGGGGCAGTTGTCGGAGCAGCGGCCGCAATCGGCACAAGAGTAGAAGTCGAGCATGTGCTTCCAGGTGAAGTCCTCGAACTTCTTCACTCCGAAACTTTTTACCTGGTCGAGCTGTTCGTCGGCGACGCCCCAGCGGACAGGCTTGACGGTTCCGCGGTCCAGTTTGGCGAAGAAGACGTTGAACAGCGAGGTCTCGACGTGGAACTGAATGCCAAAAGGCCGATAGCAGAGCAAAAAGTAAAAGCTCAGGACATCGATGACATACGCGCCGAGGTGTATGCGCCAAAGGGTGGCCACCGACAATTGGCCGAGTACATCTCGAAAGGCCCAAGGCAAGGACAAGATTGGGAGAAACTCAACCGCTGCTCCCTGCTGCGTCTGGATGGCCGCTCTGCTCGCTTCAAACAGGCTCTCGGAGCACATCAGGAGCGCGATCAGGCCGAGCAGGAAGATGGCATCGACCGGATGGCCTTTGCCGTACTTTGGCGGTACGGCGTATCGCGCGGGCTTGTAGAGAATGCGGCGCAATGCCGCTGCGGACACCGCCACTACGACGAGGGTCGCGGCGTAGTCCGCGACCACGTCATACAAACGGCCGACGGAACCTGATGTGACGAAGTCTTGCGATAATCCGAATAACAGGAGATAAAAAGCGCGGGTGGCGAGAATGATGAAACCGGCGAAGATGCAGAGATGCAGAGTGCCCGCAAACCGATAGCGAGGATGCTTCCATTGACCTAACCAGAACTTCAAAAGTTTCTGTGCACGCACCCATGGCCGGTCAAGACGGATGTCGCGCTCGGCACGCACCAGCGGCGTGACCCGCTTCGCAACGATGTACGCGAAACAGATGAGCCCCGTAAGTTGGACGAGCATGCAAGCGATCAGCGCTGGGGTTAACCAGTTGACGGTCGACGCGATGGCGAACACAACAACGACCATGACGCACATCTCCGAGTGCGGCCAGATGAATGCGCAGAAAAGGAAGAGCAACTGATAGACGGCGTCAGGCTTGCGTCCGCAGTTGCGGTGCGAATCCTCTTAGTGGCGGCCTTACTCAGTCGGGTAGGAATTCTGCTCGGCTGGTTAGTTCTGTATTGTTTACTGGTGGCGGTGGTCCGGTCAGTGAGCCCGGTCTTGTGAGGATGTGAGACAAATCACATTGAACTGTAATACGCCAATCGGCGCCGGAAAATGAGGATGGATTCGCCGGCGCCACGGCCAAAATTACGCGCCTGCCTGTCGTAACTGTGTGGCGCTAGCTTAAAGCCAGATCACGGCGACCTGTGTCGCAGGTCACTGCAAGGATGTTCGCTCTGTATCTACGATTCGATTATGGGGCAGCTCGCCCGCGCCCGCAGCTGCATGGGGAGTTCGGCGGCGGCAAGTTGCACCCTGGATTCCGAGAGGTCGACAACCATGACCCACGTTACCTCGACACCTAACCATTCCTCGTACGGACGGAAGCTCGTAAACGCTGGGATATCCGGCATTCGGAGCGGGTACCAGGAATTTGATCCTGCACTGGCTTCGGCTCTTGTTGCGAGTTCGGCAGAGGAGTCTCTAAAACTGGCTTTGACGGGCGCCTGCCTCGGTATCGTACCTGCGGTTCTGCTGGCTCGCCGTTCCCGCACTGCAAATAGCATCGTGTTTGGCACACTTGGTAGCGTTCTGGGGTTCGTCGTAGGGTTCTCCTGGAAGACCCGCCCGCTGACCTCCAAGCTCGCTCATTCCGCCTTTCATGAAGTACGGCGGGTGAAGGACGAGCACTGGCTCGAAACCAATCCCATTGACTACGCATAATGCTGCTCGCCATAGCTAAGCCTGCTGCGGATGAAAGACCTCTGCCGAAAGCACGCTAACGGGGTCGTCGGGCGTCGGAATTGAAGCAGCAAGTTCTGACTTGGGGCTTGCGGGGGACGCCCTACAACGGACCGCCTTCCTTGACAGCACGCACTTCATTCTCTACGTTACACACGTCGGCACAACGTTGCTGACGACTGATGCCAACCCGTCTCAAGCTCGCTCTGCTGGTTGCGCTGCTGGTGGTTGGGCATTTTTTCGCGCGGGCAGAGAAGATTGTGGATATTCGTCCAGCGGGTTATGTCACCGATCTGGCCCACGTCATTGATCCCGCCACGAAGAACAAACTGGAGACGCTGTGCGCTGAGGTAGAGCAGAAGACGGGCGCGCAAATTGCGGTTGTGACCGTTGGTTCTCTCGACGGCCAAAGCAGAGAGGACTATGCGGCGGATCTTTATAAGCATCTCGGCGTCGGATCCAAGAAGGATAGCCGAGGCGTTCTGCTGCTCGTGGCGCCCACGGAGCGTCAATACAAGATCGAAGTCGGTTACGGATTGGAGCCCGTGATCAACGATGCCCGGGCAGGCGACATCGGCCGGGAGATGGTGCCGGCGCTGCGCAGCGGGGATTACAACGGGGCGATCCTGCTCGGCACAACACGGCTTGCCCAATTGATAGCGGCCGACAAGGGAATCCAATTGAACGGCCTGCCGGCCAATCAGCCCCGAGCGCCTGCGATGCAAATACCGTGGTGGGCGCCCTGGCTCATCATCGTGATCGTGTTCATTATCATCCGCGCGATTGTGCGCGCGGTGCGAGGCGGGGGTCGCGGTCCGAGATCCGGCGGGGGTGGAGGATCCGTTCTGCCCTGGCTCTTGATGGGCAATGCCCTGGGGGGGCGAGGCGGCAGCTGGGGTGGAGGGTTCGGCGGCAGCTCCGGAGGCTTCTCCGGCGGCGGCGGATTTGGGGGCTTTGGCGGATTCGGCGGTGGCATGAGCGGCGGCGGTGGTGCCGGCGGTAGTTGGTGAACGCGGCAGGCGGAGCAGCGCAATGAAAAAACCAGAAGGTAAACTGCAGGAACTCGTAAGCCGATTGCAGGAAGCGTGCGGCCGCGACCTGGTGTCGGTCGTGCTGTTTGGTTCGGCTGCTCGCGAGGACTTCCACGAGGAGTTTTCCGACGTCAACCTGCTGGTTGTGCTGCAACAATTGAAGCCGGATTCGTTTGCAGCAATCGGGCAGGTCCTGCGCTGGTGGAGTCACGAGGAGAAGCTGCGGCCTCCACTGATCATGACAGTCGAAGAGCTGCGCGACTCCGCCGATGTCTTCGCTATCGAGATGCTCGATATCAAGAGCTCTCACAAGACTCTTTTCGGCCAGGATGTTACCGCGGCCATTGATGTACCGATGAATCTGCACCGGATCGAGGTGGAGCATGAACTACGAACCACAATTCTGCGCCTGCGACATCATTTGCTGTTGAGCCCTGACCATGAAGAGGAGTTGCGGGCGGTCCTGGCAAAATCGATCACTAGCGTTCTGACGCTATTCCGCCATGCTCTGATTGCGCTGGGGGAGAATCCGCCGCAGGCGAAGCCGCAGTTACTGCAACGTGCCAGTGAGGTCTTTGGCTTTGACGTGGGGCCTCTTCAGTCAATTCTGGAGCTGAGGAGCCGCGATCCACATCCGAAGAAGTTACGCGAACTGTACCACGCATACATGAGTGCGATTCAGCAGGTTGCTCACGAACTGGACACGCGAGTGCCGAAGCGCAACTTGCGAACCTCGTCGTAGATTTGTAACAGTCGCCGTGGAGAGATTGCCATGAAAACCGGAATTATCGTGTTGGTTGTGATCGTGTTGCTATTGTTGCTGTTTGGCGGCGCCTTCGTCTCGCATCGCAACGAGATGGTCCGCAAGCGCGAGGCCGTGAATGCGGCCTGGTCGCAAGTGGATGTTGTTTTGCAGCGCCGGTCCGACCTCATACCGAACCTGGTCGAGACGGTGAAGGGCTTTGCTAGTCACGAAGAAAAGGTTTTCGGCGACATTGCAGCAGCTCGGGCCGCGATGATGGGAGCAAAATCTCCCCAGGAGAAGATTGCCGCCAACGGGCAGTTGGACTCGGCACTTAGCCGTTTGTTGGTGGTCGTGGAAAATTATCCGCAGCTGCGGTCCAATGAGAACTTCCTGCGTTTGCAAGACGAGTTGGCAGGCACGGAAAATCGGATTGCCATCGAGCGGCGCCGCTACAACGAGACGGTGCAGGACTACAACACCTACATCAGCTTATTCCCGAACAACATCGTGGCAAGCCTTTCGGGATTCACCCGCAACGACGCCTACTTCAAAACCGAGGAAGGAGCAAGAGAGGCGCCCAAGGTCAACTTTGGCAACTCGCCGTCGCAGCAACCGGCACCCGCTCCGGCGCAGTAAGGAAGGACCGTACTACAAGGTTGTCTGGAGGCGCGGGTGGGAATCGAACCGCAAGCGGCTATTGATAATACGTAACTTATTGAATCTTCAACCGGCTGGAGATGCTGGAAAGTATGCATCCCACATTCGGTAGCACAAATTAGCACAAAGTCCGTGGTACACTACTAGCGTTCCTACCAGGTTCTGTGCAGGGCTATTTCACCGCGTCGGCGACGATCAGCGTCGGCGCGCCGGAGCGCTCTGTGTTAGTAGGACCGCCTAGCAAGAAACTCATACAATCTGTGGTCACCTTCACGCTGCTCGGTTGCAGCGTTTGGCTTATCTGTTCGCCCACTTCCTTACCGGAACAGAAACATTGGGCATACGGCATGGCGTGTACGCTCGCCGGATATTGGTTGCGAGGCACCGCGTAATCGAACAAGCAGATTGCGCAGCCAATGAGAATAGCCCGGGGTTGGGGTTAGAGGCGCTAGGCGGGCCGATCAAAAAACCGTACTGGTTGCCCATACCGCTTTTTGGGCGGGCCTAAACGACCTGGAGCCGCACTCGCAGGTCACGGCGAAGCCGATTGCTTGCGATATGCGGATGTTACAACAGTTAGGATTTGGCATACGATAACGATATGGAGTCTAAACGGACATTTCCAATATTAGACTCGCGGTGATGAAGAATGAGCAACGTGCAAAGCGTAAGAAAAAGTTACAAAAACAACGGATGCTAAGTGTTCTCAAGGTCGGTTTGGGGCTGCTTGCCAAACCCGCAGAGGTTCAGTCGCGATACGCGCCCGAATATCAGGTCTTGTCGAAAGCAATCGTGGATCGTGCATCCCTTTCATGGGACTTCGTCCGCCTGACTTGCCCGGATGAACTGCCGGAAAAAACGAAGCAACTGCTAAGCCAACTAATCGAGTCCGTTGAGCGAATGCCTGCAAATCGCTGGCATGAGGATGCGTTCAAAACTGGTCTCGAATGGGCAGCAATTCGCCAGCTTGCTGCGGACACACTAGCGTCATTGGAGTCGTCCGAATCTCAGTTGACGTAATCAGGCCGCAGCGCAAGTTACACCGAAACGATACACCCGGCTCTGTAACTTGTGTAATGGCGATATTACGACAGCTGAAGTTTACTTTGGACAAACCGATTCGACCATGAACGTGGGATCACAGGCTTCTTTACTGTTGTGCTTGTAGTCCGTTGGGAATACCACCGCTGGTTGAGAAACGCCCTTCTCGTACAGGACGAACGCAATCTCATACTTGCCGTCGCGCTGATTCTCGAAACAAAAGCTCGGCTGCTCTGCCTTATAGCTGAGCTTTCTTGAGTCGAGCACATTGCCGTGATTGTCCCGCAGCAATACATCGAAGTCGTTGTCTAGATCATATTGCGAGGGGCGTAAACAAACGTCACCAGCGCACACCAACACTTTTCCACAGAGACACGATCTCTTGTGGGGTAGGTGTCTGATAGTTGAACAATCCTTGGCGGTGGGTGATTGACCCATGGCGGCAGCGTTCAGGGACAACCAAATTGCTATGACGATGAACGGGGTTCTCACTCGCACATCCTACGGCCTCAATGGTTGCCGCTCAAAGACGACGTCAGTTGGCGTAATCAGGCCAATTACACTCAAAACCCCTGTCGGGCGTCAATGAGTGAAATGCGGATGTTACGTAAATCATCGATAACCCCGATCAAAAGGGTCATAGAAATAATCGATCAGTACGGCGATTACGAACGGCAGCATGAAGAGGCTGCTGCATATTTCGTGCACAAGATACTGCTTATAGGTCATGAACGTGATATAGCCGTGGTTGTTTAGGGGGTAGACGCGCCCAACGTCAGGGTCGGCATACGGCGGAAGGTTGAGATAGTAGAAGGATATTCCCAGTGCGAAGGTTACGACCGCCGCCACAACGCACACGATAGACACCAGCTTCGCGGTTCTATTGCTCATCGTTGGCAACCAATCGTAACGCAAGTCCTTATCCCAGAAGCATCCTTGCCGCGAGAACTCAGTAACTGTTGTAACCAGGGCATATCGCAAGTTACACCGAAACGGTACACCCGACCCCGTAACTTGCGCTATGCGGATATTACGCCAGTTAAGAGCAAGTCCCGGTGTAATATGCCGTTATTCCCAGCGAAAGGGGAGCAAGTGGAAGAATCGAAGGCCCCGGAACGCGAGGAGGTCAGCTTGGATGGTTGGGCATTCCCAGACTCACCTCATACGGAGTGTTACTCAACAAGACGGGTGATGAGGGGCGATCATCCCATCACTCGCGTGTTTCACGACAGCGAAGACGGCGGGTGGCAGTTTCATGGGCCTGAGGAGTCAACGATTGAAGATGCTGTGCTGGTGTGCCTGCACTGCATTGTTGAGAAGGACGTAACCGTCAAAACACTTGCTGACCTGCCAGCCGGATGGTGTGCGTGGCGCGACGATGTTTCTTCGCCGTGGACGAGATCACCGCTAGACAAGGATGCAGAGGAGGTTTGACTCTCAGGTTCTTTGGCGCTAGCAGGGCAGAGCATAAGTTATCCCGCGCCCAGTCCGGTAGCGAGGTAACCGAAGATTTGAAGCATCTTTTCCGAGCAATCCCGATTTACCTCAACGAGAATGCCCCGTTATCGTAAATATTTGCCCGTAGGCGACGATTGAAACCCGCTAGGGTCCCAGCCATAAATTTTCTTGCAGGCACATGTAAACTATTGACTGTCAAAGAAATTTACCGACTTCAGTAATTTCTTGCTTGGGTGGCAAAACCATCGGCGGAGGGCTATTTAGGCTCCGGTTTTAAGATTTTTAGGGGGATGCGCTATTGCCCATGGTGTCAATGAGATAGCCCGATACGTTAGGCCGCCCGCCGCGTTTTGACTGCGTTGATGTCTTTTGCAGTGCGCTTTGGTCCCCCGGCGTCTCGGCGTAGCACACGGCTGAGCCCCTGTACGTTGCTCATTAGACCCCAACCTTCCAGGCCAAAACCCGTCCCACACAGACCGCGAGCCGCTCCGCGAGCGAAGCGGGATGTGGGGGATGTGGGGTGCGTCAGTGCGTCAGTTCTTAGTTCTTCTTATATGGGACATAAGCAGACAGCAGAACTAACGCACGCGGTTCTTGAGCACCCAATCCTTGCCGCGCTGGATTCCGCTCTTTCGCAGAATGCGGGTCAACTCACGGGCGGATACGTGCGGGTGCTTATCCATGATCTGGTACGCTCGCCCCTCTTGCCCGTCAGCGTTACGGATTCGTCCGGCATTGCGAACATAGCCAGCGTCAAAGAATATCCATCTCCGGCGCGAAACCCATGAGCGCGTCCGCTGGTACCCGTACGCTTCCATGACCTCCAGCAGTTCATTAATGGAGAGGTGGAGATTGGCGGCCATTATCAGCCACGGCATACCAGCGCGGCCCTTGAAGTCCGCCGCGTTAATGTCCAGCCGATAGCGGAACTTTTTGCCTAGGCCCACGCTGTCTAGTTCTAGCCATTCAATTTTGTTCATCTCCGCGCACCCACTTCCCGTGCACAAGCCGGGCAGGTAACCTAAAAACCGCCCGCGCCCCAACGCCCGGCCATGTGAACACGAGCGATTGCAAGGTGTAGCCGTCATCCGTAGACGCGTTCAGGAGTACAGCCATCTGCTCGGCTGTAGCGTTTAGCGGGATGTCCACTACTTGAAAAACAGGCTTCGTCGCCATGTCTCTTCCGTCCTATTCCGAGATTTTCTTCACTACAATGCCCTTCAATTGCGCTAGGAAGCCCGCTGACGCACGTTAGAAAAATCAGGCTGGGTACCCAGCATGGGTTTTTGCGCCTAGGTACGAGTGTGCGGGTCTTCGCGATTTTTGTCTGTGACAGACTGTCCGGTCAGTCCGCAGTTCAAAAATCTTGGTCGGGGTCATTGATCTGTCCATGCCTTCGCCGTCGCATCGTTTCAAAACACCCGACTCCGAGTCTCCCCAACATCGGAATCGGGTTAAAGGAAACTGTGGGACCCTGCACGGCTTTGAAAAAGTGACCCAGGCCGCGAAACCTACGATCACTCGCGGGAGACCGTGCAGGCCGCCCACAGACGGATGACTCTTCTCCCGCTGAAACGGGTTAGCTGTGCAGCGTGATCGCCTGAATTGCTTCAGAACGGCGGACACGTCCGTCGGTCCTTCTATAGGCGAGCAACACGAGCAAGCCCTCAAGCGCCTTGGGCTGGTCCAGAATCTTGACGTTGATTCCAGAGCCGCCACGGTCGCCGATCACATAACCCAATTTGAAGTCTCCAAACAGGGCGGGCGTGTGTCCTGCTGCAATCGAAGGCATGAAGCCATCGAAGACCACGGGGTATCCGTGCAAGTAGTCCTTTCCGCTCTCTCTGGTCCAAACAGGCGCAAACAGGTTCGCTTGCATCTGTGCTTTACGGATGGCGACGCCCGTTGCGCGCGACATGAGCCACGAAGCGCCGGGGTGATAGAGTTCGTTCAACGTACCCTGGACATCGAACGTAGCGGCGAGCAACTCGCTGCCGTAGTTGTCCGTTCCCTGGAGAACGCCGGTAACTCCGGTGCCGGTGTTGCCGATCAGTCCCTGTGCCTGTCCGGTGCCGGTGCCGTTGACATACAGATTGCCCTCAAACAACTGCTGTGCGAGCAACAGGTCCGTTACGGCGAACTGATTGAAGGACGGAACGTCCTGCGCCAACTCCCAAGAGATAGAGCGGAAGCCGCCAGCCATGAACGCGGAGAGCGTGAATTGGTCCATGGTAGGGTCGGACTCGGTGAACAGGTGCGAGCCGTCGCCCGTGCCCTCCGCCTTTCCCGCCGCTGTTCCAAGCGCTGTCGTACGGGGGATCTTAATATCCGTTGCCGTGGGAATGACTGTCGCAACGGAACGGACGCCCATCTCGGTCGGGGCCAGTGGGACGATCTGGTCTTGGACTACGGTCGGGACAACGTAGCCACCGGCAGGCCCGCTGCCCTCGTACAATGCTGCGCCAACCTGCTGACCACGGCTTCCAATCCAGACGTGGAAGTCATTCATGTAGTCTTCGCTCAGAACAACCGGCGCGTTGGGCGTGCGTGCGCTGCGAAGGTTCCCCGGTGCCCCAAGGAGCTTGCCGTCTACAAGCAAACGATCCATCGTGTTCAGGCGCTGAATTTTGGCGATTTGCGGTTTGAGCCCGTTGACGGCGGCCATTGCCACGTCATATTCAGCGGACTCCGCCTCTGTTAGTTCGCGCCCGGCTGATTCTGCGGCGCGGACGAGTGCCTCTGCTTTGTTCAGTGCAAAGGCGTGGGACCTCTTCATTTCAAACAAATTCGCTTTCATAACTGCCTCGCTTCGTTTTGAAGTACCGCGCTATCCGCCCTCCCCGACGTACAGCTAACGGTTTGCTGCTTGTTCCCGCGCCTCCCTTCCCCGAATTGGGGCAGCTTGCGTGAGTGGCCCGCCGCTTTTTCAACGGGCAGCTTCAAACTTCATTGGGGCAGCTCCTACTTGCTGCCCCGCGCCGGGCCGATATTTCAGCTGGGCGAAACTTGGGGACTGTGGGCGACGGGGACGATATCGCCGCCCACAGACGCGGGGAGACATTGCCCGCGCGACCTAATCTCTTGTGTCCGGCAGACTCCATAGACGCTCCAGCCAATCCACGGCGTCACCTTGGGCCTGTTTAGGCTTCAGCCGGTCAGCCACTTCCTGAGCGAAGGCAAGAGCCGCGTGCAGCATCGTGTGGATAGCGTCCGGGTAGGGCTCCCACTGTGCAGAGGCTTGACCGTTCGTGACGGCAACGACGCCGCAGAATCTAAAGCCCCGACGCCTTGCGTCGTCTGTGACTGCCTCCGAGATTTTGCCCGGCTCGGTGAGAGGGACTAATAGGAACTCTCCACCCCTGCCAAGCACGCCAACCGCTATGTCTGCGTCCCACGTCAACCGCTCCATTGCGTCCATGTGTCCGCCTACTCCTTCGTATGTACTATCGGCATAAAGCCCGAATTAGTTGGGAAGAGTTGTTGGCTAAAACGTGCCCTTTGTCTCCTTGCCCCCCGAAGCGTCAAACGCCTTTTGCGCCGCGATTGCCGCCCGCTGCGCTCGGGGACCCACTACTAACCAAGGGTGAAGCCACACAGCCGTATCACCGGCCTCTCGGTCTCGCTGCCAGATTGCCACTCCGAGCGGGGCCACTTTCTCCGCCTTCTCAAGTTTGGCCATCTTCGCGGACAGTCCCGGCAGGTCTTCCAATTCTCGCGGCATTGACAGGAGGTGTACTTGGTCGGAGGTTGCGCTTTCCGGGGTCATCAAGACGAGCGCGGCCCTTACGTCCTCTGCGGTCGTTGTTATACCTGCTTTACCCATTGCCACTCGGAACTCAAGGAACAGAATGCGAGCGTGGAGGATTGCGTTTTCACGGTCGTATTCCAGATTGGTTTTTCTCTTTGGGCCTGCCTTGAACGCCCGGCGAACAAGAGCCGCTTTCGTCCAGGTAGCCGCCATCGGGTTCGTGTTCTTCGTCATAACAGCTACGAGATTAGCACTATCTCGTAAAATGTCAATACCTCGTAGAAACTATTTTCTCGGGATAGTGACATTCCTCCAAAAAGCAGGCTGGCGGCGGCCTTGTCCACGCTGACAGAATCAAGGGGTAGATTTACCACTTGATCGGAGCGCCGGTCCCCGCCGTGCGTGAAGGTGGTTAAGCCTCCGCAACAACTCCCCCGTTGTGAGGGGCTGAGGTGACGCCGGGTTAGGTTCTTGTCCAGGACGAAGGCTACGGGGCGAGACATTGAGCCGGGCGGCGGCGTCCTCTACCGATACTTCATTCTGCAATTTTGCAGAATGGTCCCCGCCCACCGTCATGTTGGCGAGTTTGGCCGCGACTATGGCCCGTTGCCCAATATCCAGGTGACGCCGGAGCAGGTTTTCATCCAGCACGAAGGCCACGGGGTCCGTACCCTCCGGCAGTTCCACAGTGTTGGGCCTGATGCCGATGCGCTCACACGCAGAAAAACATTAGCCGCGAGAAGTGCCAAACGCCTCTAGTGGCCTCGGTGTTAATGGGATTCGCGGCGCATGTCGGCCATGAATGCTGCGATGCTTTCCGCCTCCAGGCCGCTAAGCGATTGGCCCGGCGATGTTGAGAGGCGAGTGCTTTTGATAATGGCTATCGGTGTGGCGGTGTCGGTGCGGCGTACCTCGGCTGCTTTGCCGTTGTGCGAATACTTAAGAATGCAGTACATGATCTAACCTCCACGCAGCACGATACGCTGATTTTGTGGCTCGGAAGCGACTGTCACACTAACTGGACGGGGTAAATGGACGCGGTCTTCAGAAGCTGTTGCAGCAGTGAGAGCTGCCATTTCGGGAACGGCTCTAAATAATTTTGGGGGAGAGTTCGGCGAGTCCCGTTAGCGCGTCCACTTAGCGAGGCGATGTGGGATGGCTAGCCCACCATTTGTTGCTCGTGCTTGCATTGTGGCGTGGGGCATGACCACACTTCGGTTCCGTTCACAATTTGAGCGAGATACAGCGGCATCCCGCACAGGACAGCGCTGCTGGAACTTGTCCTCTAAAGGGCGGCGGTCAACGACGTCAAGGTATCCGCGTCCCGACACAAAATGGCGCAAGCATCCCGGCTCATCGCAGCGGAACCCCGGCGTCTGGTCTGCAAGGTCAAGGTATATAACGAGCGTGGGCTGCATGGGCCTGTGATGTATGTCGCACCTTACAGTGTGGGTTGCGGTCTCCATTCAAGCACCTCACCCCGATTATACCCCTGATGCCATTCGCAGATTCTACATTCAAACCGTGCTGATACACTGCTTGACTGTACGATAAATGCGCTGCGCTCATCAAGATGACATCCAGACTCGTTCAGAACCGTCAAGCTGAGGAAGAGAAAACGGCCCGCCGAAAGAAACGAAAACGGATTATTTTGATTGCGAGTGCCCTGATCGTGGCTATCACGTTTTTTGTTAAGGAGGTACTGAGAGACCAGGCTAAGTTCTATATTGACCGTATTGAGCGCGCCTCCAGTGCCGTTGAGAAGCAGGAAGGCACTACCACAACCGATGAGTTCGTGATGCTTACGAATAAGAGGATGAGCGAGCTCAACATGAAACTCGAAAATATCAAGCTGAATCAACACGTGACTGCCGGTCAGATTGCAGACGGCGCAACTGGGATGACAGCGGACTTTGTGGATGCAACGGCGATGTTCGAGTTATTGTCGGCGTTGCAGGATGCGCTATATAAATCTGGGGGCGACGAACTTAGGCAGCAGCGCGATAAAGTACGCTCCGACCTCGAACAGGTGAGACTCAGAGATAAATCCATTGTGACGACAGATACTGGCATCCCAAACCCAACGGCAAGGGAACTCGCTGATGTTATCAATGGTCAGATAGACGTTTTGAATTTCGAGGTGCGAGCGGCTGAATGGCAAAAAGCGGTATACGCTGAAGCTACGAGGAAGCGGGATGGCGCGGCGATTTTCTATCAAGCTTGCACGCAGCTCTGGTATGTGCTCGCCGCGATTGCGGGGATACTAAGCCTCATTGTCCTGGTCAAGTATGACTTGTGAAAAGCAATATGCCGTGGAGACGATCACGCCCCCACCCCATCGAATCGGTCCTGCTATGAGCAAGTACAACCCGAAAGACGCCGTAACCCACATCGTTCACGACTACATGTATCTCGTGCTGGCCGGTCGTGAGAAGCACCTTGACTATCCGCTTAACCATTACGCGGAGCGGACATTCCTAACCCATTGTCGAGCGCTTGCCGACTTCTTCGACTCGGACAGAGACAGCAAGAGCGATATACACGCAAGCGACTTCACTAAGACAAAGTTAAAGGCTGACCTTTCGATTTGGGAGAAATGGCGCAAGCACCTCAACAAGCACCTGATGCACCTCACCGTGGGACGCATCAAGAACAAAACGCCCTGGGACGGGACGGACAACAAAAAGATGTTGAGGGAATTTGAGAACGCGTGGGACAAGTTCATGGATGAGCTAAAGCCGGGGCTGAAGCCGTTGTTTGAAGCGGAGATTAAGCGGCGGGGCGGCCTGTAACGGATTGCGCGCCTCCCGTTGCTCTTTCCGTGCCGTTCGCAATGCTCAACATCTAAACCGTGTAATAAGCCAAATGCACAGCGCGCTCCATTTGCCTTGCGTAACCATGATGTGCAGTTGCTTTTGGCGTCATCCGCTGCTCTGCAAGTTGTTGAATTTACGTTCAGGCGCGGATTCGATGCCTTCCGCGCTGTTTATTTCTCCCACGTGGCGCTCACGAGCATGTCCAGACGGTCTTGCCGTCCCTTAACCCACTTTGCATAATGGCGCTCGGTGGTCTTGATGCTCTCGTGGCCTAGCAGCTTAGACACTTCCTCCAGCGGTACTCCTTTTTGCAGTAGGTCCACCGCGAAAGTGTCCCGAAGTCTGTGGCTCACCATGTTGCCCTCGGATGTGATCTTCGCCCCTTTGAACAGCTTGCGGAAATCGTCTTGCCAATGGCTCACGGCTGTGCGCTCTTCCCCGTTGCCGGTCCAGAAGATGTAAGTCTTATTCCCGTTGAGGACGGAGAACAGCTCCTTCGCCACATCGGGAGGGACGGGCACAGAGACGTGAGTGCCGGTCTTCTGCCGGGCGGTGACCACGCGATAGAAGCGTGTGTCTCGTATTAGCTCGTCGCGGCGGAGTGTAACAGCGTCACGGATGGCGAGGCCCGAATGCCTCATTAGGCGAATCAGTGCCCGCACCCGCGTGGCTTTCTGACTGTCCGGGAACCTGACCGGCACAGTTTCCAACAGTTTTTTGTATTCCTTGTCCGTGAGCGGCAACGTAGGTGCTTCTTCTGCTTTGATCGGAGACAGCCGGGGCACACGGTCCAGCCATTTAGAGTCAAAGCAGAAGCGCAGGAAAGTCTTTAGCCGTGCCTGGACATTCTGGCGCGTGTTCGATGACGGATAAGCGTCGTCCCAGTCGGACTGGTATTTGATGAGCAGTTCTCGCGTTAGTCCTAAAACTGTGAAAACTCCCTTGCCTCCCGCGTATGCCTCCAACCGGCTCAGCTCGCGTTTGTATTTGCGAAGCACGTCCTCTGTGACGCCCTGATTCTTCTTGTCCGCTTTGAACACTTCAATCGCTTCCGCCAGAGTCTGAGGTCCACCGCTGTGCTCAGGGGCACGTCCCGTGAGCTGTGCTTCCAAGTCCCGCTTCTTTTCCTCCGCACCAACCCAAGACCGCTGCCCAGTCTTCATGCGGTGCTGTTTGCCGTTGAGTGTCCAACGGAGATGCTTCTTGCAGTTGCAGCGCTTGCAAAACTCGTCCCCGGCGTACTTGCAGTCTGCGGAGTGGCGGACAAAGATGGTGATGAGTGGCGCGTCCACATGGTCCTCCCGAATAACCGGAAAAACCGTATCACAGAATTAACTCAAAAATATGTGATGTGTGAACATAGCCAGTGTTTATAGGGGTAAAAAGCTGGAGGCGCGGGTGGGAATCGAACCCACGCATAAAGGTTTTGCAGACCTCTCCCTTACCACTTGGGTACCGCGCCCTGCATCTACCGTATCGTGTTCCACAGCTAAAATCCAGAGCTTGGCCGAGTGCCGACGGTCTGCCATTTACAATCGGTAAAACGTCCGGCTGGTAGCCTCAAAGTTTAGAGCAGACACTCTGTCGTCGAACTTGCACTCAGCATGAACATTCTTGAATTCAGCAGCTTCGTCGCGCTGGGCTCGTTTATCGCCGGCCTGCTCGGCGCGCTTACTGGGTTGGGAGGCGGAGTCGTAGTCGTGCCCATGCTGACGCTGCTGTTTCATGTCGACATCCGCTACGCTATCGGCGCCTCACTGGTGTCGGTGATTGCCACATCTTCCGGAGCCGCGGCCGCCTACGTACGTGAAGGGTATTCCAACATCCGCATTGGGATGTTTCTGGAGACGGCCACGACGGTCGGAGCAGTAGTTGGCGCAGCGATCGCTCTGCACGTTCCGACCAGCGCCATCGCGATCATTTTCGGACTGGTGCTGCTCTATTCGGCTTACCTGTCCAGCCAGCACCGCGAGGAGCACGGACCTGAGATGCAGCCTTCGAGATTGGCCGAGAAGCTGAAGCTCAACGGCACCTATCCGACACCCGAAGGAAAGCAGGCTTACGCCGTCACCGGAGTTCCCGCCGGGTACAGTTTGATGTTTGGCGCGGGCGTGCTCTCTGGGCTGTTAGGTATAGGCTCGGGCGCGGTGAAGGTTCTGGCGATGGATCAGGCAATGAAAATCCCGTTCAAGGTTTCAACGACGACCAGCAACTTCATGATCGGCGTCACGGCTGCCGCTAGTGCCGGTTTGTATCTCAGTCGCGGATACATCGCTCCCGGAATTACCATGCCCGTGATGCTGGGCGTGCTCGCGGGTTCGATGGTTGGCGCAAGGCTCCTGGTGAAAGCCAAGGTCAAAGCGTTGCGTTATCTCTTTGCGATTGTGATTGTGGCTCTCGGTGTCGAGATGATCTTCAACGGAATGACAGGACGCATATGAGCAGCGAGCCGACTCCAACGGGACAGGTCAACGGCTGGAATGATCTGCGTATCGAAATCATCGTCGGCGTCCTTTTGCGTACCGGTGTAATCCTCGCTGCTTCCGTAGTGCTCTTCGGAGCGGTTCTGTATCTCACGCGGCACGGACACGAGATCGCCAACTACTCCGCCTTCCATGGCGAGCCAGAGAGTCTGAAGAGCCCGGTTGGAATCTTCCAGGGGGTGATGCAGGTGAACGCCCGCGCTATCATCCAACTCGGATTGCTGCTGCTGATTGCGACTCCGGTGGCGCGAGTACTGTTTTCGGCAATCGCCTTCGCCCTGGAACGCGACCCCATGTACGTTGGCATCACCTTGATCGTGCTGGCGATTTTGCTCTTCAGCCTGTTTGGATCGGCCTGACCGCATCGAACCCAGCACACTGCTAGTGCTCGAGATTCGACGAAACCGCAGGGGCGGCATGACATCTAAGTTCTTGTTTTCAACTTTGGAGGCTAAATGGCAGGAGTAGGTCTGGCAGACGCGCGCCGCGTTATCGCAGCGGCGGAGAAAAAAGCGCAAGAGATTGGACAGCCAATGAACATTGCAGTAGCCGATGAAGGCGGCAATCTGGTTTCGCACGTTCGCATGGACGGCGCGTGGATGGGCAGCATCGACATCTCGATCAACAAGGCGTTCACCTCGCGCGCCTTTGATATCGCAACCAAGGACTTGGCTACCCACTCCCAGTCGGGCGGCCAGTTTTTTGGCATCCATGTTTCGAACCATGGCCGGATCATGATCTTCGCCGGCGGCATTCCGCTGAAGCGCGACGGCAAAGTAGTGGGAGCCATCGGCGTCAGTGGTGGCTCGGGCGAACAGGACCACGCCGTTGCCGAGGCTGGCGCGGCTGCATTCTGAGCATGATCGGCATTTTCGTTGAATTGCCTGCGCCCGCATTTGCCAGGGCGCAGGTGCGAGCTGAAGGAACTACATTTCCGTTTCGCTAGCGAGTCCCGCAGAGGAATGCGTCCGCAGGATTCCCGTGCCGATGATTACCGCGCAACCCAACAGCAGTACGCGCAGAACATTGGCGTGCAGTATCGGATCGCCCAGCACGATTCTCACCAGGCCGAAGGCGGCACTCGCCGCGCAAAGACCGAAGTACAACCGCTCCTTCGTGCAACTGGAAAAGCGCAGCAGGATCAGCAATACGGTCGTCACGATGACGTAAATGATTAGTAAGACCGTTCCGGCAACGAGTTTTTCGCCGCGCAGCGAAAAGGGCCGGGCATGCGAGATCGCGAGTTGTACGGCCGCAACTCCCAGGAAGACGACGGAATGAACGAGCGCGATAATGGCGCGCTTGCGATTATTGATGATGGCAAAGCGGTCCATAAACATACCCTTAGTGTGTCGGAATGGCCGCACATCTGGCTGTGACGAAAATCACAGAAATGCGGGTTTGTTCCAGAAATGAAATGCCCAATGGCGCGCCCCGAATAGCCCCGACGGAATCTGATCCGACTTGGAGGTGTCGCTTGAAAAAGGTCAATCTCGCGCAGAAGTTCTCGCTCTTCTCGGATCACTACAGTCCGAAAATCGTCGGCGAGATCAACGACTCATTCGTAAAGCTGGTAAAACTGAAAGGCGATTTTATGTGGCATCATCACGATGTCGAGGACGAGCTATTCCTAGTCGTAAGTGGCAGGTTGCGGATGAAAATTCGCGAGGACGGGATCGAGCGCGAAGAGGTGATTCGCGCTGGAGAGTTCATCATTATTCCCCATGGCGTCGAGCACTTGCCCTCGGCAGACGATGAAACTCACGTCATGCTGCTGGAGCCGAAGAGCACGCTGAACACGGGCAACGTTGAGAATGAGCGCACCGTGGCGGACTTGGAACATATTTAGAGGAGGGGGAGCGTGGGCGTCTATTTTGAGATTTAAGCCGATGACGTTGCGCGTGCGCGGCAGTTTTACTCCACAGTCTTCGGGTGGAATTCTTCGCGCATGCCGGGGCTGCCGGTTGAATACTGGCACCTTGAGAGCGGCGATTCAGGCGGTGGCTTATTGAAGCGGCCGGCGCCTCGTCCACCAGCGCTGTCCGGTACAAACGCCTTTGTGTGCTCGTTTGAGGTGAAGAAGTTCGAAGCTACCGCCGCAAAGATTCTGAACGCCGGTGGAATCGTCGCGTTGGACAAATTCGCTGTCCAGGGCAAGTGCTGGCAGGGTTATTTCATCGACACGTTCGGCATCTTTGAAGTCGACGAAAAGGCCGGGCGATAGGGAAAGAAAGCTGCCCGCTTGCTAGTTACGGTGCACCATTCCGTCGGCCAGGGTGATGCGGACCTCGGTATTCCATTGCGTTTTGTAGAGCAGCAAGCGATTGTCGGACGAGAATTCGAAACTACCACCCGCAAACCACAATTGGTCAGCGCCCGTGAAGAGCATCGGCTGGCGTGGAAACTTGTCTGCTGGCCAAAGGTCCGCCAGTTCGATCGTTTTCACCAGCACGCCGTCACCGTGGCGATTGGAAGGCCGGCGGTAAATCCACACAGCGGCGATCTGCTGTTCGGGAACGGTGTCATTTAGGAGGATTAAAAACTCGCCGTCATCGCTGACCAACGCTTCCGGGCAGACGAAGAGACTGTCTGAGTGAGGAGGATTGACGACGGTCCACTCCAAGCTGTCATACCAAAAATCTGAGGACGAGCTGAAGGCAACCCTGTCGTCGACGAAATCTTCCTGGGGATAGATTTCATAAGAGGTCTTAGTGATCCTGGACTCATCTTTGTTGATTTTTTCGAACTGCCTTTCGATGATGACCAAGAAATGTCCCCTACTGGAAGTTGCGGCTTTCGGGCATGTCCCAAGATTAGAAGCGGCAGCGAGCAATGGCAGGAGAAGCAGGCTGACGGCGCAGCGGAACAATCTGCAGCATGTCATAGGAATTTCTCCGAGCATCTCGTTGATTCGCAAGCTGCCTCCCACGCGGACTTAGACTACCTTCTTTACCTGTCCTCCCGCCTCCGGCAGCGCCCTTAACAATTCCAAGACAGTTTTCTGCAGCACCGGATGCCGCACTTCCGAGGCAATCTCAACCAGCGGCTCCAGCACAAACCGGCGCTCGTGCATCGCCGGATGCGGTATCTGCAGCTCCGGCGTCACGATCACGGAATCACCGAACAGCAGAATGTCGATATCGATGTTGCGCGGCCCCTTCGGCTGAATGCGATGGCGACCCATCTGCTGCTCAATCACTTGTATCTTTGACAAGAGGAACTCTGGCATGAACTCGGTACGAATCGCGAGGGCGCAGTTCAGAAACCAGGGCTGCGCGGTGAATTCCACCGGCTCGGTTTCGTAGAACGAAGAGACTGCGATAATCTCGCCCAGTTCGCCTAGCTTGGCGATCGCCTCGCGAAGGTTTGCCTCGCGATTGCCTACATTTGAGCCAAGCGAAAGGTAGACCGTCTTCTGCACGGTTCCATCTTAGCTGCAGAGGCTGCCGGGCAAAGTGACGGCGGAGGTTCATGAGCGGATGTCGCCGGCGAATACGGTTTATTTCAGGCTGAAAACATGCAAGCGCTGCTAAAGCTGCGTCCCTTCGCAACGTCATTGTGCGCGCTTTTCAAGTCGCTCTTCTGCGCCTGCAAGGCACTCTTTCATGTCAACTAGTCGGCGACGGCGAGGTGCTCGTCGGGCCAGTCGGCAATGGCTTCTTCACTGAGGGTGATCTCTTCCGCATAGCTCTGGTCGCGCAGAATGCGCGAAACGATGGCGGTATGTAGCGCGTGACCTGCCCGGTCGGCCTTCACATAGCCGAGGATGCGCTTGCCGAAGAGGGCGAGGTCGCCGATCAAGTCGAGCACTTTGTGGCGCACGAACTCGTCAGGGAATCGCAGTGGCGGATTGTCGATACCTTCGCGGGTCAGGACCACGCAGTTCTCACGCGAGGCGCCGCGGATCAGTCCCATGTTCAGCATTGCGTTTTGCTGCTCGATGAACCCGAAGGTTCGCGCCGCAGCAATATCGCTGACATAGCAGCCGTTAGAAAGCTCGACCTGGAAGGTTTCGCTGCCGATCAGCGGATGCGGGAAATCGATGGCATAGCTGACCGAGTAGCGCTCCGCCGGGTACACGCCGATGAACTTATCGCCTTCGTGCATTTCATAGGGGCGCAGGATCTTCAGGTACGTGCGCTTGCGCCGCTGCTGGCGAACGCCGGCGGCGGTGATCATTTCGACAAACGGCTGCGCGCTGCCGTCGAGGATGGGGACTTCGAGATTGTCAAGCTCCACGATTGCGTTGTCGACGCCCATGCCGATGAAGGCGGAAAGCAGGTGCTCGGTGGTGGAGATCAGCACGCCCTTCTTCATCAGGGAAGTGGCGTAGCTCACCTTAGCGACGTTACGGCTGACCGCTTCTACTTCGAAGCCCTCGAGGTCAGTGCGGCGGAAGACAATGCCGGCTCCAGCCGAGGCAGGGAGGATGCGAAGATGACAGGGTGCTCCACTGTGGAGACCGACGCCGCTGCACTCTACGGAATTGCGGATTGTACGTTCGTAGATCAAATCGAGGATTTAAAAGCAGCGCATGCAACAGATTATAGGCTTGCGCAGTCTCTGGGTTGTTGTATTTTAGCCACAACTCAGGCCGAAAGAGCACGCGCAAATCGGGAACAAACAGCCGTTGGTAAGGCTAAGGTGCTATATGTAAAAGCTTTAGTTACCCTTCACTGCGGCTGACCAGTCTGTGGGTAATAGGCAGCCACTCGGAAGGTGCCGAGTTTGGCACGGCCCGAGTGGAGATCGGCGGGTGTAGTCGGGGCTAGCTTGCAGTGAATCCAGAGGTTCGCTCTCCATGACACTGCTGGACTTTCGCCTCCCGCTGCGTAGAATGCTCTATTCCGCTCATCGCACTTCTTTGGACCATCGCGTCCAGAGCGGTGCAAGGAGGCTCTTATGATCGTCGGTGTTCCCCGGGAAAGCTTTCCGGGGGAGCGTCGTGTAGCCCTGGTTCCCGGCGTGATTCCCAATCTCGCCAAGGCAGGCCTGGAAGTCGTTATCGAGACGGGTGCCGGAGTGGAAGCCGGCTATCCCGATGCGCAGTACTCCGACAAGGGAGCCAAGGTCCTTGCCAGCCGGGGAGACGTCTTTCGCACGGCCGACGTCATCGTGCAGGTTCTCTCCTATGGTTCCAACGATCGCACGGGTCAGGCGGATGTCCCCCTGTTCCGGCGGGGACAGGTGCTGATCGGATTTCTGCGGCCACTCGGGGACGTGCATAGTTTGCAGGAGATCGCGGCTGCAGGCGTGACCGCATTCTCCGTCGAGCTGATGCCGCGTATCACTCGCGCGCAGAGCATGGACGCGCTCTCCTCGATGGGTACGATCTGCGGCTACAAGGCTGTGTTGATCGGTGCTGACAAGCTGCCGCGCATCTTTCCTATGCTCACCACGGCTGCGGGAACCATCACGCCCTCGCGTGTGCTGGTGATCGGCGTAGGCGTTGCGGGTCTGCAGGCCATCGCCACCGCACGCAGGTTGGGAGCAGTCGTTTCGGCCTATGATTTGCGACCCGCTGTGAAAGAGCAAGTGCAGAGCCTCGGCGGACGCTTTGTAGAGTTGCCGCTCGAAGTGGCCGATGCCCAGGACGCGGGCGGTTACGCCAAAGCGCAGGATGAATCCTTCTACCAGAAGCAGCGCGAGCTTCTGGGCAAAGTCGTGGGGGAGAGCGATGTCGTCATCACCACGGCGGTGGTTCCGGGAAAGAAGGCGCCGATCCTGGTGACAAAGGAGATGGTCGCCGGCATGGCGCCGGGATCAGTGATTGTCGATCTGGCGGCGGAGCGTGGTGGAAACTGCGAGTTAACTCGCGCGGAAGAAATCATCTCGGTAAACGGTGTGACCCTCGTTGGCACAATCAACCTTGCCAGCACGGTTCCGTATCATGCCAGCCAGATGTATGCGAAGAACCTGACGAACTTCCTTCTCCACTTGGTGAAGGAGGGCAAGTTGCAAATGAAGATGGACGACGAAATTACTCGCAGCACGCTCGCTACGCAGGGCGGGGAAATCGTAAACCCGCGGCTGCGTGAGTTCTTCCAACTGCCGGCGCTGGCGGTACAGTGACAGATAATGTTCGGCGGCCGACCTGCCGAGAAATGTAAAGGAGCCAAATGCCACCGGATTTCCTCTCAAATCTCTACGTTTTCATTCTCGCCGGGTTTGTGGGCTTTGGAGTGATCCGGCGCGTTTCCCCCCTGCTCCATACGCCTTTGATGTCGTTGACCAACGCTCTGGACGCGATTGTGGTAGTTGCGGCCATCATCATCGCCGGCCGGCATGAGACGCCGCTGACGACCACGCTCGGTGCAATCGCGGTTGCGGCATCCTTCAGCAACATGGTGGGCGGCTTCCTGATCACCGACCGCATGCTGCGCATGTTCAAGTCCCGCGGGTCGAAAGAATCATGAGCGCGACCACGCTGCAGCAGTCTCTCGACTTCGCGTATATCGTCGCCGCCGTTCTCTTCATTCTTTCTCTCAAGTTTCTGAGTTCACCGACGACCGCGCGCTGGGGTGTGCTGGCGGGAGAAGTCGGCGCCGCATTGGCGGTCGCGGTTACGCTTTTCAATCCTGAGGTCACCCATTACAAGTGGGTGCTCATCCCCCTGATCATCGGCGCTGGAGTGGGCATTCCACTGGGCCTGGTACACATGACGGCGGTGCCGCAACGAACGGCACTGAGCCACGCGTTTGGCGCGCTTTCTGCCGCCATGATTGGCATCGCCGAGTTCTATGTGGGCACGGCGCCGGTCACCCGCTTTGAAATGGGCGAAATCTCGCTCGAAGTCATCATCGGCTCGCTAACTTTTACCGGCAGCCTGATCGCCGCTGGGAAGCTGCAAGAGCTTCTGCCCCAGCGACCCATCGTCTATCGCGGGCAGAATATCGTCAGCCTCTCCGTTCTGGCGGCGGCATTGGGACTGGCAGTGGCGCTGGTGATCAATCCTACGAGTGCTCTGCTGTTCCCGATCATGGTGGTTGTGGCGCTGATTTTCGGAGTGTTGCTGGTCACTCCTATTGGCGGCGCCGACATGCCTACCGTCATCTCGCTGCTGAATTCCTACGCCGGCATTTCTGCGGCGCTCCTGGGATTTGTGCTGAACAGTAAGGTTCTGGTGGTTGCAGGTGCGCTCGACGGATCTTCCGGTCTCATTCTGTCTATCATCATGTGCAAGGCCATGAATCGCTCCTTCACCAACGTCATGTTTGGAGCATTCGGCCAGGTGCAGGCTTCCACGGCGGCAGCTGCGGAAGATCGAGTCGTACGCAGCGCCACGCCCGAAGACGCGGCCTCAATGCTGGCGGCAGCCAGCAGCGTGGTGATCGTTCCCGGATACGGCATGGCCGTGGCGCAAGCGCAGCACAAAGTGCGCGAACTCTATGACCTGCTCAGCAAGAAGGGAGTAGACGTCCGGTTCGCGATCCATCCGGTTGCCGGACGCATGCCTGGCCACATGAACGTGCTGCTGGCCGAAGCCGATGTCCCTTACGACCGCCTGATCGAAATGGACGAGATCAACGGCGATCTTCCGCAAACGGATATTGCGCTGGTGATTGGTGCCAACGACGTCACTAATCCGGCGGCGCGCACGGATCCCGGCAGCCCCATATACGGAATGCCGATCATCGATGTGGACAAAGCGCGCACGGTCATGGTGATCAAGCGCAGTATGAACCCCGGATTTGCCGGCATCGATAATCCGCTCTACTACCTGGACAACACCCTGATGCTGTTCGGGGACGCGAAGCAGTTTGTGAACTCCATCGTGCGCGAGTTGAGTGGAGGCGGCGGACACTAAGCTGAATCTTCACCGCGGCAGGTTAAGGAAACAGCTCGATTTTCGCCTGCTTGTGTCAGGGCACGAGTTTACAGGCTGCAGAAAAACTCGTTGTCGAACAGTTTTGAAAAGGGACGGCTTCACAGGCGGCCGAAAAACTCGAGCTCGAGGAGTTTTGAAAGGGCACGGCTTCAGCCGTGCCGTCCTGAGCCCGGTTCCGCTGGCCAAGCGAGGCGGCCTTCAGACCGACGAGCCTTGGGTTTTGAAGTTCTTCAGCAAACGTGTTCACTCGCCGGTACAAACCTCACTTAATGAGTTCTTCAGCACCCTGCGCGAGCAATTGGCTTCATAAACAGAAAAGCCCAGGGACTAATGCCCCCGGGCCGTTTGCTCTGATTAAGTCTCGAGTATTACATCAGGGGCTAAAGCCCTGGTGATTTGGCAAGACTTACGGCACGGCTGAAGCCGTGCCCCTTCAAAACCACAATTTGATCAGGCCTTACCAGTTTGCTGTTTATTCTTCCTCTTCCACCTCTTCGCCGCGCTCCGCCTTGGCCGCTGCAATGATCTTCTCCTGCGCGGCCTGCGGAACTACATCGTAATGATTCATCTCCATGGAGAAGCTGCCGCGGCCCTGCGTCATCGAGGTCAGATCGGTGCCATAGGTCAGCATTTCGGCCATGGGTACTTCGGCCTTGACCACGGTCTTGCCGCCCTTGTTGTCCATGCCCTGAATGCGGCCCCGGCGGCTGTTGAGATCGCCCATGATGGAGCCGGCGAACTCGTCAGGGATGGTGATCTCGACGCTCATGACCGGTTCCAGCAGGGTGGGCTTTGCCTGCTCCATCGCCTTGCGGAAGGCAATGCGGCCGGCTGTCTTGAACGACAGTTCGTTGGAGTCGACGTCGTGGTAGGAGCCGTCGTACAGAATCACCTTGAAGTCGACCACCGGGAAACCGGCCAGATAGCCGCGCTGCGCCGCTTCCACAATGCCCTTCTCGACGGCGGGAATGTAGTTTTTCGGAATCGCACCGCCGAAGATCTCGTTGGCGAATTCGAAGTTGCCGCCGCGAGGCAGAGGCTCCATCTTGATCTTGCAGTCGCCGAACTGTCCGTGACCGCCGCTCTGTTTTTTGTGACGGCCCTGCACGTCGGCCCGTCCACGAATGGTTTCGCGATAGGGAACCTTCGGCGCCTTCAGGTTAACCTCAGTGTGGTAACGATTCTTCAGTTTGGAGACGACGACTTCGATGTGCTGCTGGCCGGTCCCGGCGATCAGGAACTCTTTCGTCTGGGCATCGCGGAAGAAGCGCAGCATGGCATCTTCTTCCATCAGCTTGTGAATGCCGTTGCTCAGCTTATCTTCATCGGCGCGCGTTTTCGGCTCGATGGCGAAGGTGATGGCGGGCTCGGCGAATGTGACCTGCGGATACTGAATCGGCGACGGCTTATCCCCCAAGGTGTCGCCGGTCAAGGTCTCCCTCAATTTCGCGACCGCGCCGATATCGCCGGCGTGAAGTTCATTCACCGGAACAGCGGTCTTGCCCTGCATGGACGCGATGTGCGCGAACTTCTCGGAAGTGCTGCGGGTGAAGTTCTGCAGGGTGGCGTCGTTCTTCAGCACGCCGGAAAATACCTTGAAGAAGGTAATACGGCCGGCGAAGGGATCGCTGATGGTTTTGAAGACATAGATTGAAAGTGGTTCGGAGTCGCTGATCTTGCGCACCGCAGGCTCGCCGTTGTTCGGCGTGGTAGCAGCGGTTACGGTGCCGCGCTCGACGGCCGTCGGCATGTAGTCGACGAGGAAGTCCAGCACCTCGTCGGTCCCGATGTTGCCCAACCCCGACGCAAAGAGCACGGGGAAAATCTTGTCTTCGCGGATCGCGTTGTGAAGGCCGCCGATGATGTGTTCCTCGGCAATGGTGCCCTTGTCGAAGAACTCCTCCATCAGCGCGTCGTCGCCTTCAGCAACCAGTTCCACCAGGCGTTCGTGCGCGGCCTTGGCCTGCTCGGCCAGGTTGTCGGGGATGGGGCCGATCTTGGCTTTGCCATTACCGCCCATCTCGTAGGTGTAGGCCTGCATCTTCACCAGGTCAACGACGCCGGTGAAGCTCTTCTCGGAGCCTATGGGCAGCTGCACGGGAACCACGGTGCGGCCAAATGCCGAGGTCAACGACTCCATCACGCGGCTGTAATCGGCACGCTCGCGATCCATGCGGGTGCAGACGATGGCGCGTGGCAGCAAGAACTTGTCGCAATAATTCCAGATGCGTTCGGTCACGACCTCGACGCCGCTGACGGCGTCGACCACGACCAGCGCGGCCTCCACAGCGGGCAGCGCCATTTCGGCTTCGTGGATGAACATGTTGAAGCCGGGCGTGTCGATCAGATTGATCTTGGTCTTGCCCCACTCCACGACCGCTGTCGCGGCGGCCAGTGACATGCCTCGCGAGATTTCTTCCTCGTCGTAGTCGGTGGTGGTGTTGCCTTCATCCACGCGTCCCAGGCGCTGCGTGGCGCCGGCGGTGAAGATCATGGCCGATGTGAGCGAGGTCTTGCCCGAATGTGAGTGCCCGACCAGGGCGACGTTGCGAATGTTCGCGCCTTCGTAATTCTTCACGTAGGAGTCCTCCGTATTGCGGGCAACACCTGCGAAAGGCCGCTCACTCCCACCGTAACGAAATTAAGGCGCCGGGTGGGGGCCGATAACCCACGCCTCACGTCTCAAGGCAATCTACCTTGCCGCTCCGCTGCGACGGACGCAGACAAGGCCCCGGTAAGCACGCATATGTCTCGCGCCTGAACGACCCCGAGGTTGCCGATGAGGCAAAAAGGCGGGGCACCACGCCGGCCTGCGCATGGTGAAGCTGTAACAAACTTGAAATGCTAGCATACGCCCTTTGCTGGCTCAAACCAGAGGGGCGGATGGTGACGGGATCATTTCTTCTTGAGCTCGGCTTCCCAGTTCTGCACCAGGGTCAGAGATTGCGAGCTGCCTTCGCTGGGGCTGATGGCGATGAAGCGCTGACCGTCTTTTGAGGGAGAGTATTCGCGGGCGATAATGCCGCGCAGAGGAAGACGGAAGAGCTGCTTGCTGCTGCCGATCTGAAATGCCGAACCGGAGCCATCGACTTCAACCGCGGTGATCCCGGTGAGATCGAAGTAATAAAGTTGCTTGCCATCGGCGCTCCAGCGCGGCGAGGCCCCTCCGCCATTGGAGATCTGCCATTTCGCACCCGTCCATGGGAATGGAGCGACGAAGATTTCAGGGCGTCCGCCCTCCTGGCCCACATAGGCGACCCAACGGCCGTCCGGCGAGAAGGTGCCTCTGGAAGCGCCGCCGCTGGTATAGGCGAAGGGCTTGCGATCTCCGGCCAATGGCAGCACCCACAGATCGACATTGAAGCCGATGCCTTGTTCGTACATCAGGTAGCGGCCATCGCGCGACCAATCCGAGATAGCCTGGAAGATCGGCTTGGGATTTGAGATCAATGTTTGCTCAGGGGCGCTGCTGCCGAGCGTCTTGACCGAGATCGCCGCCTGCTGTTTCGAAGTGAAGGCGATCTGCTTTCCATCCGCAGACCATATCGGCGTGAGGTGCGCGCCATCCGTAAAGGTCAGGCGGCTCTGCCGGTTGTTGAGCAGGTCATGTACCCATATCGAGGCGGTGGCCGTGTTCAGCTCGGTTGTCGCCAACTGTTTCTCATCGGGCGACAGATCGAGATCGAAGTACTCAGCCTGCTCGCCAACCGTTCCCAGCTTCTTCCCGCTGCGGTCGTACCAGGTAAGTATCTCGTTACCACTGGTCGCGCCGGAGGCGTAGACCATCAAGCCGTTATTGGATGTGCTGAGGTTCATCCGCCACAGCCCGGAGTCGAACTGAACGTTCTCACTCAGGGTTTCCGGGTCGCCGGAGAACTTCCCGCTGACGGGATCGAACACCTGGGTCACCAGCGAATTTTCACGCTGATAAAGCAGCCTGCCCGAGGCAAACACCGCGTTGGACAAGGAGTGCAGCAGGAGACGGTTCTCCTTGCCATCGAGCGAGGCTATAAAAACTGCGGTTTCGGGGCTGATTGGCGCATTGTGCTTCACCGCGATGTAAAGGAAGTGCTTGCCGTCCGGCAGGAACGAGGGCCAGCGATGCGAAGAATAGAGCGCCGTGTCGACCGTGGTTACCAGAGTTGGCGAGCCTCCATTAGCGGACACGCGCGAGATCCCAGTGTTGTAAGAGAGAGCGGCGACGATGGTGCCATCCTGATTCCAGGAGCCGCCACGTCCCAGCGTCGACTCGCAGATCGTGACCGGCGTTCCTCCTGTGACCTCGATGCGCTTCAGCTTATCGTCAGTGAAGAAGGCGATGGAGTGACTGTCAGGCGACCAGAAGGGAAACATGGCGCCTTCGGTCTCGGGCAAGGGCTGCGCGGCAGTTGAATCAAGCGGGCGAAGGTAAAGCTGTGTGCCGTTGGCTCCATTAGCGGAGTAAACGATGAAACGGCCATCGGGTGAGATTGCGGCCGGTCCGCCATGATCGCCGGAAAGATTGAACTGCATCTTGTCCGGCGGATTAATCGCGGCCCGCAGTACCGGCAGTTGTTTCTGGTCGGCCTGATACAGAAAGAACGATATCAGCGCAGCGATGACGAACATCCCCGTCGCGACGCCCCAAGCCAGCTTGCTTGTCCGCTTGCGTGTGGGCACCACAACCGCCGAAGAAGTGATCTGCGATCCGCCTTCAATGATGTGCCTGAGCTGCAACTTAACGTCATGCGCGGTCTGCCAGCGTTCGTCGGGATCTTTCGCCAGGCAGATCTTCACCAGTCGCTCGAAGGCAGGCGGCGTCATGGGTTGAGTCGAACTGATCGGCGGTGGATCGCGCTCCAATACCGCGGCCATGGCACTGGCCGGAGTCTTGCCTTCAAAGGCTCGCTTGCCTGTAGTCATCTCGTACAGCAAAGCGCCCAGCGCGAAGATGTCGGAGCGTGCGTCTGCCGGCCTGCCTTCAACCTGCTCCGGCGCCATGTACTGGAAGGTGCCAACGACGGTGCCCTGCGCGGTGAGGGGATGGCTGGGCGGGGTACTGACAGTCAAAGACATGTTGGAAGCCGATGCCGCATTCGCCACTGAAGTCTTGGCCAGTCCGAAGTCCATCAGTTTGGCGCCGACCTTGGTCAGCATGATGTTGCCTGGCTTCAGATCGCGATGGATCACGCCACAGCGATGGGCCTTCTCCAGTCCTTCGCAAATGTCGACGCCGTATCGCAGGACCTGGTCCATCGGCAGAGGCCCTTTACGCAGCCGATCAGCCAGGGTCTCGCCCTCCAGATACTCCATGACCAGATAGTCCGTGCCGTCTTGATGGCCGACGTCATACAGCGTGCAGATGTTGGGATGACTGACGGAGGAAATGGTGCGCGCTTCCTGGTCGAAGCGCTGCCGGGCTTCCTGATTTTCCGAAAGATGAGAAGGAAGAATTTTTACCGCGACGATGCGTTCAAGCCGCGTGTCGCGCGCGCGATAGACTTCACCCATGCCGCCTGCGCCGAGGGGCGACTGGATTTCGTAGGGTCCAAGTCTTGTGCCGGAGGTGAGTGCCATCCCGTGGGCGTCATTATGACATGCCTGTTCAAATGCGGCTACGAAGTGGAAGACAACGTTGCCTCCCGTCTCCGTTTGGAGGCGTTCCGTGCGCATCGTTGCCGGCCGAAACAATTTGTGATGACACAGAATTCGATCGCCTGTGAGAAGGTTGGAGCGTAGAGGCTCCCTCCGCCATCCAATTCCCGTGCGAAGATAGAATCGAGCGATAGCAGTACACGGAGCACATGCAAACTTCGACCCCTGCGCGAACCTCGGCCCTTCGTCGCATCTTCAAGGCATTCCATTACCGTGATTTCCGCCTGATGTGGGTCGGGGCGTGCACGTCCAGCATTGGTACCTGGATGCAGATCGTGGCCCAGGGCTGGCTGATCTATCGCCTCAGCCATTCGGCCTTCCTGCTGGCGCTCGATCAATTTCTGGGCGGCATCCCGATATTTCTTTTCTCGCTGATCGGTGGAGTCGTCGCCGACCGGGTCGAGCGCCGCAAGGTCCTGCTTACGTCGCAATACATCCAGATGGCGAGTGCGGCTACGCTGACCTTTCTCGTAGCGTCCGGACTGACCCATGTATGGCCGATCCTGTGCCTGTCGTTCGTGTCAGGTCTGGCGCAGGCGTTCGGCGGTCCGGCGTACTCGGCGCTAATCCCGACGTTGGTCGATCGCGAAGATATGCCCAACGCGATTGCGCTGAATTCGATCCAATTCAACCTGGCCGTGACCGTCGGTCCGGCGCTGGCCGGGCAGGCCTTGGCCAAACTCGGTGAGAAGTGGTGCTTCGGGCTGAACGCGCTTTCGTTCCTCGCCCCGATCGTCACGCTGTTAATGATTCGTGCGCGATTTCAGCCGGGGCCGACCACGGAGTCGATGTTCACCAGCCTGAAGGAAGGCATCAAGTTTGTTCGCAAGCAAGCCTCGATGGAAGCGCTGATCGTGCTGGCGTTCTGCATGACGGCTCTCGCCATGCCTATGCGGACGTATCTTCCGGTGTTCGTTAAAGACATCTTCCACCGTGGCCCGGAAACCTACGGCAATCTGCTGTCGGTTATGGGAATCGGGTCCATCTGCGGTTCGCTGATGGTTGCCGGCCTCGGCAATATCCGCAGCAAGGGCCGGTTCGCCGTCATCGGCCTAATCTGCCTGGGTGCGGCAATCGCCGGGTTCGCGCTTTCGAAGAAACTTCCGCTGAGCTACACCATGCTGGTCATCGTGGGCGCGTCCATGATGTCCGTCTTCGCGATGGTGACCTCGCTGGTGCAGTTGATCACCACCAACGAAATGCGCGGCCGGGTGATGAGTGTCTACAATTGCGCCTTCCGCGGCGGCATGCCGATGGGAAACCTGCTGTCGGGCTGGCTGGTTCCGATATTCTCAGCGCCCTTGATTCTGAGCGTGAATGGAGTGCTGCTGATCTTTATGGCGCTGTACTTCCTGCTGATACAGAGACGCGTGGCCGCTCTCTGACGCACAACCGGGTGTTCTCACTTTACGGCAGCGGAATTCGATACAGCTGCGGCATGGATTCTCAAGCCGTAGGCGTAGGTAGATTGGTTCGCAGCTGACCACACAATCCACGGCGCCAGCCCTGCGATTTCGGCTCCCTTTAGTTCCTCAACCTTCGAGAAACCGGCAGAAGTTTTGGCAGCTCAGTATCGCGACGTACCGGCAGGAGGAAACTTCCGTCGTAGAAACGATGAGGAGTGCAAATACGCAACCTTCCTTGAATTGTCCTAGATCAGGGGTCAATGAATCACATCCCGAGGTTCAGGAATCCAAACATGTCATTCGCGGTTTCGAGCCACCTCAAGGAGCAGGGCTGTTCTTTGAAGATGACCGCTCCCGTTCCATTTGGCGCATTTTGCAAGTACATTGGCGTGTTCTGCTAGTGTGGCCGGAAGGCTCGGCGCGTAAAGTTTAATTCGTGGGAGGAGTTAAGCAACATGAGTGAGACAGTAGACGCTATTCAAGAAACGATACAGTCCAGTTCAGCAAGCTATACCGCCAAGGCGTTTGCGGCTTCGGCCCCAACTTCACCTTTGGCGGCCGCTTCCATTCCGCGGCGCAATCCTTTGCCCAACGATGTGCAAATCCAGATTCTTTTCTGCGGAGTGTGTCACTCCGATCTGCACCAGGCCAAGAATGAGTGGGTCGATTTTTTGGCGACGGTCTATCCGTGCGTGCCCGGACACGAAATCGTTGGCCGCGTGGTCAAGGTCGGCAGCGCTGTCAAGAAGTTTAAAGAAGGCGATATGGCGGCGGTGGGCTGCATGGTCAACTCCTGCGGCGTTTGCGCCAGCTGTAAAGAAGGTTTGCAGCAACACTGCGATAACGCTGCGACAGTTTTCACCTATAACAGCGAAGACAAAATTCTCGGCGGCATGACCTATGGTGGTTACTCAGAGAGCATCGTTGTCGATGAGAACTTCGTGCTGCATGTTCCCGACGGGCTCGATCCGGCCGGCACGGCGCCCCTGCTGTGCGCCGGAATTACGACCTACTCACCACTGCGGCATTGGAAGGTCGGGAAGGGCCAGAAGGTGGGCATCGTCGGGCTTGGCGGCCTTGGACACATGGGGCTGAAATTCGCACACGCCTTTGGCGCGCATACCGTGCTGTTCACAACTTCGGCGCACAAGATCGATGACGCGAAAAGGCTTGGGGCCGATGAAGTGGTGATTTCGAAAAACCCCGAGGAGATGCAGAAGCACGAGCGCAGCTTCGACTTTATTCTGAATACGGTCTCGGCTCCGCACGATGTGAATCCATACATCAACCTGCTGAAGCGCGACGGAACCATGACCTTCGTGGGCGCGCCCCCGAAGCCGGTGCCGCTCGGAGTCTTCGGTCTGATTGCCGGCCGGCGCTCGGTTGCCGGATCCAGCATAGGCGGCATTCCTGAAACCCAGGAGATGCTGGACTTCTGCGGCAAGCACGGCATCACTTCCGACATCGAAGTGATCCCGATCCAGAAGATCAACGAAGCCTACGACCGTCTGCTGAAGAGCGACGTGAAGTATCGCTTCGTCATCGATATGAAGTCGCTGAACAAGTGAAGTGAACAGCAGCCTGCCCGGTTGGCTGATTCGTCGGCTGCCGGGCAGAGCTTCACGGTTTAGACATATGCCCAACCGCTTTCGAATCTCCAGCACGGTCTTGCGCAAGCTTGAGGAGTTAAACGTACCTCCAAAGAGCTTGCTGGCCCATGCCCGTCTGCCCGTGACTTTGCTGCAGCAAGCGAAGGTACAAGTCACAACCGAGGAGATGTTCGCCTTCTACCGCGCGGCTTCCGAGGTCAGCGGTGATCCCGGAATCGGATTGAAGATTGGCACGGAAGAACGTGCGGAGCGCTACGACCCTATCGCCATCGCGGCACTTTGCACACGATCATTGCGGGATGCCTTGCAACGCATGGCGCGCTACAAGCAGCTCACCTGTCCGGAGAAGATCGAACTCATCGAGAAGAAGGATGAATGTGCGGTGCGCTTCGACTGGCTGCTGGCGCAAGAACAGGAACCGCCGGCACTGATCGACACATGCTTTGCTTGGATATTGTCAATGGCGCGACGGGGTACGGGCTCGCCACTCCATGCCAAACGCGTCGAATTCCGGCGGCCGCCTGAACATCGGGAGATGTATGAGCAATATTTCCGTTGTGCGGTGAAGTTTCGTGCGCCGCAGAATCTAATTGTCTTTCACAAGCAGGACGTCGACGCCCCCTTGCTGACGCATAACGCCGAATTGTTGGCCTTGGTGGCTCCTCAACTTGAGGCTGAACTGAGCGAGCAGCTTGCGGAAAGAAGCATTTCTGAGCAGGCGAAGAGTGTCTTGAAGCGCCTACTGGCCGGGCAGCGGCCTGGACTGCAGCATGTCGCCGCGGAACTTCGGCTCAGCACGCGGACCTTGCAGCGCCGCCTCACCGATGAGGGCGTGAGCTTCCAGCAGTTGATGAAAGAAGCTCGGCAGGAGCTGGCTCGACACTATCTGCTGCATTCCTCGCTGGAGCTAAACGAGACGGCTTATCTGCTTGGCTATGAGGACGCCAACTCGTTCTTCCGCGCGTTCCACAGCTGGGAGGGGACCTCACCCGGCGAGTGGCGCTCCAGCCGCGTGGCCGCTGCCTGAGCGTCTGGGCGAGACTCTGTACCTGAAATTCCGTTAGTATAGTCGGGACACCTGCTGATCCTCTTAAAGGAAGCTTTCCGAATGAAGCGTTTCACCCTGATGCAGTTCATCGCGGCGGCGGTTTTGCTGCTCGCGAACACAATGGCTTGGTCCGACACGTCGATGCTGCGTCCGCCAAAAGGCTCGAAGGTCGCCATCATCGTGTTTGAGGACCTCGAATGTCCGCAGTGCGCCAAGTCTGCGCCGGTGCTGCACGAAGCCGCGAAGAAATACGACATTCCGCTGATCCAGCACGATTTCCCGCTACGCCAGCATCCCTGGTCGTTCGATGCAGCGGTGAACGCCCGTTTCTTCGACACCAAGTCAGAGAAGCTGGGCGACGAATACCGCCTCTACATCTTTCAGAATCAGAACTACGTCACCAAGCAGAACCTGCAGGGCATGACTGAGAAGTGGGCCGAGCAGCATGGAGTTACGCTACCATTCGTGGTCGACCCGTCGGGTGAGCTGGCGGCCAAGGTCGAGGCGGATCGTTCACTGGGCAACCGCATTCCGCTCGATCACACCCCAACCGTCTATATCGTGACTGACGTCCCGAATGCGACTCCCGTGACAGAAGTGAAAGATATGAACCAGCTGTACCAGTTGCTGGATCAGATTACCCAGCAGGCAAAGCAGTCTACCCCGGCCACGCAGGCGAAGAAGAACTCCAAAGGGTCGCACTAAGATTTAACATTGAGTGATGTAACCAGGGCACGGCTTCGGTCGTGCCCTTTTTTATGCCAGGTCAGGCTGACCGGTCGCGGTTACGACCATTGCCCATTCTTCCGCGGAGAGCCGCTTTCGCTGTGTAGTTGCCATCGGGATCGGCACATTAATGAACACGCCGTGCTGTAAACCGATGATCATGTCGGTTTTCCCGGCCATGGCCGCGTGTACCGCATGGCGCGCAAACGAATCACACAGCATAGAGTCAACAGTCGAAGCAGGCACGCTACGGATGTAGTAACTGGGATCGAAGTAGCGGATCACTGCCGGGAAGCGCTGCGCTTCAAAGTGGTCGCGAATCTTATGGCGCAGGAACAGTCCGATGTCACGGTGAATCAGATTGCCTGAGGCGTCGCGCTCCTCTGACGGAGGCATGAGGTGCTGACCTGCGCCTTCGGCCACCACGATTACCGCGTGCCGCCGCTCCAGCATGCGCCGATGCAAGACGGCCAACAGCCCGCACTCACCTTCCAGCTTGAAGGGAACTTCAGGAACCAGCGTAAAGTTCACTTCCTGGCTCGCCAAAGTCGCGCCGGCGGCGATGAACCCTGAGTCGCGGCCCATCAATTTGACGATGCTGATACCGTTGGTGACGCAGTGCGCTTCCACATGGGCGCTGTCGATCACTTCTTTGGCTTTCTGAATTGCTGTGAAGTAGCCGAACGAGCGGTTCACGTACTGTACGTCGTCATCAATCGTCTTCGGAATGCCGATTACAGCGATGGACAGCTTGCGCCGTTGTATCTCATCCACGATGGCGTGCGCTCCTCGCTGCGTGCCATCGCCGCCAACCGTGAACAGGATACTGACGCCGCGCTGGTCAAGGAAGTCAACGACCATATCCGCGCCGATCGGTCCGCGCGAGGTGCCGAGCAGGGTCCCGCCGAGCTGATGGATGTTGTTCACGATCTCGGCGTTCAGCCACATCGGAGGAGTCGATCCCTCGGGTGAGAATCCGGAGTACCCGTAGCGGATTCCCATTACCGCGGGGACGCCGTAATGATAGTGAAGCTGCAGGTAGAGTGAGCGGAGAACGTTGTTCAGGCCGGGGCACAATCCGCCGCAGGTAACGACGGCAACTTTGGTGCGGGCAGGCTCAAAGAAGAGATGTTCTCGCGGCCCGGAGCGCTCGAAGAGCGGGCCGTCGTCGCTTAGCGGATCGCGATAATACATGCCATCGTGAATGAAGGTGCTCTCGATGGAGCCTAGCGCGTCCAGCCGCAGCGGCGAGCGGTGCTGGCGAGGGCCCAGGTCGGAGATGGCGATCTTCTCATTCATGCAGTCGACTCGAGGGCTGACAAGCTATTCGGCCTTCGTCTTTTTAGGTTTCATGATCGCCCACGCAGCATCCGGAATTTGGCGGCCCATGAGGCTGAAGGTGCTCGCGCCGGCGAGCGTTTCGCCTCCGTCCATGTATACCATCTCACCGTTGATGTAGCCCGCCTGATTGCTGATAAGAAATGCTCCCAGGTTCGCGATCTCCTCCAGAGTGCCGAAGCGATGCAGAGGATTGTGTTCCAGCAGCTTCTTCTCCAGCTCAGGTGTAGGCAGCAGGCGGGAAAAAGCGCCCTCGGTACGAATGGCTCCGGGTGCGATCGCCACGGTGCGAATGCCACGCGGTCCCCATTCGACGGCGAGGCTGCGCATCAACGAGACCACTCCGGCTTTCGCGACGGCGCTGGGTACGACGTAGGCGGAGCCGGTATCGGCGTAAGTGGTCGCGATGCTGAGGACGACTCCTTTGTGGTTGCCTGCCAGCCAGCGGCGGCCGCAGGCCATGGTCATGTTGATGGTGCCTTTCAGCACGATGCCGATTACGGCGTCAAAGGCGTGCGAGGAAAGTTCCTCCGTGCGCGCGAGGAAATTGCCGGCGGCGTTGTTCACCAGAACATCCAGTGGGCCAGCGGACCACAGTTTCTCGATGAGCGGCTCAACGTCGTCTGTGTAGCGCACATCGCAGGCGAAGCCTTCGATGCTGCCCCCCGTGGAGACCGCGAGCTCTTTCGCCGTCTGTTGCACGACTTCGAGCCGCCGCCCGCAGATGTATACCGTTGCGCCCAGTTGCAGAAACCGTTCTGCCATGGCACGGCCAATGCCGGTGCCACCGCCCGTAACGAGAATGCGTTTTCCCTGCAGAAGATCGTTGGTGAACATGGTTTCCTTCCGGAAGGGATAAGCTAGCACGCGTGGTGCGAGTGTGTCAGTGAGAACCGTTGCTGAGGCTGGCTCTTAGCCGTAAGCTCTTAGCAAACCGATGGTCGTGGCACAGTCGCGAAGACACTCGCATGCGAGACGACTCTTCGCTGAGAGCTAAGAGACTACACCTAGGAACTAAGTGCAGCCGTCCGGAACTCGGCGCTGCGACGGCCTGCGGGAGTGGGTGTGACGGGAAGAGTCAGTTCGACTTCAAGTCCGTGCGGCGAAGCATTCCGTGCAACCGCCGTACCTCCGTGGATGGCAACCGCATTGCGCACAATGGCTAATCCCAGGCCCATGCCGCCGGTGGTGGTTCCTCGGGAATCATCGACACGATAGAACGGTTTGAACAGGAGAGGCAGAGCGCTCTCGGGCACCCCCGGGCCATTGTCGCGAACGGTGATGACAGCCGAGCCCTCGATCCTAGCCAGCTTTACCTCGATCTTCCCGTCGCGGCCGGAGTAAAACATCGCATTGCGCACAAGATTCTCTATAGCGCTGTGCAACAGGCCAGCGTCTCCAGTGACCTGAATATCGCCATGGCCCTGATAGTTGATGTCCGCGGCGGTGGCGACCGCTTCGAACTTCGCATCGTGCAGCACGTCGTCAATGACGTCGTTGAGCGTGATCAACTCGAACTTCGGCTGCAGTTGACCGCTCTCCAGCCTGGCGACCGTCAGGATGCGCTCTAGCATGGCATCGAGTTGCACCGTATCCTGCTCAATACGATCCAACATCTCGGTCCGGTCTTGCTCGTTAGCGTGTCGCGCCAGGGTCAGCGCAAGACGCATGCGCGCGATGGGTGAGCGCAGTTCATGCGAGACGCCGCTCAGCAGATTGCGTTCACTCTGAATTTGATTGCGCAGTTCGCCCGCCATGGTATCGAAGTCACGCACCAGGTCGGCGATTTCGTCCTGGCGATTGCCAAGGTTTTCGCCGGCGCGAATATCGAGATTGCCTCGCGCCAGTTCATGCGTCGCGTCCCGAAGACGCTCAATGGGCTTCGTCAGATAATGAGCTATGAGCAAACAAACAAGCGCCGAAACGATGGTCCCCAACTTTAAGGTCCAGAGGATGTCGCCCGGCACACGTTCGGAAATTGAAGGCGGTGTGAGTTCTGCGATCAGCAGATACTGACCTTCCGGGGTAGTGGCGCGCGCCGCCAGAACGTTCGCTTCGAACGAGTGATAGAGGCCTTCGTTCTTCTCCGCAGCCGACGCACCACGGAGAACATTGTCGGGAACAGGGCGTCCGGTGAGCTCTCGTCCACTGTCATCGAGCAGCCAAAACCTTGAGCGCTTGGATAAGGAAAGGCCGTCGAGTAACTGCTGCACGCCGGACGAGCCTTGCTCTTGAAACGTCCGCGCTGCCAGGTCAGCCAGGATGGGCATCTCGTGGCGCTCGGGCTGTATCCACCAGGGATGTTCGGAGTTGATGCGGTAATGCACGCGCAGGTAAAGAGCGCCCAATAGCAGCGCTTGAGCCACCCAGAAGGGAAGAAAGATTTTCCAGAAAAGACGCCTGCTCATACCCGGCTCTTTTCCGAAGCTTCGGCCGCGAGGAAGTAACCGATGCCCCGAATCGGTCGAATCAGTTCTTCTGCGGAATCACCGCAGGGGATCAGCTTCTTACGGAGACGGCTGACGTGCACATCGACACTGCGGTCAAAGGCATTTAAGGGTCGACCCAGCGCAACTTCGGCGATCTGCTCGCGGGTAACCACGTTTCCGGCGTTGCGGAGCAGAAGCTCCAGTACGTTGAACTCGACCGACGTCAGGTCGATCGGACTCTCGCGGCAGGTGACTGTGCGTGTACTCAGGGACATGCTGATGTCGCCAACCGAGAGCAGTTCTTCGTGTCCGTCGCGCACGACGGCGACGGTGGCTTCGCGCGTTCGGCGAAAAATAGCGCGAATTCTGGCCACCAGCTCACGGGGATCGAAGGGCTTTGCCAGGTAGTCATCGGCGCCAATCTCAAGGCCGAGGATGCGATCCACTGCCTCGCCCCTGGCGGTGAGCAGGAGCACAGGTACGGACGATTCGCGCCGTAATGCCTTGAGAAGTTCAAATCCGGTGCCGCCGGGCAGCATTACATCCAGTATGATTAGTTCATGCTCTCCGGAGAGGGCTGCACTCAGGCCGGTGGCATGATCATAGGCTGCGTCCACGAAAAAGCTCTCGCCTTCGAGAAAGCGCTTGAGCAGATTAACCAGGCCGTGATCGTCGTCGACGATGAGAAGGCGATTCACGGGATTTATTTTGCCTTTTCCCGCGCGGCCCTGCGGTGAAGAATTGTTTCGTGATGTGTTGTTAGCCTTCACACTTCTTAACCTTCCTTCACCTACTCTTAACTGCGGTCAGGAGCCCCGTCCGCTCTAATAGTATGGATGTAATAGTACTGCAACCGTTGCGCCAAGTTGCAGTTAGGCACTTGGGCTGAGTTGCGATACCGCTTCAGGCGGGCGCACGTCTGTAGTGCACGGCTAGGAGGAGTTTTTGTGAAAAGTTGGCCATTCCTAACACCCGGGAGACGTAAAGTAGCGGCAGTCCTGGGGCTCGGGGTGACCCTGGCGATCTGCGCTGTTCTGGCCGGATGCAGTTCCCACCCGTCGAAGAGCGCGAAAGCGGGCGGTCCGCCGCCGGCCATCCCCGTGGGAGTTGCCACGGTGAAACAGGGCCCCTTCGACGTTTATTTGACAGGGCTGGGCTCCGTTCAGGCATTTAATACGGTTTCATTGAAGACCCGCATCGACGGTCAGATCATGCAGGTCAATTTTCAGGAAGGTCAGGAAGTCAAGGCCGGCGAATTACTAATTCTGATTGACCCCCGCCCTTATCAAGTAGCGTTAGCGCAGGCTGAAGCGACCTTACAGAAAGACGAAGCACAGCTTACCAACGCCAAAGCTCAATACGACCGCAATAAGGTCTTGTACGAGCAGGGGGTCATTGCCAAGCAGGATCTCGACACTCTCGAGGCTTCGTTCGGAACCTACGAAGGCACGATTGCCAGCGACAAAGCGGCGATCGACAACGCCAAGCTCAACCTGACGTACTGTCGCATCGTTTCGCCTATCAATGGACGGGTGGGATTGCGGCAAGTCGATCCGGGCAACTATGTGACGGCTGCGGGCGGTACCCCGATGCTGGTCATCACCCAGCTGCATCCTATCTCCCTGGTATTCACGCTGCCGGAAGACCAGCTGCAGGAAGTGGCGCAGCAAATGAAGTCGGGACCGCTTGAGGTCGACGCCTATAGCCGGGATGATCAGACAAAGCTGGCAACCGGTACGCTGTTGACCATCAACAACCAGATCGATCAGACCACGGGTACAGTGCAGTTGAAAGCAACTTTTGACAACCTGGACAATACGCTCTGGCCGAATCAATTTGTCAACGCACACCTGCTGCTGAAGAAGTTGAACAATGCCCTTACAGTGCCGGCCAGCGCGATGCAGCGTGGACCGGATGGCAGCTTCGCTTATGTAGTCGACCCGCAGAACAGCGTCGAGATGCGTAATGTGCAGGTTGACCTGACGCAGGGCGCTACCGTAGTCGTGAAGTCGGGATTGAAAGCGGGCGAGCGTGTGGTAACGGACGGGCAGGAGAAACTGCAGGCCGGCATGAAGGTCCAGCCGCAGGCTCCGGCGCACCAGGCTAGTGGCTCGTCCAGCGGCAACATTGGATCTGCAATATGAGTATTTCGCGGCCGTTTATTCTTCGGCCCATCGCGACTTCGCTGTTGATGGTGGGATTGCTGCTGGTAGGTATTGTGGCTTACCAGCAGTTACCCATTTCCGCACTGCCGCAGGTTGACTACCCGACGATCCAGATCGTGACGTTTTATCCGGGCGCCAGCCCGGATGTGACCGCATCGTCGATCACCGCGCCGCTGGAGCGGCAGTTTGGTGAATTGCCTGGCCTGAGCCAGATGACCTCCAACAGTTCGTTTGGAGCGTCGGTCATTACGCTGCAGTTCAACTTGGAAGAAAACATCGACGTAGCAGAGCAGGAAGTGCAGGCCGCGATCAATGCTGCGCAAACCTACCTTCCGAACGATCTGCCGACGCCGCCTATTTATAGCAAGGTCAATCCCGCTGACGCTCCCATCCTGACCCTGGCAATGACCTCGGACAGCATGCCGCTGCCACAGGTTGAAGACCTTGCGGACACGACGTTCGCCCAGAAGATTTCACAGTTGCCCGGCGTTGGACTGGTCAGCATCAGCGGCGGCCAGAAGCCGGCAGTTCGCATTCTGGCGAATCCCACCGCATTGGCGTCGTATGGCATGAGCCTCGAGCAACTGCGCTCCGTCATTGCCCAGATCAACGTTGACCAGGCGAAGGGACAACTACAAGACAATCGGCAGTCGTTCACCATCGGGGCCAATGACCAGCTTTTGAGTTCGCAGGGCTACGCCGACTCGATCGTCGCCTACAAGAATGGCAACCCAGTTCGGCTTTCGGATGTAGCCACGGTGGTGATGGGGGCGGAGAACGCCTACCAGGCCGCCTGGATGAATACCACGCCCGCGGTGATTCTCAACATCCAGCGGCAGCCGGGCGCCAATATCATCAAAGTTGTCGACAGCATCAAGCTGCGGCTGCAGCAGTTGCAGGCCAATTTGCCTGCATCGGTCAAGGTTACGATTCTCACCGACCGTACCAACACGATCCGCGCCAGCGTCAAGGATGTTCAGTTCGAGATGATGCTGACCATCGCGCTGGTCGTGATGGTGATTTTCCTGTTCCTGCGCACGCTGTCGGCAACCATCATTCCCAGCATCACGGTTCCGCTCTCCATCGTGGGCACGTTCGCCGTGATGTACATGTTGGGCTACTCGCTCGACAACCTGTCGCTGATGGCGCTGACCATCTCCACTGGATTCGTCGTCGACGATGCCATCGTGATGATCGAGAACATCGATCGTTTCATCGAGGAGGGACACACCCCGCTGGAAGCGGCGTTGCGCGGCGCCGGACAGATCGGCTTCACCATCGTGTCGTTGACGGTTTCACTGATCGCCGTGCTGATCCCGTTGCTGTTCATGGGCGACATTGTCGGCCGGTTGTTCCGTGAATTCGCTGTCACGCTCGCCGTGACGATTCTGCTTTCGGCGGTGATTTCGCTGACTCTCACCCCGATGATGTGTTCGCTGCTGCTGCGCTCGAACGCCGAGAAGAAGCATGGCCGTTTCTACGAATGGTCGGAGCGGATGTTCAACAACACCATCGCGTTCTATGGACGCACGGTGAAGTTCGTTCTGAAGCACCAGACGATTACGCTGCTGGTGACGATCGCGACGCTGGTTGCGACGATCTTCCTGTACATCGTTGTACCCAAAGGCTTCTTCCCGGTGCAGGACACCGGTGTGATCATGGGCATTTCGGATGCGCCGGAGAGCATTTCATTTCAGGCAATGGCACAGCGGCAACAAGCACTCGCGGCGGCGATTCTGAAAGACAAGGATGTAGAGAGCCTGTCTTCGTTCATCGGCGTTGACGGCACCAACACGACTCCGAACAGCGGACGCATCCAGATCAACCTGAAGGCGCACGAAGACCGTTCGGACGATGTCACCACCGTGATGAAACGCTTGCAACAGGAAGTGGCGGGCGTCGAGGGCATTACGCTTTACATGCAGCCGGTACAGGATCTAACGGTCGAGGACCGCGTCAGCCGCACGCAGTATCAGTTCACGCTGGAAGATGCCGATGCGAAAGAGTTGCGACAGTACACCTCGAAGATGATGGACAAGTTGAAGACCATTCCAGAGGTGCGAGACGTCGCAACTGACCAGCAGAATCAGGCGGCTCAAGCGACTCTGGTGATCGATCGCGACACCGCCTCACGACTGGGCGTTACAGCCAGTGCCATCGACAACACTCTGTATGACGCTTTCGGGCAGCGGCTGGTGTCGATCATGTTTACTCAGCTGAATCAGTACCATGTGGTGCTGGAAGTGGATCCTAAATTCAGCATCGATCCTGATTCATTGAAAGACATCTATGTGCCTGCCGGCGGAGCGCAAAGTATGGCGACCCCGACACTGGGAAGCCAGCCTGCGACCGCTGCCAGTACGACCAATCTGCTCAGCGCAAATGCAGGCCAGGTTCCGCTTAGCGCGATTGCCCACTGGGAGACTACGACCGGACCGCTGACGATTAACCATCAGGGACAATTTCCGGCGGTAACCATTTCGTTCAACCTGGGCAACAACGCCTCACTCGGCGACGCGGTGAAAGCGATTCAGCAGGCTGCGGCGGATATCAACCTTCCGCCCAGCATCCAGCTGGCGTTCCAAGGTACGGCGCGGGCCTTCCAGGCTTCGCTGGCGAACGAGGGTTGGCTGATTCTCGCAGCGATCGTGACTGTGTACATCGTCTTGGGCGTGCTCTATGAGAGCTATATCCATCCGATCACGATTCTGTCGACGCTGCCATCCGCGGGTGTCGGCGCGATTTTGGCCCTCACGCTGTTCCATCTGGATTTGAGCGTCATGGCACTGATCGGCATCATCCTGCTGATCGGCATTGTGAAGAAGAATGCCATCATGATGATCGACTTTGCCCTCGAAGCCGAGCGCAAAGAGGGCAAAGCGGCGATCGATGCGATCTATGAGGCCTGCCTGCTGCGCTTCCGACCCATCATGATGACGACTTTTGCCGCACTATTCGGTGCGGTGCCGCTGGCTCTGGGATCCGGCACTGGTTCGGAGCTGCGCCGGCCACTGGGTATCACCATCATCGGCGGCCTGATCTTCAGCCAGGTTTTAACTCTTTACACGACCCCGGTGGTCTACCTGTGGTTCGACCGCCTGGCCCAGGCCTTGCGCCACTTGCGCGCTCCTAAGCCGGTGGAGGCAACCGGAGATTAGGTCATGAATATCTCCGCACCAGCGATCGCGCGGCCGGTAGCTACCACGCTGCTGACGATAGCCCTCCTGCTCGCGGGAGCGTTGGCTTACATGCAGCTTCCGGTGGCGCCGTTGCCGCAAATCGATTTCCCGGTAATCTCCGTCGGCGCCTCATTGCCCGGCGCCAGTCCGGAGACGATGGCTTCTGCCGTTGCGACTCCACTTGAGCGGCAGTTCGGACGCATCGCCGGCATCAATCAGATGACCTCGTCGAGCCAGCTCGGCTCGACCGGCATCACCATGCAGTTTGATTTGAACCGCAACATCGACGCTGCTGCCCGCGATGTGCAAGCCGCGATTAATGCAGCGCGCGGCTATCTGCCCGCCGACCTGCCCAGCAATCCTACGTATCGCAAAATCAATCCGGCTGATTCCCCGGTCATCATTTTGGAAATGACCTCCGAGGCGATGACGCAGGACCAGATGTATGACGTTGCCGACTCGATCATGGGCCAGAAGCTCTCGCAGATCGAAGGCGTCGGCCAGGTGTTCGTCTGGGGATCCTCGCAGCCGGCGGTTCGAATCGAAGCGAATCCCAATCTCCTCAATAAGCTGAACATTGGGTTGGAGGCTGTGCGCACGGCTGTCGCCGCGGAGAACGTAAATCAGGCCAAGGGGTCGCTGGATGACGGTAGCAAGGTTTGGGTGATTCGGGCGAACGATCAGCTGAAGAAAGCGAAAGATTACAAGCCGCTGATCATCGCCTATCGCAACGGCGCTCCGGTCCGTCTCAGCGATGTTGCCGACGTCCAGGATTCGTACTCCAACGTCAACAACGCAGGAAGCTTCAATGGCAAGCCCAGCGTTCTGGTCGTTATCTTCCGGCAGCCGGGGGCGAACATCATTGCCACCGCCGACCGCGTGATCGCGGCTCTGCCCTTCTTGAAAGCGTCTCTGCCGCCCAGCATCCACCTGGAAATCGGACTTGACCGTACGACGACTGTCCGCGCATCCGTCGCTGACGTGCAGCGAACCCTGATCATCTCGGTGATTCTGGTTGTTTTGGTGGTGTTTGTCTTCCTGCGTGAAGTGCGCGCCACTCTGATTCCGAGCGTCGCGGTGCCGCTGGCAATTGTCGGCACCTTCGGGATCATGTACCTGTGCGGCTATTCGCTCAACAACCTGTCGTTGATGGCGCTGACCATCTCGACCGGGTTCGTGGTGGACGACGCGATCGTCGTGCTGGAAAACGTGATGCGCCACGTGGAAGCCGGGATGCGGCCCTATCAGGCTGCGCTGGTTGGTGCGCGCGAGATTGGTTTTACCGTCGTTTCGATGAGCACGTCGCTGATTGCCGTCTTTATTCCGATCTTGCTGATGGGCGGAATTGTCGGCCGGCTCTTCCATGAGTTTGCCGTAACTCTGAGCGCGGCGATCGCCGTTTCACTTGTGGTGTCGTTGACCACGACACCTATGCTTTGCGCGCGTTTCCTCAAGGCACATGATCCGGGCAGTCATGGCAGGCTGTACCGCGTAAGCGAACGCGGATTCTATCATTTGACGCGGGGATACCGGGTTTCGCTCGGATGGGTGTTGCGCCACCGGCGGCTGATCCTGGTGGTTGCGATCCTGATGGTCTTCATCAATGTGTATCTCTATATCGTCGTCCCTAAGGGATTCTTTCCCCAGCAGGACACTGGTCGTTTGGCCGGAATGATCATGGGAGAACAAGATGTTTCTTTCGACGCGATGAAGGCGAAGACGGACGAGTTGGTCAACATCGTGAAGAAGGACCCAGGAGTCGAAAACGTACTGGCCTTTGTAGGAGGCAATGGAGCGCAAAACCAGGGCCGAGTCTTCGTGGTCTTGAAGCCGCTGGCGGAAAGGAAGGTGAGTGCTGACCAGGTGATCGCCCGTCTCCGTCCCAAGCTCTCGCATATTCCGGGAGCGACACTGTATTTGCAGTCGGTACAGGATCTGCAGATTGGCGGTCGCATGTCCAACGCACAGTATCAATACACCCTCTCCGGCGAAGATTTGAATGAGTTATACGAGTGGGCGCCGAAATTGCTCGCGCAACTACGCAAGATCCCCCAACTCAAAGACGTAAATAGCGACCAGCAGGTAAGTGGACTGGAAGAGAACGTGGTCATCGATCGAACCACGGCGTCACGGCTGGGAATTACAGCACAGCAAATCGATGCTGTGCTCTACGATGCTTTCGGACAGGAACAGATCTCGACCATTTATCAGACCCTGAACCAGTATCACGTAGTGTTGGAAGTCGCTCCGCAATACCAGCGAACCCCGGATGCGTTGCAGAGCGTATACGTTATAACGAATAGTGGCGCGCAGGTTCCGTTGTCGGCATTCGCCCATTTCGAGGCCACCACTACTTCTTTGTCCGTAAATCACCAAGGCCAGTTTCCAGCGGTAACGCTTTCGTTCAATCTTGCGCCTGGAGGCGATCTGGGCACCGCAACGCGCGCTATCGATCAGGCTGAGACGGAGATGCGGCTGCCAGCCAGCATCCATGGAAGCTTCCAGGGAACGGCTGCTGCCTTCCAGGATTCGCTTTCGTCCGAGCCGATCCTGATTCTGGCGGCCCTGGTCGCCGTCTATATCGTGCTGGGCATGCTGTACGAAAGTTACATTCACCCCATCACGATCCTATCGACGCTGCCCTCAGCAGGCACGGGCGCTCTGCTGGCGCTGCTGCTCTTCCATATGCAGCTGGATGTCATTGGACTGATCGGCATCATCCTGTTGATCGGCATCGTGAAGAAGAACGCCATTATGATGATTGACTTTGCGCTGGAAGTGGAGCGCGCCGGCAAGAGTGCGGAAGAGTCGATCTATGAGGCAGGCTTAGTCCGCTTCCGTCCCATCATGATGACGACTGCTGCCGCCATGCTAGGTGCTCTGCCCCTTGCACTAGGTACCGGAGTGGGATCGGAAATTCGTCGGCCACTGGGTATCGCCATTGTCGGTGGCCTTATCGTCAGCCAGGCGCTGACCCTGTACACGACCCCAGTCGTTTATCTCTACATGGATAAAGGTAAAGATTGGGTAATGGCCCACCTGCCGTGGCGCAGGAAGACGGCCAAGCGGGAAGAGGAAGTGCCAATCTTCGCCGACTGAGACGTTCTACTGCTGGTGTATCGAAGCGAAGTGTCCGTATTTCTCCAAATCAAAGCGGATGTTGCACTGCTGGGGAGCGACATGGGCGAACGAAACGCTCATGTTCTCCTCCGGGCTGGGTAGCTCGCCTGAATCCATGGGTACGCGCACCAGATCCTGCTGCGGATCATAGGCGCCAGAAGTATCCGTGCTCTTCGAGACAATCAGGGTCCACTGCTTCGAGTTGGGAACCACGAACAGCGTATATGCGCCAATGGGAAGGTTGCGCGAGCCGATCTGAATCGGCGTGTTGGTAAAGAGCGCCATAGCTTTGCCGCCCGGTGCCCAGACCTTGCCGAAGGGAACTTGCGTAGAGATAGGCTTCTTGGGGTTGATGAGAACATGCTGATACTGCACGACTAGCTGCTTGTCTTCGTCAAAGTTGCAGGTTGCCGATGCGCCCGAAGAATCATCCTGAGCCCAGGCGGCCAAGCCAGATAGGGTGATTACACAAGTCAACAATAAGAGTGCGGAAGTGACGCGGTGCATAGCCGAGCCTCCGAAAAAAGAAAGTTTAGTCCATAAGCGGTCGTTAAGTCTGTGACATAACAGCGTTCCCGCAAATTCTGACCATTTCTTCCTCCGTTTAGGATGGAATCTCGAAAAATCTGTAACTTTTGCCCCGGACCCACTCAGGGTGGTGAAACTGCGTTTTTGTTTTCCGCATCTCTCAAATGTGTAATCCTCCGGTTTTCATGTAGTTCTCGAAGGTCAATAATAGAGATTCAAGCCTTGGGCGGCCAAGAGGGGCAGTCTGCTTAACGAATGACGGAAGCGAAATCCATGACGAGCGCCTGGCAGGAGCGCATGTCGGCGTTGCGAAACCTTCCTCCTGTTCTCAAGATCGTGTGGGATTCCGGCCCTCTGGTGGTGGTGCTGGGCTTCGTCTTTCGTCTGTTCGCAGCCCTGCAGCCAGTCGGAGTTCTGTACGTTGGTAAGCTGATCTTCGACACCGTCGCTCACACTGCAAAACATGGAGCTTTTCCGCACCGCTTGTGGTGGCTGGTTGGGGCGGAGTTCATCATTGCGGTTCTGGGAAACATTCTTACCCGTGTCATCGACTATCTGGATTCGCTGCTCGCCGACAAGTACACCCGCCACGTCAGCATCCAGGTGATGAGGCACGCGGCCGAACTGGACGTCATCGCCTATGAAGACCCGGTCTTCTACGACCGCCTGGAACGCGCGCGGGTGCAGGCGACCGACCGGCTCGCGATGATCCAGATGCTCGGCCGTCTGGTGCAACAGGTGATCACGACCGTAACCTTGTCGATAACAATCGTCTACTACTCTCCCTGGCTGTTGCTGCTCCTCGTTGCCGGCGTCATCCCCGCGTTTGTAGGGGAGAGCCACTTCGCGTTCCTGGGCTATGCCAAGAACTTCCGCCAAACGCCGGTTCGCCGCCAACTTGATTATCTGCGCATTCTAGGCGGCAGCAAGGAAGCTGCTAAAGAACTTAAGCTATTTGGATTGAGCAACTTCCTGACCGAGCGGTTTACCAGACTTTCGGATGAAGTTTATGAGGAGAACGTCGAACTCTCGAAACGCAAGCTGGTGGCTGGGGCATTTCTGTCCATCATAGGCTCCCTCGGTTACTACTCCGCCTACGTCTACGTAATCTGGCGAACAGTCATGGGGGCGCTGAGTATTGGAACGTTGTACCTGCTGGCCGGCGCGATCCTGCAAGCGAGCACCAACATTCAAATGATCTTTTCAACCCTGTCCGGAGTTGCCGACCAGGCCCTTTTCCTTACGGACTTGCTGGCCTTCTTCGAGATGCAGCCGACAATCCGTTCGAAGCCGAACGCCTTGCCGGCGCCGCGGCCAATCCGGCGAGGGTTCGAGTTCCGCAATGTCTCGTTCGCCTATCCCGGAAGCTCGCGTCGAATTCTGAAGAACCTGGATTTCACCCTGCACCCGGGCGAGCGCGTAGCGCTTATCGGAGAGAACGGCCAGGGCAAGACGACGATCGTCAAGCTGATTACGCGGCTCTACGATCCTACCGAGGGGCAGATTCTGCTCGACGGGATCGACCTTCGCGAGTACAGCCTGGAAGACCTGTACCGTGAAATCGGCGTCATTTTTCAGGATTTTATGCGATATGAGATGACCGCCCATGAAAATGTCGCCGTTGGACGCATCGAACAAATTGGGAACAGAGATGAAATCGCTGCCGCGGCTCATAAGAGCCTGGCCGATGAAGTCATCGCCAAGCTGCACGGCGGTTATGATCAGATGTTGGGACGGCGGTTTGAGAGTGGAGTTGACCTTTCCGGCGGCGAATGGCAGAAGCTGGCTTTGGCTCGTGCCTACCTGCGAAATGCGCAGTTGCTGATTCTGGACGAGCCGACAGCAGCCTTGGATGCCCGCAGCGAGTATGAGGTCTTCGAGCGGTTTGCTGAGCTAACATCCGGCAAGATGGCCCTCTTTATCTCACATCGATTTTCCACGGTCCGTATGGCGGACCGTATCGTAGTTCTCGCGGACGGCCAAATCGCCGAGGATGGCAGTCATGAGCAATTGATGGCCCTGGGTGGCCAGTACGCGGGGATGTTCGAGCTGCAAGCGGCAAGCTATCGGTAAACCATGACAGGCGCCAATCACAGAGACATGCTGGTGGAGATGGCCGAACGGGCGGAACCCGCTCCGGCTGGAAGTCCGCAACGCGACACCGTGCTCGTCACTGAAGCCCGTAGTTCGGCGCGGGCGATGGTGTGGCTCCCCGGCACAAAGGAATCCAATCATGTCGCCGAACGCTGGAGCGCTCTGAACCGGCAACTGGAGCCACTCTTAGCAGAAGTCGATTTCCCACTCGGCCCTGACGAACAGCTCCCGGAAGACTTGCAGTGGATGCACGACAATGTTCGCCTGGTGCGTGCCACCCAAAGCGAGGTCCAAGGCTCGCTGGCTTCGTTACGTCGTGTGCCGCATGTGCGAACTCCAGATAAGGCAGTGATGCCCCGTGTGCTGGCGATCGCTCAGGCCTATCTTCAGGCCGTCGCGTATCGCTACTCCGACCACTCATTCGCTGGTTATGTAGAGGCGTTCCAGACAGTAACCGGGCTCAACATGGGCGAGCTCTCGTTGCTGGTTCCGGCTCTTAAGCTGGTTGTGCTGGAAGAATTCGTCACCCGTGGCAGGGAAGTCCTGAAGGAGCCGGAGCAGCCGCGCGGCATCAGCGATTTGATGGGCAGCATGCGCGAGCTATCGGAGGCTCCGTGGAAGGAATTGTTCGAACCGCTGATCGTCTTCGAGTCGGTGCTCGCACAGGATCCGGCCAAGGCTTACGCGCGCATGGATTTCCAGAGCCGCGAGCTCTACCGGCATACGGTGGCTCACTTTGCCGAGCACTCCGATTGCTCCGAGTTGGAGATTGCCCAGCACGCGATTGAGTTAACGCAAGAGTCGGTGAAGCATCCGCCGATCGACCCGCGCCTGGCGTGGCGAAGGTCGCATGTTGGCTACTATTTAATCGGCGAGGGCGCCAAGCAGCTGCGCGCGCGCGCCGGAGTCAGCCTACCGTTTGGCGAGAGCGTACAGGAATTTCTCCGGCGTCATCCGGACGAGTTTTATCTGGGTGGGGTTGAGCTGCTGACGTTGCTGATCGTGATCGCGATCATGACGCCGGTGTTCAATTCCTTTAATACGTTTCTGGGCCGAATTTTCGCCATCATCCTCCTTCTTCTGCCGGTCAGCCAAAGCGCCGTCGAAGTAATGAACTATCTCACGACGGCTCTGTTGCGGCCGCGCATTCTACCTAAGCTGGATTTTTGCGAGGGTATACCTGACGATTGTGTGACCATGGTGGCAGTGCCGACGCTTTTGCTGAATGAAAAGCAGGTGCGCCGCCTGGTAGAAGATCTGGAGATCCGCTATCTCGGCAATGCCAGCCGCAATCTGCACTTTGCGCTGCTGACCGATATGCCCGATTCAGCGGAGACGCCGAACGAAGACGATCCTCTGGTCGAGTTAGCTGGGCGACTCATTCGTGAGCTTAATGAAAAATATGCCGTTGCGGAGCGGGGAACATTCTCACTTTTCCATCGCCACCGTATCTACAATCCGCGCGAAGGCGTATGGATGGGCTGGGAACGTAAGCGAGGCAAGCTGCTCGACTTCAATCGTCTGGTTAAAGGGGCCTACGACAGCTTCCCGGTGAAGGTCGGCGATCTTACTTTGCTGCCGCATGTTCGTTTTGTGGTTACGCTCGACAGCGATACGGAACTGCCGCGCGGCACGGCGCATCGCCTGGTGGGAGCCATGGCCCATCCGCTGAATCAGGCCATTGTCGATCCTCACGGCAATATCGTCGTAGCGGGATACGGTATCTTGCAGCCGCGGGTCGGTATCAGCGTGCAGAGCGCGTCGCAGTCGCGGCTGGCCAGCATCTACTCCGGACAAACCGGTTTCGACATCTACACGCGCGCAACGTCCGACGTCTACCAGGACCTGAAGGGCGAAGGTATTTTTACCGGCAAAGGAATCTATGAGGTCGAGACCCTGAGCCGGGTGCTCGAGCATCGTTTTCCGCGCAACGCCCTGCTCAGCCACGACCTGATCGAGGGCGCCTACGCGCGGGCCGGGTTGGTTAGCGACGTCGAAGTCATTGACGACTATCCGTCCCACTATAGCGCCTACAATCGCCGCAAGCATCGCTGGGTTCGCGGTGACTGGCAGATTGTCAGCTGGCTATTCTCTCGCGTGCCGGACGAAACCGGGCGCCGAGTTCCGAATCCGATATCGTTTCTATCGCGCTGGAAGATTCTGGATAACCTGCGCCGCAGCCTGGTTGAGGCAGGTATCTTCCTGCTGTTCGTGCTGGGATGGACGGTTCTGCCCGGCCGACCGCTCTACTGGACGCTGGTGACCATCGCGATCCTGTTCGTGCCGCCCTGGTTCCAGTTTGCGTTCTCGGTCGTGCGCACTTTCGCTTCTGGACAGATTCGTCCTCTGGGCGACGCGGTCGCGGGGCTGGGTAAGGCCATGGTCAACGTGTTTCTCACCCTGACCTTCCTCGCTCATCAGGCACTGATCTCCGCCGATGCCGTACTGAGGACCTTCTATCGCAGGATGGTTTCCAAGCAGCGCCTGCTCGAATGGGAGACAGCGGCGGAAGCGGAGCTCGGAAATGGAAAGCGCACGTTTGTCGACGTCCTGCTGAACTGGACGCCCGCGGTTGCGTTCCTTGTGGGCGCAATCGTCTACATCTCGCACCGGCACTCGCTTTACGACGCCCTGCCCATCCTGTTTTTGTGGGCTATCGGCAAGCCGGTAAGCCTATGGCTGAACCGGCCGCCACGCCCGGTTCACAAGAATGTCACCGTACAGGATCAGCGTTTTCTTCGTCGGGCTGCTCTACACATATGGCGCTACTACGCGACCTTCAGCAATGCGGAGCACAACTGGCTGATCCCCGACAATGTGCAGGAAGAACCGCCGCGAGTGGCAGCGCGACTTTCGCCGACAAATTTGGGCTTCCTCTTTAACGCGCGCCAGGTTGCGGTTGAACTCGGCTATCTGACCACGCCGGAGTTTGTGCAGCAGAACGTGCGCACGCTCGAGACGGTCGAGCGTCTGCCGAAGGACCACGGCCACATCTACAACTGGTACGACACGCGCACCCTGGAGCCGGATCGCCCGCGCTTCGTTTCCACGGTGGATAGCGGCAATTTAGCGGCTTCGCTGATTACTCTGAAGGGCGGCTGCCTCGACCTGCTGCGGCGGCCGCTACTCAGTCCTGCATTGCTTGACGGCTATGCCGATCATATTTGCGCGTTGGCCGATCTGGAATTGCTGTCTCACAAATTGGCGCGTTCCTACGAACGGCCCAACGACCTGCACTGGCTCGATCGGCTGCTCTCGTCGGTTGAAATTCCACGGGCGAATGAAGGCCACAAGTATGCCGCCGATATCGCTTGGTTCAGCGAACAGGCTACCAGCCTGATCCAGCAGGTTCGGCAAACCGTCAACGATTACCTCCCGTGGCTGCTGCCGGAGTTCGCCCCGTTACGTGACGACGTCACGCTGGCGTCACTGCTGAAGTGCGACGCTTACGGGCTGGCGCACATGCCCGAGTGCATCGACCAGCTGCGTATCAAGCTGGAAGTAAGCATCAGCCTTGGCATGGAAGCGGCTGAGCTGCGCAAGAAGCTGTTGGTCCTCCTTCCCGGGGCACGTCTTAACAGCCTGCGACTGATCGAGCAACTGCGAACTATCGCTGCGCAGTGCGATCGCATGGTCCGCGACATGGACTTCGCCTTCCTGCTCGACCGCCGCCGCAAGCTGCTTTCCATCGGCTACGACGCCGAAAACCGCAAGGTGCATGCTGCTTGCTACGACTTGCTGGCTTCAGAGGCGCGCATCGCTGCATTTATTTCGATCTCAAAAGGCGATATCCCACAGGAGAGCTGGTTCCAGATGAGCCGGTCCCACGTTGTGGTAGATGGACGGCCTGTGCTGATTTCCTGGACCGGTACGATGTTCGAGTATCTGATGCCGCAGCTGTGGATGCGCTCCTACCCCGCGACCATGCTGGAGAACAGCAAGGAAGTCTCCGTGCTGGCGCAGCAGATCTATGCCGACGACAAGGGCATTCCATGGGGCATCTCGGAGTGTGCTTTCGCCAAGGTCGAGGACAACGGTGCTTACGGCTACCGCGCCTTCGGAATTCCGCAACTGGCTTTGCAGCAGGACGAAGATCGGATCGTGGTCGCTCCGTACGCAACTATGTTGGCTCTTGGCATCGATCCCCCGGAGGCGCTCCGCAATTTGCGCTGGATGAAAAAGAAGGGCTGGTTTGGGGCATACGGATACTACGAAGCAGCAGACTTCACGCCCGATGTTCGGCCCTCGCGGCGGCAGCGCTTCGCGCTGGTACGCTCCTGGATGGTCCACCACCAGGGCATGAGTTTGCTGGCGATCGCCAACTTTCTGCAGGATTCAGTTGTGCAGAAGTGGTTCCGGATGGATGCGCGCGTTCAGGCTACCGAACTCCTGCTGCAGGAGCGTCCAGCCGGTCGTGTGGCCGCCAAGCCTCAGAAAAGGCGGGCGGTAAAAGCTGGAGTTCGCCGGACCGGGCCAATTCCCGTCGTCAAAACCTAGTTTTTCAATAAGATACGGATGGCCAGGGTCGAAAGATGGAAGGCAACAACCGTGGTCGAATTGCGTCTAATAAAGAAAGCGTAATTTGTATTCTTATTGTGGGTTGAAACTCGCCGGCCGTGTTCTGGCCGCCCGAGAAGAGCTACCATTGAAAGGGAGGAAATCGATGGACGATCAGAGTAATGATTTTGCACGCGAAGGGGAATATCGCTCGTCAGGTGGGAATGTCAGCCTGGGCATGACGATGCTGTTTGTGGGACTGGCTCTTGGTGCGCTGACGGCGCTTTTGGTGGCGCCTAAGACCGGCAAGCAGATGCGCCGGACACTCCGCCGCAAGTATGAGGACGCCCGCGAAGTGATGGAAGATTTCGGCGATCAGGCCAGCGACTGGATCGATAAAGGTTCGGATTGGGCGGACAAGGCGAAGACCCGGGTTGCGCCATTGGCGAAGCCGTTTCGCCGTTAAGCCTAGAGCGCCGGTAAGCCGAGAGCTTAAGACGCAAAGAACGGACCGGGTGACCGGTCCGTCTCCGCTTCTACGCACTTCAGAATTTCGAGATGTGTATACTTCCATCGCCCGTCGTAACTTCGAGCAATGGTCCACCACCGTTGAGCTTGCCGCGCACGCGCGAGCTTTCTATCGAACCATTCACCATCACAGGCAGGTCGAACTGGATACGGCCGTCGCCGGTGTGAGCATAGAGCTCAGCCGCCAGATCCTGCGGCAGGCGGGCTTCCACGCGACCGTCGCTGGTGTGGATCAGCCAGCCATTCGTTAGCTTTGAACCCGGACGCACGGTGAGATCGATGTGACCGTCGCCGCTCCGCAGGTCGAGATCGGTAAAAACTCCGTCGATGGTCATGTGTCCGTCACCAGTGTGAGCGTGCAAGCCGCCACTAAAATCCCGCACCTCGATTGACCCATCCCCAGTGTCGATTCGCCCTTGTCCGGCAATTCCCTCAACATTGATGTGGCCGTCGCCCGAATGCAAATCCAAGGTCGACTGCGGTGGAACCTGTATCTCCACTCGCACACCGCGATGCATCCCCAGGTGTAATCCCCACTGGTTGGGCACCCGTACCTGCAAATCTACTTTGTCGGCATCCTGGTGCTCGGTTATCCGCACCCCGGAATTGCCAATCGAAACGCCATCGGCCGTAACGTGCGCGTTAATGGTATTGCTGACCCCGCGCGTTATGTCGATCGAGGCGTCGTTGGTATCGACGTGCAGATTGGGGTTACCACCGACCTGGTAGGTCTTGTTCCAGTCATCCGCGTGAGCGAAGAGGCTGAAGGTGGCGACACAGAGCAGGAGAATTGCCGACTTTAAGCTCACAGTGCTCCTCCTCGTTGTTATACGAGAAGGAGCTCCTGCAAGTTCCGTTGCGAATGAGGAGAATAAGGAGGGCATGTTGCGGTGCCCGGGGCATGCGATCTAGCGGAGTGGAACGTCCCGCATGCCCCTTATGAGCATCGCTCCCTGCTTGTTTAGATAGACGAAGGTCCGCAAAAAGGGTTAGCAGAACCGGGAAGAGTGCGGCAAAGCCTGGCTGGATTTCTGCAAGCGGCTGGAATTACGGGAAGTTACACATGGTGTGGTCGCGCCGAGACTCACCGCCGCGAGCCCGCAAACTTGCAAATTTTCTCGACAGGGCCGGGCTTCTAATTTCTGGGTACAAGATCTTGAACGGCCTTCTGGTCAAAGGCTGCGGCCTGCTTTGGATCGCCCAACGTCTTCCAGGCGGCGGCCCGCCCCTGATCTACTTCAAAGCGCAGGCTGTAGGCCCCCGTTGCCGCCAGAAGGTCAGGCGAGGCAACGCGCTCTGCTTCATCGAATGTATCCAAAGCCGCTTTGGGCTGCTGATTGTCGAGATAGAGGCGCGCGAGCTTCACCAACTCCGCCGGTTGTGGCATGGTCGAGAGTTGGATAGCTTTGCGTTGCGCCTGAATCGTTTCTAAAATGCGGCCCTCATGACGGTAGACTGCAGCGAGCGAGAACCACACCAGCGGCACATTCGGCTCGATCGCAATCGACTTGAGGTACTCACGTTCGGCATCAGCGTGAAGTCCCATCATGAAATCAATATTGCCTCGGATCCAGGGGACAAAATAGGTGTTGGGTAGAGCCCGGTCAGCTTGGTCGGCGGCACTGAGAGCTTCTGTGTTGCGGCCGAGTGCTGCCAGAACACTCGCTGTATCGGCCCAGCGATTGAAACGAATGGCCTCCGGCCCTTCGATCGGTGTGCCGGGGAGGGGCGTGGTGGCGCAGTCCACGTTCGCGCGCCTTATCAAGTCTTCCGTCTCAGGCTTGCGCCGCACAAAGACCCCGGCCGTTTCATCCAGATAAATGGGTCTCCATTGGGTACTGTTGCAGAAATTCTTCAGTTCCCCCAACACGCTCTCGAAGCGGTTTAGCGGGAGGATGACTGCATTGATGTTGTAGCGATCCGCTTCCACTCTCCACAGCGATGAATCAGGAGACGACTGCACCAACTCAGATTGGTGCATGAATGCCTGCGGCCCGAAGGGAATTGCGCGACCATCGATGTAGTCTCGGCGACCGGGTCCAAGCGCCCACGCAATATAGCCGCCTTGAGTGTAGGTGTTGAATATTTCTCCGGGAACGTGCTCCCGCTGGATAAATTCAGTTGCGCGCTCAGGAAACCACCAGCTCGGTCCCGCGCCATAGGTCGACAGCGCCATCTCGTGAATCTTCATTGCATCCGCCGAGCGCACCAGACCCAGTATCGCGAACATGGCTGCCGCTGCGGTTGCGAGAATCAGCCGCGTTCGCGCGTTCGGGATTCGCGAATCTAATTGCCGGATAGGAGTGTAGAGAATCGAACCCGCCGCCACCACGATCACGCATCCGCTCAAGGAGTCCATACGAATATGCTGGACTCCGGGGTAGGTTGCGCACACCATCAGGATTGCTACTCCAAATTGACGTTGAACTAGCGCCAGCAACGTGGCGATCGCAACCACCACGAGTAGCAGATAAAAGGGGTTCCCATTCGCCAGCGAAAAGGCTTGTGACCACGCCGCCCGGCTCAGCGGCACCTTGCCCCACTCGGCGATCCACATCGAATGCTCCGCCATGGCGTGATTCTGGCGAAGCAGTGCTTCAAAGATTCTCCAGCCCCACGGGTTGCCGAGCGTGCAGAGCGCCGTGACAGCAAACCACGGAAGTGCGCGTCTGAGTTTTTCGAGCGCGCCGCGTCGGCGGTCGCCGGATTGCAACATTTCGAGAACGTTAATCCCGGCGAACGCGAGCATCAAAGCCAAACCTGATACAAAGCCCAGGTGGGTGTTGACCCATACGAGCATCAGGGGCGGCAACAGCCACAGAGCAGCGCGGTTCGTCTGGTAGTTTTCCCACAAAATGGAGAGAAACGCGGCGAATAGAACGATCGTAAATATTTCGGCGCGTGGCGAACAACGTTTTGCGATCAGCGGAACAGCGATGACGGTTAACGCAGCGGTTACCGGCGTACCTCTACGAAGAAGCAAAGTTATCGTGCCTACGCAAAATACAGCACCGATCCAGGAGAGCAGAGCGTAGCCGCCAAGCAGATAAGCTTCGTAGAAAAACAGACTCCCGCCAACCGGATAAATCCAAGGTTGTCCCGCCGCTGTATACGAGAAGACGTCCGTCGAGAAGACCTGGTGATGCTGCACGACCCATCGTCCCGTGGCTAACTGCCAGAACAAGTCGGGGTCGGCTACCGTTCTCAATCCCGAGACAAACGCATAGAGAACTGCGACAGCGGCGAGCAGCAGAAATAATCGCCTGCTCAGTGGGGATTCATTCGGCCTTACCAAGGCTGCGCTCGACCCGGCCGACCCCGTCGTGACATTGGGTCCAGCTTCTCCGCTTTGTGATTCGAGCACACGGCGATCTACGCCCATCCCGGGTCCAATTCACGAATATAGGGGCTGGTGAAAGCGAGCGCTAACCGGCGTAACACGAGAGATGGAGAGCAGCTCGTTGGCAGCATTGTACCGTCTTTTCACTGAACTACGGATCGGTGAAATACGCCAAATCAGCGAGTGTAGCGATTTTCCTTTTTCTCGGCGTGCCGCTCGAGCCCCAGCTGAATGAGCCGGTCGATCAGCTCAGCGTAAGGAATGCCTGAAGCAGCCCATAGCTTGGGATACATACTAATCGAGGTGAATCCGGGCAGAGTATTGATCTCGTTGACATAGATTTTCTCGTTGCGTGGATCCATGAGGAAGTCGACGCGCGCCAGTCCGGAGCACTCCACCGCCTGGAAGGCCGACACAGCAAGACGCTGCAGCTCTTTCATCTTCGCTTTGCTCAACTTCGCGGGAATGATCAGCTCGGAGCCTTCCTCGAGATACTTGGCGTTGTAATCGTAAAATTCCTTGATCGGCACGACCTCGCCTGCTACGGAGGCAATCGGCTTATCATTGCCCAAGACCGAGCACTCGATCTCACGGGCTTTTGCCTTCTTCCCTCCGACACCTTCCTCAACCACCAGTTTGCGATCGAAGCGCGCGGCTTCCTCCATCGCAGTGGGGAGTTCGCTCGAATCGTGAACTTTGCTTATACCCACCGACGAGCCGAGATTCGCCGGCTTCACAAAGACGGGATACTTGAGCTTCTCCTCAACTTGCTTGCGTACCTTCTTCGGTTGTTCGCGCCAGGCACTCCGCAAGATCGTAACGTGCTTCACGATGGGTAGCTTGGCGTCGCGAAAGAGGCGCTTCATCACGTCCTTGTCCATACCTGCGGCCGAGCCGAGTACCCCTGCGCCGACATAGGCGATGTCCGCAAGCTCAAGTAGTCCTTGGATCGTGCCGTCCTCGCCGAAGGTGCCGTGAAGAACTGGGAAGATGATGTCGACATCGACCGGGTTGACGGCCGCACGCAGCTCGCGGGCATCGGTCTCAAGCGGCATGAGCGAAGAGTGGTTTTCGCCCGGCATCGGCGGCACAACCACGCCTTCGCCACGCGTCAGTACTGCTGCTGTAGAAGTGGCCTCCGGATCGCCTGCGCGGAGATGTCGCGGCTCGGGTGTATCCGTCTGCTTGCCTCCCAGCAGGCGCTCTGCATGGGAGGCGGTTACCCAACGGCCCTCCTTCGTAATGCCAATCGGAACAACTTCATACTTGCTCTTGTCGATTGCATTGAGGACCGACGCTGCCGACAACAAAGAGACTTCATGCTCACCGCTGCGGCCGCCGAACAGGACACCAACCCGAAGTTTCTTCATGCTTCGATCTTAACGCGACTAAGCCTAACGAACAGTGACCATCCGTGGACCGGGGGCTCGCTTGTCTCTCGCGTGGATTACATTTCCGCGAAAGCTGGCCCAGGTAATTAACCGGCTCTGGCTGCTGCTCTACCATCCGACGTCTATGGGCAGGCCGACGTTTACAGGCGGGAGGCAAATGGGTGACAGCCATCCGCTCCCGAAAAAGCGCTGGCTACCCGCGACTATTCCGAAACAGCCGTAGAACGCTGGGATCACGCCGATTTGGTGTTCAGGACACAAAAAAAAGGCGAAGGAAACCTTCGGCGCCTACAAGGAGGGGCTGCGCCATCTCCCCTACGGATTTAAGCCAGCCCAGAGAAATCCGCGACGGAATCGACGGTGAAATCATCTAAGTCAGTCGTTATGCTTACCGTATCTCCGCCAGCCGAAGTCGAAGTGGACGCCACTCGCCGCTACATAGCCGTTAATGATTCCGCTTGCGAACTCCTCGGGTACACCAGGGAGGAATTGCTGACAATGCGGATAGACGATATCAGCTTTCCTTCCGGAGCCCACGTGCAACCTATGTACTCACAGTTTTTGGAAGATGGTAGTATGCGCGGCATTTTCGCTTTGCGGCGCAAATCCGGCGAGATCATCTGGGTCCGGTTTAAGTCGAGAATAGAAAATGGCAGGTCGTTGGCGACTTGGACTCATTACGAACCATGGGAGCCGGCCAAGTCGCACCCGACCGCGGCTGAATTTGGTTTAAATCCCCTCAATGACCGCCTCGGTTGATTAGGTCTGCCACCTTAGATTTCCTTGCGACACGCACAACAAGGACAATCTGACCGAGGAGTACGATGTCATGTTTTGCTCCGGCGCTTTGGCGAAGGGCCGGAAGCACTGAGCCGATTATGCGCAGAGTCACAATGGAAGTCGAGATGCTTCCTCGACCTCCACTGTGCCCATGAACGCAAATAACTACTTCTCCAGCGAAGCTGCACTCGTTTATGGCTCAGATCGCGGCACAGCTTGAATCTGCGCGTCGCCCACAATCACGTCCAATCCGATCGGCAAACCATAGCTGTTGTTTTGGTTTACCACTAGCTCCACGCTGCGGACTTCAACAATATGAGCCGGTGGACCGGTCCTGATCACGCGTTTCAAGTAGAGAGTACCGAGACCGGCAAGCGAGACGCTAGTGTTGTACGGCACGCTATCCCCAATTTCTGGATGTCCTGCCACTGATAGTCCGACAAAGGTATCGATGGCATTCGACGTGACCTGTATAGTGCCGTTGACCACGGTTATTACCTGGGCTGTCATCACATTGGCGGTTACCAGTCCATTCAGCAGGTTCAATCTTTGCACCGTCGACGTGCTTCGGCCGCTGGACATTGGGATGGTCAGGTTGGTCTCCCCGGTGTCGGTGACGGTTCCTGAGTTGAGGATAGGTGGAAGGTTCAACCCGGCGAGGGTATTGGTCAGGACCGTTCCTTGCGTGCCCAGGCATGGAGTCACAACCGGCGCTGTAGGACTGGAATCTAGTAGTGGACCCAGCACCTCCGTACCGAACGATTGAGCGCTCAGAATCGCAGGAGCAAAGACGTTGAGCATTCCGCTGGTTGCATTCGATACGACGATTTCCGTGCCAACCTGCAATCGCAGAATATTAACGACGGTGATGTGAACGTGGATCATATTCACCGTCAGGTTCGCCATCGAGGTCTGAATGTTCGAGGTTTGTTCGTTGAGAACTACATACCCAAGGAGCGGCAGGTTGATTCTGGTGTTGGCTGGTACGGACCCGTTGTAAACATGTCCGAGAATCACCAGGTTGTTAAAGGTGGAACCTGCTGAACTAACCTGGAATGTTCCATTGCTCAATATCGTCGTGGTGCTTACCGCTTTGACCCCCTGAGCGGAAATCAAACCGGATAGCAGGCTGATGCTCGCTGTATTCGAGCTGGCTTGGGCGGATTGTGGAGAACTCGAGACGTCGGTGTTTACCGCCCCGCCCGTTACCAGCGGAGGCGCGTTAACTCCGGCTGCAGTTCCGGGTACGTTGAGGGGCTGTTGCGAGGTACCGCAAGTCCCACCCAACGTGACGGGTGCGGTTTGCCCTACTAAAACGGTATTGCCCACGAAGGCTGACGTTCCATAGGCCGAACCCAGGTAGGATTGAGTATCTACCGAGTTGGCAAAGCATGGAACACAAGTGAGCGCGATCATCAGTACCAGGAATACGCCGAGGGTACCCGGTACCTTAAAAGTTGACGATCTGAGTTTGCCTGCGTGCGACATTGTTCCTCCTTTTTCGACGAAACGACCCCGCCTCACAGAGGACAAGTGACTAGGAAATACAAGTAGAGTTACATGCTCCCCTAAAAGGGCCGGGCGCGATATTCGTTGGTTTGTGAATACTTCCCCTCCCGCAATATTCTGCTAGGTAACATAAGCAGTAATAGAAGCCGGAGCCGAAGTAATCGATAGCGTTGCAATATATCTCCCCACCCATGTACCACAGCCTGACCAGCCACAGCAGCATATAGAGTGCAATCGCTGTTCCACTTCAGCAGCCGACAATGCGTCTTATGATTTGAGAAACATAGCTAGGTATCAGGGAAACCTGACGAGCAAAGATGTACCACTTTGTGGGACGCTAGGTAGTTTTAACCGCATTCCACCATGTGGGCGAGGGCGGCTTTTCAGAACTTCGGCAGGCCACCTTGGTGGCCAAATAGGGGGAATTGCAGCGCGGCTTATATCTTAAGGCTAGTTACATTACCATGCGGTAACCGCAGTGCTGGGTTACGGACTGGACGGGTAACTATTAATCCGGCTTAGACGAGGCGGAACTGAAGTGGTTGGTAGTTTTTTGTAGCGAGGCTTCGTCTTCTACGTTGAAACAACTGTGCGAGCGATCAATCTGTCGAATGAGTCCACACAGCACCTTTCCCGGACCAACTTCCACGAAGGTTTCCACCCCCAACGCAATCAGCGCACGGATAGACGTGTCCCACCGCACCGCTCCGGTGACCTGCCGGGTCAGCGCTTCGCGCGCCTGGTCAGCTGTGGTGACTAGCGTGGCGTCGACGTTGCACATCACGGGAACTTCCGGCGTATAAAACTTAAGCATTGCCAGGTCGGCCGCTAGGCGGTCTTGGGCCGGCTGCATCAGTGCGCAATGGAAAGGGGCGCTAACGGGGAGCATAATCGCCCGTTTCGCACCACGCTGTTTGGCGAGTTCCGCGGCGCGCTCAACGGCTGCTTTGCTGCCTGAAATAACCGTTTGATCCGGCGAATTGAGATTCGCTGCGCAGCAAACTTCCCCTTGCGCAGCTTCTTCGCAGACTTGCTGCAGCTTGTCGATGGGTAAGGAGAGCACGGCGGCCATCGCTCCAACTCCGACCGGCACAGCCTCCTGCATATACTTGCCGCGGTTACGCACGGTGCGGACCGCATCGGCAAAATCAATCGTGCCGGCAGCCACGTGCGCTGAGTATTCGCCAAGACTGTGTCCCGCAACGTAGGAAGGCGTAATTCCCGTTGATTGAAGTACCCGCCACGCGGCAATTGAAACCGTAAGAATCGCGGGCTGGGTGATTTCAGTCAGCTTCAGCTGGTCTTCCGGCCCCTCAAAACATAGTTGCGAAAGTTTGTAGCCGAGAGCTGCGTCGGCCTCATCAAACGTTTCCCGCGCGACGGGATACATCGCAGCAAGTTCCTTACCCATGCCGACAGATTGAGAGCCTTGCCCAGGAAAGAGAAATGCAAGAGGAGACGAGTGTGCTGTCATAGTGTGAAGGTCAAGTTTGCATGTAATTCGAAACTTGAACTAAACCAGGCTGGTACCGACCGGTCCAGCTTCCGGGGGTTCCGGCGGGTGGTGGTTCAAGTTCCTGCTAGCAGCCGCGATACGTTCTTCAATCGTGTGATTAAGCTTACTGTTCGCAAACTCCATAGCCACGCGCACGGCATTTTTGATGGCGTTGGCATTGGAGGAGCCGTGGCTCACAATACACACTCCCTTGATGCCCAGCAGCGGCGCACCGCCGTACTCGGAGTAATCGAGTCGCTTCTTGAAGTCAGCAAACGCCTTGCGCGACAGCAGAAAGCCCACCTGGCTGGTGATGGTTGCCTGCAAGGACTGCTTCAGCAGGAAGCGGACGGTTTCCACCATGCCTTCCGAGATCTTGAGTGCGACGTTGCCGACGAACCCATCACACACCAAGACGTCAGCTTTGCCGTTGTAGAGGTCGCGTCCTTCCACGTTGCCGACGAAATTCATCGGCAGTTCCTTGATCAGCTTGTACGCTTCGCGCGTGAGATCGTTGCCTTTGGTCTCTTCTTCGCCGATGGAGAGTACGCCGACGCGCGGGTGTTCAGCGCTGGGAAATCTTCCCGAAAATATGGTGCGGAAGTAGACGTCGCCCATGATGGCGAACTGCTGCAGATTTTGCGGTTTGGAGTCGACGTTCGCGCCCACGTCGATAAGAATTGTGGCAGTGCCTTGCGCAGTGGGGAACACGGCGGCCAAGGCCGGGCGATCGACGCCGGGGATAGCGCCCAGCACCATCTTTGCGGTAGCCATGGCAGCGCCGGTATTGCCTGCCGTGACGAAGCCGGCGACTTTTCCGTCGCGCACCATCCGAAGTCCCACGCGCATCGAGGAGTCACGCTTGGAGCGCACCGCTTGCGCCGCCTTCTCCTGCATGCCAATGACTTCGCGCGCACCGACGATGCTGATCGGCAGCCTGCGCCAGAAGCGGTGCAGTTCGAGTTCGGCTTGAATCGCTTCCTCTCTGCCGACCAATACAACTTCCACATCGTAGTGGCGTGCGGCAAGGATGGCGCCTTCCACTTCGGGTTTGGGCGCGCGATCTGCGCCCATGGCGTCAAGAGCGATGATGGTAGGCATTTCCGCCTGTCAGTTGCAAACCTCGATTGGTACGAAGCTTAGATTCCGCAACGAAGTGAGGATCTGTTGCCAGATCACGATGCCGGACTAGCTGGCGGCCTCTTCGATTTCGATGACCTCGCGGCCCTTGTAGTACCCGCACTTCATGCAGGCGCGATGAGGCAGTTTGCGCTCGTGACAGTTGGGGCATTCGGACAACGACTGCGCCGTCAGATGATCGTGGGCGCGGCGCTTGGACGTGCGCGCCTTGGAATGGCGCCGTTTTGGATTAGGCATGACAACCTCTCAACCGGACCGCCAACCTGGCGACCGTGACTTTGAACTTAGCTTTGCAGCTTCTTCTTGATCTCATTGAGCGCATCCCAGCGAGGATCGCTCACATGTTGCTCACAACCACACTGTTGCTCCAGATTCAAGTTGCGCCCGCAATGCGGGCACAACCCCTTGCAATCTTCCCGACACAAGGCCCTAACCGGTGTTGCCAGCAGCACTTGCTCACGCAAGACATCTTCCAGCAGGAGGCCTTCGCCCTGATAATAGCCGATTTCGGTCTCGGCTTCGGTAATCGCTACTTCGTCGGCCCGCCGATCCACGCCCAATGGGCGGTAGATCAGGTCGAAGCTCTTGTCGACGTCGTGAATCACCGGATCCAGGCAGCGGGCACAGCTGAACTCCAGATGCGCCTCGACCTTTCCCACCAGGCGTACGTCTTCAACATCCTGATGATGCCCGCGATGCTCCACAATCAGTTCGGCTCGGCCTTTGCTGTGCAACGGGCCGACCTGGCGGAAATCCGGCCCAAACTCGATCCCACCGGGCTGATAGCTTTCGTCAAACTCCAACTTATGGAGTTCCAATTCCCGAACACGAATCAGCATAGCAGCACCGGCCTCAGCCCAGAACGAAGCAACCTCGGCCAGCCCAGCTCCCGGATGTCAGGCGCCTAAGCAAAACACCGCGGCCCAGATCGGGCGACGCCGCTTTGCAGGCCAACCTCCTGACGGGAAACACTGGCAGGTACAGATGGGCGGGATCGTTCTAGTGCAAAATACAAGAATAAAAGTTAGAGCCAAGCAGTGTCAAGCCAAGGAGTTGGCCCACTCTGAGTTACTGATCTGCCGCGAGTTAGACCGTGGACGATCGTGCATCGAGTTGAAGAGGAAGAGGGCCATTGCTACACTGTCGCTATCGCCTTCGATTCGCGCAGGCAAATCCCATTTCCAGCATCGCCCTGTAGTATAAAAACTGTGCGACTGCTCCGAATGCCAGAGCAGTTTCTGGGCTGATTCGTTGCGGAAGTGCAAGTCTAAACCGCGCTGCCTCAAGGCTTTCGGAACAACGCACCTATGACGACTCAGCCGGTTACCTGTCCCCCGACCAGCGTTCAGGTCTACTCCCAGGCCGAAGCCGAGCGTCTCCTCGAGTCTTCCGAGTTCCAGTCGCATTGGCGGATTTTGTGGGGGGAGTGCCCCTGGGGCACGGCCCTGCAAACTCCCGAATTCGCGTGCACCTGGTATCGCTGCTACCAGCAGCGATATAGCCCCCTGATCCTTGTCCGCTACACCGCGGGCGGACGAATGGACGGGCTCCTGCTGCTGGCGGTCGAATCAGCAACCGGCCGACTGACCTTCGCCGGCGCTCATCAATCCGAATACAACGTCTGGCTGGCATTGCCGGGCGATCAGACTTTTGTCTCCGAGGCCTTGCAAGGGCTCGGTAAGCTCGGGTTTTCTTCCGTATCGTTCACCTATCTGCCTCCCGGAACTCCGCTGGATTGGCTTGAATCTGGATGGAAAGAACGATCCAACCTGCGAGTGGTGCGGCGGCCGCTTCTCACCGTTAGCAGCCCGGACGCAATGACCGAATCTTTGACTAAGAAGAAGAACCGGCGCAGATTGGAAAAGCTGCAGGCCGGCCAGTCCCTCGAGTTCGTCGAACTGCAAAGTCCGGACGAACTAGACCCCTATTACGACGAGATCATCGATTTTTGCGACTTTCGTCAGGGTGCCGTCCACGGAAGCTGCCCTTTTCACGGCGATCCTCGGAAGCGCAGCTTTTACCGCGCGCTGATGGAGCAGCACGGCCTCCTGCACGTGACGGTGTTTAAGTCAGGCGACAAGTTACTGGGCGCGCACATTGGCATTCGCAATAAGGACGAGGTGATGCTGGGCATCGTCGCCCACTCGCCGTTCCTGGCGGAGCACTCGCCCGGGAAGCTGCACATCCTGCAACTCGGACTGATGCTGCACAGTCAGGGTTTCTCCCGGCTGGATCTGACGCCGGGAGGTGACGCCTACAAGGATGATCGTGCAACCGAATACGACGAAGCACATGCGCTGACAGTATTCCTCGACGGCAAGGCTCTGGCGAGGCACCGGATGTCGAGTGGTTTACACCGCTTCTCGAAAGCCGTCGCGCGTATGCTGCATTTGGATCGCGATCGCATTTCGCGCCTGTCGCTGCTGGCCAAGAGAGCCGTCGCGAATCCTATCCGCGCCGTGGGCTCTCTGGCTCGACTGTTGAAGCGACGGATGTGGAGTTCGACGGAAATGCGTTTCTACCGCATCGAAGCCGCGAAGGTTGAGCCATCTTCCGCCAATAATGCAAGGAAGGACTGCTTGCGCGATCTGCTGTGCTACGAGCCCGCTGATCAGAGCGAACGGTCGAAGCAGAGTTTTCTAAGCGACGTGATGACGAGGATCGAGGCCGGCGTTCACTCCTACACCGTGGTACGTGACAATCGGCTAGTGCATTACGGCTGGCTCACCGAGCGAAGCGAGCAGTCCTTCATTACGGAAGTGCAGCACCCATATCAGTACCCGCCGAATTCGGCGGTGATGTGGGATTTCTATACGCATCCTGCCTCCCGTGGGCAAGGGCTATACTCGCAATCGCTCAAGCAGATCATGAGCGATTCCGCCGCTGATCCCGGTACAGATTTCATCTACATTGCCGTGCTTGCCGACAATATGCCGTCGCGAAAAGCAATCGAAAAGGCCGGCTTTACCTATCATGAGAGTATCGTGCGAAAGGTGAGATTCGGAGCTGTGACCTTCACGATTGGGAAAGGTGCAGCGTGACATAGGCCGGCGCGATCTTTGGGACTAGAAGGTTTGTAATCATTAATCGTTATGTCTCTGGCTAAACGGGTTAAACGAACGATTCTCGCGACCAACGGCCTAGGAATGGGTATTGCCCTGGCACGCAGCAGTTGGCGCCAGAACCGGTTGCTGATCCTTTGCTACCACGGCATCGCGATGGGGGACGAAGCTGGATCACACCCGGAAATGTTTTTACCGCCTGCGACGTTCGCCCGTCGCATGGAGATCTTGTCCCAATGCGACTGCCGTGTTCTTCCGCTTGGTGAAGCGCTGCACTTATTGCAACAAGGAAAGTTGCCGCCGAGAAGCGTCGCGATTACCTTCGACGATGGTTGGGCTGATTTCCGGCAGAGCGCATTTCCCATTCTGCAGCGATTTGGTTTTCCTGCGACGGTGTATCTGACAACGTATTACTGCCTGTTCAACCGGCCGTTGTTCCGTTTTGCTTTGGCGTATGTGATGTGGAAGCGCAAGGGCAATAGCGTCGAGATAGTCTCCGCTCCGTGGTCTCCCGGTGCGATCGATCTGCGCACGGAAGAGAGCCGGATGGCGCTGCTTTGGCATATTGACGGCTATGCCAAGCGCATGGACATGTCGGGCAAGCAAAAGGACGAGCTGGTAGCTGAATTCGCCGCGAGCGTTGAATTTGATTACAACGAACTGCTTCGCGGGCGATTATTCCACTTGATGAATCCGGCCGAGGTCGCGGAGATGGCGCGAGCTGGTATCGATTTTCAATTGCATACTCATCGGCACCGCACGCCTCTGGATCGTCTACAGTTCATTCGAGAGGTCGATGAGAACCGGGCATTCCTTCAAGACCTGGCCGGCCCCGGGGAGTACACGCATTTTTGCTATCCGAGCGGGGCGAACCGCCCGGAGTTCATCACGTGGCTTAAAGAAGCCGGGGTGCGGTCCGCTACCACCTGCATGAATGGTCTCGCAGCAAGCACTAGCGATTCCTACCTTCTTCCACGCTTGCTGGACCAGTGTGGGCTCTCCGACGACGAATTCGAATCCTGGGTATCTGGCTTGGCAGCTTTCATGCCACGACGACCGGGCGTTGCCCTGGACGTTGCGCCGGAATAGCTTTTGCTTGCGAATACCCAACCAACGCAGCGCCGCAACGCAACCCGCAAGGCAGCGGCCCATTTCTAGGCAAAAAAACGGGATGAGCCTGGTTGAGCTCATCCCGAGTGATCGGCAGGGTCTTACTGGGCCGAAGTCGTGAATGTCTGGTCGTAGAATGCTGCCATGTTGCCGGAGGCGTCCGTCGCCAGCGGCCGCCAGTGATAAGTGGTGTTGGGGTTTAGACCAGTGATGGTAATGGTTTCGTCGTAAATATTGGTTACTCCCTGGCTGAGCGCAACCGGATCCTGCGTTCCCGTGACCGTCCCCGACTGGCTGGAGTAGCTGGCCGTCAGCATGTTAAGGAATCCGAAGTTCGGATAGGGCTGCATGCAGAATGGCGGCGCGGGATTATTCAGATTGCAGGTACCCGGCGTATTGGTTCCGTAGTAGATGGTTGCGGTAGTGTTCGGCTTAAACACATTGAAGCTAAACGTCGCGGTCGTCGCGGTAACGAGCGGTGCTGGCAAGGAGTTGGGAGCGATTTGCGGCGACTGGCCATTGGCGGCGGGAACCCACGTGAATTGCACCGGTGTGGAGAGGTCCTGCCACGGAGCATTGCAGGGATTGCCTCCCTGTTCGCACGGATTCGCCGCGGCTTGCACGGTTTCGATCGCTGGGGATGACCCATCCGGGTTCTGACCCGTTCTCCAGCGAACGTAGTCGAAGCTCCATTTGTAGACCTGGTTGAATTCCTTCACGGAATATGTCCAACCGCCGCCTACGCCGTGGGAGCCGGCGCTGTCGAAGACGTGGTTAAAGAGATCGTCCCCCTCGGACAGAATGGTACTGTTACCAGTCTTGCTCCAGTACCAGGCATAAGCAGGAGAGACCAGATCGTTGAGCTCGGTTGCGCTATAGAGCCCCGCCACCTTACTGGGATCTGCCGGCAGGTCATAGACCTGATAAGCGAGGGTGTGGGTGGACGGTATGTATTGCGTTGCTTGCCACCAATCCAGCACCTTCTTGATCTCGAGCGGGATTCTGGCGTCTGGCACATTTCCTTCCGCCAGATCCAGCTCGTAGTAGGTGATCAGAGCTTCCATCGCGACGCCGACCGTGAAGGGATGGATGCCGTAGTACTGCTGGTTGGGATTGCTGAAGTTCAGGTTGTAGCTTTGGTCCAGGTATCCCAGCATGACGTCGACCTGACGAAGCAGGAATGCGGAATCCCGCTGTTCTCCTACTAGTTCGGCAGCAAGACGGTCATCCATCATATATGCGCTCAAACGCGTACTGGTGGCGAAAGCACTGCCACTGAAGAAGTTGTAATATCCGGGAGCCTCCTGAATATAGTCGATCGCCTTCTGGTTGGTGGCGTCACCGGTTCGCAGCTGGTTCATCTCCATTCCGTAGGGGAACTGGTTGGGCTCCCTGGTAAAGCCACCTAAGGTTCCGATTGCCATATCTCGATACGGTTCCATCGCCAGCTGGGCGCATCGCTTCCAGTGATCGCGGATTGCGGCGTTTTGATAACCCGGCATCCCGGCAACTTCGTAGTCGTAATCGGCTACCTGCTGATAGATCCGTCCGCCGTCGTAATTCCAAGCTTCAAAATAGATGGAAGAGGGGATATCGAACCATCCGATGAAGTTCCCGTTATCAAGACTCCACCACGGATTCGTATCTGTATTGTTAGTGCACCACCACTCAGCGGAGCGATAAGGCAGACCTTGACCAGAATAAGGTGTCTGGTTAGCCATATTGTTTTGCCACGCCGCAAGGTTTGTAATCGGAGGAAATGTTGCGGGCGGCGTGGGCGTGAACGAGGCAGTAGGCAGTACCGTGAAGTTGTAGGTGACCGGAACAGGATTGCCGTAAAAGACATAATCGTACTGTGCCTGGAACTGCCCCGTAAACTGATAATGTCCCGGAACGGCCGCCGAGTTCACTCTTATCCGCAATGCAGAGTTGATACTGGCAACGGTTCCATTCGAACAGGTCTTACTCGAATCGTTGTAGTCCCCGTCCCAACCAGGGGGCGGCGGATTGCTGGGCGCGTCGTAACTGCATAAATATTCCGTAGTAATGCTTCCATTACTTACAACCTGACCAGTATCCAGATTGGTGATCAAAGCGTTCTGCATTGTGACCAGCATGTATGACGGCCCGCTCATCAAGTTCGGTTGCAGATTGACATAGAGGTCGTTACATTCGCGGTTTAGTTTGCTGGTAGGGCTGCAGGCGGGCGATTGCGTAGGGTCGCCCTGATACACGTTCTGACCGCCAATTGGCCACAGGGTGAAAACAAGGGGCCCATTGGGATTGGGCGGCAGGGTTGACATGGTGAATTGCGCATAATATCCGCCGCATCCCGGGGCCGCGGGGTGGCCACAGGCCGCGGTCGCCGGCCCAGGATAGGTCGCCCACAGCCAGCAATCCGATGATCGCGTGTTGCAGAACGGGACCTGGACGCGGCTGGCGACGTAATAGCCCCAGATCGCATAAGGCGTATACGCGGGAAAATGATCGACAACCACGGTATGATTTTTAGTCATGGTGTTGTCGGTGACTTGGCGGGACGGAGCATTATTATTCGCGTTGAAGTCGGCGGAAGTTTCGATGATAACCACTGAATTGCCTGCGTGCACTGTCGTCCATTGGAACGTAACGGAATACCCATTGACGGGATCAAAGGTGTTACTTACGGTGGCCGTTACGCTGCCGGGAACGATCTCGTTAGGCAGCACAGTGGCGTGAAGCGGATTCGCGGCGAATGCAACCAGAATCGCGAAAATCAGCGGAAAAATGGGCTTGCACCAACGAGACTTGAACTCGCATGACCAGGGGAAGGCGGTGCGTACGGATGTCATCTTTATTTCTCCTTCTTCAAGCCGAGACTGCTGCCCGGCGCCGAGCCCGCAATCGGGCAGAGCCACCTAAGAACAAGATGAAGTGCTGGGTCACCATCGAGTATCCTTGGTCAGGCACAAGAGTGGGCATTGGAAAGTGGCTGCCTGGGACACGAAAGTAACCATATTATCGTTACTAAAGATGGCAAAAGTCACCTGCCGTTCGGGTCTTTTGGAGGGTGTAAAATCCGTGTGCCTGTGCACCTTCGATTTGTGGGAGAAGCAGCGGTTCTCTGTGGAGAAAGCATCGCCGGAGGCGACTCGCCGCCAACGTTTTTGTTCATTCCGGAAGGCGCTCGTTTGGTTTCAGGAGCTTGTCCGGTCGACTTTGGAACGGTCCCGTCGGTTACAAGGATGTCGTGGCCCAACATAATCCGTCGTTAAAGGGTTGGCGAAACTCACGACTCCAGCAAGAGTTTCTTAGCAGGGGTTACTGATTAGGCCTAACGGTTACTTTATGGGTATGACTTTGGTTCCGGATCTATTCCGTGGAGCGATTCAGGATTTGCGCGTAAGACCGCGCGGTAATGTTCCCGCTCTCGACGTTATGCGGAGTATCGCGATTCTAGTGGTCTTCAGTGGACACTACGGATTCGAATTTCAGGGCGCGCACTGGGTTCAAGCTCTGCCTGTGTTTTTCTGGGGCTGGACCGGAGTCGACTTGTTCTTTGTGCTGAGCGGCTATCTGATCGGCAGCCAGCTCTGGAAGGAGATTAAGCGGAGCAACGGGATCCGTATAGGAAGGTTCCTGCTGCGGCGCGGCCTGCGAATCTGGCCTTTGTATTACGCTTTTGTTGCCTTTGTTGCATTCGAAGGGCTGTTCGGCCGCAACATCAGCGGCCTCTGGTCGGATGCCTGCTTTCTCTCCAACTACTTTCACTGCCAGGTTGGCGGAGGCTGGTCACTATCGACGGAAGAGCAGTTTTACATTCTCGCGCCAGTTTCGATCGCTCTGTTTGCGCTGATGTTCAAACCGCAGCGCCTGTGGATTGTCCCGGCGGGTGGTTTGTTCGTCCTTCTGGTCAACCGGGCCGTGGTCATCCACTACTCGACGTTAAGCGTCGCCGCCCTCCGTCAAAAACTATATCTGCCTATGGCGACTCATGCGGACGGCTTGGCAATTGGATTGTTGCTGGCCTGGTTCGCAGTCTTTTATCCAGAGCTGATGAAGTCAAAGCGCTTCCGACTTTCGCTGTGCGGCGTTATGGTCGTATTAGGGATCGTTCTCTACGCCATCAATCAAATCCTGTTCAACTACACCTCGCTTGGTTTGATTTTCGGCGCAGCCGCCCTCTGGGGTCTTGGCTTGGAGAAGACGCCGAGATTGCTGGACTGGCACGGCTTCTACATCATTAGCCGACTCTCGTATGGCATGTATTTGAACCACATCGGACTACTTGGACGGTTGCGCGACCTGTTGTTACCTTTGCGCCAGCGCGGAGGCGAGCCGGCGTTCTGGATCCTGTATGTCATGTCTATTCTCATCTCTCTGGCTATTGCGTTTGTGACTTTTCAAGTCATCGAGTGGCCTTTCTTGCAGATACGTGCGCGCTGGATGGCGTCGAAGAAACAACCGGAGCATCAGTCTGTATCGCAAGCGGCGACGGCTTGAGCATCCGTTGAGTCTGCGACCCACGCTCAAAGCCGCTGGAAGGTTGCAGCTTTAACCCACCGACGTAGTTATTCTGTTTCTGGTTGGTGTTATGCGGTTCTTCTTTACTCTCGTTCTGGCGGCGCTCTCGGTTGGCGCTTCGGCGCAGACGATCTCTACTCCGGAGCAATTGATTGCCGCGATGCATGATCGTTATGCATCGAAGTGGTATCACACCCTGACCTTCGAGCAGAAGAGCGTCACCCACAAACCTGACGGAACGGACACCACCGAACTGTGGCACGAAGCGCTGATGCTGCCCGGGCGTCTACGCATCGAAATCGGCGATCGTAGTGCAGGCAACGGCATGCTGTTCAGCAATAACCATCTCTGTGTCTATAAAGGGGGGAAACTTGCTGACCAACGAGACTTCATCCACCCATTGCTCGTCCTGGGTTTCGATGTTTATGCGCAGCCTGTCGACAAAACGATGCAGCAGCTCAAAGATCTGAATGTCGACACGACGTTGATGCACGAGGAAAATTTCGAAGGTCGGGCGACATACGTGGTCGGCGCCAAACAGAGCGACTTGCAGACCCTGCAATTCTGGATTGATAAGGAAAGGCTGTATTTTGTCCGCCTCCTGCGTCCCAGCGAAAAGCAGGCCGGCGCCGTCCAGGACGTTCGCTTCGACGACTACAAGCAGGTTGAAGGCGGGGGCTGGCTCGCCGAACGTGTCGCGATTATTTCTGATGGGAAGGTCGTCTTCGAGGAATTGTACAGCGACATCAAGATAAATCCTCCCTTAAGTGAAAAGCTCTTTGATCCCGAGCAGTTCTTCCAGAGTCGAAGATCTGCAGTCCAGTAGCTAAACGGGAATTCGTTATCAAGACTGCACATTTCGTCATGGACGAGTGCCGCCCGATCTTCGCATAATGACAGGTATGTTTCCAGCGATTGGTCTGTCGCAGTGGCGCACCCTGGAAAATGTCATGAACTCTCTCTTTGAGGGCGCGTATTTCGTCGATAACGAGCGCAGGATCGTCGCCTGGAATGAAGGTGCATTTTTCATCAGCGGCTACCGGAGCGATGAAGTGACAGGGCACTGCTGCTCGGATAACATTCTGCTCCACGTCGATGATCGCGGAACGGAGTTGTGCCGGCACGAATGTCCGTTGCAGAAAGCCCTACTGGACGGACAGCCTCATCAGGCCTCCGTCTTCCTGAGGCACAAACTCGGATACCGGGTGCCTGTGTCGATTCGTATTGTTCCGATTTACGACGAAGGTACGAGAATCGTAGGCGCAGTGGAAGTTTTCCGCGTCACTGGGGAAGCAAGCTATTGGAAGCTCCGGATTGCAGAATTAGAAAAGCTGGTCTTTATCGATCCGTTGACATCTGTTCCTAACCGTCGCTTCCTGGAAGGGCAGATCGATCAACAGTTACAGGACGCGGCATCGAGCGGTGTTCCCTTCACCGCCTCCATTCTCGACCTCGACCACTTCAAAGAAGTGAACGATCAGTATGGCCATCAAGCAGGGGATCGTATGCTGCAGAACGTTTGCCAGACTTTGGTTCACTGCTCGCGAGGCGTCGACATACTGGGCCGTTGGGGCGGCGATGAACTTCTATTGCTGCTTCCTCGGACGACGATTGAACAGGCGTCCAAAATTCTCGAGCGCATGCGCCTCCTCATCGCTGAAACAGTCATCGCAACACGGACCAGTTTTGTAGGAACGACCGTCTCCATTGGAGCCGCGCAGGCATTGCCTTCGGATGATCGGACCAGCCTGCTGCAGAGAGCTGACGCCCAACTCTATCTGGCGAAGCAGCACGGCCGAAATAGGTGTTATCTGTCCTAAAACTAACGAGGCGTCCTTTGCGGACGCCTCGCCTGCGACTGTTTGGCCGGATCTACCAGGCCGTGACCTGCATCTTATCCACCCACATCGAATAGTTCTGCTGATTGTAATCACCGTCAAGCTGTACCGCCGTGTTCAGCTCGGAAGCATGCACGCCGTATGTATTGAAGGTCCGATTGATGTAGCTCTGATGCCCATTCAGAGTCACGGAGACGAATTTAGCCTGATTACCCACCCGTTGGAACTCCAGCACCAGATGGTTCCACTGATAGGACGGTGGCTGGGAGCAACTGATTCCGGTGTGCACCCATGTTCCGTTGGCAGTGTCCCAGACGTCCCACTGATGCGAGCCTTTAATGTTGCACTGGGTACCGAAAATGAACTTCCGATTATTCACTGATTGGTTCATGTCGAACTCCAGAGCCTGTGCCGCACCCGTGGTCTTCAAATAAAAATATAAATCGTAGATAAAATGGCTGGCATTCGCATTGGCTCCTAGTTGTTTCCACCAGATTGCATTGTGATATGGCGACCCCCCTCCCAACCAATACTGGGTGGAGTTCCCGGTCATGGAAGGAGTGTTGACGTGTTGAGTGATCGAGTGTGGGGTCGAACCACTTCCGGCACAACTGTTACAAGTCTGCCATCCCGGCATCGCATGAATCATCGTATAGTCTGTGCCTGCCGCGGATAGTGTCGTCAGCCCGAGTAATAGGGCGGCGATTGCAATTGCTTTGCTCAAAAACTTCCTCCTGAGGATGGGGCTCGTTCTGCTGCGCTTGTGGCAGACTATGGACGCATCAACTCTGGAGAAACCAGGACTACAACCTATATTCAACTACATTGTCGCCTTATTTATATCGTGAAAGCATGCTTAGGCGAGGTTACGAGGACGCACTTAGTACCAGCAGTAAAGAAGAGGCTTTCTTTGTAGATGCCTAATCGCGAAGCGCTTGCTATTCCGAGAGGTAAACCTGAAGCAGCATATAACAGCTTCTCGGAAATCAATAGTGCTTATTTGTACTCGTACGTGGAATTGCCGAGTGAGGGCGTTCGGAGACGAGAGCTGCTGGAGAGCAAGAACAAAGCCGGAGCTCGTGAGCTCCGGCTTCATTTATGCGCCTATAGGGATGCTCTATTCAATTAGAACAGCTTGCGACGCAGCAATCCGGCCACACCAAGCAGGCCGCTACCAAGCAGCAGAATGCTGCTGGGCTCAGGCGTGGTCGGGGGCGGAGTCGTGGTGCCGGTGCCGAGGATGGTGAAGGACTCAGAAGGAACCGTTCCTACGGAGCTCTCAGAAGCGAGCGAGGGGCCGCTGTTCTGGTCCCAATAGACCGGATCGCCGAGGCTGCTGGTGGCGTTCGACAGATTCAGCCAATAGCTGCCAGCGTTCAGGTTGACGCCGGCGCCCAAGCTGCCGGTCTCGGTGCAGACGTTGAAGCCACCATTCGAGAAGCAGCCGCTTCCCGTGAAGCTGACGGTCTGGTCGTAGTAGCTGGTGCCACCAAATTCGCTGGAAGTGATGGACACTTCAGCGGACTGGAGGGTATCACCGGGGAACAGCCAAGCGCCGAACTGGATCTCGTTGACCGTCGAGGCGCCGCTCAAAGTGAACTGGTCGCTGACGGCGAAGCCAAAGTTGATTGTCCAGCCAAGTACGGTACCGTTGATGGCGCCGTTGTCGTAGAGGTCATTCTGAGCCACTGCGGGAATGGCTACCAGAGCGAACAGCAGGATTGTGATCGAAGCGATACGTAGTTTCAAGGAAAAATCCTCCTTCGGTTTTAGAAATCGAAACGTTTCGGCAACAGCGTGCTGGTGCCGGAGATAACGCGCCCATCGCCCCCGCTTATTGATCCCCGCGTAGCGGATCATGGGAAGCTGTCCATTCCGAGGTCGGCCAAACGGCCTATCGGAACGATCGGACGATGAAGCGGTGCCTCGACTGAATGAAATAAAAGTACGTCAGACTTCCAGCGCCAAGAGGAGCCAAGGCCAAAACCAAACCGGCGCCGAGTATGTACAGAACCTTATTCAATCCCGACATTTGCTCGCCCATCCTATCAAGCGAGAATCCTGGGAAGGCCCTGCCGTCCTTATCATGGAAACATCGGCTTTAGAAAATGCAATTCGACTGCCGCGTCAAGTTGCTGAAAATAGGCTCGCGTGCAGAGAGATCAATGCAAGCGGTTGCAACTAAGTTCGCAGGATTTACCAGCAGCGATGGAATATTCCCGAAACGGGAACTAATTAGAAGTGCTTTCTACTCTATAACTCGAAAGCTACAAGCGCCAACATTCCCAAAATAGGAAAAGAATAATAGGCTCGATAGAATTACTTGGTAGTTCCATAATGGGAAAATATGGCGCCAGAGCTACTTCTTCATATTGTAACTATGGCGGCGATATCCTCACATCGACAGACTATCGGGCCGCAAGCTCCTGAAAGCTAATTCCAGGTCTGCGAGTAGGTCCTCGGTCTGTTCGAGACCAATATTGAGGCGAACGATCCTATGCTGGTACGAAGCCCGACCTTGGTAGGCGCTGAAGTCGTAAGCTACCACGAGACTGGTCACGCCTCCCCAACTGTAGCCAATCTCAAATAACTCAAGCGAGTCTGCGAACTGGAGCACTTGCTCTTTGCTGAAGTCCGCGCGCAACACGATCGAGAAGACGCCTGTCGAACCGCTAAAGTCGCGCTTCCACAGTTCATGTCCAGGACACGAGGCTAGTGCAGGGTGAAGCACGCGCTCCACCTCCGGGCGGCTAGACAACCACTGTGCAATCGTCAACGCCGAGATCTCAACCTTCTCCAGCCGTACCGCAAGTGTCTTCATGCCTCGCAGCGCAAGGCTGCAGTCATCCGGCGATGCCGCGCATCCCAGCAACTGTTGCGTCGCTCCCAGGCGCTGGTATGTGCTCTCGTCCTTGGCGGTGACTGAGCCCAGAAGCAGATCACTGTGACCGCCGATGTATTTCGTCAACGCCTGCATAGATACGTCTACACCGTGACCGAACGCGTCAAAGTAAACGCCCGCAGCCCACGTGTTATCGATTGCTACAAGCGCTCCTGCAGCATGTGCAGCCTCGGCAATAGCGGGAACGTCCTGAACTTCCATGCTGATGGAGCCCGGACTTTCACACCAGATGACACGGGTGTTCGGCCGGATCAGTCTGGCGATCTGACCGCCAATGGTCGGTGAGTAGTACGACACTTCAACTCCGAAGCGGCGAAGAACGTCGTTGCCGAGCTTGCGGTTGGGGCCATAGACACTCTCGGGCAGAAGCACATGATCTCCAGCGCGGAGGAGTGCAAGGTGGATCAGGGAAATTGCGGCTTGACCGCCTGGCGTAATAATCGTGCGATAGCCGTTCTCCAATTCGCAGATACGTGCTGCCAATTCAAGCGTCGTCGGCGTGCCGTACAAGCCGTACGTGTACCCGACCTCGTACTGGTCCCACGCGTCGGTTATTGCCGCAGCGTCGGGGAACAGCACGGTAGAACCGCGATAAACCGGAGTGCTCAGTGAGCGAAATCCGTCCGGGATTCTTGCGTCGGAGTGAATCAGCTTGGTCTTCCAGTGCTTCGCCATGGCCAGATTATAGGAGAGGCACTTACGGAATTGTTTCAGTCCGGTATGAAATGCCAAACGCTGCGTGGTTCTTGCTAAAAAGCGGCATGTCGACCAGCGACAGCTACTCGATGATCGCCAGAGTGTCGCCTGCATTCACGGCTGAGCCTTCCGCCGTGAGAATCTTCTGCACCTTGCCGTCCTTGGGAGACTTCATTTCGTTCTGCATTTTCATGGCTTCCATGACGATGATGCCCTGGCCGGCCTTCACTTCATCTTTCTCCGCGACCATGATACGGACAATTTTGCCCGGCATAGCGGCCTTGATCTTCTGCGGTCCGGCTTCGGTTCCGGCCACGGCGCGCCGGGTCTTCAGCGAGCGCGGATCCTGAACGTCGACCGCGTAGCGTGCGCTGCCGATGACCATGTGAAGCTCGCCCTGCAGCGAGCGTTCGCGCTTGATCTCATAGGCCTTGCCGCCGACCAGCACGGACAGCACGTCGCGGGTTGTGAGTTCGGCGTCAACTTCTATTTCCTGGCCGTCTACTTTGCAGAGCCAGGTTTTCTCGCCGCGCTTCAGCTCAACCTGGTGCGTTTTGTTATCGACTACAACGTCGTAAGTCATAGGAAGCTCTTAGCCGTTAGCCTCTAGCTCTTGGCATTCAAAAATCTTTACCGTTCCCGCAGTGCCTCGGCGCGCGCCGTGCGCCGCCAGTTCGAGATCGGGGGAGGAGGCGAGCCTTTGCCGTTGCTGCTCACCGCGCCATTGCCATTCGGGAGCGTTGCTTTGGGTTCCAATGTCGCGAAGATCGCGGCGCCGAGCGCGGCAATGATCGGCCGCCGTACATCGGTTTCATTGCTCGGCTTGGCCAGCAGACGATCGAGAAAGCCAGTGTCGATATTGCCCGCCTGGAACTCCGGATCCTTCAGAATGCGCCGGAACAGCGAAATATTGGTCTTGATGCCGCCCACGAAATACTCGTAAAGAGCGCGCAGCAGACGATGGATCGCCTGGTCACGCGTCTCACCATAGCCGACAAGTTTCGCCAGCAGCGGGTCGTAATCCAGGGGAACGGTCCATCCCTCGTACATACCGCTGTCACGCCGAATGCCGGGCCCCGACGGAGAGATTAGCCGGGTTATCTGTCCCGGTGAAGGGAAGAAGCTATTGTCCGGATCTTCCGCATAGATGCGGCACTCGATGGCGTGTCCGCGCAGCTTGATATCTTCCTGTGCGAAAGGCAGCTTCTCACCCGCGGCAATATGCATCTGCAGGTGTACAAGGTCGAGCCCGGTAACGAACTCGGTTACCGGATGCTCCACCTGCAGCCGGGTATTCATCTCGAGGAAATAGAAATTGCGAGCCTGATCGACCAAAAACTCCACGGTACCGGCGTTGTAATATCCTGCGGCCTTGCCGACGCGCACGGCGATCTCACCCATGCGCCGCCGCATGTCCTCGTCCACGATGGGCGACGGCGATTCTTCCAGCACCTTCTGATGGCGACGTTGTACCGAGCACTCGCGCTCGCCCAGATAGACGACGTTTCCGTGCTCGTCACCAAAGATCTGCATCTCCACGTGACGAGGGTTCACGATGAACTTCTCGAGATAGACTTCGTTGTCGCCGAAGGCGCGCTGGGCCTCGCTGCGTGCGTTTTCGTAGGCGGAATGCAACTCGTCCCGGGACGAGACCATGCGCATTCCCTTGCCACCGCCGCCGGCCGCGGCTTTGAGCATCACGGGATAGCCGATCTGCTCGGCCATTCGCTCTGCCGCATCGAGATCTAATCCGCGCTCCGAACCGGGCACGAAGGGCACGCCCGCGCGCTTCATGTTCTGCCGGGCGCGCGTCTTAGAGCCCATCATTTCCATCGATTCAGGCGACGGGCCGATGAACTTGATACCGGCGTCACGACAGGCGCGCGCGAAGCCCGCATTTTCGGACAAGAATCCGTAGCCCGGATGGATGGCCTCGGCGCCGCTGCGCCGGGCGACGTCCAGAATCTTGTCGACGTTGAGGTAGGACTCGCTCGCAGTTGCCGGACCTATATGGTAGGCGTAGTCCGCCTTCCGGACATGCAACGCCTTACGGTCGACATCGGAGAATACGACCACCGACTCGATGCCCATTTCGCGGCAGGCGCGAATGACGCGCACAGCAATCTCACCACGGTTAGCGATGAGCACTCGTTTGAACATAACGATGCCTCAAAAAGCGGTCGCCGAATTGTGACCGGCGAAGCGCGGCTTCCGAATGTTCTGCGGAACCTGGAGCGAAACGTAGGGAGCCAGCACACACATCCACAGAAACTTGGATTTTACTGCATCCGTCACGGGCGAGGAGTGCGAATGTCACAGGTGAGTGTGACACCATAGTTTGCCTGCACCGGTTGCGCTGGTGCCCCAGTTCGCGTCCTGCCTTTAGACGCTAACCTGGGTGGAGTGGAACGCTGGCCCACGTTAGCCAAAGAAGGCGAACGTGGGGCACCAACGCCACACCAACACCATGCCTATCCCCTATCCCTCTGTCTTCTCACGCCGCCTCTTCTCTCTCCGGCCTGAGCTTCGCAGCAATCTCCAATCTCTGACTCGCGACTTCCCGTTCGACCACGCCGGGCTGTTGCGTTCCGCCGGCTGGCGCGTTCTGCAGCGGCCCGTTCAGGCGGCAGAAGAACTGGCTCAACTGGCCGCAGGGATACGAAGCCCGCCGGAAATTCGGATCGCTCTCGTCAGGTTTTCTGCTTTTCGCGGCTTCCTCTTCGGCCGCATCGGCTTCCGCGCAGGCGTTGGCAAGCTCTTCGATCCTGGCGATGGTAGCGTTCCTGGCGACGAGGTCTTCTTTGCCTTCCTGCTCTTCGTCCACGCGCAGGGCGGGCTCGGCATCTTCCAGCTCGAAGTCTTCTTCGAAATCTTCATACTCCCCGGCGACCGTTGCTCCGCTCATCTGGTCGAGGTCGGTGCGCGCCAGGTTGGAGCTCGCAGTCTGCAGCGCATACAGCACCAGCCCCGCGCGTTTGTTGTCGATGCGGTTGTGCAGGATCGCGTCAATCACCTGCATCAGCGCCATCTGCACCGAGTTGGCGTCTTCCAGCGGCGGCAGCTCCAGAGGCACCACGCTGGCGTCGACGCCGTAGGAGGCGGCCGTCTCCCGGACCCGTTCGGCGCGTAAGCGTCGGCCAATGTAGGTGAGGTGGAAGTAGCAGTAATTGCGGCCGCGTAGCGCCGGCGATCCGCAGAACTCTCCGTTGGTCTTAATGTGTTCGCACTGCCGGGTCTTCGTCTTGTTGACGATTTGCATTTGGCAGATCAGGTCGTGGCGCTGTTCGGCATTGAGATTTCTAGCTTCAGGCAAAGTCATGGGAATACGTGCTCCTTGGGATGGCTGGTTGACCATCCGAAATGGTTTTGTGCAGCAGGTGAAATAGATCTCGAACCGAGATTGGGGAGAGCCGCGGTGCCCCACGTCCGCCTTCTGTCGGGTAACGTGGGCCGTGATTCGATCCGCCAGCGTCCAGTTCCCCTCGCAGAATTGTCATCCCGAGCGAAGGCGGCGTTTCTTGCCGCCGTAGTCGAGGAATCTGCGGTTCGTCCGCACCGCCAGGCAGCTACCACCGTCAACAAGTTCTCCCAGCTAGGGGGCCGCGTCCAAGCCATCCTTACGATCCAGAGCGGGCTTCGGCCAGCGGTCACCCCACCCCCGGTGTGGCTTGTAAATTCTTGAAAACACTGGAGACGGTCCGCAAAATCTTGGATGCGTGCGAGTTGCAGGCAAAATCTTGAGCGGCAGGGACTTACGCTGTCTGGATGAGAGATACAGAGGTAGGAGTAGACAGCAGAAACAAAAGCATGGCCCGTGACCACCGACACCCACCTACCCCCGGACAAAACGCAGGAAAGGGACCGCCGGGGCAAGGCGTATCCCAACCTAACATCACGATGTTAACGCGTCATGCAGATTGGTCAAGATTACGAAAGTACAATCGCCGCGCACTGTACTTTCGTAATCAGGTGGAGGGGCAGGGTAATCGCGGGTAGTGTGAAAACGAGACCTTAAGCTAGGGCCATCGCCCGTCTGGCGCGTGTGTTCGATCAACGAAGGTTAAACCCGGAGGGCGGCGTCACGATAGCCCAGGATGGAGCGCAGCGGAGGTCCTGGGCTAAGCTGAGTCGTCCCGCAGTCGCGGGACGGGGTTCGTGCCACAACACCTCACAGCCGAGATCTCCGGTCGTGCCGATTCATTCCCCCAACTACGGTAAGGGGATATTACGCCAACCAGTATCGCACTGCGTGCAGCTCTCACGGATTCAAGGTATTCAACCAGTCCAATACCGCGATCTGAAGTGCAATGCGGTGATCGTCGAAAAGGTGATCGGTTGGAAGGTGGATGCTTAGGATGCGCGTCGCCCCCGCAGAGTTCATAGCGGAGACAAAGGCATCGTTTTCGTCGTGGAAGTTGTCGTCGGCAGAGATCACCAGCACCGGGTGCATCTTCAGTTGGGGAATGAAGAGGTTGTAGTCCCAGTCGTCTTTGTGCGACTGTACCTCGGCATACAGGGTATCGGCTGTGCAGCCGGAAAGCGGCAGAAGATTCGACAGGTGGCTTTTCACCTTCGCCGGATCGTCGACATGCCTGGCATGAGCGCCGATGTTCCAGGCGGCGAGCATGGCCACTCCCATCACCTTCGGGTCGCGCCCCGCAGCCGCCGCCATGAATCCGCCCATGCTGTGGCCGATAAGAACGATTCGCTCCGGATCAATTCGATACTTCTTGGCGTTCTGCGAATCACGAACCCAGGAGAGCACGGCTTGCGTGTCTTCGATCGAATTAGCGAAGGAGAACGCTCCCTGGCTTCCCCACGACCCACGGTAGTGGAAGAAGAGAACGTTCCATCCAGCGCGGCGGATGGACTGCGCCAGATCGAGATTCAACTCGCCGCCGGGAAATCCGTGAAGGAGAATCACCGTCGGGTGCGGCCCCGCACCTCCGGCGATATAGATGATGCCGTTCATCATCGCTCCATGGCTCGGAATCGCCAGGTCGCCCATGGTTGCCGGATCGGTTTTGCGGGCCGGCGGATCAGTCGTGAGGGCTGTGGGAATTTGCGCCACCGCGTTGAAGGAACCGAGGGCTAGAGCCAAGGGTAAAAGGAGTTTCATTCTGCGATTTATCCGAGGTTCCGCCAGGTTCTTGCAAAGCAGAGTGCCTCGGGGGGACATCCGCTTAGCTACCTGAACAGGCGTTACGGCAAGCAATCCTACACCAGCCCGGTTACTTGTGCTATGGCGATTTATCAACAGTTACAAGTCAGGCGCTCAGCTAAAGTCCATCGGCTGTTCGGGTTGTGCCATGAGACTGTGCTGGACATATTCAACCAGAAACCGCCTGTCCTTCTTACCGAAAAGACGCCCAATCTTTGGCATCACTAATCCAAAGAGTATCAATACCGGAGGTACGACTATTCCGACCCAATCATTTGCCCACTGAGTCTTCCCGCTACCGATGTTCCAAACCGTCTCAGCAAATATCGGGATGCCGACTAGAACGGCAAATGAGAGCCAAATCCGCATATACCATCGCGCCCACTTCGGCCAATCGAAATAGCCTTCAATTCGGCTACCACTTGATTCGGCCTGAATGCGCCCATAGAAATGCCCCGCAAAGTCATTGCGGCTATAACGTCGCTTCTGAACTCGAAACTGGCTGGACTCGATGTCTCCTAGCACGGGTTTCTCACCCTTATAGCCGGAGAGCGAAAATAGCGTCCTGTGCTCCTCATCAACGGCACTTCGGAGGGCACTCAACGCTGCGGTAGGAGACAGCGGCGAATGAAGGACAAAAACCGAGCGCATCACGATGTGACTATCATGCCTTACCGCGTCAACTGTTGTGAACAGGCGTTATCGTAAACTAGGCCGTCAACTCCAGTCCACGGTGGTTTGTTAGACTTCCAATACTCAACTTGGAGGGGATGGCGCTTGCAAAAACAAACCCAGGTCTTGACCGGTCATAGGGCGAGCTTCGCTTTGGAGATGACTGGACTTGCCGTATTGATTCTCGCCGGAGCAGTTGCCGGCCTTTACGCACAATCCGCCCATGGACAATCCGCACCATCCACTGCGCCCGGGGAAACTGCCGGCAAGAAGTTCAAGAATGTCCAGGTGCTGAAGGAGATCCCATCTGACCGGTTGATACCTTCGATGCAGTTCATCTCCGCGTCTTTAGGTGTGGAGTGCGACTTCTGCCATGTCGAAAACGCGGGCAAGATGGAGTTCGACAAGGACGACAAGAAGGAAAAGAAAGTCGCGCGCAAGATGATGCAGATGATGTTCGCCATCAACCAGAACAACTTCGAAGGCGAGCGCGAGGTCACCTGCAACACCTGTCATCGCGGATCGCCGCATCCACAGGCCATCCCGGCGATTCTGGCCGAAGGGCCTAAGCCGGAAGCCATGCCGCAGCACGAGCGCAACCTGACTCCGGCTGAAATGCCATCCGCCGGTCCTGTCCTGGCGAAATACATTCAAGCTTTGGGTGGTCAAGCTGCGCTGGCCAAGGTTTCGTCGCGGGTGGAGACAGGCAAGGCCCTCATGCCCGACGGTCCGGCGACGCCGATCAGCATCTATACGCAGGCTCCCGACAAGCGGGTTTCCGTGATGCACACGCCCAAGGGTGACAGTGTGACGGCCTATAACGGCCAGGGAGGATGGCTGTCGTTCCCGGGCCGTCCGCTGCGCGAAATGTCATCGTCCGACCAACTCGCCGCCAGGCTCGATGCCGAAGCCTTTTATCCTAACCTGCTGCAACAGCAATTCAGCGAACTTAAGCTGAAAGACAGTGCGGAGAAGGTCGGCGACCACGAAACCGATGTGGTGCTGGGCATAGTCAAGGGTGAGCCGCCGGTGAAGTTCTACTTCGATAAGAGCTCGGGACTGCTGCTGCGCATGGTGCATTACGCCGATACGCCGCTGGGGTTGAATCCGACCCAGGTGGACTTCACGGACTATCGGGCAGTGGATGGAGTGAAAACGCCGTACCGCTGGACCATCGCGCGTCCCAGCGGAGCGTTCACGATCCAGATTGATGAGGTGAAGCAGAATGTGCCGATCGACGCGGCCAGGTTCGAAGAGCCAAAGCCGTCGGCGCCCCCATCAGGCCAGATTCCTCCACCGGCACAAAGTCCGCCAGCGGCGCCCTCGTCAAGCCCACAAGGTCCGAAGCCACCGCAGGAATCAGTGCCGCCGACCGGCGGAGCTCCGGCGCCCGGGGCAATGCCGTAGTCTCAGGGCGCTTCGGAAATACAGTTTTTTCGACGACGGCTATTCCCGGTTGTTGAGCAACAAAAAAGCCCCTCCAACGGGAGGGGCGTGAGTGAAAGAATTCGTCTAGCGGCTTACTGCGTACTTTCGGTGGTGACGATGCCGCTGGGACCGGCCTTCTCGGCCTTGGCTTTCTTCGTAGCCATGGTCTTGTCGACCCAGTCGTCGGCAGTCTTCAGATCGGCCTTGCGCGCATCGGGATTATCGCACTCGTACTCGGCGCGCTGGCGGTAAAGCAGATTCAAGTACGCCATCGCATCGTCGTAGTCGGGACGAAGTTGCAGCGCCTTCTGCAGGTTCTGAATGCCGTCCTCGACCTTTTCGGCGTTGGCGGTCTTCAGGGTTTCGCAAGCCTTCTTGTCTTTCAACTCGTCGGTAGGCTTCAAGCCGAGTTCCGCACGGGCCTTCTGATCGGGCTGATAAGCCTGCATCCAGTCAATAACAGCCAGCGAGTAGTAGGTCTCGGGATCGTTTGGATCCAGTTCCGTGATCTTCTGGTAGTACTCCCGTGCCTGATCGAATTTCTTCTGCTGGAAGTACATCGAGGCGATGCCCTTCAGGCTATGGATCTGCTGCTCTTTCGGAGGGTGCTGGTCTAGCACCGACTTGAAAGTTTCAATGGCCTGTTCGGCGTAGCGATTGTTGTCCGGCGAGTCGGCGCCCGGGATGTACTGTCCCATGTAAGCGGTCGCCAGATAAAGACGTGCATTGGTCAAACTTGGATCAAGATCAACCGCGTTCTTAAAATGTTCGATTGCGTCTTCGTATTTCGCGTTCTTATAAGCCAGGACGCCCTTGTTGAGTTGATCGCGCGCTCTCAGCTTGTTACAGCCGACTGTCGAGAGCATCGCGAGCAGAACAGCAAGTACCGTCAGTACCCGTCCGCTCTTGTTCATGTCTGGTATCACTCTCCGTTGCGTTGTTCGGGTCCCATGGGCGGCGGGACGTGTTTGACGTCCCGCGCTCAGGGAAAGAGGAGTGTAGCCCGAATCACGTTCCTATACTGCCCACAGCTTCCGCAAGTGCGGACGGCCGGGGAAACTACCCGCCAGCTTCGATCTTGGCGGTAATCAGTCCTACCTTGTCGACACCGGCGGCGTGCGCGATGTCGATGACCTGGGCCACATCGTTGAAGGGCAGATCCGTATCAGCCTTGACGAACATGACTTTCTCAGCGCGGGTCTTGAAGATGTCGTTGAGACGGCCTTCCAGGTTCTCCCACGTCACGTCGTCCTGGTTGATCTTGAGCGCCGGTTGATCGCCGGGCCCTTTGAGGACCTGCACAACAATCGTGCGGTCGTTATTCTGCTGCTGTTGCTGCTTGTCCTTGGGCGGCTGGGGAACCAGCGCATCCAGACCTTTCGGGGTCAAGGGCGTGATCACCATGAAGATGATCAGCAGCACCAGCAACACATCAATCAGCGGGGTTACGTTGATATCGGCTGAGGGCCCGCTGGACCCTCCGATTGCCATTCCCATTGTGAGCTCCTACTGGGCCCCAGCGCCCGAGGTTGCACCGCCCGCTGGCGGCTTCGTGTTCGCTGGTGTTGTCTTGGTTTGCTCGGTCAATAAACCCACATCATCCACTCCGGCAGAGCGAACGTTATCGACCACGTCCACTACGTTGCCGTACTTGGTGCGCATGTCCGCCCGGATGAAAACAGTCTTGTCCGTTTTATTGGCCAAGCGGTCTTTCACCCTGTTGGTGAGGTCATCCAGCGTGACGCGGTCGGTGCCGAAGTAAATCTGCCCGTCGCGCATGACCACGACGAGTAGAGCATCATCCTTGTCGGCGTCGGGCATCGGCGACGGATTATTCACCTTCGCCATGTCGACGCTCACGCCCTTCTGCAGCATGGGCGTGATGACCATGAAGATGATCAACAGCACCAGCATCACGTCCACCATGGGAGTGACGTTGATGTTCGAATTGACCTTGACGCCTTCGTTGCGTACGTTCAGTGCCATAAAAGTTCAACCTCCCGTCGGCTGGAGACAGCCTCAGCTGTTCGAGCCGAGCTTCTCCAGTTACCGGCGGACGCTGCGACGCTTCAGGAAATAGTCGATCAGCTCGCTGGAGCTGTTATCCATTTCCACGTCGAAAGCTTCCACTTTGTTGGTGAAGTAGTTGAACATCATGACGGCCGGAATCGCGACGAACAGTCCGATAGCGGTGGTCACCAGCGCTTCTGAAATACCGCCGGCGACGGCGCCCAGACCGGTAGCCTTCTGGGTCGAAATTTCCTTAAACGCGTTCAAAATGCCGACCACGGTACCGAACAGTCCGACGAAGGGAGCTGTCGAGCCGATGGTAGCCAGACCGCCCAGGCCGCGCTTCAACTCGGCGTGAACGATAGCTTCGGCACGCTCGAGGGCGCGCTTGGAGGCTTCAATCTGCTCACCCGGAATGTCGGTGGAATCGCCGTGGGCCTTGAATTCCTGCAGGCCGGCGGTGACAACCTTGGCCAGGTGGCTCTTCTTGTTGCGCTCGGCAACTTTGATGGCTTCGTCGATTTTGCCTTCGCGCAGGGCGCCGGCAACGGCGGGAGCAAAGGCACGCGACTGCTTGCGGGCGGCGCTGAACGCCATCGCACGATCAATCATCACGCCGATCGACCAACCTGACATGATGAACAGGATGACGACGACGATCTTCGCCAGGATACCCATCTGTCTCCACAGAGAGACGGGATCCCAACCTACCTGGGCTTCCTGGAAGATCCAGGTGGCAGCCGTGGGTACGTGGCTGATGGCATAGGTAGCTAAGTTAGCTAGGAACATGAGTTGACTTTTCCTCCTCGGAGCTTTGGTTACAGCAGAACACTTGGTTCCTGCGGTGATACGAGCCGTAAAGCCCAAAACTTACGGGGAACTGGGCTTTTTGGGGCGTGTGCAGCTTACCTGCCTTCAATCAGGCCGGTGCTGCTACCCCGAACAGCAGCACCGGTCTGAAACTTAGATGCAAATGTCGGTTCGTTGCGGAGCCTATTCACCCGATAAACTGAAGTTCACGTTGATCGTGGTTTCCACCTCGACCGGTTCGCCATTCAGGTAATAGGGCTTGTACTTCCATTCCTTTACAGCTTCCAGAGCGGCGTTGGTCAGCATGGGATGGCCACTTACCACATGCAAGTTCTGGATGCTGCCATCCTTGCCGATCAAGGCCTGCAGCACAACTACGCCCTGAATGCGCGCCTGCTTCGCCAAGGGCGGATACTGCGGCGTAACTTTGTGGACCAGCAGTCCCTGGGAGACTCCCTGTGATACGCGCACGCGCGTCGGGGTCGCGACTTTCGGGACAGCCGTCGGTACGCTGCTCATCACGCTTCCCAGAACGCCGCCCATGGTGCCTCCCGGAACTCCACCGGGAACGCCGCCCACGACGCCGGCAGGACCGGCGGACGGCGGGGGCTCATCTTCCTTGAGCATCTGTACTTTTTTCGGAATGGCGGTCGGGGTGCGCAGCTGGCCATTGTCCAGTTCGCTTTGAATCTTCTTAACCACGACCGGAGTCGCAGCTGGAGGTGGTGGAGGCGGTGGAGGTGGAGGCGGCGCGGTAATCAAGGTCATGAGCTGTTTGGTCGGCAGCGCCTCAGTGAAAATCAAAGGCAGCAACACCAATATGCCCAGGAACAAGAACTCCAAGATAAAGGAGATAACCGTGGTCGCCCCACGTTTGGTCTTAATCCTGCCTCCCGATTCTACGAGGCTGTCTTCAAACATACCTGTCTCTCCGAAGAACTCTCTGGATTACTTAGACACCGGCTTGTCGGTATTTGTGCCCTGAAAAGCAAAGCAGCCGCACGATTTTTTGGGCCCCGGGGGAACAACTGATGACGAGAATGGCGGCCGGGAGATGGCGAGCCGAAGTATACACCCCCGCAAAGGCTATTGCACAGAGTCACGTAAATCTATGCTTTGAGAAGGGGTTAGGCGAAGGGCAGGAACGGGACGATTCTGAATCGGGACAATTTCCTAGGTCTGGTCAGCTTCCCAGATCGGGAACGCTGACCAGACGGACTTGAGCGCTTACGCCTTGACCTTCATCTTGGCCTTATTGTCGTTGCTCCTGCCGCGGGCTGGGGCCAGACGTTCTGCTGTGGCCTGTCCGGCCTTCTTGCTCCGCCAGTCCTGGTAAGCAACCAGCATTGGAGCCGCGATCGCGATCGACGAGTACGTGCCGATGAGGATTCCGATCACCAGCGCCAACGAGAATGGACGCAATACCTCGCCGCCGAAAACATACAGCGAGAGCACCGTCAGGAACGTCAGGCCGGAAGTCAGGATGGTTCGGCTCAGCGTCTGGTTGATGCTCTTATTGACGATGTCGGAGAGCGATTCGCGCCTCATGAGCTTCAGGTTTTCGCGAATTCGGTCGAAGACGACGATAGTATCGTTCATCGAGTAACCGATCAGCGTCAGGATGGCGGCGATGACCGTCAAGCTGATTTCCTTATCCAAGAGCGAGAAGAAGCCTACGGTGATGATGGTGTCGTGGAAGCAGGCGACCACGGCGCCGACACCGTAAATCAGCTCAAAGCGGAACCAGAGGTAGACCAGCATGCCGGCCAGCGAATACAGGGTCGCCATAATGGCCTGATGGCGCAACTGTGAACCGACCTGCGGTCCGACGATCTCCACGTTGCGAACCACGAAGCCGGACGTGAAGAAGTCCTGCTGCAACTGGCTAACGACTTCGGGTGGGACAATGCCGTTCAGGTCGGCAACCGAGCTGAGGATGCCGCCGCGCTCTTTGTTCCGGAAGTCGTCAATCTGGTGGGCGATGGCGGAGTAGCGCTGCTGAGCATCCGTGCCCAGGTGCAGTGGGTCCTTCTGCATCAAGTACTGCTCCAGGCTGGCTTCGCCGGTATTGTTCAGATCGAGCTTGCCGGTGGCCGCGTTCTGGGGTTCAAGAGCACGAATGATGGTGTTCTTGCCCTGATCGAGCGCCGCCTCGCTGGTCTCCTGGAGACCAAGATCAACCAGAACTTCGTTATTAGCGGCCGGACCGTAGGGCTGAATTTTGGGATCGTGCAGGCCGGCGCGATTCATGTCAGCGCGAATCTGGTCAACGTTTGGCGCTTGCGCAAACTTCACGTAAACCAGGGTTCCGCCGCGAAACTCAACGCCCAGCGGAATGTGGTGCCAGAACAGCATGGAGAAAATTCCGGCAACGCTGAAGATCAGAGAGAAGGCAAGGAAATACCACTTCTTGCCAAGGAAATCGATGTTGGTGTTGGTAAATAACTCCACCGTAAGCCCCTCACTACCATTTTCTTCCGGGCCATCCGGGGAATTTCACCACGGAGGCACGGAGGACACGGAGATCAAAAATCACAAAACTCGTCGTAAGATGCCTCGCCTCAGAGCGGGCACGTTGAAATTGATCAGCAGACCGACATGCAATCGACTCAGCCTGAGATACGTAAGTAACTGCGCTTCATGAACGGCAATAAAACGTTCAACAGACTTGAGTTCGACCAAAACACGATTGTCGACGACCAAATCAATACGGTAGCCACAATCCAGCCGGACTCCCTTGTATTCGACCGGCAACTCCACCTGCGAACGGAACGGAATACCTCTTAGCGCCAGTTCGTGACACATGCTGGCCTGATACGCCGATTCCAGCAACCCGGGCCCAAGTTCGCGATGCACGTCAATGGCTGCCGCAATGATGTTGCTGGTGAGGTCCGCTTCCAGCAGTTCGCCCAAGTCGGCATGCTTAATCTCGGCGACTGCTGTTTCATCCCCACTCAACTTGTATTCCCTCTGTGTTCTCCGTGCCTCCGTGGTGAAAAGTCCGCCCGAGGCGTGGAGATCACCCTTAAATGCTCAATGCCTCGCCACGCTGATGGCGGTTGAGAACGGCTTCGAAGATCACGCGTGAAACGAAGACCGCGGTGAACAGGTTAGCCAGAAGACCGACGCTCAGGGTCACGGCGAATCCGCGGACCGGTCCGGTTCCGAACAGGAACAGAATGACGGCCGAAACGATGGTAGTGACGTGAGTATCGAAAATCGTTGTCCAGGCGTGAGCGAAACCCTGGTCCACCGCCGAAGACGGCGTCTTACCATGTCGCAACTCTTCTCGAATGCGCTCGAAGATCAGCACATTCGAATCCACGCCCATACCGACGGTCAGGATGACTCCGGCAATTCCCGGCAGAGTCAGTGTCGCGCCGCTGAATCCGAGGAAGCCCAACAGAATTACCAGGTTCAGGACCAGCGCCAAGTCGGCATTGATTCCGGCGGCTCGGTAGTAGAAGAGCATGAAGACCATGACAGCCACCATGCCGATTACCGCAGCGCGTACGCCTTCGCGAATCGAGTCAGCACCCAGCGACGGACCAACTGTGACTTCCTGCAGGTATTTGATACCTGCCGGAAGCGCACCGGAACGCAGCGTCAGAGCCAGATCCTGCGTCTCCTGCTGACTGAATGAACCGGTGATGCGGCCGGTGTCGTGAATCTGCTCCTGGATCGTGGCCACCGACTTGACGCGTCCATCGAGCACTACCGCCAGCTTGTCGCCAACGTGCGCGCCAGTGAATGCCGCGAAACGCCGTCCACCTTCACCGGTCAAGGTGAAGTTAACGTCGGGCCGTCCGTTTTCGTCCTGGTTCGAGTCGGCCGAGCGCAGATCACTGCCGCTGACGGCGGCCGTCTTGCTGATCAGCCAGTAAACATCGGTGTCGGCAGCCTGATCCTGGCCGTGCGAACCGTTCGTACCCTTCATCAGGACGGTGTCGGGAGGAAGCACGCCGTTGTTGGCTTGCATCGCCGCCTGCTCGCTCGGGTAAGGGCCATTGACCGCCTGCCGGATCTCCAGCATGGCGGTGGACTGCATGATCTCCTTAACGCGCGCCGGATCGTCGACACCGGGCAACTGCACCAGGATCTGATAGTCGCCCAGACCGTGCTCCTGGATGACCGGCTCGGAGACACCCAACTGGTCAATTCGGTTGCGGATGGTCTCGATGGCCTGCTGCACTGCCTTCTTCTTGGTATCGGTTGCAACCGACGGCTTCATGGTCAGCGACCAGGTGTTCTGGGCGCCGGAGGTGAGGTCGTAGTCGCCGAACTTGTCAGTCACCACACGACGCAGATCGCCAGAAGCCTCCGGAGGCACACCCTTGATTTCGATCACTTCTGGGTTCGTTTGCGGGTTTGGCTTCGTGATCTCACCGAAAGCAACGTTGGCCGACTTCAGCGAGTCTTTCAGTTGTTCGACGGCGCGGTCAGTATCGGCGTTGATGGCATCGTTCACCTGCACCTGAAGAATCAGGTGGGTGCCGCCCTTCAAATCGAGTCCCAGGTGAATGCGCTTCAACAGGGAATCTTTGAAGCCCTGTGCAGTGAAGCTGCTCGGAATGCCGGTGATGCCGAAGAGAAAGACGATCAGCACCGCGACGATCAAAACTGTTTTGGCAAGGAGATTCTTGTTGTTCATGAGAAACAGCAACCTTAAGACTTTTCGCCCTCGGCGGTCGTCAATGTAACGATCGAGGCGCGGGTAACTTCAACCTTGATGTTGTCAGGGGGCAGTCGCAGGACGACCACATCATCTTTCACCGACATGATAGTACCGGTGAGACCGCCGCTGGTGACGACCCGGTCGCCCGACTTGATCTGCGACAGCATGGCTTGCCACTTTTTCTGGCGGCGCTGCTGCGGCATGATCAGGAGAAGATAGAAGATTGCGAAGATCGCAACCATCATCAGGATGGGCGCCGAGCCGGCTATACCACCCTGAGCAAACAAAGCTGCCAATCTAACCATTGTGACTTTCGTGAGTTCGCGCATTGCGGCACGAACTCGACTGCGAAATTTTCCAGAAAACTGCTCTAACGCTGCCGGACAACTACATGCAGACTACGGCAACGGTCTACTGCATCCCTTGCGTCCGGGGCACTATCTCACTACTCCTCGCCAAATACGGGCGAGGTGGCGACCCCGGCTGGGATGTTCGGGGACTTCCAACTGAATACCAGGATCTCTGGCCGAACGCGCGCCGCCGCAGCGGTACATGCGTCGTCTGTTACTTGGCTTGGGCCAAACTGCAGCGCGAGCTCAGAAGGTTTTTCCCTTGATCTGTTATTTTATCGCGCTTTTCCGCAAACCGGCACTCCCTTAGGCGCAATTCTTGCGTCGCTCCGGTGAATTCCCTTATGCAGCTTGCCCTGGAAACGCTTCAAATCTCCGGAGATTGCGATCCGCTACGACTCTGAGCGGGCTGGGAAACGAGATGCGGTGGCCGGACGCCGGCGAGAAAACTCGCGAACTTCCTAAGCTGTATAGCTTGCCGCACCTTACGCATGGTGTCAAGGTAATAGGCCAGGTTGTGTACGGTGTTCAGCACCTGTGCGAGCAACTCGTTCGACGAGTAAAGATGCCGCAGGTACGCCCGCGAGTACCGGGCACAGACTTTGCAGCTGCAAGCCGGATCGAGCGGCCCTTCGTCGGCGGCAAAACGCGCGTTCTTGATCGTGATGCGGCCTTCGGAAGTAAACAGCAGACCGTGGCGCGCTGCCCGTGTCGGCAGTACGCAGTCCATCATGTCCACGCCCTGCGCGACGTAATGCACAATTTCTTCCGGAGTGCCCACGCCCATCAGGTATCGCGGCCTATCTTCCGGGAGGTAGCGGATGGCGTTGTCCACCATTTCGTAGGTCATCGGACGCGGCTCACCAACGCTAAGGCCACCGATGGCGTAGCCGGGGAAGTCGAGCTCGACGGTCCGCTGCGCCGATTCGCGACGCAGGTCCGGGAACATGCCGCCCTGCACGATTCCGAAGAGGGTTTGTGTCCGACCTTCTTGCGGGATTGACGGTGCAGTGGGAGGAGGGGTCGAACTCCCATCGAACGTCCGGGTGCCCCATCCTAGCCCGTCTGTTGGGCCAGGGCGGGGATTTTGACTTTGAAAGGGCGCAGCTTCTGCAGCATCTCCTTGATTTGTCATCCCGAGCGGAGCAGCGGAGCTGCGGAGCCGAGGGATCTGCGATTCTTTCCACTGCGAGATAAGTCTTAGGTCGTTAAACCACGGCACCTCGTGCTTGTGTTCCTCGAAATACTTCTTGCAGCGCACGGCCCAGCGCAGCGTCAACTCCATCGAGGCCTTGGTCCGCGCATATTCCGCCGGATGCTCGGTGCACTCGTCGAAGGCCATGATGATGTCGGCGCCCAGTCCGATCTGCGCCGCAATCGCGCTCTCCGGACTGAAGAAGTGCGACGATCCGTCAAGGTGCGAGCGGAACATCACACCTTCCTCAGTCACCTTGCGCAGATCACTGAGGCTGAATACCTGAAACCCGCCAGAGTCCGTGAGGATAGGATGGTCCCACGCCATGAACTTCTGCACACCGCCAAGCTTGCGCACCATCTCGACGCCGGGGCGCAGATAGAGGTGATAGGTGTTGTTCAGCAGAATCTGGACGCCCAGTTCTTCCAACAAGTCCTGCGGCACACCTTTCACGGTGGCAACGGTGCCGACCGGCATGAACACAGGCGTCTGCACTTCGCCATGGGGCGTGAAGAAGCGTCCGGCGCGAGCCTTGTCCTCGCGAGCCTCAATCTCGAAGCGAAAAGACATGCGTGTCCGATTGTAAATGGGAGTTGGAGGAGGATTTGACCGCGGAAGGCACGGAGAGCACGGAGATAAAGAGCCCAGGTTGCTCGAAATGGAGATGAACGGGCGCCCTCGGACAACTTTGCTTTTCCCCCAATGCTATATTGATTGCGATTTGGTAGTGACGAAATGACTGTAAGTTTCGTTGCTGCCCGCGTTCCCCTTTGAATGGCGCGCCGCCTCCTTATACCCGCAGCAGTGTTCGTTGTCGGCACTGGACTCTGCCTGTCTGCGCTTTCGCAGAATTCAACGACGGCACAAACAGTTCTGCCTGAAGTTGAAAACCACGAACAGGTAATGCAGTCCTGGTTCGATCGCAGTGCCGAGGAGACCCTTCCTGACTGCGAAGCCTCCAAACTGGAATCGAACCTGTCGTTACATCGCAACGGCAATAACGCCGACGTCGTTGCCATTGTGGAAGTGAAAAATAGTTCTAGTCAGAAGTGTAGAGTACGCGGCGCCCAACCCATCTTTAGGTTTTGGAATGGGCAAACAATGACATATCCGGTGAAGACATGCCAAAACTGCACGCACTCAGACGGTCCAAGCAGCACTCATTTCGTTGTCTTGGCGCCAGGTGAATACTCGCACGTGAGCGTGCAATGGAAAGATTCTCCGCAGACGGACGGCCCAGCTTGCGTCCCAGTAGGCGGCATGGAGGTAGTTCTCTACTTTCCGAATAAACCCCAATCTACGGCAGTATCGCTTCTCTTTTCTGCGCCCTCCCCACAGGTATGTTCGGTGGCGGATTTCACGTCACTAACCCCCGGACGCGACCCTTACCTCGGCAGCGCGAATCCTGCCAGCTTCGGCAAGCTCCGGATGTCGGGGGCTAATACCATGTACTATCCCGGGGAAGATCTCGTTGTCGATGTAACCATGCCTACGAAGGAGCCGCTGGAAGTTGGAAAGCGCTGCCCTTCGATCTTTCTGGATGATCGCGATTCTCGCGGTAACAACTACTACAGACAACTGGGAGGAGAAGCAGACTGGGGCTGTACGGTTGCCGCCATTGAGCCTGATGCCACGATCCTCAGGGTCCGGCTGCCGAACTTATCCGACACCAGCATAGGCGATCAGCACTCACTGCAATTTCTTCAATATTCCTCGACCAGCTCCGAGAAGGATGCATGGCGGCTCATGGCGCAGTCCGGCACCTTCCAATACCGCGTCGGCGATCCGAAAAGGATGCTTCGCAACTGGGGGGCAGAGGTGGACGGACTGGCCCTCAGCATCGGCCTAGACAAGACCACGTACGGTGTCGGAGAAGTTATTCCACTTCACGTCGCGTTTTGGAACATTCGAGCAAACAATGCCATGACGTTGCCTTCGTGTAACTGGGCGGAGAGGACGGTTGTCAACGCGAAGGGTGAGAGGTTCGATCAGGTCGATGGCGACTTGTCTTGTAACTTCTCTGGACCGTGCGCGCCGAAGATCGCCGTTGGATCGGTCGTTACGGCCGAGCAGAATCTCACCGATTATCGGTTACCGCCGGGAACGTACAGGGTCACAGGCGAGTGGACTGCTTTTGCGTACTTGGAAGATCTGAAGACGCAGTACTGTTATGGGGCTATCGGGAAGGAGCCATCCCACGTGCAATCAAATACGCTGACTCTTCACGTCGTCGCTGCAAAACAACCCTGAGCGTCCGCAACCTGCAATGACCGGCTCAGTCTCTGCCGCCGGAATCTTCATCACGTCGGAGACCGAGGTAAGGCAAAAGGAAAACGGTTTTCTCGGTGTCCTCCGTGCCTCCGTGGTGAACCCGCCCTTCTGCCATTAACTTTCTTGACCCAGTCCCGAAATCCGGATACGTTCATGCCAGCTAACTCCAGTCGGGGCGAGGACCGATCAGCTTGCGCTCTATCTTCATCAGTTATCGGCGTAATGACACCGAAGGCGAAGCCGGTCGCCTGTTTGACGACTTGGTTTCCGAGTTCGGCGAAAACTCCGTTTTCATGGACGTCGCCGCTATCGAAGCCGGCCGCGACTTCCGCAAAGTGATTGACGAGAGCGTTGCTACTTGCGGTGTGCTGCTCGCCATCATCGGCAAGAACTGGGTCGATGCGAAGGACGACAACGGGAACCGTCGTCTCGATGATCCAACCGACTTCGTTCGCCTGGAAACTGCGTCGGCGCTGCGCCGCGATATCCCCGTCATTCCCATTCTCGTGCGCGGAGCCAAGATGCCGCGTCCCGAAGATCTTCCCGAGGACCTGCACGATCTGGCTTACCGGAATTGTGTCGAGCTGACACATGCGCGCTGGAGTTCCGACCTGGAACTCCTGGTTAGCGCGCTGCGCCGCCAATTGAAGATTGAGAAGACCGAGCCTCTGAAGCCCGTGGTAGATCCCGCCGGATGGGCTGCGGCTAGCCGGTCGGCCGTCGACGCGGATCCGCAGGCCGTAGCCGCGCTAACTCCGTCCGGCTCCTCGCCCAATCGCAAGAAGCCGCTCACGTTGCTTATGGTGGCGGCGATAGGCGTTGTTGCACTCGCCCTCGCGGCGTACTTCTTTGCCAATCGGCAAGTCACCGTTCCCGATCTCCGGGGCGACACGATTGCCCTGGCCACTTCCAAGCTGCAGGCGTCCCATCTGAAAGTCGGACAAACCACGGTGCGGCAGGATTCTACCGTCGACCCTAACCTTGTTCTCAGTCAATATCCTCCATCGGACGAACGCGTGAAAAGCGGGACGGCAGTTGACCTGGTGGTTTCGGGAGCTACCGCCCAGGTCGAAGTTCCCACCGTTACCGGCCAGATGCTGGACAATGCGCTGCACACATTAGCAGAGCATCAGCTCGTGGTCGGCGACGTGCAGCGGCAGGCCCGCGCAGGCGTAGCTCGCGACACCGTCCTGCAGCAGTTCCCACAGGCGGGGGAAAGAGTGAAGGTCAACGGCAAGATCGACCTGCTGGTGGCCGATCAACCGCCGGCTGCGGAGGCGGCTGCTCCAGCCTCGCCGGCTGCGGCCAATACTGCAGATGCCGACTGGGCGAAAGAACGGGCCGCCCAACGGGCCGTAGCCAAACAGGCTGCCTTGAAGGCTGCTGCCGAGAAAGCGGCTGCTGACAAAGGCGCTCCCAACCAGTCTGCCGCGGCATCAGCCACGGCAACTCCTGCGACAGAAAACGCTGCTCCCAAGGTCGTCATTCGCAGCGCCTCGTGCAAAATCCTCGCGCCGGGGAAGTACCGGCTCGACATGATGGGCGATGCGACCGTCACTCCGCTGGATACCTATCTCTTCTACACCTGGGCTTCGGTGGAAAATGCCGGAACTCGTTGGCGCCCGGAGTGCAAAGGCTGGAGCACGCCCACGGCGGCGGATGATTCGCTATGGGAGGTAAGCTGCATCCATCGTTCGAGCGACGCGCCTCAGACGTTGTGGCAGACGTCGCGCATTATTACCAGCAAGAACAATCAGCCGCCGACCACTGCCGGCACGACACTGTTCAAGCCAAGCATGCAGTCTCCGTCGTCGTTGAAATTCAGTGTCACCTGTCAGTAAGTTTGGGACGCCAACTTACCAAGTTGACCGTCCTGCGGCATAATGTTTTCAGCGTCGGCTCGCGCAATGGATTTTCTGTGACCGAGTCCGGCCCACCCTGATTCCCCATGGCAGACAAAACTTTTACCGGTGTTACGTTGCATGGGCTTCCCGTGCGTATCGACATGGAATGGCCCTTCCACCGTTCGGAGGGCGGCAGCGACTGGTATGTGCTGCACGGCAAAGTCAGCCTGAACGATGGCGGACCGCTGCATGCCGACATCGCCTTTAATCTGGCCCAGACAGTGCGCGAGGCGCTGCCCGCGCTCGATGGCGACGTAGCTTTCTGGGTGGCAGTGAATACGGCCCGCAAGTCGCTCGACATCAAGCAGCTGGAGCTGCTGAAGTCGGGTAAGCGCCAGCCCGTGCCCGTGTCGAGCCGCTGCTACAGTATCCGCAACAAGCACTTCACTTTTGCCAGCGTGAAGCCGGAAGAGATCGGTCTATTCGTGGCGCGCAAGGTTTTCTGGGGAAGCGGCAGTGAACGTCAGCCCGTGCTGATTTCCGATCCCTGCGATGTGCAGTATCTTGGCGCGGCCGATCCAAGTATGGCGGAGAAGCTATTGGCTGCGGCGAAGGATCTGGCCGCGCGCGGAATGATCGAGTTCGATGGGGAACAAGCCCGCGCAAGCGATGGTCTGTTGTCGCAGTCGCAGGCATTTGTCGCGTCGAAAGATCATGCGCTGGAAGAGCTGCACCTGAAACACGCTTTCGAGCGGGCATAGCTCTGAGTGGCGAAGAATCATTGGGGTGCCCCGTTCTAGCCATCTTTTGGCTAGGGCGGGGATTTTTCTTGGACAACGAAAAGGCCCCATCCAAGCAAAGGAAGCTAGAACGGGGCACCCTCTTTTCCTATTGACGGTCGCGGTGATCGTTCAGCTTCGATTTATGCCGCGACGGCGGTGCGGCGGGCCTCCATTCCATCCAGAGCATGCCACAGCGACTGGGCTGTCCTCTCCGCTGCGTTCAGAACCGCTTCGGCCTGATCAGGATTTGCGCTCACTTCGGCGCTCAGCAGTTCGCGCCACACGTGCGAGTGCTCGACGTCGGCAAACTGATGCAGCTTGAAGTAGCCGCAGGTCTTGGCGTCGGCGCCGTAGCGCTCCGCCAGCCCGGCGGCCTTCTCTCTTGCCACGCGCGGAACCTGCGACTCATACGCATAGAAGGCGGCCAGCGCTTCGGCGGTCGAGCCTTCGCGGGCCACACGCTGAAATTCTGCGATCACTTGCTTCACCTCGGTCAGCGGCTGGCGCTGGCGAACTTCATCGCGATCGGCGCCCATGCCCTCGGCGAAGTCGAGCCACAGCTCGCTATGCGGACGTCCCTGGATCTCCTCTTCGCACAGGTTGCGAAGCACGGCGCGGCGCTGCTCCCCGTCTTCGAGCCGGGAATGCAGCGCGCTAAGGTACGCCGGAAAAGCGGCGACATGGTGGTAATAGTCGGCGGCATACTCGCGCAGGTCTTCGCGCGTCAATTCACCCGCGGTCCACGCCTTGTAATACGGATGGCAGAGAAGATCGTAACGGGCAATGCGCTCTTCGAGCGCGGTCAAGAAAGCTTGCAATTCCATCGTTCACCCCACTGAAGAATTCGTGTCAGGAAGTGAGAACACTATACGGGACGACGGCGCTACGCTACAAGGCGACCCAGCGGGCTGGCAACGTTGGTAAAATTGGAACATCGCCATTCTGTTTGTGGGGCGGCGGGGAAGTTTTCGTTGTCATTAAAATTCACAGAAAACTACGACGTTGTAGTCGTCGGCGCCGGCCATGCCGGATGCGAGGCCGCGATGGCCTCTGCACGCATGGGTCTGCGGACCGCGCTCTTCACGCTTAACGTCGATCTCATCGCGCAGATGTCCTGCAATCCCGCCGTCGGTGGAATTGCCAAGGGCCACCTGGTACGCGAAGTCGATGCGCTCGGCGGCATCATGGGTGAGGTCACGGATGCCGTCGGCATCCAGTTCCGTCTGCTGAATACCTCGCGCGGGCCGGCGGTGTGGTCGCCCCGAGCGCAGTGCGACAAGCAGCAGTACCGCCAGAAGATGCGTGAGGTGCTGGAGTCGGAACCGAACCTGCACATCAAGCAGGCCGAAGTTGCCGGGTTGATCGTGGAACACTGCCGTGGGTTGAAGCCCACGGAAACTTCTAAACTGGAGCCCAACGGCACGCCTGAAGGCGTGCCCCTTCAAAGCAACGGCAATCCTATCTTTGGCGAAGAGCGTGTGGTGCGCGGAATTAAGCTTCGCGACGGCCGCACGGTCAGCGCGCAGGCAGTCATCATCACGACCGGGACGTTTCTCAACGGACTGATCCATTGCGGCGAGGAGCAATACCCCGCGGGGCGCAGCGGAGAGCCGCCGGCGGTGCTGCTCGGAGAAGCACTGAAGAACCTTGGACTGCGCGGCTGCCGTTTGAAGACCGGCACGCCTCCGCGTCTTGACGGCCGCAGTATTGACTGGTCGAAGTTCGCGGTGCAGCCAGGGGACGAGGATCCCACCCCGTTCAGCTTCCGCACCAAGCGTGTCGCGCATCACGACAAGCAGGTGCCCTGCTACATTGCGTTCACCACGGCCGAGACGCATCGCATCATCCGTGAGAATGTCCACCGCTCGCCGATGTACAGCGGGCAGATTCAGTCGATCGGGCCGCGCTACTGTCCGTCGATCGAGGACAAGATCGTCAAGTTTCCAGACAAGGAAACGCATCAGCTCTTCCTCGAACCCGAAGGACTGAACACGCACGAGATCTACGTCAACGGAATGAGCACGTCGCTGCCGATCGAAGTGCAGCAGGCGATTATCAAGTCGATCCCCGGCCTCGAGAATGCGGAGATGCTGCGGCCCGGATATGCCATCGAGTACGATTCCATCGATCCCACCGAACTCGAGCGCACGCTGGAAACGAAGAGGATCGAGCGGCTCTATCTCGCGGGCCAGATCAACGGCACCAGCGGCTACGAAGAAGCCGCATGCCAGGGCCTGATGGCCGGCATCAACGCGGCGCTGAAGGTAAAGGACGAGCCGCCGCTGATTCTGGACCGCACGGAAGCGTACACGGCGATCCTGATCGACGACCTCATCAGCAAGGGGACCAACGAGCCGTACCGCATGTTCACCTCGCGCGCGGAATTTCGGCTACATCTCCGCATCGACAACGCCGACCGCAGGCTGACGCCGCATGGTCGTCGCGTGGGACTGATCAACGATGGGGCCTGGGCCGATCACCTCGCCAAGCAAGAGCGCATGAAGAAGATGCGCGAGTTGCTGGAGAAAACGCGCGTCAATGACGCGCTTGTCGGTTGTCAGTTGGCGGTTGTCGGTGGGTCCGACGCGATATTGGAGTTGCTGCGAGAGGCGAAGGCTTCCGGCAGTACGCTGGCGCAGCTGTTGAAGCGTCCCGAGGTGCAGATCGAGCAACTGGCGCCGATACTCCGTCAGCTTAGGCCTGAGTTCTTTGCGCGAGGGGTTAGGGACCAGGGGATAGGGAATAGAGAAGACGGCGCCATTCTAAGAAAAGCGACCGAAGGGAGCGCAGTGGAAGGATCGCTATGCGGTGAGACCGAGTACGTGAATCCTGCGGCTGCGGGCGAACAGCAGGTCCCTCCGCTCGGACTGAAGTCGTCGGTCGGGATGACAATTTCTAAAGGGGGCGAACTCCCCGCCCCCGCAGGCGTGTCCGCCGAAATCGACAAGGCACAAGCGGCCGACAGCCAATTACCGGCAACTGACAACTGGCAACTGACAACCGATTTCCCCCTTTCAGCGGAAATTCGCAACGAACTGAAGGCGGTCGAGACTGAGATCAAGTACTCCGGCTATCTGGATCAGCAGACGAAGGCTATCGAGCGCCTGAAGAAGTCCGAACAGCGCAACATCCCCGATTGGTTCGATTACGGCAAAGTTTCCGGCTTATCGCGCGAGATGAACGAGAAGCTGACGCGAGTCCGCCCGAGCACGTTGGGTCAAGCCAGCCGCATTCCCGGCGTCACGCCCGCCGCCGTCTCGCTGATTAACGTCTATATCGAGATACAGGGACGCCGGCAATCCAGCCCGATTCCTCCTCCAGCTTGATGAGCCACCATCGGCGTTCGCGAAGCCCCATAACGGTATGCATGGAAGATAGCGCTTGCTCATCTTCCGAGATCGTCGATTAGGATGGGTCTGTGAAACTAGGCACACCCATGGTTAGAGCAATCGATTTCTGGCTGCTTGCCGGCGCCTTACTGCTGGCGATTCTTGTCCTGTTGGAGGTGGGACGCCGCATCGGCATTTATCGCCGGCGAGTTGATCCGGAGGGCTCCAGCAGCGGGCTAGGGGCTCTTGAGGGCGCCGTTTTCGGGCTTATGGGATTGCTGCTTGCATTCACCTTCTCCGGCGCTGCCACCCGCTTCGATGGACGCCGCGAGATGATCGGACGCGAGGCCAACGCAATTGGCACGGCCTATCTGCGCATCGATTTACTGCCAGCCGCGGCGCAGCCAGCTTTACGGCAGGACTTCCGGGACTACCTCGATCTGCGGCTCCGGATTTTCCGCGTGGTTCGCAAGGACTATAAAGCGGCCCTCCAGGATTTCGCGGAGTCAACCAACCTTCAAACGAAGATCTGGAAGGAGGCCGTTGCTGCCTGTCAGCAACAAAGTTCGCCGGCGGTCACCACGCTGGTGCTCTCTTCGATGAACGACATGATTGACATTTCCACGACCCGCCTGGTGGCGCAGCAAACGCATCCGCCGGAGGTTGTGTTCTATGGCTTGGGGATGCTGGTATTGGCTACATCACTACTTGCCGGATACGGTATGGCAGGCGGCAAGAAACGCAGCTTCATGCATATGACGGTGTATGCCGTCATCATGGCTTGCACGCTGTACGTAATACTCGATCTGGAATATCCGCGTTTCGGACTCATTCGCATCGATTCCGCCGATCAGGTGCTGATGAATGTGCGCAACGGCATGAACTGAGTCGTCCAGGGTAATTATCCTTGCGGATTGCTGCCGCCCATGTGCAGGTACTGCTTGATGGTGGGCATGATCTGCTGCCACCAGGCGCCCTGCCAATCCATCTTTTGTTGCGGTATAGCGTTCAGTTTCACCATGCACTGGTTTGCCGCGGTGTAGTCGCCCATCTGGCGATAGCACGTAGCCATATTCGTCAGTACCTGTGTCCGTTGCTCTGCATTCCAGGCTTGGGGAAGGACTTTCTTGTAGTACTCGACGGCCAGTGAGCAGTTCTGATGATTTTGTTCGTAGGCCGCAATATTCAAATTGATGAAGGGGTCAGTCGGATTGATGGCAGCGGCGCGGAAGTAACTCTGAACGGCAGCCGCGTGCAGTCCGGCGCTGTCCTGGGACACCCCGAGGAAGTATTCCGCTTTCCAATTGCCCGGGCTGACCTCTGCCGAGTGCGCCCATAGGGTGACGTTATCCTGCCAATAGCCAACCTGGCGATACGTGACGACAGTCAGGGCGGCCAATGCCACCACACTGACGACTGGCAGTAACGCAGGTGGCAGGTGCCGCTCTGCGGCGAAGTCGCCCAATCCCCAGCACACCATGATGAACAGGCCGATGAATGACGCATAGGCGTAACGGTCGGCCATCCCCTGTACGTCGGCCTGCACCAAGCCGATCATGGGGACCAGCATGATCAAAAACCACAACCATCCCACAATGAGGTAGCGGTATCTGCGTGCGCGCGCTGCGAGAACCGTGATCAGCAACAGCATCAGAGCGGACGTACCGACTTGCCACCAGTGCAACGTCCGTCCCGGGTGCGGATAGTACAGCGCCAGATTCGAGGGCCAGAATGCCTTGCGGACATAACGCGTGTAGGAAACGAGTGCGTTTTCGATCCTGATCCACAAGGGAAACGGTTGTGCTCCGCCGGTGACGTGCTGTGCGATCAGGGTCAAGCCGGCATCGACAATGCAGATGAAGAAGAGCGGAATCTTTTCCCTGATCAGCCAGCTCAGGCTCCTGGGAGGAATGGCTTCGACCCCGGGCAGCGGCTGGCGGTCTTCGGCGAACATGCGCTGCAGCGGCCAGTAGTCCCAAAGTAACAACACCAGGGGAAGCATGATGATCTGTGGCTTGCTCATCAGTCCCAGCACGAACAATCCAGCCATCACGACGTAGCGCAGCACGCTTGGCTTGCTGGCGTACCACTGATAGGCGCCGAGAGCCGGCAGACAGAAGAGCGTGCTCAACATGGTCTTGCGTTCGGCGATCCAGGCGACGGATTCAACGTTCAGCGGATGCAGCGCAAAAAGCGCCGCCACCATAAAGCTTCGCCAGGTATAGCCGGTTGCCCGCTTCAGCACCAGGAAAAGCAACAGCGCGTTAATGGCGTGCAGGAGAACGTTTTCGTCATGGGGTCCTGCGGGATCATAGCCGAACAATTCGATATCAACGGCATGGGAAATCCAGGTCAGCGGATGCCAGTTGGCGGCGTATCCATGGGTAAGCGCCCACACCACGGTACCCAGAGTCGGCCCGTCTTTGATATGCGGGTTATCGACGACATATTTCGGGTCATCGATGTTGGCAAACGGATGACTGTTCACCGGCGCATAAATCGCAATGGCGGCAATGGCGAGCAGAAGGCTCAAAATTACAGTGCGTGCAACCGAGTCCCTGAAAAAAAAACTTGTTTGCGGCCGGTCCGCAACCTGTGTTTGAGCGCCGATGGAAGCCACGGGTCCCCCTGAGATTCGCGACGAGTATATCTGATCTGAGCGCTCGTCGGATGACGATTGCGATGAGTCTTTACGTAGCTCTACCAGCAATCGCCACCACCCGGTCGGCGCTTTGTGGGATGGCTGCGGGATCGCGCCACAGCCAGCCCTTGCCGATGAGGTTACGGGCAGAATCGAATTGCCTGGCGCCGATCAGCAGGCAGAGGTTTCCACCGGGCGCGACCAGGTCTGCTGCGACCGGGAGCGCCCGATCGAACTGCTCGACCGCACGCATGGTGACAACATCGGCCGTTCTGCCCCACTGTTCGGCCCGGCCGCAGAACACTTCCGCTTCGCGGAGCTCCAGCATCCGGATGAGCTCGCGGAGAAAAGTCGCTTTCTTGTTCTGTGATTCGAGGAGAGTCAGGCGGATTTGCGGAGACCAGAGCTTCAGCGGAATGCCTGGAAAGCCGGCGCCGGACCCGACGTCCGCAACCGTGATCGCCTGAACGGCGGGATCGAACATTTGACGAGCGGCGAAGAGCGACTCACCGAAATGCCGCTTCACGATTTGCTCGGGATCGCGGATCGCCGTCAGATTCACGCGCGCATTCCAGCGCATGAGCAGTTCGAGGTAGGCATCGAGCTTTTGCAGGAGGGCAGGAGCGAGTTCAGAGCCAGCGAAAGGTTCGAGCAAGCGGGCGATGCGAGAGCTCTCCATCGCCAACATTATTCAACATGTGGACAGGTTGTGCTGCCGCTGCCGCCGATTCCTTCAGCGCAGGGAATCACGACGCCCACGACGACGATCAGTGCGTCGCATGTTCGACTCGGTTCGCTCCATCGATCTTGAGATTGGGATGGAGCGCTACACTTGGGAGATTACGCACTGTCCCGCAACGGTGAAGAACAAAACCCGTTCAGGCTTAGGTGGCTTGCGCGGGACCCTCGTGTTTTTCCCGGAACTTGCTCACGTTCACGAAGGCTCGGCCGATGGTGCCGTAGCCGATCACTTCTTTGCCGTTGTGCGCACTGACGCGAAACGTCAAGAAGCGCCCATTGATGGACTCCAGGATGGCCTCGCATTTGACCAGCGCGCCAATGCCGGTCGGTGCACGATGATTGACGTTGATCGCCGTGCCCACGGTGACTTCGCCATCGTCGCAGAAAGGAAGCAGGGCATCAAAGCCGGCGGCTTCCATCCAGCCGATCATGTACGGTGTCGACAGGACGGGAGGCAGTTCGGGTTTCCACGCGCGCAGAGTGTGTTGCAGTTCGACGCGCCGCTCCACTTCAGCGCGCGTTCCGATAGGGACAAGTTTGGCCATAAACCGAGACTAATGCGCCGCTCGCGACCTTGTCATCTACCGGTTCCGTACAGGGAAGTCATTCCTGCTCAACCGTTTTTCGACACTCTTCTACTACAATCTTCCGCCATTTGGACAAAAGTGGGTGTACCATATCGCTGTTCAAATTGCAGGCGCACGTCGCAAAACAGCGCGGCCATCCTTTTGGGGACATTCAAAGAACCCCGGGGATCCCGAGGGAAATGCATTCCCCGAAGGACTAACGCGCCATGGCTGGAAAGCTCGGCCGGCCTAGGCCCCATTTTGTATTGCAGTTGGTAACTTCCAAGCTCAGGGAGATTCGTGTATGCGTCGGGTCCTGTTGTCCGTCTTGATTGCCACTTCCTTCTTCGTGATGCCGGCTGGTGCTCAGAGTACTGCTGCGCCCGCCGTATCGTCTGCGCCATCCACGGCTCCTGCACCGGGCAGCCGCAAAAAGCGCGTCGCGATCTTCGATTTCGATTATGCAACGGTGCAGAGCGCGTCGGCGGCTGCCTTCGGCACCAATGTCGATGTCGGCAAGGGTATCTCCGACCTGCTGGTTCGCCATCTCGTGCAAGATGGCACTTACTCCGTGATCGAGCGTAAGGCGATGGACAAAATTCTGGCCGAGCAGAATTTCTCCAACAGCGATCGTGCCGACGCTAACTCGGCTGCCAAGATAGGCAGGCTCCTGGGCGTCGATGCCATCATCGTCGGAAGCGTGACCCAGTTCGGCTATGACAACAAGAACACCAACGTTGGCGGAGGCGGCGGCGGTTGGGGAGGCTTTGGGGTTGGCGGCTTCAGCCATAAGAAGAGCAAGGCCGTGGTAGTGGTGGATGCCCGCCTGGTGAATATCGACACGGCCGAGATTATGGGTGTCGCCGATGGAAAAGGAGAATCGTCGCGCGAAAGCACTTCGCTGCTTGGCGGTGGAAGCAACTGGCATGGATTCGGCGGCGGGGCCGTCGACTTCGGCAGCAGCGACTTTCAGCAGACGATTCTTGGTGAAGCTGTGAACGCGGCGGTCACGCAGATGAGTGAAGGCCTGGTCGCCGACGCTCCCAAACTTGTGGCTCGCACGATCAACGTGGAAGGCGTGGTCGCCTCCGTAGACGGCGGACAGATCGTCCTTAACATCGGCTCGAAAGTCGGTTTAAAGGTAGGCGATCAACTGACGGTAAAGCGGGTTACGAAGGAGATCAAGGATCCTACGACCGGCAAGACCCTGAGGAAGATGACGTCGGATGTCGGCGTGATTAAGCTGACAGACGTCGATGAGGTCTCCGCGGTGGGAACGGCAGTCTCCGGCTCCGGCTTCAAGGTGGGCGATGAAGTGAAGACTATTACCCAATAAACGGACTCCTAACACCGCAGTTAACCATAAATGCCCCACACCGCCAGAGGCTTGTGTGGGGCATTTCTCAACAGCAGATTGTCGCCGACTGAAATTTCTTTGCGAGGGCAGGGCAGCCATAGTCTACCGGCGCACTCAAACAACAGTCCTCGCAAAACCGAAATCGCGTTACGCGCTTTTTTCCTGCCAGAATTTCATCTCATCGGCTGATGGGCCGTACATGCCCGGAAGCTCAATCTCATTCAACCGCAAGTAGACACCGAGCTGCGCGCGATGATGAATCATATGGCTCATCACCATGCCGCGATAGCAGGCTGCGCGGGGCATCGCCATGATGGTGTCGCCCTTGGCGTTCTTCAAACTCCAGATCACGGGGAAATCTTCATCCTTAGCCGCAGCGAGCGCCTCGCGGCCGGCCTTGGAGTTCTTGTCGAAAGCGTCCAGCACCTCCTGGCGGGTCTTGGGCTCGAACGGAACAAAGTTGTCCATATCGAGCTCCAGCACTTCCCGGGTGAAGGTTTCCTTCGTCCAGCCGGGTAGCTCGGCAACATGTCCGGCAAGGCGGTTCATAGGCATCGATTTGTCATGCGGCTTGTAGTTGGAAAGGTTTTCGGGGAGACGCTCCAAGAGTTTGCGAGTGTTGGCCATTTCGGAATCGAATTCCGGGAGAAGCATGTCACGGATTGCCATAGAGAACTCCAGCCGCGGTTGCGGCAACCGAACCAGCATATCACGAAGAAAAGGCGAAAGTACTTACTTGCAAATTGTAAAAGTTTGATGACATTCTGCGGGTCGAAATTTTGGAAAAATCCCGGTCGTGTTTGGCGAATCACGGGAACGTTCAAGAACTGCTGATTGGTTTCTCAAGGCGCGATGGTATCGACGAGCATCGTGCTGGTGGCGTGATGCGTGCAAAGCGGAATCCACTCGCCTGCGAAGGTTGGCTCAACTGATGGAAGGTTCGGGCAATCAAATGAGAATTACGCCATTACGGGCTGAGCAGAAGTGAGCGTGGAGAAGAGTTGTTGGTCTCGCTCCCATCCCGAGGGTTGGAAAATAGTCACAAAATGATTCCAGACCATATGTTCACCAACTAACAACCTAATGTAGTTAAGCTTTGTTCCCCAATTGAACCATCCTGCAACTGCTTTGAATTATTTGTTTTCTGGAATAATTGCTAAAAGCACTACTGTCTCTAAAAGCAACCGTTCCGTATTTTGTTGACCGCTTTGCCCAGTAGGCAGAACAATGAAATCCGCAAGGAAACATCTCCGGCAAAGGAACTAGCATGAAGCGATCGTGTGTGTTGGTTATTCTGGCTGGGCTTAGCATTTCGTTTTGTTTCGCACAAGACGCAACGCCACCGGCATCGAGTGCACAGGGAATGTCGGCACAGGCAGCGCCCACTAACCCCGAAAATGAGATCAAAGCTTCTGTCCCGGTCAAATTAGAAAAGAGCATTGATTCCAAGAAGCTGAAGGAAGGCGACACAGTGGTGTGCCAGACGGTCGCCGCAATGCACTCACGAAGCGGACTAATGATCCCCAGCGGAGCCAAGGTCATCGGCCATGTGACGCAGGCTCAGGCGCGTTCGAAGGGAAATTCGTCCTCGACGCTGGCGATTGAGTTCGACAAAATCGAGTATTCCAAGGGAGAAGAGATTCCGATGAAAGGTACCCTGCAAGCCGTGGGGCCGAGCCTGGGCGGCGCGGCATTGGATACCAGTGCGTCACCGCCGCAACTGGCGACGGCTAGCCATGGCGCAGCAGGCGGGAGTTCAGGAGGCTCAAGCCCGCCGCCGTCCTCCAGCATGCAGGTATCCGGACCACACAGTGGCACTCCCATTCTCAACCCGACTTCCCAGGGGGTTTTGGGTGTCAAGAACCTGCAGATGGATGCGAACGGAGTACTCACTTCTCCTGGAAAGGAAGTGAAACTGGACAGCGGAATGCAGCTGTTGATTAAAGCTGAGATCGATATTCCCTCACGCTGAGGGAGCACATTTTTCTTTTCCGGCCGCTCCCGTAGTAGGAAGAGAATGAATTCCGCAAAGTACAAATCTTCGGTAAAGGAGCTAGCATGAAGCGATCGTGTGTGTTGGTTATTCTGGCTGGGCTTAGCATTTCGTTTTGTTTCGCACAAGACGCAACGCCACCGGCATCGAGCGCTCAGGGAATGTCGGCACAGGCAGCGCCCACTAACCCCGAAAATGAGATCAAAGCTTCTGTCCCGGTCAAATTAGAAAAGAGCATTGATTCCAAGAAGCTGAAGGAAGGCGACACAGTGGTGTGCCAGACGGTCGCCGCAATGCACTCACGAAGCGGACTAATGATCCCCAGCGGAGCCAAGGTCATCGGCCATGTGACGCAGGCTCAGGCGCGTTCGAAGGGAAATTCGTCCTCGACGCTGGCGATTGAGTTCGACAAAATCGAGTACTCCAAGGGAGAAGAGATTCCGATAAAAGCCACCCTGCAAGCCGTGGGGCCGAGCCTGGGCGGCGAGACATTGGATACCAGCGCGTCACCACCGCAACTTTCAACAAAGGGAGGAAATGGCTCAAGCCCGCCGCCGTCCTCCAGCATGCAGGTATCCGGACCACACAGTGGCACTCCCATTCTCAACCCAACTTCCCAGGGGGTTTTGGGTGTCAAGAACCTGCAGATGGATGCGAACGGAGTACTCACTTCTCCTGGTAAGGAAGTGAAGCTGGACAGTGGAATGCAGCTGTTGCTTCGTGCCGAAATCCAGATTCCTTCACGGTAAGAACGCATCCCCTTCCGGTCGCTCCTCCGGAAGAGTTGAAAGCTCGCTAAAATGCGGGCTTTTTTTTTGCGCAAAGCTGGTTACGGGCTTGTGTTCACATGTGGTCAGAGAGACGATCATGCAGGAGTGTGGGGAGCGTTCCATGGAGCGTTTTGTCGACTGTTGCTTGTTCATTCTTGTAGCTGCATTGTTTTCGCTCGGACAGACCTTCGACGCGCATGCGAGCCGAATTTCATCTGCCGCCAGAGTCGCTGTACAAGATACCGGTACTACGCAGGGGTCTGAGATCCGCGGCGCATTTCCCACGACATTGATAAAAAGTCTCGACTCCAAGAAGCTTAAGGAAGGCGACACCGTCGTATGTCAGACGTCCGCCACCCTGCGCTCGCGTAGTGGCTTGCTCATCCCGAGCGGAACCAAGGTCATCGGCCACGTTGCCCAGGCGCAGGCCCGCAGTAAAGGCGCGACGGAATCCTCGCTTGAGATAGTCTTCGACAAGATCGAACTCCAGGCGGGGAAGGAAATCCCAATGAAGGGCGTGCTTCAGGCGGTTGGTCCGCGCCTGGGTGACAGTGGACCGGATACCGGTCCAGGCGGAGGGCTTGGCATGGGAGGCCGTGGAGGGAACGCCTCCGATACGGCAACGGTACCTCCTCCTTCGAATGGCATCGCTGGTCCAAATTCCGGCGTTCATTCGCTAAAGGATCCGCGTTCCCGTCCCATTCTGAATGCGCAATCCGAAGGTGTACTGGGTATCAAGAATCTTGAGATGGGGAAGGATTCAATCCTCACTTCCACGGAAAAGGAAGTGAAGCTCGAGAGTGGAACCCAGATGTTGATTCGCGCCGAAATCGAGAAGCCCACACAATAGAGCTTACAACCGGTCCCGGTCGGTCCTCCGGAGTCATCAATGGCCCGTTAACCTGCGGGCTTTTCGTGCAAGACCTCTCCCGATTCAGCCGACCAACTATCCAATCAGATAGCTTCATCCTCGGTGGGATAGTTCTGAAAGAAGCCGCCGGCAGTAGCGCCTGAGTTTCCCTGCGCCTCATCACCTTTCCGCGACAACAGGTTGCGATCAATCACAAGCCGTCCGTCGCATCTCCTCGCGTTGGAACCTTAACTGCAAAAAACAGCACAGACATCGAAGAGGAGAAAAAAATGAAAACGATTCGAGTCTTGGTCCTTATCTTGGCGGCGGGCGCCTTTGCTATCGGTGGGAGCTACGCACAAGGCCAAGCGGAGGTGTCGCCCGACCACTTTGAGCCGGCCGTGCATGTGTCTACTGCGGTCAAGCCGGCGACGCCGCTGCCGCAGTCAAGACATCACAATAGTCATAACAATACTCACATGACGGCGAGCGGGCATGTGGGAAGACAGCGGCGCCATCACTCTCACGCTTTGGCATAGCGCCGGCGAGCGCGATGTCACTCCACCTCGACGGCGATGACGGTTTGCTGGTGGCGCATGAGCCGGCCGAAGAAGTCGCCAACAGACTTCAGCAAACCATATTTTTGTGTCAGCAAGTGCTGGCCGTGGGCAGCTTCGTTCTGATCGCAGATTCGAGCACGTCCATCGATCCACGTGCCGCGCACCGATCCGCGTAGTGTGCAAGGCGCCACGCGAACATGTGGGTTGTTACGAATGCGCTTTACTTTGCCGGCGCCGGCCTCGGAATAGATGTAGAAGACGGTTACGGATGGATTGGAGTGGGACACATCCTGCGCAAACCAGACCGGGGTCCGCACGCCGGCACCGGTCTTGCGGAAGGTTTCCAGGTTCAGATATTTCGTCCGCGCGAATTGCACGATTGCTTCCGGCATCATGTCATAGAGCTTATCGCATCGGCCCGACTCGGCCTTCTGGCGCGCGCAGGCGCGATGTTATGGCGACAAACGCGGAGTTGTAGCTAGTCAAATATATTTACATCGAAACTTTGTTTTGCGGTTGCGTCTCCCCGCTTGGCATTCACGGCCATACTCCACGGCCCTGACATGTCGAGACTCTTGACTGACGCATCGTAATCGCCGTTGCCCTTGGGCACAAACTTCAGCTGAGTGGCACCCATATCCATCAGTTTCATGGTTAGCGCGCCATTCACCTCAGCGTCGCTCACAGGCTGCCCATCGGCGCCGGTAACGTGGACTTGAAATGTCGTTGGCTTGTTCATGCTGGGGCGTTCCGGCGAGACTGTCAAATCAAGATGCAACTGCGCAGTCGATCCGGTACCCTTCTTACTGCAAGCAGGTATCAGGGTCAGAGCGACGATAAGGGCAGAGATCAGGAGAAGTTGGCGACAGGTTTTCAATCGAAGCTTCCTTTAGTGGGCATGGGATCCGTGCTCGTGACCAGGACTGACGGGAATGACACAACCATCTCTCACTTCGCAGGCATTCAACTCGAACTGGATGGTGGTGTGATGGATGTGGAATTGCCGGCTCAGTTCGCTGCGAATCTGCTGGAGGATCACTGCACACTCTGAAGCCGGTATGTCCTGGATGCCGATGTGGCAGGAAAGCGAATGGGTATCGCTGCCGATACTCCAGACGTGCAGGTCATGAACCGAACAGACCCCCGGCACCGAACATATAGTGCCTTCGATGCGGACCAGATCCATGCCACGCGGCGTGCCCTCCAGCAGAATGTTAAGGCTCTCGCGAATAATACCGATCGATGACCACAGTATCATCACGCCAATACCGACCGACAGAGCGGGGTCGATCCAGTGCTGGCCGGTGTAGGCGATAGCAATACCGCCGACGATGACCGCGGCGGTGGAAAGCGTGTCGCCAATCTCGTGCAGTAACGCGCTGCGCACGTTGATATCGCGATGACCGCGCATCAGCATCAGGGCGATAGCGCCGTTCATAGCCACACCCGCCGCCGCCACCCAGATCATCAGGTGAGCATCGACAACGACCGGCGACTGCAACCGCCTGAATGCTTCGTACCAGATGTAGAAAGAGATGAGAACCAGGGTCAGACCGTTGACGAAAGCGGCGAGAACGCCGGCCCGATTGTATCCGAAGGTTTTCCGGGCGCTCGGCGGCCGTCCCTGAAGGTAGACTGCGCCCCACGACATCAGCAAAGCGAGGAAGTCGGTGAGGTTGTGACCCGCCTCGGAGAGCAGCGCCAGACTATGCGCGCGAAATCCGGCAACCACCAGCAGAACGATATAAACCAACGTCACCGCAAGCGACAGACGCAATATGCGTGAGGTCTTCTCGCTTCCGGCATCTCCGGTTGGCAGATGCATGCGTCCAGTCTAAAAGGCCTCGGGCAGCCGTTCAACTTTCCCAAACCCGCGCCCGGCAGGTCCATTTTTCCGTTTTCCTCGACACCCTCTGCCACCTGAGGTGCCATCCAATTAATCCGAGGGCGATGAATATGAAAATCAATTGGTGGTTGTTAGCGATGTTTCTCACGGGAGGGACGCTGCTGGCGGCGGGACAGAGCACGGCGGCAAATCAAGCCGCTTCGCCCAGCAACAATCAGGGCTCCAGCGCATACGGAAACAACACGTATAACCAGGGAGCGCAAGCGCCGTCCGGCACAAACTCCACTCCAAGCAGCCAACAGAGCCCATCAAGTAATTCTGTTGGCAGCGCCGGGACGCCACAGCCACCCTCGCCGGATACGAGCAGCTACGCCGCGCTGCAATCGCGAATCGACGATGCTTTGCGCAACGAGCCGACTCTCGGCGCCAGCCACGTTGTCTCGAATGTCTCGGACAGCGGCATCGAGCTGTCAGGCACAGTTGGGTCCACGAAGGACAAGCAGACAGCCGAGCGCATTGCCTCATCGTTTGACGGAAACCGCAAGCTGACCGACAACATCGTCGTGACTGGGGCGGGACATTCCGACCTAGCGCCGAATCATCCTGCGCTGAATAACGGCGGAGTGGGCAACGCGCAGAATCCGGCAACCAACAATCCGCAGAAGGAGAGATAGCTTCGCCGGAGACCTGCTCTAACAGGAAGTTGTGAAACCTGTGTTGCGGCGGCCGCTGCGTCAGTACTTCCGCAGCACACCGATGACTCGTCCCTGGACCTGCACCGACTGCGCAGGAACGATGATTGGCTGCATGGCTGCGTTTGAGGGTTGCAGGCGAGTATTCGCGCCCTCCCGGTAAATGCGCTTCAAAGTAGCGTCGCTGCCATCCACCAGCGCCACAACGATCTCTCCATCGCGAGCGGTATCGGCTTTCTCCACGAGGACATAGTCGCCATCCAGGATGGCTTCGTCCTGCATACTCTCGCCCTTGACCTGCAGAACATAAACATCCTTCGATCGCGTAAAGTCGGCGAGCGAGATGGACTCGGGGTTCTCCACCGCCTCCAATGGCTGGCCGGCGGCGATGCGTCCCATAAGCGGCAAAGTCATGCTGGTCTCGGCAGCCACCGCCAGCGACTGCTTCATGCGGCCACGGGGCTTAAGCAGGTCGATCGAGCGGCTACGGTTATAGTCGCGCCGCAGCAACTGCTTCTCCTCGAGATTCGTGATGTGCTTATGTACGGTCGCCAGCGAGCTGAGGCCAAGGCCTTCGGCGATCTCCTCGAACGACGGAGAATAGCCGTGCTGATCCACAAATCCGGAGATGAAGTCGTATACCTGTTTTTGGCGACGGGTCAGAGCCATGGCGTGAGCTGTGCCTCCGCCCAACATTGTCAGCGAATAAAAGGCGAAATGTCAACGTGAGAGGCGGGTAATCAGGTGGGTACCCGACGATGTTTCTTTGTCCCGGATGTCTTTGTGCGGCTTCGCGGACGCTTAAACCGCGCTCGGTTTACGTCTCCACACGCCGACGATGATGCCCATGAGTACGCAACCGAACAGTGGGTATGCGGCAGAGATCAGGATGAAGGATTGGCTGCGCGCCTCGAAGACCATCTCGGTCACCATCGCGACTGCTGCCGCCAGACCAACCAGAAGGCCAATGGTGATACCGCGGAGGAGCCCGTGGCTGGGCGAGCTGGCCAGCAGGCGAGCAATGACGTAAGCGAGAAGCGCGCTGCACAGAAAGGCAACGATGTATGGCCAGAAGTTAGGGTGCGCCATGTGTGTCTGAAGTTCTTCAGGCGACATACGCAGTCCTGCCTGCCATTGCCTGGAGAACACGGTGAACCAAACCGCTCCCAGCAACCAGTCGGCGATGCCGGCAACCAAGATAGAAGGCCAGTTCAGTCCCATGCGTTCGCCCTCCTCGTTCAGGCGAGACGATACACTGCGCACCCGCGTTGTCGCAATTGCAAATCCAGAGCGCTATGGTATGCGTCGCGAAAAGCTGGGTTCAACACGGGGCACTGAACTCACCGACCGACGAAGAATGGTTGGGTTTACGCGTGAACCGTAGAGGCGCAAGGTAACTACGACGGGGGATAGTTGTTGGCTGCCTTGCTTCTCCGTAACCCCGTGTCTCCGTGGTGAAAGCAGTCCACAACTCAGCCTGCATTGCACAAGCGCAGCACCTCCGCAGGTGTGCGGTCCTGCCCGCGCAGCGCCCGTAGACTCAGCGCATCATGTCTCTTTGCCAGCCGTGTCCCCGCTTCATCTCGCACGAGATCGCAATGGAAATAAGCGGGAACCGGCAAGCCAAGCGCCCGGATCAAGAGTAACTGCCGCGCCGTCGACTTCAACAGATCTGCGCCGCGCACGACCTCCGTGATCTGCATGTCGGCGTCATCGGCGACGACCGCCAGCTGATACGCCGGAACATCGTCGCGCCGCCACACCACGAAGTCGCCGAAATCACGTCCGGCAACATAGCTTTGCGGGCCTTGATGAAGATCGTCGAACGCGATCTGCTCGCCATCGGGAACGCGGAAGCGCCAATTTACCCCAGCGGGAGCCTCGTATCCTTTGGCCTCTCCTACCTTCCCGCGACAGCGGCCGGGATACATCGGCTCATCGTCGCCTTCATTCGGAGCGGCCGTCGCCTGCGCCAGGTCTTTGCGGGAACAGGCGCACGGATAGATAAATCCGCCATCTCGCAGCTTGCGCCACATGTCGAGGTAAAGTTGGCGGCGGTGGCTCTGCTCATAGGGGGCGAACGGCCCGCCCACGTCCGGCCCCTCTTGCCAGCGAATACCAAGCCAGCGCAGGTCTTCTATCATCGCTGTCGCGAAAGTTGCTTTGGAACGCTGCGGGTCGAGATCTTCATTGCGGAAGATCAGCGTTCCGCCGTGTTGTAACGCGCGCTGATAGGCCGCCCAAAACGTCGAGGCGTGTCCGACATGCAGGAGCCCCGTTGGAGATGGCGCGATGCGTCCGCGATAGGGCAGTTGCTGCGTTGTGGGAGTGAAGTCCACGATGTGATTGTACGAGGGCGATGAAATCGCCACAGAGGCACGGAGAGCACGGGGATTCTCAGCAAATCGAAGAGCGTGGAGAGGGCTGATCACGCGGACTGAAGGGAGCAGTTGACACCGCGTCCGCAAATCCAACGGACACTCCGCTCGGCATTGCGCCTATTTGGGGGCTCTGCCGATAACAAGCGGCGAACACGGAGTGACTGGGCTGTAAGAAAGGACTTTCTCCGTGCCCTCAGTGCCTCCGTGGTGAACTGCCTGTTCAATCCAGGGACGCGGCCCCCACCAACTCGGGCTCGCGCTCCTCAACTCGTATGGAAGCTGCCGAACGTCTCGCGGGGGGCGGCGTCTTCACGTGCGGATGCAGGTCGCGGGCATTGCGCAGTAGGAGCAGCAGGGGCAACATGGCCCAGAAAATCATAGCCATGACCCAGAACGCTTCCACGAACGACAGCATGGCCGCCTGTTGCTGAACCATTAAGTAGATCGCGCCCCAGGCTTTGTGCGTGGCGTCACTCCCATTTGAGAGCCCGTGCAACTGGAACCAGCCTTGCAGCCCGTGCACGACGTTCTGAGTGCGAATATCCGATGGAGTGACGTGGCTGATGAGCTGGTTCTGATGCACCTGCTGCCGGCGAGCCAGAAAGGTGGTCATGGTCGCAATACCGAAGCTGCCGCCGATATTCCGCATCAGGTTGTAGATGCTGGTGGCATTGCCCATCTTTTCCTTGCTGATATTCGACATGCTCGTGGTCATCAGCGGGATGAACAGGAACGCCATGGCAGCACCTTGAATGATCTGAGGCCAGAAGATGTCCCAATAGCCGGCGTTCAAATTCAAGTGTGAGAGCTGGAACATGGTGTATCCGCCCACGATAATTCCGACCGCCAGCAGCTTGCGCGGGTCGATACGGTTGGTGAGCTGTCCGGTGATCGGCGTGAACACCAGCGCGCCAATGCCGCGTGGCGACAGTGCCAGTCCTGACTGCAGCGCGGGATAATTCAAAAGAGTCTGCAGGAAGATCGGCAACAGCATGAGCGAGGCGTATAGCACGAAGCCGAGCATCGTCATCAGAAACGTTCCGGCGCTGAAGGTACGGTCCTTCAGCACGCGCAGATCGACGATGGGATGCTTGGCGGTTAACTCGCGAATGACCATGCCCACCAGTCCGATTACGCAGAGCGCCGTCCACAGGCGGATCTGGGTGCTGCCGAACCAATCTTTGCGCTGGCCGGTGTCGAGCACCATCTGCAGCATGCCGAAACCGAGCGCGAGAAATCCGATGCCCCATAGATCGATGCCGCCGGGAATGCGTTTACGCAAATAATGCGGATCGATGATGAACTGGCTGATCATCACCAGCGAAAGAATGCCGACCGGCAGATTGATGTAGAAGATCCAGCGCCAGGTGTAGTTGTCCGTGATCCAGCCGCCTAAAGTCGGCCCAAGAATCGGCGCGATGATGATGCCGAGGCCGAATGCCGCCATCGCGGTGCCGTGTTTCTTCGGCGGAAATGTTTCGAGCAGGACCGACTGCGACAGCGGCTGCAAACCGCCGCCGCTCAGACCCTGGAGGATGCGAAAGAAGATGAGCCAGTCCAGGCTGGTCGCCATGCCGCACAGCAAGGAGGTCAGGGTGAATCCACTGACACAGACCATCAGCATCCGGCGACGGCCGAAGCGAGAGGCCAGCCATCCGGCCATCGGGAGAACGATCGCATTTGAAACCAGGTAAGAGGTGACCACCCACGTACCTTCCTCGTAGGTCGCCCCCATGTTTCCGGCCATGTGCGGAATGGAGACGTTGACGACGGTGGTGTCGAGGACCTCCATGAACGTGGCCAGCATGACTGCGATGGTCACAATCCAGGGATTCACGTGGGTGCTGCGGTCGGGCATGTGCCTGAGCAAGGATAGGAAATACGGGGGCAGGAGTCGGTGACCGGGCTCACATGAGCGCTGCCGGAGGCTTTTGTGACCCGAATCACAGGGGGGAGTGAGCTGCGGTGCTACGATATTTCTTTATGTCCGCTCCTGAATCCCTCTTCATACGTGCCTGCCAGCGACTTCCGGTAGAGACCACGCCTGTCTGGTTCATGCGCCAGGCCGGCCGTTACATGCAGCAATACCGTGACGTGCGCAAACATTATTCGCTGGTCGAGATCTGCAAGAAACCCGAGATCGCAGCCGACGTTACGATCACCGCAGCAGAATTCCTGAACGTCGACGCCGCCATTATTTTCGCTGACCTGCTGCTGCCGCTGGAGGTGATGGGCCTGCCTTTTCACTTTGCTGCCGGCGAAGGTCCGGTTATCGAGAGGCCGGTCCGCACCGCGGAAGATGTAACCGCCCTTCGGACCGACCGGGCTGCCGAGTTGGGCTACGTGTCGGATGCGGTAGGGCTCGTCGCCAAGCATTTTGGCGCGAAGCTGCCGGTGATCGGTTTCTGTGGTGCGCCGTTTACGCTCGCCAGCTACATGATCGAGGGCGGCGGATCTCGGCATTACCTGGAAGTTAAAAAATTGATGTACAACTCGCCCGAAGTCTGGGACGAGCTGGTTGGCAAGCTTGTGGATGTGCTGGCGGAGTACGCGGCCGAACAGGTCCGCTCCGGCGCCGACGCGCTGCAGATATTCGATAGTTGGGTTGGCTGCCTGAGTGTCGAAGATTATCGTCGATACGTCCTGGTGCCCACCACGCAACTCGTTCAGCGGCTCCAGAAAGGGACCAAAGTCCCCATCATCTACTTCGGTACCGATAGCGCGACGCTTCTGCCTTCCATGGCAGAGACCGGGGCTGAGGTCATCGGATTAGACTGGCGCATTCCGCTGGACGAAGGCTGGCGAACGGTCGGACACAACCGCGCTGTGCAGGGAAATCTCGATCCGGTGCTGCTGTTTGCTTCCTGGCGTGAGTTGAAGCAGAGGGCGGAACACATTCTTAGACTCGCCGACGCCAGACCCGGACATATTTTCAACCTCGGGCACGGCATCTTGCCGCACACCCCCGTGGAAAATGTGAAGGACCTGGCGCAATTCGTCCACGAGTTCACCGCTGCGGCGGCTACGGCGAGGAAGTCATGAGCAAGCAGGCGGTGCTGCTGATCGCCCACGGAAGCCCCGACAACGTGCAGGACATTCCCGCGTTTCTGCAGAATATTTCCCGCGGCAGGCCAATGTCTGACGCTGTGGTAAGGGAAGTCCAGCACCGTTATGCGCAGATCGGAGTTTCTCCTCTGACGTGTATGACCTTGGGGCAGACGAACGGAGTCGCAGGGGAATTGGGAATTCCTGCGTACATGGGCATGCGCAACTGGCATCCCTTCATCGCGGATACCCTGAAACAGATGAGCAATGACGGGGTGGAGCAGGCGGTGGCAATCTGCCTGGCGCCGCATAACTCCCGGACCAGTGTCGGTCTTTACAAGGAGGTGCTGTTCGGCGGGGGCGCACCTTTCTCAATCGACTTTGTCGAAGAATGGCACGATCACCCGTTGCTGATCGAGGCATTCGCCGAGCGGCTGCGCACCGGATGGAAGGGTGCCTGCGAGCAGCATGGATCGGCGCTGCCGGTCATCTTCACCGCGCACAGCGTACCGCAGCGCACGATTGCCGAAGGCGATCCTTATGAAGCCCAGACGCGAGAAACGGCCGCGCTGGTCGCAGCCCAGGTTCCAGAAATCGGCGAATGGCAGTTCGCTTTCCAGAGCCAGGGCATGTCGGGAGGCGAATGGCTGGGTCCCACAGTGGAGGACACGATTACGGGCCTCCAAAAAGCGGGACAAACGGGTGTATTCCTCCAGCCAATCGGCTTTGTCTGCGATCATGTCGAAATTCTCTACGATATCGATATACTGTTTCGCGAGTTTGCGGGAGGACGTGGTCTTAAGCTCTATCGCGCGGAATCTCTGAATGATTCGCCGCTCTTCATCCGCGCAATAGCTGATTTGGCGAAAACTCGCCTGGCTGCCATGAGTCCCGTGGCCAGCGGCGGCATCCAAGGCTGAGAGGATTCTGTAGTTACCGCATGAAGCGGATCGCAATCATCGGCGGTGGTATCTCGGGGTTGAGCGCAGCTTTCTATTTGGAGAAGGCGCGCGCCGGCGGCGCTGACCTGGAGTACACACTTTTCGAAAGCGGCCAGAGGCTGGGCGGCTGCCTGTCGTCCGATAATATCGAAGGCTGCCTGGTCGAAGCCGGTCCTGACTCCTTTCTGACAGAGAAACCCTGGGCGGTCACGCTCTGCAAAGAGCTGGGACTCGGCGATCAACTCATCGGCTCTAACGACGCGCAACGCAAGACCTACATTGTGGTAAAGGGCCGCCTGGTGGTCATGCCCGACGGCCTGATGTTCATGGTTCCTACGAAGCTGGCGCCGACAGCGCTATCACCGCTTTTTTCCTGGAGCACCAAACTGCGCATGGCGCAGGAACTCCTGCATCCGCCGCGACCCATGCTGGAGGACGAAACCGTAGCGCAGTTGGTAGAACGCCACTTTGGTCCGGAGGTGGTCGACCGTCTCGCGGATCCGTTGCTATCCGGCGTGTACGGCGGCGATGCGGCGAAGCTCAGCGCGCGTGCGGTTCTGCCGCGCTTCGTGGAAATGGAAGAGAAGTACGGCAGCTTGAGCAAGGCGATGATTGCCGCCAGCAAGAAGATGGCGCAGATGGCGGGGAAGCATCCGCCGCGACCGCTGTTCACTTCCTTGCGCGACGGCATGCAGCAGATGGTGGACGCCATCATCGGGCGCCTGAATCCTGAATGGATTCGCATGCGCAGGCACATCCGCCGTATCTATCCCGAGAACGGAGGATGGCGCGTCTCCATCGAGATGAATGGCGACGAGCGTTACGATGCGGTGATTCTGGCGACGCCCGCAAATGTCGCCGGCGAATTACTCGACGGTGTCGACCGCGAGCTGGCGAATAATCTGCTTGGCGTTACTTACAGCTCGTCCGTGACTGTCACGCTCGGCTACTACAAGGAGCAGCTGACTAAGCTCCCACCCGGCTTCGGATTTCTGGTTCCACGCAGCGAAGGCACGCGCATGCTGGCCTGCACTTTCGTCCACAACAAATTTCCACATCGCGCTCCCGACGGCAAGGGTATCCTGCGCTGTTTCCTCGGCGGCGCGCGCGATGAGGCCGTATTGGGACTAAGCGACGACGAACTGTTGGACACCGTTCAGCGGGAGCTGCGGGATATCGTGAAGCTCACCGCCCGGCCAATGTTCTCGCGCGTGTACCGATGGCGAGAGGCGATGGCGCAATACGAACCCGGTCACATCGCGCGGGTCGCAGCTATCGAGAAGCGCGTAGCCGAAATTCCCGGGCTGGCTCTTGCCGGCAATGCGTATCACGGCATCGGCGTCCCGGATTGCGTCCGTTCCGGGATGGAAGCTGCCACGTCCGTGGTCCAACTCACCCCCGAATCTCAGCCTACCCAGCGCTAGCTATCGCAGATTCTTGTAGCAAATTCCGGCAACTTATGTCTAAAATCGGTACCTCCTTTGGCGGGAAAAGCGTATCGTAAAGATAGTCACCTGCCATAACTGACAGGTTTCGGAGGTGACCGATGCCTATCCTCTGGATTGCCGTCTACTGCCTCATCGCGGTACTGGTGCTCTTCGCACTTACCTTCCACAACGAAATGATGGATGAACAGAATCGCTGCGAACATATGGATAAGCCTCTGCCTGCGGAGGGTAAGAAGCCCATCACCGAGGACATGCCCCACATCCACGTAGGTTAGGATGGTCGTTTGGGCCCGCTGTGCTTAGGCGGACTATTCTGCACATTTTCCAACACTTGGAGGATTCGCATGGCGGACGTTCGCCGAGGACTGATTATCGTTAACACCGGCGCAGGAAAGGGCAAGACCACCGCTGCCATGGGCACGGCGTTGCGTGCCGTGGGTAACGGGATGAAGGTGCTGATGCTGCAGTTCCTCAAGGGCTCGTGGCATTACGGCGAACTCGACGCGGTCAAATCGTTCGGCGACAACTTCGTCATGCGCCAGATGGGCCGCGGATTCGTGAAAGTCGGCGGCGCGGAGACCGACCCGGAAGACGTTCGTCTAGTGGAAGAAGCGTGGGCCGAAGCTGAGAAAGAGATCCTATCCGGGCAATGGGATCTCGTCGTGCTCGATGAGATCAATTACGCCATCGGCTACAAGATGCTGGACCCGCAGAAAGTCGTAGAGACGCTGAAGAAGAAGCCCGAGATGGTCCACGTCATCTTGACCGGGCGCAACGCACACCCTTCGATTGTCGAAATTGCCGACACGGTCACCGAGATGCGAGAGGTGAAGCATGCATACCAGAAAGGCATCGAGGCGCAGCGGGGGATTGAATATTAGCGTCAGAGCGAGGCTCTGAGGGGCCACCCTGGGTAGTCCCCATAGTCTTTGCCAGGGAGAATCAATTCGTTGTTGCTCCTTGCATAGCATGCTAGGATGTCGCGAAACAGCCCTCAGTGGCGAATCGTCGCGATTGAGATTGGCCCGAAGGACAATCCTGCTCCTCAGAACAAGGCATTCAACTTGTCCGCAAGGTGCTCATGACCGTCGGCAAAGTCTTCCTGAACTACAGACGCGATGACTCGGAAGGATACGTCGGCCGTCTCTACGATCACCTGACGCAGCGCTTTCCTGGGCGCATCTTCCGCGACGTTACCGGACTGCGACCCGGAGAAGACTTTGTCACCGCGCTTGATCGCGAGGGAGTCAGTTGCCAGGTACTGCTGGCGATCATGGGGAAGCGCTGGCTCTCCTGTATGGATGCGAACGGTCGTCGTCGCCTTGACGATCCCGAGGACATTTTGCGGCGCGAAATCGTTCATGCTCTTCAGCGCAATGTTCTCGTAATCCCTGTACTGGTCGGCGGCGCAACTGTTCCTGCGATGGACGATTTGCCGCCGGAGCTGAAGCCTCTCGGACGCCGCCAGGCGCTGCCGATGTCCGAGCTGGATTTTGAGCGCGACCTCGACCGGCTGATCGAGGTCATCGCGCAGGAGCTGTGTGTCCCTGTACAGCCGGGTCAGCGCAATATCGTTCCTCCCCCACCGCCGCCGGCTGCTCACAAGCACAAGCGTTGGCCCTGGGTCGTAGCCGGGGCGGTAGCGGCTTTTCTGCTGCTCGCGGTCATCGAATCGGTGAAGACCCAGAACCAGCCGACATCCTCTGGCGGCTCCCAGCAACAAACCAGTGCCCCGGTCGCCGTAACCGGTGACCAAGCCGCCGCACCTCCCACTCAGCGGACCACTGCTGCACCCGCCGCGCAAACTGAACCGCCGCCGTCTCAACCTGCCACTACGAATGTCAGCCCCGCCAACAACAGCGCTCCCGTCAGTTCTCCTGCAATGTCTTCGGCTGCGGCAGCCTGGCAGCAAGATCTGATGGCCACGATTATGTCCATGAACACCTCCCGACAGCAGATGGCCACGATCCTCAGCAACTCACCGCGTTCGCTTGCCGAGCTGCAGGACCAGGCGCGACAGCTCCTGGGCGCGGTCAACGGATACGATCAGCAGGTAGACAACTTTCGGGGATTACTCAACCAGGGGGACTCGGAGGGCTATTTCACAACTGCAACCGATCGCACACAGGCTGCGGCCCTGCAACAGGTGTGCGAGATCAGGAAGCAGCAGGCGGCCAGGTACCGGTACGAATCGCAGCTCGTGCTTCAGTACAATCCGTATGCCACGCAGTACGGTGTCTTACTGAATCAGTTGATGTCCGTGCAGGCCGAAATCAATTCTCTGGACGTCAGAGCGGCGGCGCTGATGCAGCAGTCCGGGCTGCAGTAACCACACTGTCTACTGGCTGAAATTGAGCCTTCCCATGGTATAATCGTCAGTGCTCCTCAGTAGAACAATCTCCTGAATTTGCAATGACTTGCGAGCGATCCGGCAGATTTTTCGTGACCTCGGAAACGCCGAAGCTGCGCTCGCGCAAGGGAGCATCAGCGGTCCTCTTACTGCATCCGACGGCACTTATTCTTGAGACCGCAAACGAAGTTTTAGGAAGGAAATAGCTGACAGCTGATCGCTGACAGCTGAGAGCTAAATGGCAGACGATCCAAACCAGCAATTACCACTCGACAACATCGGCCCGGGGGCGGCCAATGTGCAACCGGTCAACATTGAAGACGAGATGCGGCGTTCGTATCTCGACTATTCGATGTCGGTGATCATCGGGCGCGCGCTGCCCGACATTCGTGACGGACTGAAGCCCGTGCATCGGCGCATTCTGTACGCCATGCACGACATGGGCGTGCTGCACAACCGCAAGTACATGAAATGCGCCGGTGTGGTCGGCGAATGTTTGAAGAAGTATCATCCCCACGGCGACAGCGCGGTGTACGACGCGATGGTGCGCCTGGCCCAGCCCTGGAGTTTGCGTTATCCGCTCATCGACGGCCAAGGAAACTTCGGCTCGGTGGACGGTGATCCGCCCGCGGCCTACCGGTATACCGAATCGCGCATGGCCGAAATCGCGGAAGAGTTATTGGCTGACATCGACAAGGACACCGTGGACTTCGTGGCCAACTTCGACGACTCCACGGTCGAGCCGTCGGTATTGCCGACGCGCATTCCGAACCTTCTCATCAATGGCTCCGACGGTATTGCCGTCGGCATGGCGACCAAGATTCCTCCGCATAACTTGACGGAGATTGTCGATGGGGCCATCACGCTGGTGAATAATCCCCACGCCACGTTGGCGGACATTCTGAAGTTCGTGCAGGGCCCGGACTTTCCGACCGGCGGATTCATTCACGGGCGCAGCGGCATCATGGAGGCCTATCGCACCGGACGCGGGCGCTTCCTGATGCGCGCCAAGGCAGCCATCGAACACGTTACCAAAGACAAAGACGCGATCATCGTTACCGAGATCCCTTACCAGGTCAACAAGGCGACGCTGATCAAGCGTATTGCCGAACTGGTGAACAACAAGGTCATCGACGAGATCAGCGACGTGCGCGACGAGAGCGATCGTGACGGCATGCGCATCGTCATCGAACTCAAGCGCGGATGCGAGCCGCAGATCGTGCTCAACCAGCTCTTCAAGCACACCTCGATGCAGGAGAGCTTCAGCATGATCTTCCTGGCCGTGGTCAACGGCCAGCCGAAGGAAATGGGCCTGGTGCAGGCCATCCAGCACTTCGTCGATCATCGCATCGACGTGGTGCGCCGCCGCACCGCCTACCTGCTGATGAAAGCGCGCGAGCGCGAGCATGTCCTCGAGGGATACCAGGTTGCGCTGGATCGCGTGGACGATGTGATCCGCATCATCCGAGGCAGCGAGAATCGTGCCGAAGCGCGTACCAACCTGGTCGCATATTTCACCGGCAGCACCGTCAATGTCTCCGAGGGGAAGGCCGGCAAGGCGGCATCCCTGAAGGGCGTGTCCCCGACCACGCTGACGACTCCGTTCGACGCGATCCAGGCGGACTCGATCCTCGAACTGCAGCTGCATCGCTTGACGCGTCTGTCGATCGACGAAATCCTGAAGGAACTCGCGGAGGTTCGCGGGCGTATTGCGGAATACGAAGCCATCCTGGGCAGCGAGAAGAAGTTGCGCAACGTCATTGTCAAAGAGCTGGAAGAGATCAAGAAGAAGTATGGCGACGCGCGCCGCACAGAAATTCAGGACGAGGCTGCCGAACTGAGCCTGGAAGATCTGATCGCCGACGAGCAGGTTGCAGTGACGGTCAGCCACTCCGGCTACCTGAAGCGCACGCCGATCTCGACGTATCGCCAGCAGCGCCGCGGCGGCACCGGGCGCAAGGGTATGAGCACGCGCGAAGAGGATTTTGTCGAGCATCTCTTCGTCGCCTCCACGCACGACTACATCCTGGTCTTCACCAACACTGGCCGCGTCTACTGGCTCAAGGTATATGAGATTCCTGAGTTGAGCGCAGCGGGCAAGGGCAAGGCCATCGCCAACCTGGTTGCGCTGCAGCCGGGCGAAACCGTGCGCGCGTGGCTGACTGTGCGCGATCTGGAAGAAGAGAACCGCTATGTCTTCTTCGTGACGCGCAACGGTACGGTGAAGAAGACGCCGCTGAAGGATTTCAGCAACGTTCGGTCCATCGGCATCAACGCCATCGGCATCGACAAAGAGGACGAACTGGTGGCGGCCAACTGTACCGACGGCAATCAGATCGTGTTTCTGGCAACCCACGACGGCCAGGCCATCCGCTTCGAAGAGGATGATGTCCGTCCGATGGGGCGCGCGGCTTACGGGGTTCGCGGCATGAATCTTGATCGCGGCGACTACATTGTCGGAATGGCGGTCACGTCCAAGGAGCGTAAGAAGGCGAAGGGCGGAGAGGCTGAGTCGAACCTCATCCTCTCGGTTACCGAGCAGGGCTACGGCAAGCGCACCGACGTCGACGAGTATCGCCTGCAGACGCGTGGCGGCAAGGGCGTGATCAACGTCAAGACCACGGCGCGCAACGGCAAAGTCGTTTCTATCATGCTGGTGAACGAGCTGTCGGAGGTGATGGTGATCAGCCAGTTCGGCAAGATCATCCGCATCGACAGCAAGAACATCCGCGAATCCGGCCGCTCTGCACAGGGCGTCCGACTGCTGCATTTGGAAGAAGGCGATCACCTGGCAGCAGCCTCGGTCATCCCTCCGGAAGAGGCCGCAGAGAACGGCAACGGAGAAACCGGCACGCTGGTGCAGTAAGGACGGTAAGAACCCTGGTGCCCCATCCAAGCTGAAGTTGCTTGGGTGGGGTTTTTGTTGGTTGAGCCTAGTTCGTTCACTGGCTGCCGCTGGCAGTGCGCGCCTTTTTGAATTCGTCGCCGGCCTTCCATCCGATCAGGTTGGACTGATTCGCCGCTTCCCAGCCCAGGGCGATTCCGAACCGCGCCATGACCGCATCGCCTCGGAAATCCATGTCTGGACGATATTCGTCGCTGGGCTGATGGTAGTGCTTGGAGACATACTCCTCGGCCTGTTGCGTGCCCCACTCACGAGTGTGTCCGCGGTACAAGTCTCCCTCGTCGATGGAGAACGAGGGAATGCCGACACGGGCGAAGCTGAAGTGATCGGAGCGGTAATAATGGCCGGCGGCGGGCTGTGCGTCGGGCACGATGGTCAGGTTGAAGTCGGCGGCGGTGCGCTCAACCATGGAGTAGAAACTGGTCCGCTCGGCTCCAGCGACGTTTAACTCCTCCGGAACACCAAGCGGCGGCACGTCGTCAAAATTTAAGGCAAGCGAAATGTCCTTGGCGGGTACGGGCGGATGTTTGCCCAGATACTCCGAGCCTAGCAAGCCCTGTTCTTCGGCAGTCACGGCCGCGAAATAGATGGAACGCTTCGGCGCTTGTTTCGTAGTTGCGAAGGCGCGCGCGATCTCCAGCAGGATGCCGCAGCCGGTGGCATTGTCCTGCGCGCCGTTGTAGATGTTGTCCCCGGTCATTCCGGGCACGATCCCGAGATGATCGTAGTGCGCGCTGTAGAACACTGCCTGGTCTTTCAGCTTAGCGTCCGAACCTGGCAGCATTGCAACGACATTGCTGGACTCGAAATGGCGAACTTTGCTCACCATGGTCGCGCTGACTTTGACGGGAAGTACCACCGGCTTGAATCCACGTTTGCCGGCGGACGCAATCATCTGGTCGACATTCATGCCGCACGCTTGCGCCAGTTTGCGTGCGATGTCGAACTGAATCCAGGCGGCCAGCTTTAGCTTCTGCTCCGTGCTGTCGCGAAGGAACGAGCGCTCGCCCGACCACGAGTTGCGCACCACATCCCAGCCGTAGCTGGCGAGAGCCGTCTTGTGAATCAGGATGACACCAGCTGCGCCCTTGCGCGCCGCCTCTTCATACTTGTAGGTCCAGCGACCGTAGTAGGTGAGAGCCTTGCCTGCGAAGAACTTGGGATCGTCAGAAGGAGGCTCGTTCACCAGCATGAGCAGCACCTTGCCCTTCACGTCGACATCTTTGTAGTCGTTCCAATCGAACTCGGGGGCATCGATGCCGTAGCCCATCCAGACGAGGTCGGTGCTCAAATCGTCGCGCGCGTTGCCGCTCTCGTCAGTTGCCACGAAGTCCTTGCGATAAACAAGATCAAGCGGAGCGCCGGCATTCGGGAGCAGGCTTAGCGTTGATTCATCCTGCGTTGCGATGCCATCGAGTGGAACCTTCTGCATGTAGGTTCCGTTGTCGCCCGCAGGCTTCAACCCGTAGAGCGCGAATTCGGTGGCAATGTACTCGGCGGCAATGTCACCGCCGCGTTGGCCGGTACCGCGTCCCTCCAGCAGGTCGCTGGCCAGGAATTTGACGTGCGCACGAATTCGTTGTGCCTCGACGGTCGCCATCGCCTGCTCGGCGACCGGCGGCAATCCTGCAACTTGCGGTATCGCCGGTTTGGCCGTCGGCGAGTGCGCAGCAGAAGACGTAGTGGTCTGCGAGAAGAGCGAAGCGGCGGCGACAAGCGATAGCAGCGCGGTGGGCGCCAGTCTTTGCAAGTGGATCTCCTATCGTGGAGGACAGCAGCGAAAACCTTATAGTTTACGCGAAGGCAACCGCATCTACGCCCGAAAACGGGCGCGCAAGCGCGTCGCCTCTTCACGGCCAGAGGCTACCCTCGTCCGCGCAAATCCAGTAAAATCAAGCCTTGCACCTGATTGCTCTGAATGCGTCCTGGCTTGCGCCGAACGTCCTGGCATATCGCCGGAATCCGCGAAGAATATGAGTCGACTGACCCGCCTCCTCCGGTATTTCAAGCCTTATTGGTTCTACCTGCTCGCCTCAGTCGTTTCCATGGCGCTGGTCGGACTGTTGGACGCATTTCGACTGCTACTCATCGGTCCTATCCTCGATCAGGTACTCAATCCTTCTTCGCAAACGCGTGCCCTGCCGCTGCTGCCAATTCCGGTCTTCGGACATCATCTGGATTTGCGGTCATTTGTTCCGCAAAATCTTCACAATGTCTGGTCCGTCGTCACATTTGCACTCATTATCTCGACCGTTCTTAAGGGCCTGTTCGATTACGCGGGGACGTATTTCGCGAATTATGCCGGCTTCGGCATGGTTACCGACATGCGCAACGAGCTTCACCGCGCGACCCTGCGCCGCTCAGTTGGATTCTTCCAGCAATATTCGACCGGCACTTTGCTGTCGGCGATCGTGAATGACGTAGAACGCGTGCAGTTCGCCATGTCGAGCGTGCTGGCGGAGTTCCTCCAGCAATTCTTTACCTTCATCTTCATTGCGTTCGCTGTCATCGGACTGGGCCGTCACCTGACTTGGGTTCTGGTCATCTTTGTGCCCTTCATCGTTGCGTCGGCGAGCCGTGTGGGCAAGCGAGTTCGCAAGACCACGCGCAAAGGCCAGGACAAGCTTGCCGAAATCAACAACCTGCTGCACGAGACAATTACCGGCATTCGCATCGTCAAGGCCTTCTGCATGGAGGCATGGGAGATGCGCCGATTCCGCGAGGCAGCCCGCCGTTTGTTCAAAGCCAATTTGCGGTCGGCCGCAGCATTTGCGTTGAATTCCCCCATGATGGATGCCTTCGGCGCCATTGCCATCGCCCTTCTGATTCTGCTGGGCCGCGACAGCATCAAGCATGGTTACCTGAGCGAGGGGTTCTTCATCGCCTTTATTATCGCGGTCTTCAAGATGTACGAGCCGGTGCGGAAGTTCGGCCAGTTCAACAATAACTTCCAGCAGGCACTGGGCGCCTCGGAGCAGATCTTCAACTTCCTGGACGCGCAGGACGAAGTTCGCGAGAAGCCGGATGCGGTCAAGCTTGCCCCGTTCCACCGCGGCATTCATTTCGAGCATGTTTATTTTGGCTACGGGCAGACGGACGACGAGCGGGAGGTCTTGCACGACATCGACCTGGAGGTCGCGCCGGGCGAGGTGGTTGCCATCGTCGGCTCCAGCGGCTCCGGCAAGACCACGCTGGTTCATCTGTTGCCGCGCTTCTTCGACGTCACCCGCGGGCGCCTGCTGATCGACGGCCAGGATGTTCGCGACTTGCGCATTTCTTCGCTGCGTTCTCAGATCGCCATCGTGACCCAGGACACGATCCTGTTCAACGACACCGTCCGCAACAACATCGCCTATGGACATCCCGAGATCGCGCCGCAAGCGGTGGAAGAAGCCGCGCGCGCCGCGCTGGCGCACGACTTCATCATGGCCCTGCCGAATGGGTACGATTCCATCGTTGGAGAGCGTGGCTTGCGGTTGAGCGGCGGTGAGCGCCAGCGGCTGTCGATTGCACGCGCCATCCTGAAGAACGCTCCGATCCTGATTCTCGACGAAGCCACGTCGGCCCTCGATACCGAGAGCGAGGCGCTGGTGCAATCGGCATTGCAAAACCTGATGCAGGGCCGTACGGTGTTTGTGATCGCCCATCGGCTTTCAACCGTGCGGCGCGCCGACCGCATCCTGGTGCTGGAAAACGGCGTGATTACCGACGAGGGCTCGCACGAGGGTCTGCTCGCACATACAGGTACCTATCGCCGGTTGTATGATTTGCAGTTCGAAGACATTGAGACCGCTTCCGGCACGGAGTAACTTGCTCCATGAACATTCGTTCGATGACCGGGTACGCGCAGGTAAAAGCGCACGTCAGCGATGAACTCACGCTGACCATCAGCCTGAAGTCCGTCAACCACCGCTTCCTTGATCTACACTTGCGCATCCCGTCGGAGCTCGACGTTGTCGAGATGAAGGTGCGCCGGGTGCTCAAGGAGCGGCTGCATCGCGGTCATCTGGAAGTCACCATCATCGTGGAGCGCACCGGCGGCGCAGGGTTCTCTGTGAACCGCGAGCTCGTCGGCGGCTACCTGCGAACTTTTCGCGAGGTGGCTGAAGAATTCGGCGTCAGTGCAGAGCCCGACCTCAATTTTGTGCTGAAGATGCCGGGAGCCTTGAATGCCGCAGCAGACGGCGACGGTACCGAGGCTTTAGAGAAGCAGGTGACAGCCGCGCTCGAGGAATGTATCGAGCGGCTGAATCACATGCGCGAGGAAGAAGGCCGCGGCGCAGTTGCCGAGCTGCGCAGCCGTATGACGCATCTGTCGTCCGCCACGCACGAAGTTGACCAGCTTCGTGAGCGCGTGGTGAAGGCCTATCAGGACAAGCTGCAAGGACGCATGCAGGAATTGCTGGGCTCACATTTCGACCAGGACCGGATTCTCCAGGAAGCCGCCATACTGGCCGAGCGCAGCGACATCCAGGAAGAGTTGGTGCGCATGAAGAACCATATCCAGCACTTCGTGTCGCTGCTCGATGCTGGCGGCGAAGTCGGCAAGAAGCTGGATTTCCTGCTGCAGGAGATGAATCGCGAGGCCAATACGTTGATGTCGAAAACGACGGGCGTCGCGGGCGAAGCGTTACGAATCACGGCACTCGGACTGTCCATGAAGTCGGAAATCGAAAAAGCCCGCGAGCAGGTGCAGAACCTCGAATGAGCGGAATCGTCTTCATCATCTCGGCGCCATCGGGCTCGGGCAAGTCAACCCTGACGAACGAGCTGCGCCGCATCGTCCCTAACCTTGAATTCTCCATCAGCTACACCACCCGTCCGCCGCGTGGTAGCGAACAGTCGGGGCGCGAGTACTTCTTCGTCAGCCGCGAACAATTCGAGCGCATGATTCACGAAGACGAATTTCTGGAGTGGGCCGAAGTATTTGGGAACTACTACGGCACCGCCAAGCGATTCGCGCGGGAAGCCGCGGCCCGGGGTCACGATCTGCTGCTCGATATCGACATCCAGGGCGCGGCACAGGTGAAGTGCAAGGAGCCGGAGGCCGTATCGATTTTCGTTTTGCCGCCTTCGCGCGAAGAATTGGAGCGCCGTTTACGCCGCCGAGCCGAAGCCGACGACAATCTGCAAAAGCAGTTGATGGGCGATAGCGCGCGGCTTTTCAATACCGAGGGAATCATCCAGCGGCGGCTCACCACGGCTTCGCACGAGATTGAGAATTTCGGACAATACGACTATATTCTGGTGAACGATCGGCTGGAGGAGTCCATTGACACCCTCACTTCGATCGTGGAAGCTGAGCGGCTGAAACGCTCCCACGCAGCTCCGTCTTCCAGGGACCAACAAGTGCTGGCGGTCGCCAATCGCGCCTTGCGGCAACAGATGATGAAGCAAGTCGAGTCGATCCTGGCGACATTCGATCTTTCCCGATTTCCCACCGTCACGGAGTGATCTATGAAACTGGTTGAAGGCTTCGATAGCAATTATCGGTATGTCCTGGTGGCCGCGCGCCGCGCCCGCCAGATTCAGAATGGTGCTCAGCCGGCCGTGGAGCCCCATTCGCGTAAACCCTGCCGCATCGCGGAGGAAGAGGTTCAAGCCGGTAAGGTCAAGTGGGAAATACCGGCTGCCGGGAGCGCAGCTGCGATGGAAGCTGCGCCTGAGATGGCTGACGGTCCGGTCGGCGGCGAAGCCGACGATTAGCCGGCCTCGGGTAGCCGCGCTCCTTGCGAAACCTTTGCTCCACGGAATCGCCCAGCTTTTCCATACGCGCCAGCCGAGTTTTGGGCATGTTGTAGCAGAAGGCAGTGTGTCAAAGCTAACCGCACAGCAGCAAGATGGGGTTAACCCGGGGCGCAAGCTCCGGGTGGGCATTCAAAAGGGTGCTGAGCGGCGACAGGTTGACCGAATCATCTTTCGCCGCCTCGCATCTTAGCAGTTAAGGCATTCTACCGCTGAACTGGCGGAGAACAGCCGAGGCACAACATGAAAATCGCCTTAGGCGTGAGTGGCGGCATCGCTGCCTACAAAGCCGCCGAAATCGTTCGTCAGTTTCAAGATCGCGGAATGCGCGTGCAGGTCATCATGACCGCTGCTGCACAAGAGTTCGTTCGCCCACTCACTTTTGCGGCTCTCTCGGGAGAGAAAGTCATCACCTCGATGTTCGGCTCCTCAGCGGAGGATCCCAATCTCGACTCCGCCGTCGAACACATCTCCGTCGCGCAATCCATCGATTGTTTGCTGGTCGCTCCGGCCACGGCTGACACCATTGCGAAATTCGCGCAGGGAATCGCCAACGATTTTCTCAGCACGCTTTATCTCGCAACCAAAGCTCCAGTCGTACTTGCTCCGGCGATGAACGTCAACATGTGGGAGCATCCCGCAACAAAGGCCAATCTGGAGATCCTGCTGCAACGTGGTGTGCAGATCGTCGAGCCGGGTAGCGGATACCTGGCTTGCGGAATGGTGGGCGCGGGGCGTCTCGCCGAACCAGAACAGATTGTCGCCGAGACCTTGCAGCGGCTTGGTGTCACGCAAGATCTTGCGGGCGAGACGGTACTTATCACCGCCGGACCAACCCATGAGCCGATCGATCCCGTGCGCTATCTCGGCAACCGCTCCAGCGGCAAGATGGGATATGCCTTGGCGGAAGCGGCGTTGCGGCGCGGCGCGAAGGTAATTCTGGTGAGCGGCCCGACTGTCCTGCAGCCGCCCAGTGCGGCCGAGACCATTTTCGTGGAAACCGCGCAGCAGATGCGCAACGCGGTGCTTGATCGCTGGGAGCAGGCCAACCTCATCATCATGGCGGCAGCCGTCGCCGACTATCACGTGAAGAACGTGTCGCACGAGAAGATCAAGCGCAACGGCGCTCTGGAACTTCAACTCGAACCCAACGCCGACATCCTCGCCGACCTGGGGAGTCTGCGGCAAGCGGCGGGAAAGTTGAAACCGATGCTAATCGGATTTGCGGCAGAGACCGAAAACTGTCTGGAGAATGCCCGCGCCAAGCTGACGAAGAAAGCCGTCGACGCTATCGTGCTGAATGATGTCTCGCGTGCGGACATTGGCTTCAACTCCGATCGCAACGAAGTAACGATCGTCACCGAAGATGACACGACCGCCATTCCTCAAGCAAGCAAGCTGGACGTGGCAGCGAAAATCCTGGAAGCTGCGCTGCGGCTGAGACAAAAGAACTCCGCTCGGCATGTCCAAAGCGCGCAGCCATAACTGAGTCAATCGTTTTTGCTACTTACCCGCCCCTCTTAAGTTGTCATCCCGAGCGAAGCCGAGGGATCTGCTGTTCGTCGCTCCGGCATACCTCCAGGTCAGTCGAGAAACGAAATGCGCAACGGTTCACTCGCCGTTGTAAACTGAATTTCCGCGCATGACTCTCGATCGCAACACGCTTCGTGAACGCCTGCAGTTCTATCGTGAACTGGGCGTCGGCCCGCTGTATCGTCGGGAGGTATCCGGCGATGCGATGTCCCAACTCGTCGAGATCGTGCAAGAAGAGATCGTTGAAGAACCGATTGTGAAATCACGCAAAGCTCCGCAAGTTGCCGACCGCGATACCCAACTCCGCGTCATCCTAGATGACATCGGTCCCAACTGCCAGCGCTGCAAGTTGGCGAAGCTGGGTCGCAAACAGATCGTCTTTGGCACCGGCGATCCTGATGCCGAGCTCATGTTCATCGGTGAAGGACCGGGCGCAGACGAGGACGCGCAGGGACTGCCTTTCGTCGGACGCGCCGGGCAACTGCTGAACAACATGATCGGCGCGATGGGATTGAAGCGCGAACAGGTCTACATCGCCAACATTGTGAAGTGCCGCCCGCCGGGCAATCGCACTCCGGAACGCGACGAGTGCGATACCTGCTCGCCATTCCTGATGCGGCAGATCAATGTAATTCGCCCGAAGGTCATCGTGGCATTGGGTGCTACGGCTGCAAAGAATTTGCTCGGCATGAATGACTCCATGGCATCAATGCGTGGCCGCTTTTATGATTTTTCGCCTCCATCTGACAGTGGCGAGTCATTCGAGTGCAAGCTGGCAGTGACGTACCATCCGGCGTTCCTGTTGCGCGATCCGCGGCAGAAAAAAGAAACGTGGAAAGATCTGCAGATGGTGATGCGGCACCTCGGTTTGCCTATGCCGCAACGCGCGCCCGAGGGCAGCTAGACGGCGATGCCGCAATACTGCGATGTGGCCGTCCCGGTTCCGCTCGACGCCACGTTTACCTATCGAGTTCCCGAAGATTCACCTGAGCCGGTCGTGGGCGGCCGCGTTATCGTGCCGTTTCGCGAGCAGCGGCTGTCCGGCATCGTCACCGAGCTGCATGATCGCGAGCCGGACTTCGCCGTAAAACGCATCAGCCAAATTCTCGATACTACTCCCGCACTCACACCGGAGTTGATGGAACTCGGCCGCTGGATCGCGCAGTACTACATCGCGCCCGTCGGTGAGGTGTTTCGCACCATGCTGCCGCTCTCGGCGGAGTTCCGCCGCGTCATTGGCTATCGCATCACCGACAAAGGCATCGACGCGTTGCATGCGGCTTCGACCATCGGTTCGTCTTGGCGATCGCGCAAAGAACCCGAGCACCAGATGCTGGAGTACGCCGTGCTCAACCGGCTTGCCGATGGCGAGGTGGTTCGTGAAGGAACGTTGCGCTCGGCCTCGGGCGCCACACGAGCTGTGCTGCAGACGATGGTGCGCAAGAAGTGGATTGCACGAGAAGATCTCAGCGACGTACGGGACGCCAGCCGGACGGTCCAGATCGCCACTTTGAAAGAAGTGGAAGGAAAGCTCAACGCCAACCAGCAGACGATCATTGATTACCTGCGAGTACAGGAGAGCCAGAAGGCGACCGTGGAAGCCTTGCGCGAGCTGGCGGTCCCGCGCACCACGCTGCAAACCCTGGTCAAGCGCGGCATCGTTGCGCTGAGCGAGGAGGCGGCAGCGTTTCGAATGTCAGGCATGAAGCCGCGCAAGCTGGAATTTCTTTTCACGCCCGCGCAGAAAGCCGCTCTGGAAACGATTATCGGCTCCGTCGATCAGCGAAAATTCCTGCCCATGCTGCTGCACGGGGTCACCGGCTCCGGCAAGACCGCCGTATATCTGTCGGCAATGCAGGCGGTGCTGGCCAAGGGCCGCTCGGCAATCCTGCTCGTGCCGGAGATCGGCCTCACCCCGGCGATGGCCGCCGATTTGCACCAAATCTTTGGCAGCGAAGTTGCCATCCTGCATTCCGCCCTCAGCGACGACGAGCGCGCCGAGCAATGGAAACGGATTCGCAATGGGGAATCTCACATTGTAGTAGGAACTCGTTCAGCCATCTTCGCGCCCGTGCCCCAACTATCCCTCATTGTGGTAGACGAAGAACACGACCATTCCTACAAGCAGGAAGAAATGCCGCGCTACCACGCGCGAGATGTTGCTGTGATGCGCGCCAAGATGAGTGATGCGGCGGTTGTGCTGGGTTCGGCCACACCTTCCTTGGAGACGTACTACAACGCTTTGCAGGGCAAGTATAGGCTGCTGGAACTGCCCGAGCGCATCGAGAAGCGGCCTTTGCCGGAAGTCGAAGTGCTCGACATGCGCGACGAATTCCAGCGCACGAAGAAGGATGAAGCTCTCTCCCGCAAGCTGGTGGCCGAGATTGGTGAAAGATTAGAGCGCCACGAGCAGGTGATGGTCTTGCTCAATCGACGCGGCTACTCAGCGTTCGTGCTCTGTCGCGAGTGCGGCGAGTCGATCCAGTGCAAGAACTGCGCTATCTCCATGACCTATCACAAGCGCGAACACCGCCTGGTGTGCCATTACTGCGGTTACATGCGGCCCGCGCCAAAGGCCTGCCCAAAGTGCGGCAGCGAATTCGTGCAATATCTTGGCACCGGCTCGGAAAAGCTGGAGCACATCCTGCATGGGCTGTTTCCGCAAGCTCGCATCGCGCGGCTGGATCGCGACACGGTTCGCGGGCGCGACGACTTCGAGCGCATGCTCACGGCATTGCAGTCCGGAGAAATCGATCTCCTAGTGGGCACGCAAATGATTGCCAAGGGACACGATGTGGCGAAGGTCACGCTGGTGGGCGTAGTCGGCTCGGACGCGGCGCTCAGTTTTCCCGACTTTCGTGCAGCTGAGCGCACCTTCCAGTTGCTGACGCAGGTTGCGGGACGCGCCGGACGCGGGGAAACCCCAGGCAGGGTGGTACTACAAACATTTTTCCCGGATCATTACGCGATTCAGTACGCCGCAGCCCATGATTATCGCGGCTTCTACGAGAAAGAGATCCGCTTCCGCAGTTGGATGCATTACCCGCCATTCAACGCCGTCAGCAATGTGCTGGTGCGGAGTCAGAAACTCGACGAAGCGCTCGCATGGTCGGGCATTCTGGGCAAGTGGTTCGAGAATACGCGGCTGGAAGGAGTGCGCGTGATGGGTCCGGCTGCCGCGGCCATCGTGCGATTGAAGACGGAATACCGCTATCATTTTCTACTGAAGTCGGCCAGCCGCGAGCGCATGAACCACGTGCTGCGTTCCATGCTCGACCACGCGGCGGAGCAGAAGATCCCGCGCAACAATGTTGTGGTCGATGTGGATGCTTTGTCGTTGATTTAGAAGCGGCAATTGGTAATTAGCCATTGGCAATCAGGCAAGACTCAGCTCCGCAGCAAGCCAGTCCCTGAGTGCTCCTAACCCTTCCACGCGCCCAACGCCTTGCGCACCAATACTAACTGACCGAGGTGATAGGCGTTGTGATCGGCGATGAGCAGCGCCTCGCGAAACAGAGTCTGTCCCGACCCGCCGGCAATTGGAGCAAACAGGTCATGCTTGGGATCCGTGATCAGCTCTCGCATGCCCTCCAGGTGTTCGTGAATCGCCTTGACGCTATGGTCCCAGGCAGCGTCGTTCGGCGGCTCGGGCGTCTTCGGCCAGTAGCCCTCCGGCCACTCCGGCGATTTGTGCCGTGTATTCCGGCAGAATTCATAGATATCCCACAAGGCAATGCGAATATGCTCCAGCAATTGCCATGGCGAGTGAGGAAGACCTTGCGGAACTTTTCCGCGCACATCCGTCGGGAGATGTGACACAGCAGCCGCCAGGTCGGTATGTGCCTCGCCCCAATCCAGAGCCTTTGCCAGTTGCTGACGGAGTTGCTTATCGTTATCCATTGTTCCTCGCGGTGGAATTGAATGTGCAAAGGTATGTGATGAGACTGGCGGGGTAACGGATGTAATCAAGGGGGAGCGAGACGCGTGCGACAGCAGCAAGCTATCCAGAGGACACAATATGTGCGACAAGGGCGGAGTTCCAGCTGCTGAGGTTTTCAGCCTCGTCCGTTACGCCGCCGCCGGTGGAGTACATTGGCGGCATCGGGATTGACCAGCACGGTGAATCCATTACGAAAACGATTCGCCTCACCGTCGACGAGAATAGCGCGTTCGTCTCCGATGCAACCGCCCAGTACGCGTCCCAGACTCAGCAGGGAACGGCTGCCGCAAACTTCGCAGCTTTCGCCTCCGCTGTTGCTGATGATTTCACAGTCGGCACACAGAACAGCTTCCAGGAGAGGAACGGAGCTCAGGATCGGCTCCCATCGATCACCGTTGGCCATAAGATACTCTCAATCAGGCTAGCTGTGATCCGGGGGTCAGGAAAGTGCCTGATTGAGCAGGAAGCAGGAAAGTAACGAGCAGCGGAAGTATCCAATTCCACGCAAGTTATTGGCTACCGATTCTTAAGAACGCGCAACATCGGTGCTGGACGCATCCGGAAGGAGATTGTGATTCAGCGCGAACAGCGCCAGCTCCAGCCGATTTCCAACACCAATCTTGTTGAAGATATTCGTGAGGTGACGCTTGACCGTCTCTTCGCTGATGCCGAAAGTCTCGGCAATGTGCTTGTTGGTCGATCCTTCCGTGATCAAGGTCACGACTTCCAGTTCGCGCGCCGTGAGGCCAAACGTCTTTCGCGGGGGAGGCGCGGTTTGCGCAGTGAGATCGCGCAGCACTTGTACCAGGTTCTGTACCGGCCTTCCTTCCAACCAATACTGCCCCTGCATGACGGCACGGATACACGCGGAGAGGTGCGCGACCACGGCATCTTTCAGGACCACACCCCGGGCGCCCAGTTGCAGCGCTTCCAGGATCTGACGCTTATCGACTTGCCCGGTAAGGACGATCGTACGGGTGTCGGCGCTATCGCCAGTCATCTCGCGCAACGCTTCCAGTCCCGGCATTTTCGGCATGGCGAGATCGAGCAGAAGAATGTCGGGACGCAGCGTGCGTACCATGTGCAACGCTTCGATTCCGTCCTTGGCTTCGGCGACGATCTTGATGTGGGGATCGGCCTGCAGCATGTTACGCAAGCCAATGCGGACTACCGGATGATCGTCCGCAATCAGAACACGGATTGGAGTAGCTGCCATCTTGTTTCCTCACCTTTTGAGGGATGGTCTATGAACTGCTAAGCCGCTGATCCCTCAACTGGGAGCGCAGTAGGGCCTACTACTTCCTTCAGCACCATTTCAACTTCCCTGAGGGACGTCATGGCCTGTTCCAGCACGGGTGCTGCCGCCGCTAGATTCGAATCGCGTCCCATCAGTTCCAAAGTTGCGCAAGTTTGCGACAACTGCTGGGCCCCCAACATCATACTGCTTCCCTTCAGATAATGGGCACGATCTCGAACCTCAGCAGCATTTCCTTGAGCGAGGGCATTGCGCAACTGAGAGATGGTGGATCGCGCTTCCGCCACAAAGTCGCGGCACAACTCGGCCAGAACTCCCGGCTGGGTTGACGTAGCTTGCTGCAGACGACCAAAAATGTCGCGATTCAAGACTTCGCTCACAGCGTGCTTATTACCCCACGGACCAAAGATTATCCCCAATAGGTAACCCGTCCTGTGTTATCCCGTCAAGAACGAATCGCAGGCTCGGCCTGTCGGAAGCTTCTATATCACCAGCCTCCAATCTACTGCTTGGAGAAATCCGGCTTTCGCTTCTCCAGGAAAGCAGCAAGAGCTTCACGGGTCTCCGCTGAATCCAGCCGTTCTGAAATCACTTCTACTTCTTCATGAAGGGCACGATTCACTTCCGCCCGGAGGTGACGCTTCATCAGGTCTTTGGTGGCACGTAGTGCAGCCGCAGGTTTCGCCGCCAGTGCCTGGGCTGCCTCAATGGCGGTTGGCAAAAGCTGGTCGGCGGCCAAGACTGCGTTCACCATGCCGATTTCGTAAGCTCGCTGCGCGCTGAGAGGCGCGCCCAGCATGAATAACTCCGACGCGCGCTGCCGGCCAATCAACGACGGCAACAGCACGGTCGATGCGGCCTCGGGCACGATCCCAAGATTGATGAATGGCATCATGAAGCGCGTGTCTTCAGCGGCATAAACCAGGTCGCAATGCAGAAGAATCGTACTTCCCACACCTACAACCAGGCCGTGCACAGCAGCGACGATCGGTTTCTTCGCCTGCGCCACAGCATGGATAAATCGAACGGCTGGAGGGTTCGCCTGACCTTTCCATGGCTTCTGCAGGAAATCCTGCAGGTCGTTGCCGGCGGTGAAAGCATCGCCTTTGCCATGCAGCAGCAGGACGCGGATACCGGAATCCGCCTCTCCTTCTTCCACCGCGTCCGACAGGGCGTCATACATGTCGGCCGTCAAGGCGTTCTTCTTCTCGGGCCGGTTGATGGCGATTTGCATCACCGCACCTTTACGTTCTACTTCGATCTGACTCATGACCCGTCCCCCGATCCTCGGCTACCGCTGTCTTACTTCTTGCGCTTGAAATCGAAACGGGCAGTGGTGACGGTACCCTTAGCGTCAATGTAATCCCAATCCTCGGTGTGATGATCGGGCCCGTCAAAGGTGAATGTCACCGACTGCATGTGTCCGTCGTGGGGGCCGATGTTGGTTCCATCCTTGAATTTAAAGACGACCTGGTTGGGCTTGCCGCCGGGAACAGCGAGGAATCGCGGCTGATTATGCGCTGCACAATAGTGCGTTGCCATCAACTCGTTGCCGTCCATGTGGAAGATGGTGACCATCTCATACGGACCGCCCTCGCCCAGCCAGCCCATGAGGGCGGAGCCGTCGGAGACCATCATGAATCGGGTGGTGGCAGGATACTCCTTGCCGCCATCCACCATAGCTCCGGTCCAGGAGCCATCGAGTGACTTCATCTTGTCGAAGGAGGCACTCGGCGCGATCGCGGATTTGTGTTCGTCGGCGAAAGCCGCTGCGGCTAACGCGATGACCAGGAGAAGTAGGCTGATTTTGCGATTCATATTCTGCTCCTTACAAAATCGTGCTGGATTGTAGCTGAATTCGCGGCGCCCGACGAAGGAATCTGCCGATGAAACGCCCACTCGTCCCGGCCATGCAAGGAATAAACGGGCTCTCGCCCTAACCGCCAGATTTGCAACGGGGCTTGCACCTCATACAATGGCTGCGGAATCCAATCCGTGACTAACCATGGATTCAGCAGATTGCAAGGAGATCTCCATGTCCGCCAAAATTCCCGAAAGCCACGTTGACCTTTTCCATAAGAAGGCCTTTGGCAGCTTTACCACGTTAATGTCTGACGGCAGTCCGCAGACCACGCCTGTGTGGGTCGATTTCGCCGACGGCAAAGTGCTGGTGAATTCCGCCGTGGGACGCCAGAAAGACAAGAATGTCCGGCGCGATCCTCGCGTCGCTATTACTCTGATCGATCCCGACAATCCGTACCGTTATCTTGAAATCCGCGGCCGTATCAGCGAGATTACACAGGAAGGAGCCGATCAGCTCATCGATAAGCTATCCAAGAAGTACTTGGACAAGGACAAATATCCCTTCGCCGAGCCGGGTGAGAAGCGCGTGATTTACAAGATTGACCCAGAGAAGGTCAGCCCTCACGGATAGCTGCAAGGAGCAACGAATGTTCAGAAGCGGGCCTTGGGCCCGCTTTTTGATTGATTGGCGGAATTGACCGCAACCAATCGGCAAAAATAGAATCAATAACTTAGAACGACTGTGGGGAATCGTGCCTCTCTACGAATATCAATGCAAGAAGTGCCATAGCCTGACCGAGCGGATCCAGAAATTTTCCGATCCGCCATTAACCGTGTGTCCGCATTGCGGCGGCGAACTGGAGCAGTTACTGTCCGCTCCGGCCGTGCAGTTCAAGGGCTCGGGATGGTACGTCACCGATTACGCCAAGAAGTCATCGAAGGGCGGTTCTTCGGGAAGCAATGGATCGCCGGCACCCTCCTCGGAGAGCAAGTCGGAGAGTTCGAACACCACAAGTCCCGCTTCCTCTGAGAAGAGCGGATCGAGCTCCGACCAGCCAAGCGGAAAGAAATAGCGATTCCCCATCGCCGTGTGATACGTCACAAGCGCCTGTGATCCTGGTCGCTTAGGTTTGTGCGCGCTGAGGGTTACAGGCCATCCAGGCTTTAGAATAGACTTTTATTCGAACAATCGTTCGAACAGTAAGAGCGGAATTGATACGTTTGTCTCTGATAGGAGGTACCGGTTATGTCGAAGGATGCTTTGGCCATCACCGACCAACGCAACAACAAGACCTATGACTCGCCCATCGAACTCGGGACCGTTCGGGCCATGGATTTGCGCAAGATTAAGACCGGTCCGGATGACTTCGGTCTGATGACCTACGACCCCGCGTTCATGAACACTGCGGCGTGTAAGAGCAGCATTACTTTTATTGACGGCGACAAGGGCATCCTCCGCTATCGCGGTTACGACATCGAAGTGCTGGCCGAGCATTGCACCTACCTTCAGGTCGCGTACCTGCTGCTTTTCGGCGAATTGCCGAACCCCCAGCAGGATAAAGATTGGACCTGGGAGATCACGCATCACACGATGCTGCATGAGACCACCAAGCAGTTCATTGACGGCTTCCGCTACGACGCTCATCCCATGGGCATCCTGGTGAGCACGCTGGCGGCTTTGTCGACCGTCTATCCTGAGGCCAAGAATATCCAGGATCCGGTCAACCGGCAGAAGCAGATCATTCGCCTGATCGCGAAGATGGCGACGCTGGCGGCCTATTCCTATCGCCATCGCCGCGGACATCCCTACGTTTATCCCGACAACGACCTCACCTACACCGAGAATTTCATGAACATGCTGTGGCGCATGACCGAGCCAAAATACATGGCGAGCCCGGTCATCGCACGTGCGCTGGACGTGCTATTCATCCTGCACGCGGATCACGAGCAGAATTGCAGCACCAGCACAATGCGTGTTATCGGCAGCGCGCAGACCGACCCTTACTTATCGATGGCAGGTGCCGCGGCAGCGCTTGCCGGTCCTCTGCATGGCGGCGCGAATGAAGAAGTGCTGCGCATGCTTGATGAGATCGGTTCAGTAAGGAACATCCCTGCTTACATCAAGCGCGTGAAAGAAGGGGAGATCAAGCTGATGGGCTTCGGGCACCGCGTCTATAAGAATTACGATCCGCGCGCCCGTATCATCAAGGCCGTCGCCGATGAAGTCTTCGAGGTGACCGGCCGCAACGACCGGCTGGATATCGCTCTCGAATTAGAACGCATTGCGCTGCAGGACGACTACTTCGTGACCCGCAAGCTGTATCCCAACGTCGACTTCTACTCAGGAATCATCTACCAGGCGATGGGTTTCCAGCCGGACATGTTTACGGTACTGTTCGCGATCCCACGCGCAGCCGGCTGGCTGGCGCAGTGGAACGAGATGGTGCAGGATCCGGAGCAGAAGATCGCGCGGCCGCGTCAAATCTACACCGGAATCGAGCACCGCAAATTTCCGGTAGCGCAGGAAGAAAAGACGGAAGCCAAAGTCGGATAGAGCTTAGGAGCGCGAATTCACAAAGAGCGGACTTGCGGGTCCGCTTTTGCTTTGGTGGGAGAAGAGCGGCAGAGCTGTCCTTTGGTCCCGCGTTGCGATTGCAATTTTTTCGGGTGCGGGAGGCCGTTTTAGTCGGGGGCAGATCTAGTCCCACCCTGTCCGCTCGCTCGGGGACGAGGCATCTGTCATGTTGAATTACCAAGCCCGTCTTGGACCGCGCAGCACCCGTGCCGGCAGGAAGATGATGGCCTTAATCAACTCCAGCACACCTTCCACGGCGATCCCTAGAATTCGGAACGGCAATAGAATCAGCCACACGATCGGATAAAGAACCAGGAACAGCAAGGCCAGCGGCCAGCAAAAGATCAGTAGAATGCACCACAGCAGGAACGTAAGCATAATGCCACCTGCTCAATGGTACGTCGCTTCCAAGGGAAAAGTTCCGGCAGACGAGGCCATGCTGCTCCAGGCCTCCCGATTTGAACTACTCCACCCTCAATGCCTGCACCGGCTCAATCGAAGCCGCCCGCCGCGCCGGTATGAATCCCGCGATGAAGGCACACACGGCCAGGGCTCCGACGGCGCCCGCGAGCGCTAAAGGATTTCCTCCAGCCACCCCATACAGCTTGGCAGCCATTAGGTGCCCAGCGATGACGGCGAGTGGCAAGCCAATGATCAACCCGATTCCAATCTGCCAGAAAGCTCCGCGCAACACCATTGACACTACGTTGCCGCGGTTGGCCCCCAAAGCCATACGCACACCAATCTCGCTGGTGCGTCGTGCGATGTTATAGGCGGTTACGCCGTACAATCCGATGGACGCCAGCGCCAATGCCAGTAGACTGAACAGCTCAGTCAGGCGCGCAATCAGCCGTTCCTGGTTGAACACGCGCGCGACCTGCTCGCCAAAGCTGTGCATGTCGATGATGGCGAGGTTGGGATCGATACTCGCCAGCACCTGCCGCACCTGCGAAGCAATCTCCGCCTGCGGGCCCGCATACCGTATCTCGATCATTCGGGTATATTCCGACTGCGCCTGCATGCGCGTGTATAGCGGTTGTTCGTAGACGATTGTCTGGAAGTAGGGCACGAAGAACATCGGGTTCTGAGGGTCCTGGGTATCATTGGGAGACTGGTAGCGGGTGTTCTTGACTACGCCGACAATTTCGAAGTCGCCGTTGTGATTGCCACGTGCATTAAAGCCGAAGTGCTGGCCGATAGGATCCTGGTTGGGGAAGAACTTGCGAACAAAACTCTCATCCACTACCGCTACATGTTGCGAGCTGGCCGTATCCTCCGGGCCGATGGGGCGTCCGCGCAGAACCGTAGTGCCGATGGTCTTGAAGTAGTCAGGGCTGACGCGCACCCATCCCACATGCTCATTCGCCGTCGACTGTTGCGGTTTTCCCTCGATGGCGATCTCGTCGTTCCAGCTGTCGCCATCCTGGGGGCTGTACATCGAATAGCTCACGCTCTGCACGCCGGGAATCTGTCCCAACCGGTCGCGGAACTGTTGGTAGAGCGCCGGCAATTTATCCTGTGTGTAGTCGGCTCCGTTGGGATCGATCTCGACCATCAGACGTCCGCCGGTGTTGAAACCAAAGTTAAAATGCTCCAGGTTGCGCAAGCTCTGCGTTACCAGACCAGCCATCGCCAGTAGCACGAGCGAAAGCGCCGCCTGCGCGACGACCAGCGACTTTTGCGGCATCGTGGAATGGTCGCGCGTGGAACGATTCGCCCCGCGCAATGCTTCGGCGGGATCGGAATGCGAAGCCATCCAGGCAGGGCCGACGCCGAATGCGACGCCGGTCGCCAGCGACAAAGCAAAGGCAAAGCCCAAGGTGACTAGCGACGGTTCGGCATTGATAGGAATGAAGCTCGAGCCGCGGAATGCGATCAACAGGATCGCGCGCGTTCCCCAGTGTGCCAGGGCAAGTCCGGCCGCTCCGCCCATACAGGCCAGCAAAATGCTCTCGGTAAGGACGCCGCGGATCAAGCGGCTGCGACTGGCTCCGAGCGCGACTTGTACCGCGCTCTGCTGACGCCGGGCCATTCCGCGCGCCAGCAGCAGATTCGCCAAGTTTGCGCAGGCGATGAGCAGTACCAGCGCCGAGGCTGCAATCAGCATGTACAGACCAGCCTGATATTCGTTTCGCAAGCTGGTGATGCCGCCCCCGCCCGGACCGAGTTTCAAATGCTGTTTTCCGATCTTGTCCCGCGCCGTCGGTGGCAACAGGTTGATGTTCGCCGTCAGCCACTGCTGCAACTCGGTGTTGAGCTGTGACTCCACGGGGCCGGGCTGGATACCAGGCTTCATGCGCCCGATCAGGTAAAGCCAGTACTGATTGTCGAGGTGCAGGATCGAGCTCTTCTGGTTGATCAGCGGCTCGAACGCCATAGGGATATAAAACTCCGGAGGATCTTCGCGCAAACGATCGCCAAAGAATCCAGGGGGCGCAATGCCGATTACGGTGAACGGCTTGCCATCGATCATGAATGCCGAACCAACGGTTAGTGGGTCCGAGCCAAAATGTTGCTCCCATGCCCGGTAGCTCATGACCACAGTTGGAGGCGCGCCTTCGGCATCATCCTGTGGCGTGAACATACGGCCGGAGAACGGCCCGATACCGAGCGTCGAGAAGTAATTTCCGGAGACAAATTCGCTGGGATAGGTCTCCGCCACCGTTTGCGAACCGGCGCGACGCACACTGACCTGCGGCCGGTTGGACTGCATGGCAGCGATCGCTCCGAACTGCGGCGTATTGGCCTGCAAGTACTTGTAAAGCCCGTACGACACCAATCCCCAGCCTTGGTCACCTTGACCCAGTCCGCCGTAGACACAGCAGATGTCGGCATCGGCAATGCGATACAGCTGCGAGGGATTGGCCACAGGCAGCGATTTCAGCATCACCGCGTGTACCAGGGTGAAGATCGCGGTGTTGGCCCCGATACCCAAAGCGAGCGTCAGCACCGCCGTAATGGTGAATCCCGGTGCCTTGCGCAGCTGGCGAAACGCGTAGCGGAGATCCTGCAGGATCGTCGACATCCTTACCCCCATGGATCAGATTGCACGCGGCGAACCAACGCCGAGGCGTCTAAGCTTATTACTTCCAATGCTTAGCGAAGAGCCTGCTCCGCCAACCAAGGGGTTTCTGTCCGCCAATACTATCGGCTGTCCGAATTTGGACGTTGATTAATTGTGTGATGGCTGAGGAATGCCATCACGAGCGAAGCGAGGATCTGCTGTTGCTGGCGGTGAAGGGACGCCGTTCGACGTCATAAACTCACTGACACCTTCACCATCTTCTTCCCGGCCCGCAAGGTGAACTCGGTTCCAACCTTCACCGAGGCTACAATCTCGGTCTTCAACTCGCCATCGACTTTCACCGCGTTCTGCTTTACCTTACGCAGGCCATCGGTGACTGACGTGGCCAGCCCAGTGCGAGCAAGCAACTTATCGAGTTTCACCTGCACAACCCCACCATTCGCCGCAGCATTCGGCGCCGCCACTTCTTCGAAGCGAACCTCGATCAACGGCAGGTCTTCCGGGGTCTCGTCCTTCTGAAACATGCGAGACCAGTCCTGCGCTGCCTGTTCCGCCGCAGCGGGAGAATGGAAGTCGGCGACGATGCGCTTGCCTAGTTCCTGCTTCAACCGCATCGGATGCGCGGTACCCGCTGCCACCTCACTTTTCATGAGCTCGATCTCAGCCATGCTGACGTCGGTCAGCAACTCGTAGTAACGCCACATCAGCTCGTCGGAGATCGACATTACCTTGCCGAACATCTCCTGGGGCGGCTCGGTAATGCCGATGTAGTTGCCGTACGACTTCGACATCTTCTGGACGCCGTCCGTTCCTTCGAGCAGCGGCATAGTCAGCACGATCTGCGGGGGCTGCGCGTAGTGACGTTGCAGCTCGCGTCCCATCAGCAGATTGAATTTCTGGTCGGTGCCGCCGAGTTCTACGTCGGCTTCGAGTGCCACCGAGTCATAGCCTTGTGCCAGTGGATACAGCAACTCATGCAGCGCGATCGGTTTCTCTTCCATAAAGCGCTTGTGGAAGTCCTCGCGCTCGAGCATCTGCGAGACCGTAAACTTCGCTGCCAGGCGGATGATGCCCTCATATCCCAACTTGTCGAGCCACTCACTGTTGAAGCGCACTTCGGTCTTCTTGGGATCGAGAATCTTGAAGACTTGCGTTTTGTAAGTTTCGGCGTTGGCGTCGATTTGCTCGCGTGAGAGCGGCGGCCGCGTGGCCGAGCGTCCTGTCGGGTCTCCGATCAGGCCTGTGAAGTCGCCGATCAGGAAGATTACCGTGTGACCCATGTCCTGAAAATGTTTCAGCTTGCGGATCAGGACAGTGTGGCCCAGATGCAGATCGGGTGCGGTGGGATCGAAACCGGCCTTTACGCGCATAGGCGTGCCCGCCGCGCGCGACTTTTCCAAGCGCTCGCGCAGGTCGCTCTCGCGAATGATCTCGAAGGAGCCCTTGCGCAAGTAGGCGAGCTGTTCGTCAACCTCGGGGAATGAGGGCATAAAGATTGATTATAAGGAATTACCGGTCCCGGTTACGGGCTGGAGGCGCGTGGCTGCGGAATTGGTGGGAGAAAAGCGGGAACGGTGTGGGAGTTGTTGCGCAGGCACCCGGAATTAAATCAGGGCCGGCGTCCGCCGACCCTGAAATCTTGTGTCCTCTATTTTGATCGGGTACCAGTCTTTCTCTGCGGCGCGGGCTGGCTTTTCACCGGACGCCGTTGGTCGCCCACCGGAGTCGAGTCAACCGGAGATGTCACCTCGGAATTCGGCTCGGGTGCGGTAGGTGTGACCTCCAGTCCCTCGCCCTCGAAGATCGGAGAGTCGACCTTTTTCAATCCTGCCGCCTCAAGAATGGGATCGACCAGACCGTCCTCGCCTTCATCGCCCTCGCCGGTCGAGTCATTGAAGAACTCGTCGACAAGACCTGGAGTCGGCGCGATGGTTCCAATCGAAAATGCGGGCTTCTCCATCGTTTCCAGAGCAGCGGTAAAGGCACGCATGTGCGTGATCTCGCGTGTCATAAGGAATTGCAAGGCTTCTTTTGTGCCTTGATCATCCGTGAAATTGATGAGCCTCTCGTAAACGATCTTGGCGCGCGCCTCGGCTGCGATGTTGCTGCGAAGATCAACGGCGAGATCTCCCGTAACCTTCAGATAATCGGCCGTCCAGGCATCGCCCACGGAATTGAAGAGAGCCACGCCACCACCGCCGGCGATGGAAACCAGGGGATCTGCCTCGGCGGCTCCGCGGTCCGATTTCATAGGCTTGAGGTGCATGCGGATTAAGGCGCCCACTACTTCGAGGTGGCTAAGTTCCTCGGTGCCGATGTCCATGAGCAAGTCTTTGCGAGCGGGATCTTCGCAGTTGAAGCCCTGAATCGAATACTGCATAGCTGCTGCCAGCTCGCCGTTGGCTCCGCCGAATTGCTCCAGCAGCATGTTGCCCAAGACCGGATCGGCCTCGCCGATGTTGACCGTATACATCAATTGCTTTACATGGTGGTACATGTTTCGAAGTTCCTCCTGGGAATTCCTGCATGGGAGAGATGGGATGTGAGTGTTTTCGCTGCGGCTTTCAGCTATCTGAGAACCGATTGCTGCTGCCGAGGTTGCTCGTGCCGCGTGGTACTTTCCGGCAGCAACGGATCCAAGACACCGCTGGGACGAAGCTGAGTTGACTCTGCCCGGCAGATGCAGAGCTGCCGCCAGAAATAATCAAGCGGCACATCCGAGTCGCCTGCCGTACTATTGGCTTGAGAACCAAGGCTGCCATGAAACTTCTTCTCCCTGGCGCGGTATTCGTGCTGATGGTCTCCATCGGGATGAGCCTGCGTGTGCCCGAGCTAATCTCGAACTGGCGCAAACTCACCTGGGACCAATGGCTCCGATTGCTGGTGGCAACCTTTCTGGCGCCGGCGGCGGTCGCGCTACTTCTGGCCCGGATCTTCCCGCTGACTCTCCATGAAACTGCAGGACTGTTTATGGTAGGAGCCACTCCGGGCGCGCCTCTACTCACGCGTAATCTGGCTCGCAGGGGCTTTGACATGCATCTGGCGGCCAGCTATCAGGTATGGGGCGCTGTGCTCACGCCCATCATGATCCCGCTGCTGGTTTTCGTGGCCGCCAAACTCTACGACCGCAACATCTGGATCCCGCCGCGCGTGCTTCTTTTGCAGATTGTCGAAAAGGAATTTCTGCCCTTACTGGTCGGCATGGCTCTCATGCACTTCGCTCCTTCTTTTTGCCAAAAAGCGCAGGGCCCAGTGAACCGCATTGGCAACGGTGTTCTTATACTGGTTTTCGCCTTGATGCTATGGAAGATGGGACCACAGCTGAAAACAGTCACTCCTTGGATTGTGCTGGCGGTTATTTTGCTGCTAATCGCTTCGATAGTCGTCATGCATCTGTTGCTCAGGGTTGACGACCCCGTCATGGTGCGCACGATGGCGGTAAGCAATGCCAATCGCCACGTTGGTCTCGCGCTGCTGATTTCCGGACGCTACATGCACAGCAGCGATGCATTGCCCGTCGTTGCGAGCTACGCCATCGCGGTCGCGTTGCTGATGATTGTCGCGCCTAAGATTTTTCGTCCTAACGAAGCGGCCAGCGCTGCCGCAGCATAGTAAGGCAGCGAACTTGAGGAGAGCGTACCCCGGGTGGGCTCGTGAAAGGTATGCTGCGTATGCCGAGCGGTTTCAAGCCGGAGGGCTGTTTGAAGCAGGTTTACTCCTGCGACATCGTGTGCTGCGGACTCATCTCTGCTACAGTCGCCCCGCCTTCGCTGAAACTGGCGATATAGGCGCTGCGTCGTCCGTGACTGCTCCACTGCGAATCCAGCCCGACACCTTGAAACTCATCCGTCAGAGCTACGGCCGAGGTTGCAGCCTGCACATGGGTCAGCGGCGGATAGAAGTTGGTTTCGTTCCCGCAGATGTGGTCGTGATGATTTAAAGGCCGCGTGATGATCGTCGCCAGGTGCCCGGCACGGAGCATCGCATGCCCTTCGTGAGTCTGCGGGACTTCGAGCACCACAGGCACATAGTCCACTCGCGCGATGTTCTCAAGCAGTTTGCCGCCCTCGTGCTGAGCCAGTGCGATCAGCGCCTGACGCTGCGCCGGGTTCGCCGCATCGTCCACCATAAGCACAGCTTGTGCGGGGTATGGCTCCCCATAAGGATCGCCTAGCGTAGCCCGTGCGCGGACGGCCGCCGCAACCGTCAGCCCGTCGAGCTTGACACCGTTCCACGAGCCTTCGGCAACGTGCCATGCCAGCAGCGCCTGATTACCGGTCAGCCCGGCCTCGCCGTTGGCGAAGCATTGTGCTACGTAGACGTCGGTAGAACGTGACTCAATATAGTCGCCGCGAATCTGTTGCGCCTCGACTGAAATTGCAAAGCCGAGCAGTAGCGTGACAAGTGCGATCTGTCGCATGGCTGTGAGACTCCTCAACCCCGGTGGTTCTATCTTAGATGAGGCGGGTAGGGTCGGAGCCGCAGAATTTGCCCTGGGCGAGAGACAAGTTCGTTTCGCGAAGTCTACTGAGGGATCATCGTTACTGTGCCCTGCGACGCGGAGCAAGCCTGGCTGGACCCGTTCGTGTAGTTGCCCGAGAGCTCATTGGTTTGAGTGGTCAGCGACCCCTGCACGCTGATAATCGTATTTGTGGACGTGTCTGTGATCGTCATGGTGAAGTTATTGTTGCTGCCTACCGTTGCGGTGGCTCGCAAACTATTTGCGTTAATGCACATGTTGCTGGGTTGAGCCACACTTCCGTTGTAAGCAATGGAAGCTCCGCTGTAGGTCGAACTGCCCAGTTGCGACATGGCCAGGGCGAATACGTAAACGGGGTTGGCATTGTTGGTCGGGTACATCGCGATGTTCCAGTTGCCGAATAGGGCAACGTTGGATGGAGTGTTTACGCCCGTGCCGCAACCTGCGACAAGAGCTAGCAAGACAATAGGCAGCAGTGTAAGTTGGCAGCGTTTCATATAAGAACCGGCGGAGACCAGCCGGGGAGTTCCACTCGTAAGTCCGCGAATAAACAACAACCCAGCGCAACATCCAGAGTTGCGCCCTAGTGCCCCTGTCTAAAAGTTATTTCTGGTCCTGGCAAACGCCGCCGCAGCGGAGCGAAGTTAGCGGGATGGGTAACTCTGCCTCGCACCCGCTACAATATCCCTCATGCCTGAAGGAATGCTGCGCTATCGCTCCGAGTTCCCGATTCTCCAGAATACTACCTATCTCATTAGCAACTCGCTGGGCGCCATGCCGCGCGGCGTCGAAGACTCGCTGCGTAACTATACCGAAATTTGGAACACACGCGGGGTTCGTGCATGGGAAGACCAGTGGTGGATGCTGGCGCTCGAGGTCGGCGACGCCATCGGCTCCCTGTTCAACGCTCCTGCGGGGTCAGTCGCCTGCCTGCAGAACGTAACCACCTGCCAGGCCACAGTGGCCTCCTGCCTCGACTTCAGCGGCCGCCGCAACAAGGTAGTTTATAGCGACCTGAATTTCCCGTCGGTCATGTACTTCTGGGAGGCACAGCGTTCGCGCGGAGCCCGGGTCAACATGGTGCCGAATGACGACACCATCCACGTCAACACCGACCGCCTGCTCGACGCCATCGACGAAGAAACGCTGATCGTGCCTATCTCGCACGTGATCTTCCGCAGCGCGTTCATTCAGGATGTGGAGGCGATCGTCGAAAAAGCTCACCGCGTCGGAGCCTACGTCCTGCTCGATTCCTTCCAGGCGACCGGCACGTTGCCTTTCGACGTACAGAAACTTAACGTGGATTTCTGCACCGGCGGTGTATTGAAATGGCTATGCGGCGGCCCGGGAACGGCGTATTTGTATGTGCGTCCGGACCTGGCGCAGAAGCTGCAGCCGACTTTCACCGGCTGGATCGGCCACGAAAATCCCTTTGGCTTCGAAATCGGCCCGACCCGGTATACGCCGACCATCTACCGCTTCACCCAGGGCACACCGAATATTCCCGCTCTCAAGGTCGCGCAGCCCGGGTTGAAGATCATCAAGGAAGTCGGCGTGGAAAACATCCGCAAGAAGTCAAAGTGCCAGACGGCATTGCTGATGGATCTGGCGGCCCAGCACGGCTGGCGGGTGAACACGCCGCAGAATCCCGAGCAGCGGGCTGGCACAGTCTCGATCGATATGCCTAACGCTCAGCAAGTCTGCACCGAGTTGCTCAAACGCGACATCCTGGTCGACTACCGCCCCAAGGCGGGCGTACGCTTCTCGCCGCATTTCTACAACACCGATGACGAGATCACCAACGCTGTTAAGGCAGTGGAAGAAATCCTGAGCGAGACGAAAGTGGGGGCATAGCCCTCCCCTGAAGTTCGGCCGGATCCCCCAAACGAGATTGTTCCAAATTACTTTACAACACAAAGTAATTGGCGATATGATATCCCGGAGCTGGAATTTGAGCGTTCGTGGAGTACAACATGTCGCAAGCTGGCTTTCCTCGCATTATCCCGCCCGCCCGTTCCATGGGCGTGAAACTGATCGTCGTATTCTTCCTGGCGCTAGTCATGACGATCCCGGCGCTGTTTGTATGGGCGCTGATCGAAGACCGCAGCGAGCGCGCCCAGCAAGTAGTGACGGAGGTCAGTAACCTGGTGGGTGGTCCGCAAACCTTCCTGGGACCCGTCCTGGCGGTTCCCTATAAGGCGCTGGAGAACGACAACAAAACAATTAAGCGCGGGACGTACGTGGTCTTCCCCACGCACGGCGAAGCGGCTGCTACCATGCAGGCTGAAGTACGGCACCGTTCTCTGTTTAACGTGCCGATCTATCATTCCGATATCGCATTTCGTGCGTCGTTCGATGTCCCTGAGGTGGCGAGCAATTTGCCGGCCGGCGCGGAGCTCGATTGGAGTCGGGCGGAGTTCGTGGTCGCTACCAGTGATCCGCGCGGAGCGCACAGCGACATCACGCTGACCGCTGGCGGCAAGACGTTCGCGCTAGGCCCGGCGCCAGTAATGCCTCCAACCAGCGTCACGTTGCAGACCGGAGGTGAGGTTCAACTGACCTTCTTCGGCACTTCGGCGAGAGTTCTGGCGCAACCTGGATCGAAATGCGATGTTGGCGCAGAAATGAAATTCAGCGGCGCTCAGCGCCTGACCTTTCTCGCTTTTGCCGGAACAACGGTGGCAACGATGAAAGGCGATTGGCACGATCCCAGCTTCAACGGTGGCATGCTGCCGGCCACGCAAAACATCACTCCCTCCGGATTCGATGCGACCTGGTCTGTTCCGTTCATCGCTCGAGGCGTACCCGCCGAGGGCGCAGCTGACATCGTGAATCGGCTTGGACGGACGGCCATGGGCGTTTCGTTCGTCGATCTTGCCGATCCCTACCAGTCCGTAACGCGCTCGCTGAAATACGCAGCGCTGTTCATTGGATTGGTGTTTCTGTCGTACTTCCTGTTTGAGATTGCCACGGGTAAACGGGTTCACCCGGCACAGTACATCCTCATCGGCGTGGCGCAACTCATCTTCTATCTGTTGCTGCTATCGATTGCCGAGCGCATCGGCTTCGATTTTGCATTTCTCATCGCGGCAGTCGCAACCGTTGGCCTGATCTCGTCGTATGCGGGCTGGACCTTCGCAAGCCGCACCTATGGCTTGCGCGCGCTGGCGGCATTCTCGACGCTATATGCATTGATTTATCTGCTGCTGCGGCTAGAAGACCAGGCCCTGCTGGTGGGAGCCCTCGCCAGCTTCGCGGCGATCTCCGCCGTGATGTACTTCACGCGCCATATGGACTGGTATGGAACGCCCTCGGTTGCTCCGCCGACCGAGACCGCGCCGGCAGGAGATGGGGCGTAATTCATTACAGCCTGGCAACTCTTCGGCGCAGGTAGTCGGCTTCAACCTTATTGGTCGCCAGGGCGATTGCCTTGCGATAGGCGGCAAGCGCGTCTTCGCGCCGATTCATTCGCCGCAGAAGGTCGGCCCGAGCCGCGTGGTAGAGGTGGTAGTTGTCTAGCTCCCCTGAAGCTCCCAGCGCGTCGATCAGCGCCAGCCCCGTCTCCGGCCCCTCGCTCATCGCAACCGCGACAGCGTGATTGAGGCTGATGATCGGAGAGGGATTGATCCTCGCCAACTCGCGATAAAGCGCAGCAATCTGCGTCCAGTCTGTTTCAGCCGCGCTTTGCGCCTCCGCATGAACGGCGGCGATGGCGGCCTGCAATTGATACGGGCCGGCTTGGTGCAGTCCCAGCGCGCGCTCAAGGACGCGCACCCCTTCCTCGACCTGATCCCCGATCCACAGCGAGCGGTTCTGCTCGTCCAGCGTAACCAACTCGCCGGAGCCGTTGGTGCGGGCCTCGCGGCGCGAATCGTGCAGCAACATCAACGCAAGCAGGCCGAGGTTTTCAGGATCGTCAGGTGAAAGCTGGCACAGCACTCGGCCTAATCGGATTGCCTCGGCACAGAGCTCGCGCCGGATGAGGCTTTCGCCGGCCGAAGCCGAGTAGCCTTCATTAAACACCAGATAGATCACGGCCCGCACTGCTTGTAAGCGCTCGGGCAGGGTCTCCAGCGGGGGGACTTCATACGGAATCCGGGCATCGCGAATCTTCCCTTTTGCCCGAACCAGCCGCTGCGCCAGAGTGGCCTCAGGAAGAAGAAACGCCCGAGCAATCTCTGATGTTGTCAGACCACCGAGGGTCCGCAGAGTCAAGGCAACTTGCGCTTCAGCGCTCAACGCCGGATGGCAGCAGGTGCACATGAGCCGCAGGCGGTCGTCAGGATACTCCATAGCATTACCATTGCAGTCGTCGTATCCCACATTGTGGTATGTCACAGTGTGATATAGCAGTTCCGGCTCTTTCTGGCTGCGGGTGCGCTCGCGTCGGACGGCGTCAACGATCTTGCGGTGGGCAACCGCGGTGATCCATGCCCCGGGACTTGCTGGTACGCCTTTTTCCGGCCACTCGCTGGCGGCCACGGCGAAGGCTTCCTGCATGGCCTCCTCCGCCAGGTCGAAGGAGCGGCAGATCCGAATGAGGCTGGCGAGGATGCGGCCGGATTCTTCGCGAAAAACTGCCTCGATCCGGCGGGCAGTTGCGACGCGGCTCTCATCCATAGCGACTCGATTCAATAGCATCCGACCATCATGGCTTGGTGCCCCCTAGCGCGACAGGGGCTCCGGTCTCTACATAATTTTTCAACCGTTCCACTTGTTCGGTCAGAACCTTGTCGACCGGATCGGCCCACGTGTTCAGGCCGCCGGAAAGATATCCGCCGACCGCATACGTAACTTCGAGACGCGAGTCGCTGCGAATGGGAAGAATTGCGAAGGTTAAGGTGCCCGTCGCTCCAAACTTCTGCAGCGGCCCAATGGCGCCGGACAGCACCAGCATCTTGTTGGGCATGATCATGATGACTTCTGCGTGTCGCACGCTACCTCCGGCGGGAAACCTTTCGCAAAAGCAGCCCATGACCTTGTCATCCATCGAGAGGTTGTGTGAGTCGTTGGAGTAGGTGTGCTCGGAATTCCACCAGTCACCCACGTTGTGAATTAGGCGGTTATAAACTTCGTCCGGCTTGGCATGGATGACGGTTGCGACCTTCACCGTGAATCCGTTTGCCGCCTGGTCGGCAACCTCTGCCGGAGATGCGAGGGACATCAGCGTACATACAACTGCAAGCAAGAGAAGTTTGCGCATAGGATTTCCTTGAAGAGCCAAAATATCGAAAGCACCGTGTTGAAATTCCCGCCGAGGCTCAAGTGACTTCGGGGAGGACAAATGGCCTGGGCGCTGCCCTGAAGGCCGGCTCTACCGTAGTCGACGCGGTCTGGGCATTCGTATTCCGAAGATTAAGGCCGCAAACGTCCGGGCCGAAGACATCTGACCTCCGGCCCGAACGAATCCGCGAACCGGATGTCAGCTGGCCTGCGCCACCATCTGCCGGATCTGCTCCTGCAATTGCGAGACTTCCATGATGGGACGGATCTCGACGCATCCTGAGGCGCCTTTGCAGGCCGTAGGAATCTTGCCGGCCCACTGGATCGCCTCGTCGAGGTCCTTGCAGTCGAGGATGTAATAGCCACCCAGCTGCTCTTTCGTTTCCGCGAAGGGACCATCGATCGCTATCGGCTTGCCGTTCTGTACGCGGACAGTCGTGGCCGTGGAGGTGGGGTGTAACGGGTCGGCGGCGCGCAGGATCCCGGCTTTGGCGGTACCTTCCATCACCGCCTGATGGCCCTGCATGATGGCCTGCATTTCAGCAGGATCGGCTTGCGCTTCGGCGCGCTCGGTCGAATAGATAAGCAGCATGTAACGCATGGTCAAAACTCCTGAATTGAATTGCCTTTCTCGTCAGGCACCGGTACGACGCATGACATCGGCGAAATCGACGTCGCCCGGAAGAAAATTTCAAGTCCGAAGAGTATGAACCGGCCTGGGCGGCCTGGACAAGCGCCGCCCGCGGTTTTGAGACGAACTGCTGCTTCTATTTGCCGGTATAGCTTATGCGCCAGATCGAGTTCGATCCGTCATCGGTGACCAACAGCGAGCCGTCGGGCGCGGCCGTGACAGCAACCGGACGCCCCCACACTTCGCCATTCGGCAGCACAAAGCCGGTCAAGAAATCTTCATACTCGCCGCTCGCTTTTCCGGTCTGGTGGAGCGGCACGCGAATGACCTCGTACCCTGTGCGAGGCGCGCGATTCCACGATCCATGCTGCGCGGCGAAGATGTCGCCCTGGTATTCGGCGGGGAAGCCCTTGCCCTCATAGAAGGTCATTCCCAACGAAGCATTATGGGCCTGCAAGAGGACGTCGGGGACGATGACCTTGCTCTTCAACTCGGGATGCGCGCCTTTCAATCGTGGGTCGGAATTGCCTCCGATGTAGTAATACGGCCAGCCGTAGAAGCCGCCTTGCTCCACATGGGTGATGTAGTCGGGCACCAGGTTGTTGCCGAGTTCATCGCGCTCGTTCACCGAGCACCAGAGCAGGCCGGTTTTTGGTTCGACCGCGAGGCCCCCACCCGGATTGCGAATTCCATACGCATACATGAGCGGGTTGGATCCGTCTGGGTTCATTGCCCAGATCTGCGCGCGTCCCTTTTCGTCCTTGTGGGTGTCGGGATCGTCGACATTGGAATCAGAGCCGACTCCGACAAAGAGTTGTTTGCCGTCCGGCGAGAAGACCAAGTCGCGCGTCCAGTGCCCCCCGCCGCCGGGTAACTTCGCGAGCCGTTCCGGTTTGCCAGTCGCCTTCAAATCGCCGTTGTGATAAGAGAAGCGCAGCACGGCGTCGGTATCGCCGACGTAGATGTACCGAGGGTTTGGCCCGGGAGGGTAGAAAGCGATGCCGTACGGCTGGGTTAAGCCGGTGGCGAAAACCGATGACTGCTTCGGTTTGCCGTCAGCGGTAATACCGCGAAAGATTTTGATGTCGCCATCGTGACTCTCGGCTACGAAAAAGTCTCCGTTCGGTGCCGTCAGAATCTTGCGAGGTTCCTTCACGTCGGTCGTGTAAAGCTCGACCTTGAAGCCGGCAGGGGCCTGCGGCCAGGCGTTCTTGGGACGGTCCACGACGTTGGGACCGTTTGTGGCCGACTTCGTGGCGTAGGGTGCAGGCAAGTCCTGTGGCGTAATTTTGTGCGTTGCGCCCGGCTTCTCGGAGCGGTAGTCGGTGAAGGGCGCCTTCGGCGTAGGTGCGGAACCTTGATTCTGGGAGCATGCGGGAGTACATATCAGCAGAACAGCGGCTGCAGGAAGCAAGCGCGAACGTAACGTCATCAAGACCTCTTACGGGGTATGTGAGCCCGGGCGAAGCTGGACGAGAGTTCCGGCATCGCCTTGGCAGGTGCTCCTTTATAGATGTGCCAACTTAATGCAGGTTATGCGAGAAACCGGGGGAGGTTTTGACGATAGAGGCGCTTGCAGAACGCCTGCTCCGGCGCTAGCCTGTCAGCAGGAGTGGGGTATTTTGTGTTCTCCCTCGGATACGTGCTCATCATGGCGGGCCTGGCGTTTGGCGGAGCCGTTACGGTAGTCGGGTTTGGCGGATTGCTGCTGACCTGGTTTCATCGCAGCTTGGGATCGCCACTGCCTCTTCCCACACTTCACAATGCCTTCGAACGCCGGCTGTATGTGATGGTCGGGATCGCGGGCGTCATCGTTTGGGGCAGCGCGTTCCTGTGCAGTCTCAACTTCACTCCCTAGCCGCCTTATAATCGACGCATGGTTACGGAAGCCCCGGTTGCGGCGCGCTCCAAGTACGAACCCGTCATTGGACTGGAAGTCCACGTTCAGCTGCAGACCAAGACGAAGATTTTCTGCGGCTGCTCGACGCACTTCGGCGATCCGCCAAATACGAATGTCTGTCCGGTGTGCCTGGGATTGCCCGGCGCACTGCCGGTCCTGAACAAGCGCGCGGTAGAGTTTGCCGTGCTCGCCGCGACAGCGCTCAATTGCCAGGTCCGCGAGACCTCGATCTTTGCGCGCAAGAACTACTTCTATCCCGACCTGCCCAAGGGTTACCAGATTTCGCAATACGACAAGCCGCTGGCCGAGCATGGGTATATCGAGATCAAGACCGTCTCTGGGCCAAAGAAGATCGGCATCACGCGCGTACATCTGGAAGAGGACGCGGGCAAGAGCCTGCACGACGGCCTGCCCGACAGCGGCGAATGGACCTCGATCGACCTGAACCGCTCCGGCGTGCCCCTGATCGAAATCGTCAGCGAGCCCGACATTGCCTCGCCCGACGAAGCCTGGGAGTACCTGACGCGGCTGAAGGAAATCATCCTGTACACCGGCGTCAGCGACTGCAACATGGAAGAAGGCTCGCTGCGCGCCGATGCCAACATCAGCATCAAGCCGCGCGGACAGCGCGAGTTCGGCACCAAAACCGAAGTGAAGAACGTGAATTCGTTTCGCTTCATCCGGCAGGCGCTGGAGTACGAGATCGCGCGCCACGAGCAGGTGATTGAGGCGGGTGGCAAGATCATGCAGGAGACGCGTCTGTATAACGCGGCCGAAGGCAAGACCTACGGCATGCGCTCCAAAGAGCAGGCGCACGATTACCGCTACTTTCCTGAGCCCGATCTGCTGCCGCTGGTGATCGACGCCAAGTGGCGCGAGCAGATTGTTTCCGAACTGCCGGAGCTGCCGGAGGCGCGGCGCGCACGCATGGTTGCGCAGTATGGCATCACCGAGTACGACGCAGCTACGCTGACTAGCACGCGAGCGCTGGCCGACCAGTTCGAGGAAGCAGCGGGCGCGGCGAAAAACCCCAAGCGCGTCGCCAACCTTGTCCAGAGCGAACTCATGGGACGACTCAAGGCCAAGGGAATTGAGATCGAACAGTCGCCGATCTCGATGAAGGGCGTAGCGATGTCGGCGGACCTGGTGGAGAGCGGAGCGATCAGCGGGAAAATTCTGAAAGACCTCTACGAGCTGGCATTCGAGCGCGGCGAAGATTTTCCAGCGATCTACGAGAAGGAAAAGCCGCAGCAGATCACGGATACTGGCGCGATCGAAAAGATCATCGATGAGGTCATTGCCGCCAGTCCCAAACAGTTGGAGCAGTATCGCGGGGGGAAGAAAACCGTCATCTCCTACTTTGTAGGACAGGTGATGAAAGCGTCCAAGGGTCAGGCCAATCCCGGGCTAGTGAACGAACTACTGGCGAAGAAGCTGGAAGGATAGAATTTGCCGCCGGGGGCTAAAACCCAGTTATTTTTGCGATGTCTGCGGCCCGTCTAGGCCGTGCCCTTTCAAAACCCGCGAGGACGAACTGTTTCGGGTGGAGCTGGCCTTCAGGCCAGCGTCTAAGCCGTTTATTCGGTATCAGAGTCGGCTTCAGCCGACGGCAAAAGCGTAAAGGACGAGTTTTCTCGGCAAACTGTAAAGCCCGATGGCTTCGCGGTGTTGCGGCCCGTCTAAGGCGTGCCCTTTCACAACCCATGAGGACGAACTGTTTCGGTAGAGCTGGCCTTCAGGCCAGCGTCTAAGCCGTTTATTCGGTATCAGAGTCGGCTTCAGCCGACGGCACAAACCTCGCGTAATGAGTTTTTCGGGACTTGTGAAGCCCTGTCCTTTCCAACCACGCGGCCACAAAGCAAAAGCCGGAACCTCACGGTTCCGGCTTTTGTTGTTCCGCCCAAAGGAGGGCTTGCCTACAGCTTGCGACGGCGCGCGTACGTAATGGCTCCGAGCAGTCCGCTGCCTAACAGCAGGATGCTGCTGGGTTCCGGCGTGGTCGTCTGGAAGGCTCCGGAGAAGCTGGCACCGTTGGGATCGCCGCCCGTAAAGAAAACGTTGAGGAAGAAGGGATCTCCATTCGTCAGCTGGTTGCCGGGGCTGGCGGTGAAGATCAGTTCGTTGGTACCGATCAACTGCACGCCCCAAGGCTGCGTATAGGGTTGCGCACAGAACGCCGTGCCGCCGGCATAGCCGCCGACGCAGTCGCCGATCTGCCCTTGCGCTACCAGCGCTGGATCGATCTCAATTCCAGCCGGCAAATTGAACGTGATTTCAAAGGAGGTGACAGTGGGTCCGTACCAGGTGCCGAGTCCTCCACCGACGCCGGGGATACCGAAGTCGGGAGCGAAGACGCCTCCGTCAAGGTCGTATGAGAATGGCTGACCCGTCTGCAGCGTGCCGCTCGATCCGGAACCGCTGAAAGGCACATCACCAGCAAACGCCAGGGTGGACAACAGAGCCATGAAGCACATTGCGAGGCATAGTTTCCGGATCATGGGCTCTTCTTCCTCCCGCTTTCAGATTTAGAGATAGAGAAGTTCAGAAGACTCCATGCACGTGGAGAGCCAAGCGGCTGCTGTCCATTTGTTTGAAAGCACGCGTCATATCGCGCAGTCGCTCAAGCTGAGTGCAAAATTTTGCACATTCATGTGCAAAGCCTTGCCCATCGTGAACGATTTCAGGGCAAAACACGCGCTTCTCGGACTTTACATGCCAGCTACACGGGTTTAGTATTCCCAACCAATGGAGACGGTGCTCGACGAAGTATGTGCAAGCTGCGGCAGCAGCCGCTTGCCGGATGGTAGCTTCTGTCTCTTTTGCGGAGACGTACTGGCTGAACCGGCTGAGCCGAAGGCTGCCTCTTCGCGAACTCTCAGGCGCTTCTTGGATCCTGGCAACTCCACGTCCGAGTCTTTGGAATACGCCGGGTTCTGGCTGCGCGTGTGGGCGGGGGCGATCGACATCGTGATCGAGTGCCTGGGAGCATTGCTGCTGACGGTCGCGCTCGACTTCGCTCTCACTCGCTTTGGCCGCCTGGTGGGCTTTTCCCCCTTCGACTCCAAGGTCGCCGTTGGAATGTCCTTCATCATTATCCTCGCCGTGGGATCGTGGCTTTACTGCGCCTTCGCTGAGAGCTCCTCCTGGCGGGCGACCATTGGCAAGCGCTTTCTGGGGCTTCAGGTCGTCTGTGCGGACGGCAGCCGGACTTCCTTCGGCGTGGCCACAGTCCGGCACCTGATGAAATTCCTCTCTCTGTTTATCCTGATGATCGGCTTCCTGATGTCGGGCTGGACCAAGCGCCGGCAGGCTCTGCACGACATGCCCTGCGACTGTCTGGTCATCCGAGTGCCCGTGAAACCCTTCTCTCTGCTTCATCACTAGGAACTCTGGGCCCGTTGGGCCGCGCGGCAGCCTTGGCGTAATATCGAAGCAGATGTTCCAATCGATAGCTCAGGTGCGTAAGTGGCTGGTGGGAAGCGTGTGTGTGCTGATCGCTGCGGTCAGCATCTCATACTGGATCGCCCGCTCCCGCGTGCAGCCTGTGCTGCACAACGTTCCGCAGCAGCTCGGGATCGACATTCAACAGACCAGCGACGGCTTCACGCTTTCGAAGTCTGAGGGCGGCCGCACCATCTATACCATTAAGGCGTCCAAGGCGGTGCAGTTCAAGCAAGGCGGCCACGCCGAGCTGAAGAACGTGGACATCGTGGTCTATGGCAAGAACCATGACCGCTACGACCAAATTTATGGCGACCACTTCACCTACGATCAGGCAACGGGCGATATCAGAGCTGTTGGCGAGGTGCACATCGACCTGCAGGGCAACGCCGAAGGGCCGAGCAAGCCGGACCAGGCTCCGCCTGCCGAGCTCAAGAATCCGTTGCATCTCGTCACGAGCTCGCTGACCTTTAACCAGAAGACCGGAATCGCTGAGACTGACGATGTCGTGAACTTCACCACCGAGCAGGCACGCGGCTCCGCCAAGGGCGCCTACTACGACTCCAAGCAGAACGAGCTGCAGCTGAAGTCCGACATTCACATCGTTACTACCGGCGATCGCGCTGCGGTCATTACCGGCAGCAGCGGCGTAATCCAGAAGAATCCGCGGCAGGCCGTGTTGATCAACGCGAGGATCGAGCAGCCGGATCGCACGCTCACGGCCGACAAGGGGACGCTGCTGTTTTCGCCGGATAACACGGTGCAGCACGTCATCGCCGAAGGTAACGTTCACGTGCAGAGCCGTGGCCCGTCGATCATCGACGTATACGGACCGCGCGGCGACCTCAACATGGGTCCGAAGAACACGGTCGAACAGGCAATTGTCTCCGGAGGTGCGAGATTCGATACGCAGGGAAGCAGCGTGGCGCACGGTTCGGCGGATACGTTCATTGTCGACTTCGAAGGGAAAAACGAGGCTTCGAAGTTTCACATGATCAAAAATGCGCGGATGAAGCAGGATCCGCAGCCCGGTAAGTCAGGATCGGCCGGCCAGCCGATGGAGATTGCCGCCGATCAACTCAACTTCCAACTGGCGAGCGGGAATGAACTCCAGACCGCAGACACCGTCGGCAAGGCGGCGATCACCATTCTGCCCTCGCCGCCGGGAGCCAAGCCGGAGAAGCCCACCAAGTCCGGGCAGCAGATGGGCGGGTCAAACTCCACCACGGTGGCTACCGCCGGCAAGTTCCACGCTACATTCGACAACAATCGCATTCAAACCCTGCATGGCTGGCCGAATTCGAAGATCCTCTCCACCACGCCGGGCGAACCTGACAAGACCAGCATCGCCGACAAGCTGGATGTCACCTTCGGTCCCGACGGCGGCGTGCAGAAATTGATTCAGACCGGCAACTTCGAGTATCACGAGCCCGGTCCGAACCCCCAAACCGGCGGGCGTTCGGCCTTCGCCGATATCGCGACCTACACTCCGAGCGACGAGATCCTGGTGCTCACCGGATCGCCGCGCGTCATTGACGGCGGCATGACGACTACTGCCGTCCACGTGAAAATGAATCGCCAGACCGGCGAGGGTTTTGCAGACGACGACGTGAAGACCACTTACAGCGATCTGAAGCCGCAGCCCGACGGCGCCTTGCTCGCAAACTCTGATCCCATCCATGTCACCGCGCAGCACATGGAAGCAACGAAGCAGCCGGGAATCGCCCATTACACCGGCAACGTGCGTTTATGGCAGACGGCAAATGTAGTGCGCGCCCCCAAGATGGACTTCGACAACGTGAATCGCTCCATCCTGGCCCAGTCCGACAAGTCGCAGACCGTCTCCAGCCTCTTCGTGCAGCAGTCGCAGGACGGCAAGCTGACGCCGGTTGATATCACTGCGGACAAACTAACCTACGTCGATCAGGAGCGGCGAGCGCGATACACCGGCAACGTGCTGGCGAAGTCGCCCACGGCCACGGTCACAACCGAACAACTTGACGTCTATCTGAAAGCAGCCGATCCGGACGCGAAAAACCCAACAACGACCGCGCAGAAGCCCAAGGGGCCATCGCTTCCGGGCTCCGATACTCCGAGTCAGATCGACCACATGGTCGCGATCGGCCGAGTTGTGGTGACCGAGCCGAACCGCCGGGCGGTGGGTGATCGGCTGGTTTATACGGCAGATGATGCCAAATACGTACTCACGGGGAAAGCGCCTAGCATTTTTGATGCCGAACACGGAACGGTGTGGGGCGATTCGTTGACTTTCTACAGTCACGATGATAGGGTTCTGGTTGAGAGTAAACGCTCTTCCCCCACCATTACTCGCGCTCGTACCACGAAGTAAATGCAGACTTTATCAGCGGATGAGATCGGCAAAAGTTACCGCGGTCGCAGGGTCGTCAGCGGCGTAAGTTTTTTTGTGAAACAGGGCGAAGTGGTGGGCTTGCTGGGGCCCAATGGAGCGGGCAAAACTACCAGCTTCTACATCGTGGTCGGCTTGATCCCTTCCGATTCGGGAAGGGTCCTGATCGACGGGCAGGACATCACCGCCGTGCCCATGTACTTGCGGGCGCGCAATCATGGCATCAGCTACCTGCCGCAGGAACCTTCGATCTTCCGCAAGCTCACGGTCGAGGACAACATCCTGGCGGTGCTGGAAGCGCAGTCGATGTCCTGGCATGAGCGGCGCGAGCGCATGGAGCGCCTGATCGACCAGCTCGGCCTGCAAGTGATCCGCAAGAACCGGGGGTATGCACTCTCGGGGGGTGAGAGACGCAGAGTTGAGATCGCGCGTTGCTTGTGCATCTCCCCGTCGTTCATCCTGCTCGATGAGCCTTTTTCTGGAATTGATCCCATTGCGGTTTTGGATTTGCAGAAAATCATCTCCGATCTCAAGACGAGCGGAATCGGAGTGCTGGTGACGGATCATAATGTTCGTGAGACGTTATCGGTGACGGATCGGGCGTACATCATTAACGAGGGAAGAATTTTCCGGACCGGTACGCCGGAGCAACTCGGAAATGATGCGGAAGTGAAGCGAGTTTACTTAGGCGAGAGCTTTTCGTTGGTTTAAAATTTGAGTTGAGGGTGCGAAGCTCCTCAGGGTTCCGTTGCATGGCATTATTGCAGCCCAAGTTAAACCTCAAAGTATCCCAGAAGCAGATTCTGACGCCGGGCCTCGTGCAGATGGTCAGCGTGCTGGCGCTCAACAAGCTTGAGCTGGCCGACATGATCAATGCCGAGCTGACCGAGAATCCCGTTCTCGAAGAACTGGACAACTCCGTTCCTCTATTGGACGAGGTCTCGGCCCGCGAAGAGAAGCTGGAGCGCGACAGCTCGCTCGCGCAACAGGAACAGCCTGCCACCACCCCTGAGGAAAAGGACCCGTTCGAAGAAATCGATTTCGGCTCCTTCTTCTCCGAATATCTCGATCCCGGCCTTCGCACCTCGATCGAGATGGAAGACAGCGAGAAGCCGTCGTTCGAGAACTTCCTTTCCAAGCCCAGCACGCTGGCTGACCACCTGATGTGGCAGCTCGGGTCGCTGCACGTGAACGAAGATGTCTATCGCGCGGCCGAACTGGTGATTGGAAACCTGAACGAGGAAGGCTATCTCACCGCCAGCGACGACGAACTGCTCGGTCTAGCGAAGGAGGAAGCGCAGGATGCTGGTCCGTCTGCAGGGCAAGTGGATGTGCCGGCGAGTCCCGAAGCTGCCGCACCGGCCGTGACCTCGTCAGCTGTCGATGGTCTGGAAACGGAAAACGAAGGCTATACGGTTGCCGTAGCAGAACTTGCGGCAGCAGAAGAAGAATCAGAGTTAGGGCAGTCCGAAGCTGCCGCTGTCGCAGAGGCGCCAATCGAGCCGGTGCGTCCGCAGGGTCCGCGTCCGACTCTGGTGCCGCCGCGCACAACGCCTGCTCGCGTGCCATTCAGCCGCGATGCCCTGCGCGAAGCCATCGACGTAGTGAAGCAGATGGATCCCATCGGCGTGGGCGCGCGCGATCTGCGTGAGTGCCTCCTGGCCCAGCTGCACGACCTGAGGCGCGTCAATCGCAAGAACGCAAACGGCAATCACCTTGCCGAGCTGGAAGCGCTGGACGATGCCATCATACTGGTCGACCAGCATCTGCACGCCCTCCAGAACAAGCATTACAAGGAAGTCGCCAAGGTCATGGGACGCCCGCTGGAAGCGGTAATGGCAGGTATGGATTTCATTCGCACCCTCGATCCACGTCCCGGCCTGCGTTACAACAAGGTCGAAACCCGCCTCATCGAGCCGGACGTGGCTTTCGTGAAGCAGGGCGACGAATATCTCGTTGTCATGAATGACGAAGAAGTTCCCCAGTTGCGCCTGAACTCTTCGTATCGCCGGTTGCTGAACCGGGATGTCGCCGAGAAGGACGTCCGGAATTACGTTAAGGAACGCTACAAGTCCGCGATCCAGCTGATCAAGAACATCGAGCAGCGCAAGCAGACCATTCTGCGCGTGTGCTACTCGATCCTGGACCGCCAGCGCGAGTTCCTTGACCACGGTATCGACCAGCTCAAGCCCATGATGATCAAGGAGGTCGCTGAAGAGATCGGCGTCCACCCTTCGACCGTCAGTCGGGCCGTGGCCAACAAGTACGCACACACTCCGCAAGGCGTCTTCGAATTACGATACTTCTTCAGCGAGAGCGTGAACGGCCCGGAGGGCGGCGGCACTTCGCTGCTGATCCTGAAGCGCCGGGTCAAGAAGCTCATCGAGGACGAAGATCCATCCAGGCCGTTGACCGACGAACAGATCACCCGCATCCTACAATCGCAGGGCATCCAGGTCACTCGCCGCACGGTCGCAAAGTACAGGGAAGACATGCGCATCCCGAGCACCCACCAGCGCAGAGTTAAAAACTAGCTGCTGTACCGGAGCCTCGATCGGTTCTGTTACGTCTAACGTGACAGAAATCGAAGTGAACCGGACGTTGTGGTGAACACCGCCGCAGCCGAACAAGGAAGCAGACAAAAAGGCTGGGGCGAGGAGGGAGCTCAATGAACGTCGAGTACGTCGGAAGGCAATATGAAGTAACTCCCGCCATTCGTGACGAGGTGGAATCCGGCCTCGGCAAACTCACCAAAATCCTGGGCGATACCTTTAAAAGCAAGGTCATCCTCACGGTCGAGAAGCATCGCAACATCGCCGAAATTACGGTGACGCGGCGCCGGGGACACCTTGTCGGCCTGGCCGAGGCGACAGACATGCTTGTCGCGGTGAACCAGGCCATCGAGCATATCGAGACCCAGGTGCTGAAGCATAACGGCCGCCGTCGCGCCACCCATCGCAAAGCCAAGGACAAAACCTGGAAGGCTCCCGTGGAGGCGGACGCCGAAGCGCAGATTACCGTGGGCGCAACCGCTGCCACCGCCGTTCCCGTGGTGGTGCACAAGTTCCCGTCGGTAGCGCGAACCACCGAGGCGCATCTGGTGCGCTCTCAGGACTCGGTCGCCCTGCGTCCCATGACCGTCGAGGAAGCCGTCAAGGAATGCGAGTTCCGCGACCGCGATGTATTCATCTTCCGCGACGGCAAGGGCAGGGTCAACGTGCTGCACCGGCGCAAAGACGGCAAGATCGAGCTGATCGAGGTGCCTTAGCAGATCTGGTTCCTCATTTTCGCAATTGGCTTTTTGCTCTACGAAAGATGGCCTCATGAGCAGGCAGGGCGCGTTGCTTTATTTATTCTGGTTCACGCTCCTGCCTGCTCAGGCTTGTCTGGGCCAGCTGTTAGTTAGCAAGGACGACGTCAAAGCGTCGGAACATTCCTGCCGGATCGTCCAATTCACCTTGGCGGCCAGAGCTCGCCACCGCACCGACGAAGATGGGCCCCAGCCCGATGACGACTTGACCGCAGCAGGGAAGGCCTGCGACCAGCTACAGGCAGGTATAGCAAGTTCCAACCAGCAGCAGGTTCAATCTGCCGCTGCGACACTCCAGCCTATCTTTGCGCGGCTTGGTATGGATCCCGCCACGCCGAAGCAACAATTTGCGGCTTTGGAAAAGAAGGCTTCAGGCCTGAGCGGAGAAGAGCTGTTCGACGAACTCGCCGACCTGGCTAAGCGCGCCTTTGAAGCCGGTGATATCGATAAAGCGCAGAGCTATGCCCAACAGCTTTTGAAGATGGCGCCGGATTACCCCAAGAGCTGGAATTACGGCAACGCCATCTTCCACGGCAACGCTATTCTCGGCCGGGTTGCTTTGCATCGGGGAAATGTCAAGGAAGCGGATGGATACCTGCTGGCCGCGGGCGGCACGCCCGGCTCACCTCAGTTGGACAGCTTTGGCCCAAACATGACTCTTGCCAGGGAACTTCTAGAGAAGGGCGAGAGGCCGCCGGTATTGCAGTTTTTCGAGCTCTGCCGACGCTTCTGGGAAATGGGACAAAGCCAGTTGGACCAATGGAGCGCTGAAGTGCGTCAGGGTAAGACTCCCGTTTTCGGCAGCAACCTGCGCTACTAATCCTCTTGCACTTCCGGAGTATGTAGTTCGTCATCAATAAAGTGCGGCCGTTGACTAATCAGTAAGTCATCGCGCAGGTGTTCTCAATCATCCAAGGTATTGCAGCATGGATTAGCCGCTTGTGGCCGCGAGCTGGCGGCGGCAGCGAAGTTGCCGAAACAACTCCAAGGCCGCCGAATCCATCTCAATCACACGGCTTGAGTTCCGTGGGAACTTCGGGGCCGGTAAGTTGGCACTCATTATGAAAACTGGATTGAACGCAACTCTGGATCCGACGCGGCGCAGTAGCGACGCGCTGGATTTCGATGCCGCTTTGCGGCGGAAGATCGTTGGCCAAGATCAGGCAGTTGAAAAGGTTGCTGAGCTTTACCAGATGTTCCTGGCGGGGCTGAATCCGCCGGGCCGTCCGATAGGAAATCTCCTATTCCTGGGGCCGACCGGCTCCGGGAAGACGCGCGTGGTGGAAGCTATGGCCGAGTCGCTCTTCGGCGATGCCCACGCCTGCATCAAGATTGATTGCGCCGAGTTCCAGCACTCGCATGAGATTGCCAAGCTCATCGGCTCGCCGCCGGGATACCTCGGCCACCGCGAGACCCACCCCCTGCTGACGCAGGAGGCGCTTAACCAGTGGCATACCGAGAAGCTGAAGCTCTCGATCCTGCTCTTCGACGAGATCGAAAAAGCTTCAGATTCGCTGTGGCAGTTGCTGCTGGGCATTCTGGACAAAGCGACGCTGACATTGGGGGACAATCGTCGTGTCGACCTCTCGCAGTGCGTCATCGTGATGACCTCGAACCTGGGTGCCTCCGAGATGAACGAGATGATCAATGGCACGCTGGGATTTGCGCAGACGCCGGCGCAGATGGACGCCAAGCTTGATCAGAAGATCGATCGCACGGCGGTGGAGGCGGCGCGCCGCAAGTTCTCGCCGGAGTTCATGAATCGCATCGACAAGGTCGTAGTGTTCCGCATGCTTCGCCGCGAACACCTCGAGCAGATCCTGGAGATCGAGCTCGGCATGGTGCAACAGCGGATTCTGCAGGCGACCGGCAACAACCAGTTCGTCTTCAGCTGCACCGCCGCTGTAAAGCAGTACTTACTTCAGGAAGGCACCGACCTGCGCTACGGAGCGCGTCACCTGAAGCGGGCCATCGAACGCAACATCGTTTTTCCGCTGGCGAATCTGGTCGCCACCGGACAGGTCAAGTTGGGCGACTTCATCCGCATTGACCTCGACAGCAAAGGCAAGATGACCTTCGTGAAGGAAGCGGAAGGTGCGCTGGTGCCGGTGCTCTTGGAACGCTACGGACCGGACGCGTCCGCGCATGCCGCAGCGGCAAGCAAAGCAGGCAAGGTATCGGGCGCAAGTCGTGGCGGTCGCGAATTTGGGACCGCTATCGAGAGAAAGTGAAAGAAGCTAGCGAGTAGCAGCTAGCGACTGAAAAAACATTAAAGCGCGAGCATCCATCCCGATGCTCGCGCTCTTTATTTGCAGTTGCTAGTTGTTCCCGGGCGGCGGTTGTGTCGTCCCCTGGTCGCCAGGCGTTTCCCCAGGCGGTGGCGGCGTTTCGCGTGACGGTGGCAGCGGATAGTATCCGTGCTTGGCGAAGACCTCCAGCCCTGGTCGCTTCACCCGTACTTCGATGTCACGGTAGTTGCTAGAGGGCCGTTGTCCTGTGTTGTAGCCTAGCGTGTATTGATAGCGGGCTTCCCCGGTAATTCGTGAATAGGCGCCCTCAATCGAGTCGCGCGAGAATTCGTCCAGCACATCGCCGCCCGTCGCGTTGGCATACTTCGGCAGAATGTTGGTGTAACCAAATCCCGGAATGCGCGCTTTAGCGACCTTGTTGTACACCGGCATGGCGGCGGTATCGACACCGATGCCGTACACGGCAATACCGTCCGTCAGCAGCACCTTCAGCACCTGCGCATAGCTGGCGCGGCTGCCGTATTCCTGGCCATCGCTGATGATGAAGATGATTTTGCGACTGGTCGGGGACCGATGAGCCAATTCCTGCGCGGCTTGCAGGATGGCGTCATTCAGAACGTGATATTCCGGCGTTGGGGTGATGACCTGCGACCCGCCGGGTATGGGTTTGCTATTGGTCGATGGACCCGATCCGAACGGGCCGCCCACCACTGAAGCCCCGGCATTCTCTCCGGTCTCATCTTTCAGGCGTTGCAGCGCGAGGCCCATGCGCGTCGTGTTGCCGAAGTCCTGGCGCTTATTGACTGTGTTTCCGTAGGTGAACACGGCCACTTCATCGAAGGGGCCGAAGGCGCCGCCCAGAGCCGCGAAGGTCTGATTGACTTTGCGCAACGTGGGCTCGGGCAAGCCCTGATCGACGATTAGCGCCGCGGCCAGCGGAAATGGGTCGCTGGTAAAGAATGTGAGCTTCTGCGGGACGCCATTCTCAAGAATCGTGAAATCTTTGGCCAGCAAACCTTCCACCAGCTTGCCTTCGCTGTCTTTCACCGTAACCGGGACGCTCACGAAGCTGACGTTCTTGGTCAGGCTGAAAAGTTCGTCGCGGCCGCTTTCCGAGGCCGGGATACTTCCCGGCGGAACGGTCTTGATCTCCCGCGATCCGGGAGGCGGGGGCTGCGGATTCGTTTTGTCATCCGGGCGAGTGTTTCCCGGTTGCTCGGGGTTTCCACTGGAGGTCGAACCCTGGTCGTCCGGATTGCCCTGAGACGGAACATTGACGCTGGGTAAGGGCGCGTTATTCTGCGGCGCGGGAGCGTCAGGAAGCTTCTGTTGCTGCTGACCGAAGACAAAGACAGCCGTCAAAGTAATAACTGCCGTCAGCAGGACAGTTCGGATTCGGATGTTCACGCGGCGAACAGACATGGGTTCGAGTTGTCTCCAGGGCTTGCCGGAACTCTGCCCAGTATAAATGGACGGGCGCGACTCGGCAGCATAATCGCCCTTTGAGCCCTCCTTGCAATAGAATGGATGTGTCCGCCACGAAAGAGCAACTATGTTTTCCAAGCGGTTTTACCAGCTTTGTGTTGCCGTTTGCCTGATTCTGAGTTGTGCCTGCCTACTGGCGCAAGCGAACCCGCCGGCTCAGCAGTCCGATTCGCAGGACCAGCAGCAGCAATCCGGCGACGACAACTTGCAGACCTTCAAGGCGCAAGTGAACGTCGTTAACCTGTTCTTCAACGTGAAAGACAAGCACGGCATGCTGATCCCAAACCTCACCAAGGACGATTTCCAGGTGTTTGAGGATGGGAAGCCGCAAACCATCAAGTACTTCTCAGCCGAATCGCATGAACCCCTCACCCTGGGCATAATGATCGATACCAGCGCCAGCCAGACCCGCGTCCTGGATATCGAGCAGGAAGCCTGCGCGCAGTTTCTGCACGATGTCCTTCGCGACAAAGATCTGGCGTTCGTCATTAACTTCGACGTCGATGTCGACCTGGACCAGGACTTCACCAGCAACATCCGCGACCTGTCCCGAGCCTTGAACAAGATGCAGATCAATGCCGGCGTGGGCGGCGGTCCTCCGGGACTTGGCGGCGGACCGGTGCCGACCACGCCACGCGGCACGTTGCTGTATGACGCGATTTATCTTGGCGCCGATGAGAAGCTGAAGAACGAAGTTGGCCGCAAGGCGATGATCATCTTCACCGACGGTGAAGATGAGGGCAGCCGCTTACGTATTCAGGACGCGATCGAGGCAGCGCAAAAGGCCGACACGATCTGCTACGTGATTCTGATCGCCGACCGCGGCTTCTACGGTGGATTCGGTTACAGTGGCGACTCCGACATGCAGAAACTGGCCCAGGCAACAGGCGGCCGGGTCATCGAGGTCGGCAACAAACAGGACCGGCTGAAGCAAGCCTTCGATCAGATTCAGAATGAACTGCGCACCCAGTACAACATCGGCTATTCCCCGACCAACAATAAGCTCGACGGCACCTATCGCAAGATTCAGCTGAAGGCGAAGGGCGGCGAATACAAGGTGCAAGCCCGCCAGGGTTATTACGCGATGGCGAAAGACTAGGTCCAGTCGATCCGTAAGCTGCGAGAGCGGACGAAAGTCCGCTCTTCTTGTTAATTAACCGGCGATCAGAGTGCTGCTGAAAAGTTCGTGCCGCCGCAATCTTCAGTCCCGCTTGTTCACGCGCCTACACTACTCCGCGGTCGTCGGATCGATCACGGAACGAATCTGCGACACTCGATTCGCCGGAAACCCACCTTGCGTTGCATGCTTGCGAACTGTCTCTTCGTCAGGAGCGATGTAAACACAATAAATCTTGTCGTCCGTTACGTAGCTATGCAGCCACTGGATTTCGGGACCCATCTCCCGCAGCACACCACAGGACGTTTGTGAAATTCCCTGCAATTGATCGGCGGACAGTTCGCCCGCGTTCGGGATTTCCCGTTCGATTACAAATTTAGGCATGACGTGAATTTCCCTTATCGCCGTCTCAGCGTAGCTGAGCGGACAAAGCTCTGTTTTGAAACGTCTCGCGTGAAGGTACTACTCTCCAAGCGGCGAAGGCAAGCCAAACGTCGGGCGCATGCTTAGAGATTCGCGGCTGCGATGGCCAAGGCCGCTAACGCGGCGGTTTCCGCGCGAAGAATTGTGTTTCCCAGCGACGCCGCAATCCACCCTGCGCCGGCAAAGCTCTCCACCTCATGCTCTGTCCAGCCGCCCTCGGGACCAACGGCGAGCGCCAGAGAATTGATATCGCGGGATTGCAACACCCCGTTGAGTGTGGCCTTGCGCTCGTTCTCCGCGAGCACGATTTTCATACTGCCATCGATTCGAAGAGCTTCGGCAAGTGGCACCGGATTGGCGATCTCGGGAGGCGCATTCCGGCGCGATTGTTGCGACGCTTCACGGGCTATTCGCCGCCAGCGCTCGACACGTTTCTCTGCCGCGAGAGCCAAATGCTTTTCCGTCCGCCGAGCTATAACCGGAACAATCCTCGCCACGTTCAGTTCGGTGCTCTTCTCAATCGCCCACTCCATGCGATCGAACTTGAAGACTGCCAACAGTAGCGCGATGGGGGTGACCGCCTGAGAATCAATCGTCTCTCCCAGCGTGAACTCGACGCGGTCATCGGCAACGGAGGAGACGATGGCTTGTCGCACCTGAGCTCCACAAGCTACCTCGAACTCCTGCCCCACACGGGCACGTAAGGTACGGGCAAGATGCGCCGCGTGCTCACCAACAAGAGCTGCGCGCTCGGTGGAGAACTCATCGGCAATCCAGCGGCGGCGGGTCATCGAGTGAAGAGTAGCAGAGCCGTGGCGATCGCCATCGAAGCATACACCCCACCGAACAGGCGGTTCTGCCTCGTCAGCGTTTCTTCGTCGAACACCCGGCTGTTCATCAGGAATTCGACCGCGGAGACCATGCCGACCAACGCCGCCATCACCAGCCAGCGTTCCTGGTGCATCTTGGCGACCAGCAAGTAGGGAATGATGAACAGGGAGGTAATCAGGTAGGCGATGCCGCCAATGCGCGCGCGCTTGCGCCGCTTGGGATCCTGGTAACGCACGAGCACGATTCGGGCCAGTTCGCGCGGCTTCGCCAACCGTGCCGCCGCAGGCAAGGCCGTGACGATCAGCAGAAACCACGCGTAGATGTGAAGAGCTTTTTCCAAGGAAGGCCAGCCCGATTAGAGCGTAGCTAGCAGAAGGCCAGGATAAGAATCCGTTCGACCGACCCTGCCAATAGAAGGCCAGGATGGGACGCCCGGCGGTTTCGTTCTTACCCGAAGATCTCTTTCACCTTATTCAGCAGCGAGCGGCTTACCGGCTTGTTTTCCACCGTGAGCGTGGTGTGCAGTTCCTGCATCAACTCGCGTTGCCGCTTATTCAGCTTCGCCGGCGTCTGCACTTTCACTTCGACAAACAGATCGCCCCGCCCGTGGCCGTTCAGTACTGGCACGCCCTTATTCTTCAGCTTGAAGTTCGTGCCCGTCTGGGTGCCTTCGGGAATCTTCAGAGCCTGCTCACCTTCCAGCGTCGGTACCTGGATCTCTGCACCCAGGGCCGCTTGCGTGAAGGATACGGGCACCACGCAATAAAGATTCTTGCCCTCGCGTTCGAAGAATGAATGATCCTTCACATGCAGCACGACGTAGAGATCGCCCGGCGGTCCGTTGAAGACACCGGCTTCGCCCTCATTTGAGTACAGAATGCGAGCGCCTTCTTCCACTCCCGCAGGCACCTTCACGGTTACCGAGCGATCGCGCGTCACTCGCCCCTGACCGCGGCACTGGCTGCAGGGGTCGACGATCAGCTTGCCCGATCCTCCGCAGGTGCTGCAGGCACGCGTGATCGAGAAGAAGCCCTGTTGATAGCGCATCTGGCCGCGTCCGCCGCAAGTGGTGCAGTTGATGGGCGCCTTGCCGGGCGCGACTCCCGAGCCCTTGCATTGATCGCACTCTTCGTGACGGCGCACCTCGACTTGCTTGGTCACGCCGAAGACAGCCTCTTCGAATTCCAGCGTCAGGTCCTCGCGGAGATCGGCGCCGCGTTGCGCGCGTGACCGGCGTCGCCCACCTTGCCCGCCAAACATATCGCCGAAGCCAAAGATGTCGCCGAAAATATCCTGAAAGTCGTTGAAGACCGTGGCATCGAAACCGCCGAATCCCTGACCCGCGGCGCTGCCTACTCCGGCATGGCCAAAGCGATCGTAGCGGGCACGCTTCTCGGTGTCCGCCAGTACCGCATAGGCTTCGCTGCACTCCTTGAAGCGTTCTTCCGCTTCGGGATTGTCCGGATTGCGGTCAGGATGGAACTGCAGCGCGAGCTTGCGATAGGCGCTCTTGATCTCCTGATCGTTCGCCGTACGAGAGACGCCCAGCACTTCGTAGTAGTCACGTTTCACTGTTGTGGCCAGAACTCTACCTCTTTACAAAGGGCACGCTCCACGGCGTGCCTCAAATTCAATTGCGTCTTGCGAAATGTAAACAGCTCCCAAACAATATGTACGCGGCCATCACACGAGGTTCATTCGCTGGGACTATCCGGTTTTGGGATTGCGCGCCACCCTTACCATCGCCGGACGGAGCAGCCGTTCCTTCAACTTGTACCCACGCTGCAACTCGTCAATGACGTGATTGTCCTCAGCCTCGTCGGTGTCGACCATCTGGATTGCCTGATGCAGATTCGGATCGAAGACTTGGCCCTCGGCGGGTACGGGTTGCACGCCCAGCTTTGCCAGCGCATCGTGAAACTGCTTGTCGATGAGGTCGATGCCGTCGTGAAAATCTTTCAGCGAAGCGGCATCGGTCTTCAAGGCGCGGTCCAGGCTGTCAAGGATGGGCAGCAGTGACTTCAGGGCATCAGCCAGCGCGTAGTCGCGATAATCCTGCTGCTCCTTGGCATTGCGCTTGCGGAAGTTGTCGAACTCGGCCTGCAGGCGCGCGGCGCGGTCGAGGAAGGCAGCGCGTTCGGTGAGCGCCTTCTCCAACTCGGCCTGCAAATCGACGGCCGACTTGTCGGACGCAGACGGTGCGCCATGCTGGTCGTCGTCTTCCGCTGCCGGAAGCTCGTGGTCTACATCCAGCTCCGCTTCGGAGCCTCCATTTGTCTTCTTGAATGCCATATGTGTATTCCTGAGTAGCGCGAACCCGTGCCGTCGGATTAAGCCGGCTCCACTATGAAAGAGAGGGCCTGCACGCTGGCCTGAAGGCTCAGCTCTACCCAACTACAATCTAGGTTGATTCGTTCCACAACTGATCGAACATGCGCGCGATATACGACACTGCGGTAATCGTGTGCTCGTAATCCATGCGGGTCGGGCCGATTACCGCCAGCGAACCCATCACCTCGTCGCCCACCCGCGCAGGCGTTCCAATCAGCACGAAGTTGTTTAGATGCGGCATGGTGTCTTCCAGACCCACAACCACGCGGACCGCCTCCTGGCGCGTGTCCAGGTAAGCCGAAAGCAGGTCCACCACCCGCTGCTTCTCCTCCAGAGTTGCCAGCAGTTGCCGCAGGCGTTCCTTGTCCTGCTCGTTGAGCACCAGATTCGACGCGCCTTCCACATACACCGATTGCGACGGGCCCTCGGTGGCCAGAGCCCCCTGCGCGTAAAGCTGCTCGACCGACGACATCAGCCGATCGTACTCGCTGCGTTCCTGCTGGATGCGCTTGGCAATTTCTTCGCGCAGCGACTCCATCTCCCAGCCGCGGAAATTCTGATTAATATACGCCGCGGCAGCTTCCAGGTCAGCGATCGTGAGGTCCTCGCCCAGTCGCAGAACCCGGTCACGCACCAGTCCGCCGCGCGTCACCACCACCGCTAAAACTTTCTTGTCGGCGAGTCGCTGAAAGTACACATGCTCCAGCGCATTGCGCTGCCCGGGCTTCGCGCTCACTGTCACGCCAACGCCGCGCGAGATCAGCGACAGCACGTGCGACGTGCGCTCCATGAACTCCTGCAGGTCTTGGGTCCCTTGCAAGCTGCCCTGGATCAGGTTCTCGTCCGCGGGCGACAGCCGGGCCTCGCCCGTGAGCTGCTTCACATAAAAGCGATAGGCTTGCGCCGTAGGAACGCGTCCAGCGGACGTGTGCGGCTGCTCCAGAAATCCGGCGTCAGCCAGATCAGCCATGACGTTGCGGATCGAAGCGGCGCTAAGGCTCTCACGATTGTTGCGAGCCAGCGTCCGCGACCCGACCGGTTCGCCCGTGGAAATGTAAGTCTCCACGATCGCGGTCAAAATGTCGCGTTCCCGTTTTCCGATGCCAGTGGGTGAGCCCATAAGTTGTTGCTTTAAAACTGTAAGTCGCTCTGACGCAAGAGTTTACACGAATTGCAAGATATAATCTGACATATTCATTCTAGGAAGTAGCAGGGTGGGTGTCAAGATTGGCACTCGAAGCCGTCGAGTGCTAAACAGGGCCGGTTGGTGTACCAAGCTCTGGAGGAAGAGCGGATCATGGAGATTCTGCGGATGTGGACGTACTACGAGTGAAGTGGCTCCGGTGCTAAAATCCTGCTAACGCAATATGCATCCCATCTTCAGCAAGCTTGCGTACGCGGTCTCGCTTCTTATGGTGGGATGGGCCTGCTTCGCGCTTTCTGGACTCTGGTTTCCGCCTGTTTTTCGGTGGCGCGCGGCAAGAATGCGCTGGCCATTTCTAGACCCGAGTCTACTTGCGCTGATTTGGTTTTGCTGCTTCGAAGTGTCACGAGGGGACTATTTCAGCGCACTTTGGTACGGCATTCTGTTTGGCTGGATGATGCGGCCGTCCAAAACGATTGGCGTGCTCAGGCGCAGCCAGCTGGCAGCCGAGGCGGTGCTTTCAGGAGCCGTAGGTACGATCGGCATTCTGCTGTGCTTCGGTTTACTCCAGCGCGTGCTTGGACCGCTTGGCCTGTTTATGCTGAAACCTGGGGTGCTGCTTTCTGCCAGCTTCGCGATCTTGCTGCTATTGGTATGGACAAGTTTTCATGCGGCCCAATCCGCTCAGACACCGAAAGCGCACTGCTGACTACCTTACCTGCACCTTTACATCCAGCTTGCCTCCCGACGGCACCTGCACCGTCTGCGCATTCTTCATGTAGGGTTGCAGCACCGTGGGATTTGCCCACTCCAGGTCCCAGCCGTTCGCAATGGCCAGCACCGTGTATTGGCCGGGCACTACGTTCGACAGCGTGAACGTCCCGTCGCTGTCGCTCTGATCGCGCCGGAAGAGCGGTAGATTGTTCGCAGGGTCCTGCGGCACCAGCACGATCATCGCTCCCGCAAAAGGCTCGCCCTCGCGCAACGCAGTTCCTGTTACCTGCGCTGCGCCATGGGTAGCGATTCCGCTGATGTGGACGTTGGCGTTGTTGCCAACCTCGAGGGTGCGCCCCGACACCTTGGCTCCCGTTGCCGCCAGCTTCACCAGCGAGTAGCCGCCGGCAGCCTCCAAGCCGACCTGATACTGCCCTGGTCTGACACTGTCAGACCTGAAGTCGAATTCTCCCTGCTGGTTGATATCGCTGCGAAAGGTCTCGCCCGTCGTCGGATCCGAGAGCTGAATGGCGACGTGCGGCGGTACGTGGTCCGGAAACAGAATGATGCCGCTGATCGTTGCGAAGCTGGGCGACTCCGAGATGTTGATGTCGGCGTCGCCGGAGAGGTCGATGTCGCGATACCAGCCGTGCGTTCCGCTCTTTTCAGTAGCGCCGGTGGGAGCCGGAATTTCGACCACATAGTGTCCCGGCGCCAGGCCAGAGACTTCGATCACCCCCGGCGCAACCCACGAATCGGGCGCATTCGACACCGAATCGAGATAGCCGTCGAAGATACGTTGCCACACCCTGGGGAAGATCATGCGTCCCAGCGCCGGACTGTCAGCCGCGCTGGTGTGAATGCGCAAGTGTGCCGATGGCAAGGCGCGCAGCGCCATATCGGCTGTCGCGCGTTCGCCCGGAGTCAACTGCAGAGGCGTGGCCTCAGCCGAATCGAGCGCGCTGGCGTAAAACGTGAGCGGATACGTCACGTCCAGCGCAGAATCATCGCTCCCGGTTTTCGACGAAGCGGAGTAATCGTGTGCGGATTGCTCGTAACCCTTCATAGCCCTGTTCTGCGCGTACCAGGGCCGCGCTGACACAGCGAGATAATATGTACCCGGCTCCAGATGTCCGATGTGATAGTGCCCCTGGTCGTCGGTCTGAGACTGATTCATTGGCTCGGTTTTCTGGACGCCTTCCTCGGTGCTGCGCTGGAAGAGACGTACCATGGCGTACTGGATCGGTTCGTTGTTGTCGTCGGTGACAGTTCCGTCGATCGCCGCATCGGGTTCCAGGCGAAATACCAGGTTGCCGCTGTCGAGATCGGGGCCAACCGCGATAGCCGTCGCATACGGGTCGTGGTGATCGAAGTATTGCAGCGAATAGCCGCGCGCAGTAGCCATCAGCGAGTACTTGCCGCGTACCAGGCCGCTGAAGGCAAACCTGCCGTCCGGGCCGGTGGTGGCCGCCTGGCTGACATCGCGATCCGTGCCTTGGGTCACGCGTGCGATGGCCACTCTCGTCGAAGGCACTGGCTGCCCGCTAAGTGAATTGACCACAACTCCGGCAATACGAAGCCCTTGCGGCGCCGGTTTCGCCTGTGATGGAGGGGCGGCTGCCGACATCCCCGATTGTGGGAGTTGCTGCGCGAACGTTGTGGCGCAAAGCAAAATCAGCCATGTGATCCGCGTCCGCACCGAAGTCACTGCCCCTTCCCTACGTGAATCAGGTCGAGTTGCACCTGCGCCTTCTGATTCGGTGTCAAAGTGACGTGTGCCGCCTGCGAAGCATAAGTATCGATCACATCCTGGTCGTTGAGTTCGAGCCCCTCTGCCTGGTCGAAGGCGAATACAAGATAGTCACCCGGCGCGAGCCCAGTCACATTGAAGCTGTCGGTAATGCCTCGCGACAGGTGCGGTTCCAGCCTGCTGATTGGCTGCGGAACGACGACCACGGTCGCATGCGGAGGCGTACCGTCGGCGGATTTCACCGTCCCGGAGACGCTGGCACTATCGTCGCGCAGGACTACCTCGAGCGGATAGCTCTGTCCGGAGGAAACCGAGATGTCGTCGTAGAGCACATTCGTCTGCCCATAACTTGCCGACTGTACGTACCACGGGGAATGGGGCCTCAACTCCACCGTGTACGTTCCGAAATCGACATTCTGCAGCGTGATGCCGCCGCGATTAGGATCGTAGCTCGAGAAGGCTTCGGAGGTCGCCATTTCAGTCGGCGTCAGTTGCACCGACAGCGGCGGCCGTTGCGGACTCGCCTGAGCGGAACCCGATCCCGATGAGGCATGCGAATCGATTCGAACCACGATCGGGATCGTCACTGAAGGCGCGAGCGTAAGCCGCAGCCCGTCGAGAGCGGAGTTAACGGTAATGCGCATTTCCGCGCGCATCGGCTGCATCCCGGACTGCGAAACCGCACGCAGCATATAGTTCCCGGCCGGCACATTGTCGAGGGTAAAGACCCCAGTCTCCATGTTGAAATTCGTGGGCAGCGGAATTTCATCGCCCGCCGGCGTGAGCACCTGGAAGCCGACGCCCTGATCGGGCATGTGCCCGCTCACCATGCCTGATACCTGATACACGGGAACGGCAGCGAGCGACAGGTCGGCTTCACTCTGTTGACCCGCCCCGAGCTGGATAGGCGAAGCCGCCGCGAAGTCCGGCACGCCGGGATAGTAGACGTGCGGGAAGCCGCTCTTCTGCTTCTCGCCCTCCGGCATCAGCTGCAGTTCGCCTTCGCGTGGTCCCGCCGACAGGTAATACGTTCCCGGCATCAGCCTTGCGAAACGGAACAGCCCATCCTCGTCCGTCTCGACCATGCCACGCGGTTCCCACCGCCGGCGGCCCTCACGGACACTGCGCGCAGTCAACCGCAACGGCATGTGCTCGATCGGGAGTCCGGCAGAGTCGACGACTTTGCCGTAGATAGCGCCCTGGGGAAGCAATTTGATACTGACCGCACTCCCGTTGGGACCAACTTCAACCCACGCTCCGCCGCCGCCACTCTCTTCCTGCTGTCCAAAGAAGCCGGGCTTCTGCGCGGTCACCGTCACCTGGGACTGCGGCATGCCATCGATTTGAAAACGACCCTGAGCGTCGGTGAAGGCGTCACGTTGCACCGTGCCGTTGGTACGCACTAAGGCCCGCGGAATCGGCTCGCCGGTGGCAGAGTTCACTACCGAACCACTCAGACTGTAGATTGATTGATTTCCGGATTGGCCTTGCCCGAATAAATCACGAGGCTCTAGAGCGATACAGATGCAAAGCAGCAGCGCGAGTGCAGGCAGTCTGAGCGCAATGCGGCGACACTCAGGAATTCTGCCGCTGGGCTGCATTCGTAGATGGAATAGCAAAGGCACGCGCTGAAGTCTGATTAAACCCAAGCTGTCCTATGGTAACTCGTCAGCGTACGGAATCTATCTGGCGGATGAGCGACTGGTCACGGTCCTAAGGCGGGTGAAGGTGAACGAGGTGCCTAAAAGCGGGTTCACGACAGAGGCACGGAGGGGGGCTCCGCCGTTCGGTCTACTCAGCGGAAACGGCACGGCGGTCAGATCTGATCAAACTTCGTCGAGGCAACGCGCTCGGTTTCCCGAAACCCCCGCGCTTCTGGGACGAACCGTCCGCCGGCAAAGAACTACTTCGCCTGCCGTTTGGCCGCTCGGGCCAGAAACGCCTCCTGGCTGTTGAAAGCGTTCTTCTTGTCGTAGTTAGGATCGCGCACGTACTTCCCATCGGAGGTCATGTGCCGCGCCTTGGCCTGCTCCTTCAGGTTGGTACCCAGGATCTCATCGCGCACGAAGCGGATCAGGTTCTTGTCCTGTACGGGAAAGTCGACTTCCACGCGGCGGTTCAGGTTGCGGGGCATCAGGTCCGCACTGCCCAGGTACACCTCTTCGTCGCCGCCGTTGCGGTAGTAGAAGATGCGGCTGTGCTCGAGGAATCGGCCCACGATACTGGTCACCGTGATGTTCTCGCTGATTCCCGGAATGCCCGGAATCAGGCAGCAGATACCACGCACCAGCAGTTGTACCTTCACGCCGGCCTGCGATGCCTGGTAGAACAGTTCGATCATCTTCTTGTCGACCAGCGCGTTCATCTTGAAGATGAGATGGCCGCCGCGACCGTTCTTACGGTGCTCGATCTCGCGCTTTATGAGGTGCTCGATGCCGCTGCGCAGCGTGACTGGAGAGACCAGCAGCTTGCGATACGAACTCTTGGCCGAATACCCGGTGAGGAAGTTAAACAGGTCGGTGCAATCGGCGCCGATCTGCGGATCGCAGGTCATCATGCCAATATCGGTATAAAGCTGCGCGGTCACGCTGTTGTAGTTGCCGGTGGAAAGATGCGCGTAGCGGCGAATCACGTCGCCTTCCTTGCGCACGATCAGCAGCGCCTTGCAGTGCACCTTCAGCCCCATCAGGCCGTAGACTACGTGAACGCCGTATTCTTCCAGCTTGCGCGCCCATCCAATGTTGCTTTCTTCGTCGAAGCGCGCCTTCAACTCCAGCAGCACTGCGACTTGCTTGCCATTTTCTGCGGCTTCCACCAAGGCATCGACCACCGGTGCATTGCGACCCACGCGGTAGAGCGTGATCTTGATGGCCAGAACATTGGGATCGCGCGCCGCTCTCTGTACCAGTCCTACCACCGGCTGGAACGAGTCGAACGGATGATGAAGCAGAATGTCGCCGTGCTGGATCGCGGTGAACAGGTCTTCTTCCTCGCCATCTTTCATCAACGCCGCCGGCATTGCCGGGACGAACGTCGGGAACTTCAGGTCCGGCCGGTCAAGCTTGGTTAAAGTGCGCACGCGGACCAGCGACAAAGGTCCTCCGCTCACACGGTAGATGTCTTCCCGCTCCAGCTCCAGGTTCTTAATGAGAATATCCAGGATCTCCGCCGGCATGCCTTCATCGACTTCGACGCGCACTACATCGGCAAAGCGGCGCTGCCATACGCCTTCTTCGACGGACTCCAGCAGATCGCCTGCCTCCAGGTCCTGAATTTCGCTGTCGGCGTCGCGCGTGATGTGGAAGGGATGCGCCTCCAGAATCGTCATGCCAGGGAAAAGGTCGCCGAGGTTGGCGATTACCAGCTGCTCCAACCATACGAACGACTGCTCCTTGATAACGGTCTTGGTGCGGCTCTTCGGTTTCACAGTCCCACTCAGTGGGACAAGCTGCGGCAGCGTGTCGGGAATCTTCACGCGCGCAAAATGCTCTTCGTCCTCGCGCCCGCGCAGCATTACCGCCAGGTTCAGGCTTAGGTTGGAGATGTGGGGAAACGGCCGCCCGGGATCAAACGCCAGCGGCGTCAGCGTAGGGAAGACATTCTCCTGAAAGTATGAGTTCGCCGTGGCACGCTGGTCTTCGGTCAGATCGGCGTAGTTCTGAATATGGATCCCCGCGCTGTCAAGAGCCGGCACCAGTTCTTTCGTCCAGCAATCATGGGCGCTGCGAAACAGACGGATTACGGAAGCCCGGATGGCGCGCAGCTGTTCGGCCGCCGTCATTCCGTCGGGACTGGTCTCGGACACACCCTTCTCGATCTGCCGCTTCAACCCGGCGACGCGCACCATGAAGAACTCGTCGATGTTCGAACCGACGAAAGAGAGAAACATTAGCCGTTCCAGCACTGGATTGCGGCTGTCCTGCGCTTCTTCCAGCACGCGGCGCTGGAAATCCACCAGGCTGAGTTCCCGGTTGATGTAAAGCGAGGGGTCATCGAGCTCGCGCACAGGGGTGGTGCCGTTGCGCCGTTCGGAGGTTGAGGCAGTGCGCGACGGCGGGCGTTTCCGCCGAGCTGGTGCGGCCTTCGCGGGTGTGCTCATAGGATGTTTAGCCACCGAAATAAACGACCATTTTAATGCTGCTGGGTTCGTTTGAATATCGCGGGCGAGCGCTGGACAACAACATTCTCGCACTCTTCAACGAATATTCATAATGCCAACCCAGACGACTTTGTCGGGCCCGCCGGAGAGCCTGCTCTCCCGAAGGTGGAAGTACCACAGTGTGTGACATCACTTTTTGCCGGGTACGTGCAGCATCGGGAGTATAGAATCGTCCGTAGTTCGTGCCGTCCTTAGCAAGTCAGGTCCGGATTACAGTCGAGCGAACGGAGTTAGAGCTCCTGCGCTGGATGAGCTTATGTTTGCGAGCGATGTGAACGGCGCTTCGATCACCGTCAACCAGGACGGTATCAAGTCATTCTTCTCGGCGCTCATTAACCCGCAGCACTATGAGATCTTCATCGACGATCAAAAGACTGGGGAACTCACCGGATACACGACGCGCAACACGACACAAGTCGCGCCCGGCCGCCATTCTATTTATGTCAGAGCCTACGCGCGCGATAGCGTAACCATCAGCCGCGTCTACGGCTACAGCGAGACACTAGACGTGGAGTTGTCATCCGGCGAGCGCAAGAGCTTCTCTTGCGGACTGCTGCCCGGCCCGCCGTTGCGAAAGTGGCTGATCTTCGGCGGCCTATTCATCACCCTGCTGCTGGCGTTCGTTCCCGTGTCCGCGGACTTGTTAACGCCGCGTCCCCGTTACGCGCTCGTCATGGTGATGGCGCTGGTTACCATTGCGGTGAGCTGGTACGGATACTCGTCCCAACCCGGAGCCAACGTCTATCTGAAGGAAGCCTGAACGCACGCCGCGTCATTGCTAACGTCATGCGTTCAGGCTCTCTTGCACCGCAGCGCAACTCAGTGCTGAAAGATGGCCACTTCTGCATCGGGTGAGGGCATCAGCACCACGAACAATGTCGGCGAGATCATGTAAACCACTGCGGGATGTTGATCTCCGGCGCCCTCGGCGGTGCCTCGTCCGTTCGCCGCGATGCTGTAGTTGATGGCGTCGCCGAACCATTGATCCAATCCGCCGGCACGGCTACTGTCGCCGTTGAGAACAAACGTGCCGACGCCATCGCTGGTTCCGACATCCAGCTCATTCTCAGCGTTCGCGTAATCAAGTGGCGCCAACGAACCGCCAGCATACGTCCCGGCAAGAGAGGCGTTCGAAAATGGCCCGCCGCTTTGCGGCCCGAACTGTCCAAATGTGGTGCTGTTGCCAGTTCCGATCATCACGCCTTTATTCTGACCGAACAGGAATCCGACCGGACATCCGCCGCTTTGACATTGAAAGGCGAAGGCGCCGTTCGACTGCACCGAGTATGTTCCTAGCTGGGGCGCGTCCTGCGTTATGGTTCCTGCTTTGTCTTCGTCCATATTTGGAACAGCGAAATTTCCCTGGCCGTCGGCGGTCAGAATGCCGGCGACGCTCTGATCCAGCCCATCGCTGCCATGAATCGCCTGCATGATCATGACATCGGTGCCGTTCAACGAGCCGTTGTTGAACGGGCCGCTCTGTTTCGAGACATCGCCCACAGCCACGGGAATCCCGGAGTCTGGAGTAGCGTCAATTTGTTCAAGAATCATCTCGTTGGAGGAGACGATGTAGACCGCCTCATGACGAATATCCCCAAAACTGGTTTGGATCGTGGCTACGCCCCGGCCGCTTTGAGGGTCGATGCTTGGTATGTTGCCGGTGAAGGTCCCGGTTACGTAGGTTCCTGAATCGTTGATGTCGGATGCTCCATTGCTGATGTTTCCGGAAGACAGCGTGAAGATGCCGGCGTCGACGAAGCGTCCAGTCCGATCGACGCCCGTTATTCCCATGGCCCAGCCGCCGTTGAGCGCGCCCAGCGAAAATGCACTGGAGGTCGCCTTGCGCAGCACGCCGGAACCGCGGCTGCCCTGGCCGTTGGTGTCGTCATACTCGATCACGCGGCCGTTGCCAGTGGAATCGAGGACAAAGGAGAAGGTGACCGGTCCCCACGATTGACCCTGCAGGGTAACCAGGCCCAACCCAGTTGTACCGATGGAGTAATTGCCGTTGACCGAGGTATTAATCGGCTGGCCATTGATAGGGTTGTAGTCGATCATCCCGCTGGTGATAACACCATTGGCATTGGAGAGGAAGCTGCCCGCCAGCGTCCAGGCGCCAGACGAATTGAAACCGTTCAGGTAAAACGCGTAGTTGCCGGAAAGTAATCCCGGATTGCCGTTACCGCCAGGAGAATTGATGGTCAGACTTAGTTGTGCCGTTACGCTGACCGCAGGCGTCTCGGCATCACTGACCTGCACGGTGAAGTTTGACAGCCCGACATTTTGCGGCGTTCCGGAAAGAACTCCGGTGCTCCTATTGAGCATAAGTCCATCGGGAATCTTGCCCGATAGCACGCTCCACGTATAGGGATAAACGCCTCCAATCGCGGTGATCGGCGCGCTGTACGCCGTGCCCGCAGTTCCGGAGGGCAGCGACGTCGTGGTAATACTCAGCGGCACCGCCGGATTGATGGTAATGCTTAAGGCCATGCTGGCCGTGCTCGGCGGAACCTCCATATCCACCACTTGCACGGTAAAGTTCGATACACCGGCTCCGGCAGGAGTGCCGCTAATGGCTCCGGTGCTGCGGTTCAACTGTAGGCCTGCGGGCAGCGAACCGGAGCTGATGCTCCAGGTATAAGGAGTGATTCCGCCCGTCGCCGCCAGCATCGTGTTGTAGCCTATGTTTTGCGTACCCGCAGGCAGCGAACTTGTCACAATATTGAGCTGTTGAATGCCGGAACTCACATCGATGTCCAGCATGCTGTCTGCGGACATCGCCGGCAGCTCGGCATCTGTTACCTGCACATTAAACGAGATGTCCCCTGACATTGTGGGAGTACCCGAGATAATCCCAGTCGCGGGATCGAGGCTCAGCCCCTGCGGCAACGCGCCGGAGGTCCAGGTGTAGGGCATCACGCCGCCGCTCGCACCTATAGTCGTGCTGTAGTTGTAGTTCACCGTCGCCGAAGGTAACGAAGTTGTGGTGATCGTCAACGGCATAATCGGCGCGAAGTAGCTGAAGATATCCAGCACCAGGTCGGCGGTATGCGAGGCGTAGGCGTCAACGTCGCCGTTTAGCGTGGGTACGATGGCCATATTCGAAGTCACATAGCCATCCCGCGCGTTTAACGTCGACACTACGGGTTGCCCTTCGGCATCGGGCCATAGCGACAGATAGCCGAAGAAGCCGTGAGCCTTCGGGATCACTGTCGCGTTCAAAATATAAGCCTGAGCGCTGGGAACATTGCACGGACTTTGGAGGACTGTGACTGGCAGAAGTCCAACGAACGATCCGTTGCCCTGTGGCGGGCGCGTATCCAGAACACGGCACGGTGGTAGCGTGTACAGCGACAACGGCTGTCGCTGGGGCTCGGCCGTCGAAAGCGCGAAGTAACCGTTGATGTCGATTAGCAAATCTGTATCTTGCGTCGCATAGACGCTGATGGCGCCCTGATCGCCTCCCGGAATTAGGGCCGCGTTGGCCGTAGCGGTACCGGTCGGAGCATTCAGGGTCGAAACCGTCGGCGGATTGCCGGGTCCGGTCGGGGTCGGCCACACGGTTAGGTATCCCAGGTGACTAGCTCGTGGCAGCGCTGTGAAGTTCAGCGAGTAAGCGGTGGCCGCATTGGGTATCTGGCAGGAACTCTGCGGTATCGGAAAGATACGCTGGGCTCCGCCGGAAAGATATGGCCCGCCGAAGGTCCCATCGGTGCCGCGTGTATCGGCGATGCGGCACGGCGTAAGCGGGAAGAACGCCCACGTGCTGCTGGTTGCCGGCACGAAGTATCCGCCGATGTCAAGGATGACGTTGCTGGTATCGGTGACATAAACACTGACAGCGCCGCCCGTGCCCGCAGGCACCACCGAGGCATTGGCCTTGGTCCGTCCATCCAGGGAATTTAGCGTGGAGATGTTCGGCTGAACCTGCCCTGTAGGCCAGATCGTCAGGTAGTGCAGCACGCCGTTAGGCACTACGACGGTGAGATTAAACGCGTAAGCCGCGGCATTGTTGGGAATATTGCAGGCGCCTTCCGGGATGGCGAAATCGCGCGAAGTATTGCCGGGAATCGCCGGGCCGCCAAACTGCCCGCCAGCGCCACGGGTGTCGACCACGCGGCACGGAGGCACTACGGGCACGAACTGCAACGCTGATTGAGCTTGGATCACGACGGGAAGTACTCCACAAGAAAACAGAAAGGCCAAGAAAAGAAGGCGACGAGGTGACATGCTTACCCCCTAGTGCCTTCATTGTTAGCCCCTGCGGGCGACATCCGTTAGTAATTTCATAACGCTTTCGGGGAACATCTCCCGAAATGAAACCTTTACGCGGATTGTATGAAGACCCACACGCTGGCGCGTGAACGAGACAAAGCTTCTTGCATCCACGCTGATCGCCGCAGGCCGGAGGATAGCCACTTCGCACTCGCCGCTGACACGGTGCAGGTTGCAAAGCTTAAACCGCTACACTAATCTGTGAAGACACCCTATCCCAAAGCCGGGATGGCGGAACTGGCAGACGCAGCGGACTCAAAATCCGCCGACCTTCGGGTCATGGGGGTTCGACCCCCCCTCCCGGCACCAAACTAAAGTTCATTGAGTCAGATTCTTACTGGGTTCGTTCCTTTTGGAGGAATCGGGCTGAGTCCGCCAAAATTGGTTCTGCTCTCGCCGCGAATTTTGGCCAATCGATCGCTTTGCTCTTGAGAGCAGTAATCCAGCCAAGGACCCAATCGAGTGCCTCTCCTTATCGCAGCTCAGCATCGTGAGCGCCAAGGTTATGCGTCACATTTGAATGAGAGTTTCGGAAAGGTAGGCCGATGCTGAAGCGGTCCAACTGGTGCTACTTCAGCATCTCGGCTCCAGGCTGAAGCCACGAAACCAAAAAGTCCGTTACAGAGGGGAACAGCGTCGTCAACAAACCAATGAGTGGGCCGATGCCGAAGCTGAAGATCTTGGTCCAGAACTCGAAGCCAAGCTCACCGGGACGCGTCTGCGTGATGTGGCTTAGGGTTGCATCGCGATGCATCTGCGCGTAGGCAAATACAACCGTGGTTCCCACGGCGATGAAAAGGACCAGGAAAATCGCGCCGATAACCGGAGCGGGACCAAACGGATAGCTGGACACTGCAAGCGTAGTGGCCGTAAAGGTCAACAGCATTCCGACTGCGATCGTGCGTACCCGGCCCAAGACGTTTTGGATGAAGCCCAGATAAGGAAGAACAAAGAATTCCTCGGCAGCCCGAACGTGCGCGTATGCAGCCAGGAACGGGAGCGTTTCGGCCTTTTCATCGTCCTGTTCGCCGCTGGGTTGTGATTCGAGAATCAGTGAGCGGCCATCGTGCTGCCATGCCGGCAGGATCAAGTGAGTCAAAATGCGCCCCGCAGCCTTTGCCAGTTGTTGCTGGTAGGATTGCATCTCGCCTTGGAGCTTTGCCATGTTGTCGCGCGAGCTGTCGCTGAGCGCGGCTGCGTACGCCTCAGCAAAGGCCAGCCCAAGGGTTTCGCAGTTATACAACTCCTTCACCGCGATTGTCTTATGTTCCTCGTCGACGGGATCCTATCCCTTTCGCAAGACATATCGCATCCGGTCGGGTGTCAACTGCCCACAGGGCGGGGCATCGAAAGAGGGATTCCATGCCGCCGTGCTCTCCCTGATCTTTTGGCCGGTGGGGGCGCGAAAACATTCGCCAGCAGCAACGAGGAGCAAGAAACCACGCTGTCATCGTGATATTCATCATGACCCCGAAGCGATGGTCCTTAAACCCCGAAAATGGCCGCCAGTGCTGTTTCTAAACCTATGACTTTTCAAACATGTACCTGCGCAACTCCTGATCGGTCCATCACTGACGTACCGCTGCCTCCAGCGGTAGCTTGCAACCTCATCTTCAATGCTGTTGGAGGCGCGATTCGGATCACCCGATCCACAAACCTTCCAACCGGATCTGTATTTCGCCTTTGCCGCGTGCCATGAAATTCACCAAGCCGCTGTGTCGCCATTGGAGCATGCACAGCCGCGGCTGGAAGTAGTAGCGCATGCCGATCTTTATCTCGACACGGCTTTCGGTGATCAAGCCTTCATATGCCTCGGCTATGTAGTACCCGATATCCTTGAAGCCTTTTTGCCTTGGATTCAACGGCCCAGTCACACACCAGACGATGACTCCCGTTCGCAGGTCGACCTGCTTCACGACACCGCAGTGCGTGATGGGGCAGCCGCAAGACATTCCCAATGGGCGGCCAATCAGAATGTCACCCACCTCGATGTTCATTTCACGGGTGAGGATGGGATTATGCGGCAACATGATCTCTCGCGGACCAGGATCCTCGGGAAAATGCTCCAGGAAGAAGTCGAACTCACGGCCCAGCGTATCGCGCCATCGGGGATGGATTGGCAGCCCTGCCGACTGTTCCTCGAGAGAAGGGCGTACCCCGCTGGATGCCGGCGCGTCATGCGTCTGCAAGATGGGCAGCGGGTTCGGAGCCGGCTTGCTGCCCGGCACCATGTCGGAGGACAAGTGTATGCATCGTTCAATGAGTTTCGGATTGGTGTGCAGCCGTTCGGCAAACTCGGCGCAGGTTCGCACTCCGCAAAGCCCGCAGTCCAGGCCGGGCAGGTCGTTGGCGGTAACAACTTGAGAAGTCTCAATCATAGCCTTGCTCTGTAGGTTGTAATTCCTGTGTTGGTGCCGGCGCGGACCGGCGAGTGGTGATCTGCCGCAAACTCGCGGTGACGGAGGGGAAGACCTCTAGAAAACGGTCGACTTCAGCTTCGGTGTTAAATCGTCCGAGAGAAATCCGCAGCGAGCCGCGCGCCCGGAAGAGGTCGAAGCCCATTGCGCGAAGGACGTAAGAGGGTTCCCCGGCATGATGAGCGCCGCAGGCGCTGCCGCTCGAAACGGCTATGCCGACTTCGTCAAAAGCCAGAACGAGCTTGATGGCCTCGCCTTCTTGACCGGCAAGTCCCAGGCAAACATGTCCCGGCAAGCGGCGATAGCGATGTCCGATGAGATAAGCATTGGCGGAATTCTCAGTGACTTGATCGATGAGTCGATCGCGCAACTGCACGAGCCGTGAGGCCTCGGCGGCCATTTCCGTTTGAGCGATTTCCGCCGCGCATCCCAAACCAACGATGCCGGCGACATTCTCGGTCGCCGAACGAAGTCCGCGCTCCTGGCCGCCTCCATGAATCAGCGGGTTTGAGCGCACGCCACGTCGCACATAAAGCGCGCCCACTCCTTTCGGGCCGTGGATCTTGTGAGCCGAGAGCGACAAAAGGTCGATAGGCGCGGTGTTCACGTTGAGCGGAACTTTCCCCGCGGCCTGCACCGCGTCCGTATGAAAGATTGCGCCTGCCTGATGGGAGATGTGCGCCAGCTCCTTGATGGGTTGCACGGTGCCCACCACGTTGTTCGCCGCCATGATGGAAACCAGGCGGGTCGTGGGACGAAGCGCGCGGCCGAGGCTTTCGGGATGGATCAGTCCGTCCCCATCAGGCTCAAGGTAGGTAACGTCCAGGCCTCGACGCTCCAGCTGGCGACACGGCTCTGAAACAGAAGGATGTTCGATGGCGCTCGTGATGACATGACCGCCAGGCGGCTCGGCCAGCGCTTCCATAACGCCAAGAATAGCCAAGTTGTTGGATTCGGTGCCGCTGCCGGTAAAGATGATCTCCTCGGACTGCGCGCCAAACAACTCGGCGGTTTGCTGACGCGCCCGCTCGATCGCAACCCGGGCCTCGCGTCCGGCCGCATGCAGACTCGAAGGATTTCCGAAGTTTTCTCCCAGGAAAGGCAGCATGGCGGTGCAGACCCGCGGGTCGAGCTGTGTTGTCGCAGAGTTGTCGAAGTAGATAGGTCCGCTCAAGGTCATTCTCCCCTGTAGAAGAGGTCGTTATCGAGCGCACGTACTACGCCGAAGTGCGCCTGCCAGCCGATCTCCTTCTTACCGACGCAGATCGTGCACGTGCCCATAGGCGGGTTGCCGCGCAGCAGCAGTGTGCCGTTCACGTCGGCTTGCCCGCGGACATGCGCCACCAGCGGATCGATCCCGATTCCATACAGCGCGTTCACTTCGCGGATGCGAACGTTCGGAGCCACGTCCTGGATGCGGGCGCGAAACACTTCGCGTTCCGCCTGAGAAACCCGGTCAATCTTCGTGACCACCGCCACGTCGGCCAGCGACAGCATCGGTCCGACCTTGAGGGGAAGGTTCATTCCGCTGGTTGCTTCCAGAACGACGAGGCCCAGCCCGCCGTCGACGTACGGCGCACAGCGCAGGCAAAGTCCAGCGGTTTCCACCAGCAGCACGTCGCTTCCCATCTTGCGTGCCCACTCCAGCGCGTCACCGAGCACCATCACGTTGCAGTGATCGGGGCACAATTCCCCCGAATACGTCTTACGGGTAGGGATGCCAAACTCGCGGGCGAAGAGCTGGTCCTCATCCGCATACTGCACATCGATTTTCAGAAAAGAAGGCTTCATCCCCAGCTCTTGCAGCTTGCCGGTTAGGTGACGCAGCACGGCGGTTTTGCCAGTGGTCGCTGGTCCGGCGCAAGTAACAAGTTTCATGACCATCCCTCCACCGCGGTGAGCCGCTCGCCCATGCGAATCTGTTCGCGCAACTTGGAGAGAGCATCGTCCAGCCGGCTGACGACGTGTGCCAGCTTCTGCTCCGCCTCGTCCGTGTGCAGTACCTGGGTGATACGCCCGCCCTTCATCACGATGCGGTAGTCGGAAAGTAGGGCGATGCGGGGATCGTGCGTTACGAAGATGAAGATCTTGCGATGCCGGCGCAACAGCTCGATCGCGCGTGTCCGGTGAATGCCGGCATTCTCGACTTCGTCGAGGAGGACGATCGGTGTGTTGCAGATGATGGTCGCGTCGGCAATCAGCAGGGCGCGCGTCTGCCCGCCGGAAAGTTCGGTCATGCGGCTTTCCAGAGCAATGGGTTCGCCCGTGAGCTGATTGGCAAATACCAGCGTCTCCTGGACCGCGGTTTCCCTCTGGTTGAGATCGCCGCACCGGATCCGGGCGTGCGTGTGGAGAAACTCATCCACCGGCAGGTCGGAAAGAAAGGTTGTATGTTGAGTGATAAGCGCGATGGGATTACGTGCCGGGTCATCGCGATACTCCTCCGGCGGCGGAGCACCGTCGAACAGGACCCGGCGGCCGGTGGGCGTGTTCGCCTCCGCAAAAAGTTCGATGTCGTTAATAAACGTTGTTTTGCCGGATCCGGTCGGGCCGACAATGCTGACGACGTCACCCATGTGGAGGTCCAAACGCGAAACGGGTTCGGGTTCTCGGGTCTTGCCGTGACCGCCGAGAATTGTGATGGTCTGAATCATATCAGTGTAGTCCTATCGGGATAGTAGGATTAAACGACAACAAAAACTCTCTCATGCGACGTCGGCCAAAGTCGTATTTTCGAGCTTGTTGGCCACGAAGTCGCGAATCTCTTTGAACACCCGAATCAGGCTCTTTTCCCTTTCAATCGGCGTGGATTCGTAAAAGTACCGACTGACGGAATCGGTAGGTGCGAGCGCTCCGTCAAAAAGCCGAACTATGTCGGCTAAAGCTATTTTGTTCGCCGGCCGCGCCAGGCGATATCCGCCGCGCTGGCCTTTGGAGCTGCTGAGAAAATTGGCGCGCGTCAGCGCCAACAGGATCTGTTCCAGATATTTCTGGGGGATCTTTTGTGCCTTGGCCATGGTTTCGACCGACACGGCGGCGTCGGATTTGTGCCGTGCCAGGTAAACCAATGCCAGAAGCGCGTACTCACTTCGGGAGGTGAGTTTCATGTGCTAATATATTTATCCCATGGGGATAGTAGGATATGAGAAGCGAAATGTCAAAGGCAATTTCGATGGCACCGAACACCGCTGTGCATCGACCATCGGGGGCAAAGTGAGGACTAGATCAGTAGAACCCGAGCCACCCTGGTCCCGTCGAAGATTCATGTCGATGCTAACCTCGGTTGCGGCAATCGGAGCCTTGAACCGAAGGCTGGGATATTGTGTCGAGCTTTGCGACGCGTCCGGTAATGCTGTAACTTCGGAAGGCAGCAACACCCCACAACTCGTCCGTTACCCGGAGAAGACAGATCTGATTCTGCTGACGGACCGGCCCCCGCAATTGGAAACACCCCTGAACTATTTTCGAACTGACCTGACCCCGAACAACTGCTTCTTCGTGCGTTGGCATTTGGAAGGGATTCCCACCACGGTCGATTTGCGCACCTTTCGACTGGAGGTGAAAGGCCGTGTCCGAAATCCGCTGAGCCTGTCTCTCGGTGACTTGCACTCAAAGTTCCAGCCTGTCTCGTTGGTTGCGGTGGCGCAGTGCGCGGGAAATTCACGCAGTTTCTTTGAACCCAGAGTTCCGGGCGGGCAGTGGGGCAACGGTGGCATGGGTAATGCCCGGTGGAAAGGGGTCCGCCTGAAAGATGTTCTCGATGCGGTAGGCGTCCTTCCGGGAGCTGTCGAAGTTGGACTGCGAGGACTCGATGAGCCGCCAACGGCAAAAACCCCGGCCTTCGAGAAGTCCTTGCACATCGATCATGCGCGAGACGGCGAGGTGTTGATCGCCTACGAGATGAATGGCGAGCCGCTGCCTATGCTGAATGGCTTTCCTGTCCGTCTGGTAGTTCCGGGTTGGTACGCCACCTATTGGGTGAAGGCGCTTTGTTCGATCACAGTGCTTGATCAGCCTTTGAAGACCTTCTGGATGGACAAGGCGTATCGAATCACCGACAACCCAGGCGCCAACGAAGAGCCTGACCATCTCAGCCAGGTAACAGTTCCAATCAGCCGAATGTCGGTGCGCTCGATTTTCGTTTCGCCGCAGCCAGGCGAGCGCCTGCTGAACACTAAACCGTACACCCTGTCCGGAATCGCCTTCGATGGCGGCTCCGGCATCCGCACGGTAGAGGTGTCCTCCGATAGGGGTCAGAGCTGGACGCCGGCCAGCCTTGGCGCTGACCTGGGTGAATACTCCTGGCGACAGTGGCAGACCAGATGGACTCCGCCATCGAAAGGCAGCTATCAACTGATGGTCCGCTCCACAGCCAATAACGGCGATACACAGCCTGCTGCTCAATGGAATCGCAGCGGATACCAGAGAGATGTTATCGAGCATGTCGATGTTTTGGTGAGGTGAGTCGCGGGCATGATTCTGAAATCAGCGCTGGTTCTTATGTTTGTTTCCGTGGTGATAGATGCCGGAGTCGCACGGCCACAGCAGTCCTCTCCGACGAAATCGGATCCCACCTCCGATGCAGCGTCAGTTAACCAGATCGTTTTACCGGAATACCCGCCCGACATACCGCCGGGACCACACTTGGACATCTTCGAAAACAACTGCCTGATCTGCCACACCGCGCGTTACGTCCTGATGCAACCGAACTTCAGCAAGACGGTGTGGCAAAACGAGGTGAAGAAGATGGTGCAGGCATACGGTGCGACTATCTCTGAACGGGACCAGGCCTTGATCGTCGACTACCTGGTAGCGATCAGAGGAGCGAAGAAGTAGTCGAGTCCCGACTGCGACACGGGGGCATGCCTTCAGGCGCGAATCCAGGCTGACCTGTTATTCCTTAATAACGTCAGTTAGCCTCTTCTAAAGTACCTCGGCCGGAAGGGAGTCGCGAGAGCCGCTTTGTCGGCATCATCCGGTAGTTCGTCCATGGTCAGCTCTGGCCGGCAGATATGGAAACTGCGCGCGAGAGTATTCGTATCATTGCCGACGATGTGAATCGACTCGACTCGTCGGGCACTTCCCGCAAAGTATCGCCCGCCGTATCGCGACGTCTTGCCTCTGCGATTGCCCGGCCAGTGCTGGCCATGATGCCGGTCAAGAACGGGCATGCGAGGATTCCGATTGAGGAAAGGAACTGTTCCTTGCGAGACGGAAGTTCAGTAACAAGAACCGAGAGTTTAGTGGTCAGGGCACTCACACCTACTCCACTCCTACGCTCGCGCCAATTCCCGCTATCGCTTCGCTTCCACCGGAGTAGCGATCGGGCCGAACTGGCTACGGCAGTCGGTCTGGAGCGAAATAGTATTGCCCTTGATCGACAAAACCGCGAGCGGTGCGTAGTAGTGATTGATGCCGTGCGGCGGCAAAGCCAGTGGCACCGGATTTCCCTGAGAATCCGTTTCGGGGTTGCCGTGAATGTCCGTCACTTTGGGCCACTCCACGTCACCGGTAGCGGTTCTTGCCGGAATCAGCCAATAATCGCCGGTCAGGTACTGGTTCAGTGGCGGGTTCGACGTCACAGCCGGATCTGCCGGCTGAAACCGGATCTGAATTCCGTCTTCGAGCGTCAGCCAGACACCTTCCTGCACGAATGCCGCGTTATCGGTGTCAAGGGTTAAACCGCCCTCAGCGGGATCGCCGCTAGTCTGGTCCCAACGGCGCAGCAGCGGGTGCAGCGTTTCGTCGCCACCGATGGTTGAGTCGGGAGTTCCACCCAGCATCACCGTCAAACTCGTGGAATCGATCGACTGCACCGGCAGCAGATTCCCCGCCTGGTTAAGCAGGACCGAGCGATCATCCTGCACTTCGACCAGGTTGCCTTCGATAAGGCCGAAACGATCGTCCCGCCCGAGACTTTCAACAACGACCTTCGTGGTTCCTCCGCCGCTGGCGATTGGGTACACCACGGATCCGTTCTCGCGCGACCACTTGAAGGTCGCCGATTTGCCGGGCGTCGTCCCCGCCGCCCCACCGCGGTTGATTTCGACTCGGTAAAGCTGGTTCTCCGGCCCGGTGTAGCTGGCGCTGGGATTGATAATGCATGGATTGGTGGAAGGCGAAGCTTGCTTGGCTATGGCCTGCAGCCAGCCTCGCGGGGCGGGGACCGGCGGGGCAAAACAGTCTTGCCTGTCGGTCTCCTGCCACTTTACTTGCCACACCACTTTGCTGCGGGCGCAGGTGTCCGGGCCGCCCAATGCCACCTCGCGAATACTGTCATCTTCGGCGTAGGTGATGGCTCGTTCCCAAACATCCAGATAAATTTGCACCACGCCCGAGGTAGGCAACGGCAGCGGACTCACGGCTCCCGGTTGATTGGAAAAAACGAAGTCGGGCTGCTGTAGATAAGTGATCAGTCGACGCAGCCTGGGAAGGGTGAACTTGCTCAGGTCTGGCGCATTCTGGAACGTGATCTGGTTCTCCCTTTTGTTGGGGCTGGTGATCTCCACGGCAACCGGAGTAAGGACGGTCGGCGAGGGCGCCGCGTCAAACACTTCGTAATAGGGGATGGTTGACAGCTCGAAATCCGAACTCCAGTTCATCACCTGGTACACGTTTGTTCCGGTGGTTGGCACAAATGCGATGGGGATGAAATCCGCTTCGCATAGCAGGCCATTGACGTAGTAGTGTCCGAAGCCGATCTGGAAGTCTAGCTGGCTGGGCGCCGGGGATAAGGCAACGAAGCCGAATCCGAGATTGTCGTGGGGGCCGCCGGCAGGGCCGATGATGTCGGCTGCCAGGGTTCGCACATAACGCAGCAGAATTGCGGCCTGCTCGTTACTGTCAGCGTCGAGTTGCACTCGGCCTTGCTGCGTGAGCACGCGCGAGAAGTGCTTCAAGGGGAAAAAGGTGTCGCGGGTTAGATCGGCCTTCATGTCGTCCTCCCTAGCTGGCGTAAATGATTCCGGTCGTCATACCCGCCGGAGTGTATTCACCCAGGCGAGCCTGCAGATTGGCAGCACGCTGGGGCTGATAGAGATCGTGAAACGCGCCCATCTCCGACTGGTCATCCGCTCCGGCGCTGATTTCCGGCGCGCAGTGGTCGGACAACTGGCAGTAGGTTGGCGCGCCGTAACGCGTGCTGTTGAATTCGGGTGCGACGCGGGCGCGCTCCTGTTGGAGCAGCGCCGCTCGCTGGGCATTGCTGAGATTGTCCTGTTTGGCTTGTGCCAGAACGCTGCGTTCCACCAGGTCGGGCTGGCACTCATAGCGTTTGCAGGTGCGTGAGCCCGGGGTGATATAGCAGAAACGCATGCACCCCTGCTGACGGCGGCAATCCTGAATCAATCCCACAAAAACGCAGTTCTCCGCGAGCTCGATGGCATGGGTCTGCACCTGACCGAACACCGTGCAGCGGCGGATGTCGAGAATCGAGAATGCACAGAGTTTTTCCGGCGCGCCTAAGGCGATCGCGCTGGGGCTGGTGGCGTCCAGAATGCTATCGCTGATGTAAATGTGACAGGGGTCTTCGCGGACCTCATCGCGGTTCACCTGGATGGCGCCGAGGATGCTGTGTTCGATGCGCACACAGTTGGGCGCATCGTTGAGTTCGAGGCTCGGCTCGGTGGGACGCTGCGGCTCGCAATTGCAGTCTATCCCCCAGCCTGGGACGAGGGTGCAGTGGCGAATCGTGACTCCGGCAACTTCGCCCTGCACCTGGATCCCGCGCCCGGTAACCACGATGCCATCCAGAGTGAACCAGCTGGTTGGTTCGGCACTGGGCGCACCGTCGGCAGCCAGCCCGGTAACGCTCAAATTGTCCGACGCCGTGGTCTGCCAGTTCAGCAGCCGTATCACGGGACGCTTGTTGTTGGAAGCACGCAGTTGCAGAGTCTGCCCGGCCTTCAGGGTGATGTTGATAGGCTCGACATAGACTCCGCTGTCGGTGATCTCGATGACCGCATTGGCCGGGCTGTCGGCTTGCCAGCGAGTCAGCGCGTCATTGATGCGGGTGAATGTCTCCTGGGCTCCAACCAGGTAGACGGTGTGAGCTGCAGGCTGCGACAGGGTGCGCTGGTATTCGCCGCCACCCATATCAGCGCTGAAGGCGTAGTTGTAGCTCACCCACACGCCCTGGGCGCGCTTTTGTGTAGGCGGAAAAGCAATGCGTCCCAGCATTGGGTCGACTGCCACGGTGCCGGGCAGCGGACGATAGGTCCAGTCCGTCAGGTCGGCAACCACGATGGCTGACTCGTCGATGCGCGTGAGTGGCAACGGGCCGGTGAAGATCTCGAAGCTCTTGCCCGCTCCGTAGTAATAAGGAATGCCGCTCACTGTCTTCTCGCCCGCCTCACTGATTTCGAACTTTTGGAGCCCGCGGCGAGTGATAGGAGTAGGCAGGTTCAGCCGGCCGGGAGGGTGCGCCGTCGTGCCCTGCGGCCGGTTGTAGAGTGCGGTATCGTTGCCCAACACACTAAACACGAAGCAATTCGGGCTTTCTTCTTCTTCGCAATACGCCGGAGCCTGGGTCACGGAATAGGTTTTCAGCCGCCAGACAAACATTCCTACTGAACCAATGTTGTAGAACTCCGGAAAATGCCGCGACCCGATACAGCGGACATCAGCTACATGGGCGCTTTCCTCGAAGGCGCCATCCAGATCGTCGAGAGCGTCGCCATCCCGCAGATCCGCGGTACGGCCCCGGCGCAGACGCAGGTAGTTCAAATTCTGCGTAAAGCCGAGCAGACGATAGAACTCCACCGCGCGCGCTGGCCAGCCCGCTACTGCATTAGCGAGGTCCTCCAGTACGGCAACCGTTCCCTTACGCCGGCGGAAGCGTACGGTGTTGGCAACATCGCTGCGCGGAATCAGGATTCGCTCGCGCACCTGCGCTCGGCGCCGTTGCACCATGCCGGGATCGTCGTACAGCGGGGTGTATCCGACCAGGTCTCCGATGTAGGGAACTACCCAGTCCTGGCAAGTCTCGATAAACCAGTTGTCATACAACTGAGCGATATCAGCATCGACAACATTCACCTGCTCCGCGATCACCTGCAGCAGCGCGCGCAAAGGATAGCCGCGGTCGGCATCGCGCAGGCGATATACCGCCGGGAGCAGGTCGTACAGCCGATCGGGATTGCCGCCGTTCATGTGGTGATCTCCGTCAGGATCAGAGTGTCGGGAATGTCGGGCGTCAGGATCACCAACTCAGCCGGCTGGATCCGTTGCGTGGGATCGGTGGCGGTCGGATCTACGTACGCCAATTCCGCTTGCACAAAACTTTTGGGCTCATTCGTGCTGAAGGTGCTTGCCAGGTTCGCCAGGTCGGTGGCCGTTACTGACTCGGCGACAGAATCGAATACCCGCATGTCGACATACTGGACGCCGGCAACTGCCTGCATGGCGCTCACCGCTTCGCTGAGGAACGCGGTCTGGCCAAGATCGCGGTTGTCGAAGCTGTACAGAGCGAGCAGCGTGGAGCGCAGGTTCGCGGCCACCGACTCCCAGGCGTAAGCCGGCTGAATCTTGACGCCCGCGCTGATGACCAGAAGCCTGAGTCGGCGCAGCGCGACCTGCACAGGCTGATGCGGATCGCCGGCATCTGCCAACGCCTGAATGAGCGCCTGGTAAAGGTCTGTCGTGGGATCGATTGGGACATCATCCTTGCCGGCGATGGTCAGGTGTACCACCAGCTTGCGACCGTCGGTAAGTCGGCGCGAGCTGGCCTTGCCGATACCGGCAAACTTGCGCGCGAAATCGGCATAGTCCTGTACCGAAACCAGACGATCCAGCGCGATAAGTCCGATGGGAATATTGCGCCGAGCCTGGTCACGGGTGTCGGCATCGGCTCCGCCGCCGGCCGCCAGCGGGTTGATAACGCTCTTGACACCGAGCGGCTGGGTGGCAAGTTGGCTGATCTGCAGCGCCTCAACATTACCCACCTTCCCGGTTCCACTGCGATAGGTGGCCTTCACATTGGCCGTGCCGCTGGGAACGCGCAATCCGTGTTGTCCGTCGCCGGTGGTCACGGTGGTGATCGCGGAGTCATCGGTTTCCGTGACGTAGACACGATCGGAGGGCCCGGCAGAGAACAGGTTGTCGGCTTCGGTCCATTCGATTTCGTTGACCGTTACCGCAAGCGTGCTCTCGGCACCGCTGGGTGTCGGAGCCGGAAGATAGGTCAGCGGCGATTGGTGAAGCTGGAAGTTCTGAAACGGCTCACTGGCATCACCATCTCCCAAAACCTCGCCCTGGGTTTGGCCGTGGGTGGCCTTCACCACGTTGCCGAAGATCGTGACCGTGCTGGCGTCGTAGCTATAAGCGAGATCGTTGGCCAGAACCAGATTGGTATGCAGCGTGTCCGCACCACTGGCGAAATTGCTGATGCGCCAGGGATAGAGCGGAAACTTGTCGGCTGTGTTCCCAGGGTCAAAGCGGCTGGGGTCGACGATTCCACCGGGGAAAGGTTGATTGTTCTTTGTGGGATCGGGATCGAGCAGCAGACCGGCAAATGCGCTGAAGTCGCCGGACCGCTCTCCGGTGGTGGGGATGTATGCGTTGCAGTACACGCCCGGCGCCAGTTGCAGCGGACTGCAGACTTGCTGGCTGCCGTCACTCACATTCGGCAAAGGAAAATTCTGGAGAAACTGCAGGAAGCCTGCGACGGGATGACCCACGACCAGCAAATCGCCGGCGGAATTCGGTCCGGCGATGGCATAAATACTGTCGAACGGAATGCCTTGAACGCTGAGAGGCATGCAGGACTGCTTGCCAGCGCCCTGCGTCACCTGCGCGATCATCACTAGCTCGTTGCCAGTCACACCGGTTGCGTTGGTTGTCCCACTGGAGTCGGTGATGTCCGTGCGCTCACCGGAGACGATGATCCAGCGTCCCGACTCCAGACCGTCGTAAAGGCTGTCAAGCTCGATGGTGCCGCCCTCGGCGTCGCGGTCCAGCGGCTCTTCCGCCAGCTCCAGCTGTTCCGGCTGGGCATAGACAACGGTTTGGCGGATCGCAATGAAGTCAGTATCCTTCCCGGCGGCAGCCTGCGACGTATCAAGCCAGTTCAGAGAACGTGAACTGGCGGGATCTATCAGACCGATACGTGTCGTCTTTCCGCTCATTCCGTAGTCGCCGCGAGAGAGGGTGCTGATCGCGCCTGCCTTGGCAAACAGTAACCCGGGAGGCTGAGGCACGATGACTATCTTCGTTTGATTTCGGTCGATGGCGCTGGTGTCTAAAACCAACCAGCTATCGGGAAGCACTTTGTCGTAGTTTGAGTCTAGGGAAACGACGCCATCCGCTTCGTGAGAAGTGCCGCCGCCCGGGGCTCCGGTCGCGCTCAACTCTACAACCGGCCAGTCGGAATAGCTCGGGGTTCCATTGGAGTAGGTGACCATCAGTGGCGCGTTGTTGCCAAACAGGCCAGCTTTTACGCGCATCGCATAAACTTGAATGGGCGTGGACGGCGCTTCGACACTGCCCCACGCCTTATAGAGAGTCGGCGCGATCGTCGGATGAAACGCGGCCAGCAGGCGTGGCGCCGTGTCTGATTGTGGCGCGAATACCTGCTGCACATTTCGCGTCAGCCGGAAGCTGTTGGCGGGCTGCAACGATGGCGGCGCGGCCAACCGGTCCACGATGCCGAAGAGATTTGCCAAGGCGGTGGGGACGAGCGGGCCAAGGCCCGCGATTGCAGGCCCACGCTGGCGTCCGTCGTCGAGACTTCCGAGCTGCGCCAGCAGTGAGTCGAGAACCTGGATCGCTTCTGAGGTCCACGGTTCCAGGCGCGTGAAGCCGCGCCGTGCCGCCGTATCATGCTTCTCCTGAATTTGGGGAATTACAGGAACGATCAGGTTGGCGATGTCGCCAGCCGATGTGCTTTCGTTCGCCGCTAAGGCCGTGGCGTCGGAGATCAGCTGCTGCAGTACCGCCGCAACCTGCATCGCAAGATCGCCGCTGTTGAACAGAATTGTCGCATCACTAATGAACGGCTCAAGCGCAGCCCGCAACGCAGCCACTGCCTGGTCCGCCGGACTACCCTTCGAGCCACTGGTATTCAGCGTTACCGGTGGTTCCAGCAGGGTAACCTCAGTGCGTTGCTGGTCGGCCTGAGCGTTCACCGATTCCACGATCCGAAGTGCCTGCTGGCCGCCGCCATCTCCGGAGACAATCAGCAACGCGTCGCCGGTTTTCAGATTGGTCGAGATGCCCTTGAAGTACAGAGTGTCCCGCGTAGTCGCATCGGTGCCTTGGTCGATGGTGACCATCTGACCTTGAGGATTTGTCGCCAGTGTGATGACCTGGGGACGCGTCAGCCGCGGGCCGATGTCGTTCCAGACATCGCGCGCGGGGAGATCGACATAGGTCTCGAACGGCTGCGGCTTGTCGCCCGTCCCGATGGGCACGCTCTGTGCACGTGTACCGGCGGGAATAATGCCGTCAAATCCAGCGCTGACCGTGAAACCCAGGTACACACTGGAGGAAACTCCCGGACGCAGGCGATATCCGACCAGCTTCGCCAGCTCCAGAATCGACCTGCGTTCCACCGCGGTGCGCAGGTAGCCTTCGTTCGCAATCCGCTCCTGGTAAAACGTGAGCACATCGGCTACCGTCGCCCACGCATCCATCAAAGCAATCGAAGGGTCGCTCAGCTCGCGCGTGCTCAGCCCGGCGCTAACCTTTTGCAGCGTTCCTGCCTTCCACACCATTCCGCTCAAGGGGAAGACTCGCTGCAATTTTCCGCTTCCGTCGGGCACAGGTACATCGAGATAGACGCTGGCGATGCGCGCCAGCATGGTCTCTAGAAATGTGGCATAGGTTCCCGCCCGGTAGCTAAGCGCCGGAAGACCCGGCCGATTCTGTTCCGGCTGCGGCGTGACCACTTCAATGCCCGTGCAGCATCCACAAGTCTGCTTCATCGCCCACCTCGCACGTCCAGCACGAGCACACCATGCTCTGGATAATTGGGGTCGTTGTCGAGCTGCGCAATTTCGAACGGCCCGAGCGACAGCAGCGAATTCGGTGGCAACTCCTCACCCGGTTCGTCATCCGATAGCGGCTCGCTGGCCTCAAACCGTTCCAGTTCCGTGATCATTGCGTTCTGCACGCCGGGAACCGCCTGGACGGTTGCGATCAATTGGCTCACGGACACGCCATCGCCGAAACTCAGATTGTCCGGATGGAAGAACCCCAGCGTGCCATCGGGCAGCACACGATTGCTGAGGGCGTCGAGCACCGCAGCTTCTACGTGGCCGCGCAGGTAATTGGGCAGTACGCAAACCGAGACACTGACTTTGACCGGAACGTATTGAGCGGGACTGACCATCAGGTCGCATCCGATGCGGCGGAAGGGCGACAGGAACAAGGTCAACTCATCGAGAAGCTCGGGGGGAGCGGTTTCCGAGCCCACGGGATCGACTGCGACCAGCGCCGTGTACCAGCTGCCCGTCCAACGCAGATCGCCCTTGGCCGCCTGCAAACGAGTGAACGTAGCCGTGCAAACGGCAGGATCCTTCGCTTCGAGTGCAGCCCGCGCCTCCAGTCGACGCTGGTTGTCGGCCGCGATGCTGCCGTAGTCAGCGGCGGTGATTGCTCGCTCAAGTTGGCTCTGAAAAGCGTAAGGCGCGAAAAGCTTGACGTCTTCGATTGGTTCCGGGTCCGTCCCGCCGCTTGCCGGCAGCGGATTGCGCGGACGCAGATCGACGCCACTGAGCGTCTCGCTGCGAAACACGATATACGCGATCGTCTCGGCACCCACATTGCCCGAGGTGCCATTGCCCACCCGATAGTTTGCACGGAAGAGGGTACCGGCGTCGGGCGAAAGTCCAGAAACGCCGTCGCCAAAACGGAGGTGGCCCATGCCGTCGTTGTCCTCTTCGACGACGAACTCGCGATCGCCTGGGCCGCTCGCCAGCAAATCACGCACCGCCGACCAGCTTTCGAGTAAAGCAGTTAAGTCGGTGACCAGAGCGGCCGCGACAGCAGGGTTCAAGGGAGAAGTGCCGTCCCACGCGGCCAGCGCCTGCTGAGTCGCCGGACTCAATTGCGCCAACAGAAACTGCACATTCGCGGTCGCTGCACTGTGCAGGCTCTTTGCCAGGCCGAGCGGGCTGGCAAGATCGTCGAAGGTAAACAGAGACGGAATGGTGCACGGCGGCGGAGGCTGTGTCGGATCAGGAAGCGCTGCACAATCCGGCGCCGCGGGAACGCTGGTCAGCGAAACTTGCGGCAGCGCCTGGCGCGGGTCCTGCAGGATGAAGTCGGACGCAGAGCACGGTGGTGGTAAGGGCTCGCTGCAGGTGAGCGGCTGCTGGCTGAGCACTGGCCGAAACCATCCCGGCGTCACCGTGGTGCTTGCCGGCTCGCAGCACTTCGGACATTGTGGCGTGGAGGAATCGGTCGGAACCGTGCCTGCGATCTCGACGGTATTGCTGCCATGATCGACCAGAATGACATTGCCACGCGCGACGCTCACGTTCTCCAGGCAGCCGCAATCTGGCGGCGGCTGTTGCGAGGAGACGCACAGCGCGAAGGTCAATGCGTCTTCCGAAGCCCATTCGATTTCGACGATCGGCACTCCGAACGGCTTTTCTCCGTACAACGGATCGGTTCCCGGCGTCACCTTGGTCAGCCGCACCGCTTGCCGATGGGTCGGGTCATAATCGCCCGCCTGTCCGGTTTTCGGGCCGAGCACTTCCTCAAAGATCAAGATGTCGCCGACATTTAGTTGCAGGCTGCGAATTTTTCCCGGCGGCGTGTCCGCTCCAGTGGTCGTGCTTCCTGCTACTGCGCTTTGAGGCTGAGCCTGTGGGGATGAGCCGGGCTTGGTCGCTCCGGGAGTGCCCGGCGTCGTCGTCGGGGTGCTTGGAGCGGGTGTTGGCGGCGCGGGCGCGTCAACCCAGGAATCAAGCAGCGTTGCCGAGGTCGATCCCGCCGGCAAGCAGCACTGGCAGTCGCCCCAAGTGTAGAAAGGAATCTCGCTGTGGGCAGCGAAGATGTTTATGTTTCCGCTTCCATTCCAGTAAAGCGGCTGGAAGACCTCGTAGGTGGAGGGATCCACGCCGGCGAAACTGGCAGTCGTAAGGATGTGGGTGTCCAGCGGCGCGCCGGGATACGCAGTCGTGAAGTAGATCTGGGCCGGATCGAGTTGTTGATCTAGGCTGGTCCAGAGGGTGAGCCACGCGCGGGCGTTGCAGCCATCGTGCATGGCGTAGTCCACCAGGCGCGCGTGGCGGCGTACTGATATCCGTTGCCGCGCTGTACCCAGATAAGCTTCAGTAGCGACGGCGTCCTGGTAGTAGGTCAAGTAATCGCCGGCATACGCAAGCAGCTCGACCAGTGTGATACCGAGGTCGGGCGCATGCGTCTCCATCCATTGCGGCATAATGAGCGCCAGGCGATCGAGTATCAGTTCGCGAAAGCTCTCGTAATCCTTGGCGAGATAATCGATGTCGGGCTGGGTGCGTTGTGGGGGCGGGCAGGTGCACGATTGCTTGCAGTCCAGGTCGGTAGGACAACTCGCCTTGAAGCTGAACGAAACCTGGCTATAGCGCGGATCGAAGCCGCTCATCGGCTGGCCCGTGGGCTGTCCGTTCTCGACATCGACGAAGCTGATCGTATACGTGGAAAAATCTCCGGCTTTGTCCACGTGCACTTCGAGATAGTCGTCGAGCGTAGGATCAGGCTGGCGCTTGACCTTCATGGACGTGATCTGCACGTCGCGAATACGACGCCCGCCGCTGAGCACAAGGTTCGCCGCTGCGATCTGTGCCGGCGCTTTTCCCAGGAAGAAAACGTTCAGCGTGAGCTGCTGTTCGTCCGCCACCTCAACGTAGTCGACACCGAAAAGGCTGGCGGCTCGGACATCCTCGCGCCGGCGTTCTTCGCCGCAGCTCAGGTTCGAAGTATTGGTCGTCGTATTCATAAAGCAACTCCGTCCAGTCGCGCCTAGGTACTGGGTGCGCTGCGCACGAAGTTCTCAGTGCGAGCGTCGCCTGTCGCCTTCACCACGTACTGCACCACGACATTCAAGGTGGAATCCTGGGCCGTCACTTGCAGCGACTGCAGATCGAGGAGGTCGCCCAGATACCGTTGCAGCGCCGCCTGCGTGGTGTACTGCAAGGCGGCCGCCAACTCGGGACTATTGGGCGCGAAGACCATCTGCAGCAGGCCGCTTCCAAAGTCAGGACGATTCACGCGCTCGCCGGGAGAGGTGAACAGCAACTGCTCGATCATGTCGCGGATGTGGTCCTGGTCGTCGGTTGTCGCCGTCCGTCCCCGGCCATCTAAACTAAAAGGAAAATCGATGTTCATGCGCCTGTCCTGTTCTTAGCCTCTAAATTGCGGTTGCGCGTGTCTGGGTTACGGTGATGAGCAAAGGTGTGCCGCTGGGTGCGCAGATGGCCTGGCTGCTGAACACGACTAGCGGCTGCCCATTCGAAGTCACCCGGGTCGAGCCAACCAGCCACTGCGCGCTCACGCAGGGACCGTTTGCCGCCGGGGGCGGCGGCAGAGCGCAACCCGCCACCACGTATGGCGCAGCAATCGTCACCGTGGGCTGGCCGCTCACCGTCACTTGCGGATTTGGCGCCGTCGGCTGCGCTTGCCCGCCATGCGCGCACATCACGGTCGCGCCTACGTGTACCAGAAATCCCGGCATGCTCGTTCCTCCTCAGATCACGACCAGGGCGCCCTCATTGATGGTCACGGATGGACCGGCCATCACGATGCTCGCGCCTTTTCCGTTCTGGATATAAATTCCTGTGTCATTCACGATGATGGTTGCGCCGGTCGTACTCTTCAGCATGATGCCGCCGGTAGGGCCGGGCAGATCGCTCACCACAATCGCGTTCTGCAGCGTGGTTTGAATCACGATGTTGGGATCGCCTGGCACTCCGGCCAGAGCCAAAGCCGGAACTTCGGCGGCACTGCCCCACCAGCCACCGGTCCACACCGGACGATCGGGATCGCCCGCTTCAAACTGCACAAACACACCGGCGCCGATTTGCGGCACCATGAAGGTCCCCATCTGCTTGCCCGCGAGCGGAACGCAGGGCATCGCCCAAGTGGTAGGAACAATGCCGCTGACGTCGGGCACGATCGCCATAATGCGGCCGGTCTGCAATGGGTCAACGTTGTTCACCACTGTTCCGCGATAGATGCCGTAGTATCTGGGGCTCTCCTTCATACGCTCACCGATGAAACTGACGACCCGGTGCCTCCGCGGCTGAGGCTGAAACTCTGTTTGTATTCGCCGCGCTTGATGTTGTGGGTCACGCTCTTGACGTAGTAGTTGCCGTCGTAGTAGTTGCCTGCTCCCCGCACGGCCGCCAATTGACGAGCCTTGAACACGCGGCCATAGCGCAGCACATCAAGTTGCCCGCTTCCGCTGATGACGTCCGCCGACTTGAACAGCGCACCCAGCGCTGCCAGCGCCGCGCCCATAGGACTCTCATTCGCGACTGGCGCCAGAATCTCGGTCCGAAGAGGCGTGGGAGCATGGGCTGCGAGCGGAGCTTTCAGCAGGTCAAGATTAGGAACAGGAATTGGGATCGGGATCTTGGTATTGGGCTCGATGATGGTCACGATGTACTGCGTCGCCATGGTGCCGTCATACGAGAAGCTCAGGGAGTCCAGGTTCGTGCTCCCGTCGAAATCGATGCTGAGCGCCGGCTGAGGACTGCCGAAGAGCTTGCTCAAATCCGGTCCCCAGTACGCCATGCTTTTTCCCGGGGTAGGTCCGGGATCGAGATAGAACACAGCGCCTGTAGTGCGTGCCAACGCCGTAACAAACGCGTAGTCGGTACCAACCTGCTTGACGAAATGATCGAGAGGGTTCTGAAAGTTGGGAATGCTGGCCGGAATGGCGAGTGGGATGACTCCCAGTACCAGATACTTTGCCAGGATGGCCTCGACGATGAGGAATTCAGGCAATGCGGGATAGGGAATTCCGGTGAGGTCGAGAAAATCCATCAGCGCGGTCAGGTCAATGCCGGTGATGGTCAGCATCGATTTGCCAGGTTTACTGTCGGGCGTGATGTCCTGCTTGGTGATGATGCCGTCCATCAGCACTTCAACCGAGCCGTTGACGGTGACGGCGATAATCACTCGTTGGCGCGGATCGAAAAATCCGCTGTTCAGTAACTGCTGGACGGTTGACTGCTTAGCCAGCGTGAACTTGAGCTGAAATCCTCCCTGGCTGCCCACCGTCGAGGTGACCTGTACTTCGGTCAACGCATCGATGACAGGCTGCGGCACAGGGCTCGCCTGGAATGGGCCCATCATCAGCGTCAAGTAGAAACCACGATTCATAACGAACTTCCCGAAATCCCCTGCGGCAGCGTGATCTTCAGCTTGCGGCCCACGGTCTGCACCAACTCCTCTGGACGCATGGCGCCGTTGGCATCGGCCATGCGCCAGAACAACTCCGGGTCACCGAGAAACTTGGCCGCGATGTTGTCCAGCCTTTCGCCTTGCGTCACGGTGTGCTCCTGCAAGAGCTGAAACAGATCGGGCGACGGCAAGAATCGGCGCGTCAGGTAGACCACGATGGTTCCGTCGGGCCGGGTCAAGGTTTCCGTACTCAGTCCGTAATAACGGCTGGTGCCGAGGAAGAGATTGCGCTGCAGCGACGTCTGCGCCAGCAGCGCTTGGACTGGATCGGTTGGAATACCGTTGCTCATGGAATGCCTCGAATTCCCAGGGCGCCAAAGGTGCCACCCTGATACAACTGCGCCAGAGCTTCTTTCTGCTGCTGATACGCCATGTAGAGGCTGCCGCCTTTGTCGTTGAAGTAGAAGTCATCGATGCTGAGCACGCGCAACCCCAGGCTCACTTTGGCGCGAATGGGATTCAGCGTGGGATCGAACGCCTCTTCGGTGATGCTGAAGTCCGTAATCCGCACCGGCACGATGCGATTGGCGCTCCACACAAACAGCGTCAGCGGCGCAAGGATCGGCATGATCTCCAGCGTTCCCGCCTGCGCCAGGTTGAAGTTGTTTTGCAACGTTGTGCTGGCTGGATAGATGATGGTTTCCAGGGCCGCCAGCTGGGGAAAAATGCCGTTCTGCACCGTGTTGGGATTCTGGTCCGGCGACTCCAGTTGATCGGTGGCGTCGATCTCCGCATCCACCTTGATGGTTTCGACCGGAGGTCCTTTCAAGCGCAGCGCTTCCGAGCGGTCGCCGCCCTCTTCGGCGCCCTGTATCTTCAGCGTGCGCGTGAGCGTGTCCGGGTTGTACTGCAGGACGATGATGCCGTTCGGCAGCACGGCAAAGGTGTCCGGATCGAGCAGCACCAGCCCTCCTTTGAGAATGCGCGGTGAACCGGGGAAGGCACTCATGGCGTGCCGCCCTGCTCATGCGCCTTTTCCGCGTCATTAAGCTGCGTCAACTGGTTTGGACCATGCATCAGTGCTTGCACGAGGTGCGGTTCCGTAGCGGCCGAGAGATGAGCGTCAATCCATTCCTGGTTCAGTTCCATCTCATCGAAGTTCTTCCAAATTCTGTGATCATCGGCGCAACTGTATTCCCGGCACACACCCGGCCGATCGCTGTACACCTGGCAGCCGCCCGACTGGGGGTCGAAATGGACGCAGGAACCGTGGCTGTCGCGCCGGATGAAGTATGGCCGTCCGAGATCCCATTTGACTTTCCCAGATTCCACTTCCGGGATGCTCAGGGCGAAATCCAATCTGCAACATGCGGCGTGGCAAATGTGCAACCGGGTCTGACAATCTACCTTGGTTGCGGTCTTGCGGACATTGGCAGGATCCTCCGATCGAACCATGGTTCGGGCTCGGTTTAACTCATTTCGCTCCTCTAGTTCGGCTCGCACTTTGCTCATGGCTGCGACCATGTCTTCTTCGGCGATGACACCTTTCGCGAGCAGTGTGTCTACCAATCCGTGAAGAAAGACCTCGACTTCTCCAAGACGGAGAGCGCTTTCGCCCAAGGCAGTGTGCGCAAACAGTTGGCCTCGCTCCACTTGCCGCTCCAACTGCGACAGACCCGGAGCAGCTTCCGAGGAGGAGGGTGCTGTGTCAATGGAAACCAGAGCTTGAAAACCCATATTTAGTCCTTCGCTTCCTTGAGCCATTCGCGCCATTTCGCCACTGATTCAGAACGTGCGTTGGCGTCTGCTGCATAGTCGTAGTTGCCATTCGCATGCCACTCTGACCGCATCGCCTCCTCGGCCTCCGGCGAAGGGTAGCCTTGACCGGGGACGAAACCGTGCCGCCGACTCAAGATCATTTCCAATGCGCGCTGAGCATGAAGGCGCGTAAGTTCGTCGTCCGTCATCAGCAAGTCCAGGAGCGGAGGTGCGGCTTTGAGCCCCATCTCACCAAGGGAACGTACAGACGGCGTCATATCCTGATGAAGTTCGTCGGCTGCATCATTCAAGGTTTGAATGCTAGCCGCCATCGCCGTCGGATCTCCGATCCGTGTTAACCCTTGAGCGGCGTGCGCGCGAACTCGCCCATCGCCGTCGCGTAAACCCGCGAGAAAAGCGGAAGCCGCGCGTGTGTCGCCGATTTGAGACAAGGCATACATGACCTGCGCCCGATTCGTTCCACCTTTTCCCAGCACAATCAAAAGCTCTGGTACCGCAGCATTTCCAATACGGATGGCCCTCTCTACGCCGTCGTTCTGGGTCAGAGCGTCCTCGGAATTAAGGGCTGAGATCGCCGCGGCGAGTTCGGTGGCATCGTAAGTGATTTCGTCTTTGCTCAAGGTCTCACTTTGTCGGGGCTGTAGAAGAGCCCGGGTTTTTATAAAATTTATCGAAAGCCTCGACTGCCTTGTCGGAGGACAAAAGCGTCACATTTCGCGCTACTGCTCTTTCCTTTTCGATCTTGCCCTTCGCAGCGTCAGTGATAGCAAATCCCCACATAATCGTTCCGTATACATGGCCGGTGTCTGCCGCCTTTGCGGCAGTCTCGAAGGAAAAGTCCCTGGTCGCTGACGACCCAGGGTAATCAGCCAGGGAGGCGACGACGACCGTTTTGCCTTTTTTGCTGCCATCCTGGCTCATCGTTGCATTTGGCCAGTAATCCCGGTAGTACGGTGACGTTGCCGGATCTTTTTTTGCCGTGCGTTGTTTAGCAGCTGCAGCTGAGTGATCCACAAACCAGCCTCCTTCGATCCCTTTTGATTTGTCCTCCTTTGTCATCGTCTTGTTACGATTGGCTTCGGCCCCGGTCCAAACCAGATCCTTACCGGTGCCTAAATCCAGGACCTTTACGGTCTGCAGAAGACGGATGCTAGCCGAGTCTGGAGCTTTGTCGTTGGCGGTGAACTTAATTGTTCCGAGCAATCCGGTCACCGGGCCCTGTTGAGTTTTCTTCAGGTCCATAGCAAATTCGCCTTCGCCCGTCGGATACTTTCCAGCAATATCGCGCTGGACCTGCGGCGACACCGACCGCGAGATGCCCGCTCCAAACATCGAGGTACGCATCTGATTGCGCAAGGCCAACGATGGCGATCGCTGTGTAGCGTGCCCAGACCCTGTCACCTGGCGGGCGATCTGCTCAGCTTCCTGCTCGGCTGGATCGCTGGGACTGCTGACTGTTAGTCCGGTATGAGGTGTTACCGTGTGGCTGCCTTGTTGAATGGTGTGTACCGCCTCGTGGGCCAAGAGCCGGTCGAGTGTCCGACCGGACAGGCTGCGGGCCTCAGCACCGAGGTGAATGTCAGTCCCGAGAGTGTACGCTCGCGCACCGATGCTCTCGGCGGCATCAGCCGAGGCGGGACCGCTATGGATTCTCACCTGACTGAAGTCATGTCCCAATTGATCGCCGAGCGAACTTCGCAATGGTTCTCGAATTTGGTCGCTTGTCTCCCCAGCGGCCTTGGAAAGAATGGCGTTGACTCCGGCGTGGGTCGGCGTGGCGAAACCCTCCGCCGAGCCGTCAGAATGCCGCTGCAACGTTCCCCTTTGCTTGCACTCTTCACACTGTCCGCCCGCGATCGTGTGCCGGCCGCAGGCACACGTGCGTTGCAGGACACTGCTATTCGCAGGTGTGACGGTGCGCGGGGGACGTTGAGCCTGATTGTGAGAACGTTCTGTCATAACTTACTCATAGAACCGTCGTGTTACCTTGCCGGGGCGCGGGAATAACATTTCAGAGGTCACTTCTTGTTTCCTTTCCTCCCCGGCGCGTTACTTCCGCTTCTCCACGACGGCAACCTCACGCAACCGCCGAGGTGGCGCCGCCGCGCGTTCTCAGGTTGCGATCGTTGAGCACAGGACCCCGCACCTCCGCGACGAAAGGATCGTATGCGGAGGTGTCCAGGCCGGCCGTCTGTGCGACATAGAAATCCTTCATCATGTCCGCCTGCTGCTCGGTGTTGTAATCCCTGAAGTGTTTGCCTGCGGCAGCATCGCGCCGCAGGGCCGCCTCGCCGCCATATGGATAGGCGCTCGCTCCGTGCAGCGCCCACCAAACCTTGGTGAGAACTGATACACCGTGCTGATGCTGCCAAACGTGGGTCAGCTCATGTATCAGCCAGGGCATCAGTTGATTGAAGGGAAGCTGAAAAGTGCCCGGGGGAAAATAAACCGTGTTGAATGGCGTGCGGGCATAACCACCAGCAGCCATCAATGGAGCCTCCGCCAGCTTCACGGGAGACAAGTTGAGGCTGTTGCCGAAGACCGACTTCGCGGCGTTGGCTTCAGGTCCGGTCAGACTCCTGGTATTGGCAGTGAGTAGATCGCCGATAACCGCTCCCGCCAATCCGCCGAGGATGCCGCCGGCGATGGCGCCCCCGACACCGCCAAACGATCCCAGAGCCGCGCCGGCAGCAGCTCCGGCAACTCCGCCGCCAATGTCGCCGGCGAGCGTGCGTTGCACAGTCCCACTGCTCGCGTGCGCGTTGACCATCATTGAGCGGCCGCCTGCGCCAATGACGGTGGCCGCGTGGTGCGCCTCCGCCTCTGCCGTTGTATGAGGCGACGCGACGGCCAGCGGCTCGGAGTAGCCGGAAGATCCACCCTGTTGCACGACATGCGTCAGCTCGTGAGCGAGCAGCGTCTGGCCGAGGGGCTCGGACGGGCGAAATTGTCCATCCGCAAAAACCACGTCGCGCCCAACCGTGTACGCCAGCGCATTCACAGCGCGCGCCGATTCTGCCGCTCTGGCATCGCTGTGTACGCGGACTGTGGAGAAGTCCTGTCCGAAGCGCGGCTCCATAAAATTGCGTGTTTCGCGATCCAGTGGCTGGCCCGGGGAGCGCAAAACTTCGTGCACGATTGAGGGCGCGGTGCCGGGGGCGCTGCCGTCGTTCGCTTTGCGCTGCAACTGGAGATCCTTCTTCTTGCACTCTTCGCATTCGCCGCCCGCAGCGTGCTGACCGCAGGCGCACTGGCGCTGCAGGAGAAGCCCGTCCGTGTGTGTCACGGTCGAACTCCCTGTCTTACTTGTCGGCTCTGAATTGCTGCGAATCATTTTTTCTGCCTACCCGCTGGCCACCAGTTCACACATTGTTACCGCAGTTCTTTTCAGCAGCTCGCTGTGGTATCGAGCAATCAACCTCAAGCATTTCCCGCTGTCTCGGTTTGTTTTTTCTTCCGGAGCTTTCCGTAGAAGCCACCGATGAGAGCACCACCAAGCAGGCCGGCGACACCGCCGATTACGGCTCCCACTCCGTGGCCCGCCAGGTACCCCAAACCTGCACCCGCCAGAGCGCCGATCGCAGATCCAAGAGCAGTGTGCCCGACGACACTGGCTTGCGGCTCTATTTCGGCCGTCGAAGACAGGACTTGCCCCGCGCTACCGGTGAAGAATCGCTGGTTGTACTCCTTGCGAATGCGTTCCAGCATCGGCACAACGAACTTTTCGTAGCTAAAGAAGTCAATCGCATTCCAACAAGTAGCGCGCGCTGACAGGACGCCCGATCCAATTGGCGTGCCTTTCGGGTTCGGCACTTGCTCCGCAGGCTGCTCCGAATGACTCCCGGCTGCCATCGCGTCATAATTCATTCCGATTTGTTCGCCGGCTGAATATCGCAGTTGCGTGTTCCACTCGTCTGGTGTCCAGGAGGGGTACACTGCGGGATCCAGGATTGGCGCCGGGAGCAGATCCAGCACATCCGAAAGGCTGGTGGGCTGGCGTCCGGCGGCTGATTCCCACATGTGCCGGACCGATATGGTGGTTGCTTTCACCACATGTTTCCACGTCTTGAACTCGTTGTCCGGAGCTTTTTGGCAGACCTTGTCTGCGCCACTGGGTATGCACAAATAGTCGTCCCCGTATGTCGTCCAGACATCGCCGGTTCTGTCCTTCACCCTCACTCCCTTTTTGTTATCCAAGTCATGCCAGGCCAGCGAAGGAATGCTGGCGCAGTGCAAGACTCCACCGACTTTGAACAAGCCAAACAGTTTGGTGGCATAGTTCTCCAGCAGGTCCTTACGAGGCGTGACGATATGCCCACCGGCATAAGCGTCGGTCAGGAAGTGGTCACCGAATCCGTTCAGCGCCATTGCTCCTACGCCGAGTGATTTCGCTTTTGACCTGAGCTCTGCTACCTTTTGTTGCTTTTGACCCATCTGCGCCAGGATCTTCTGCATCGCCGCCAGATCCTCCTCTACCTGGCGGTCGTTCTGTAGCGAGGCTTCCTGTCCGTCCGTTTTCTCTTGATTGCTGTCCGATTCTTCCAAGAGTCGCCGAGCCCGCTTTTGCCGAGTGTCGAACTCTTTGGAGAGGGCGACGATTTCCGTATTAAGTCCATCCGCTTGGGTTTCGACATCGTAGGCTTGCTTCATGCTGCGCAAGGCCGTCCAGTGGTAGGCCTGCCAAGCCCTGAAGTTGTGCGGATGGAAATGCTGAAGGTTTCTTGAAGCAAGATCCAGATAATGCGTCTGGTCGCCGACCCAGTCCCATATGCGGCTAAGGACCGGGACGCGAAATCCCTTACCTGCGCGCTCTTTGTCCTGCTCTTCCATTAGTTGGAAGCTGGCAACGTTGTCCGCCATGGTGACTAGTTCTCCATAGGTGGACTTTTGTCCCGTCGCATGCTGGTAATGGAAATCTTTCAGGGAGGTAAGAAGTAGAGGATCGAGTTTTGGCGCGCTGGGACCTTGCGCGGCGGAAGTATTTTGTGGCTGCGCGGCCTGGTAAGCGGCTTCACCAATAGCCTGGTGTTCGGACGTAGCAAAACGCTGGATGATGGCGCTGTCCGCCTTCGCAGGACCGGCCTTAATCTTTGCGCCCGGTGAGCCGATTTGAGTCGCAGCTGCCGCGGCATCACGTTCGTGTTCGTCATCTTTGGGGCCGATCGACCTCGGCGGCAAATCGGTGGCGCCGTTTTGCTGTTGCACGACGTGAGTGAGTTCATGTACCAGAAGGCTTCTTCCGGCCGCAGTCGTCGGCGCAAATTGTGACTGTCCGAAAATCACATGAGAACCGGCAGTGTAGGCAAGAGCGCTGATGGCTTTCGCGGAATCGGCGGCGGAAGCGTCACTGTGGATTCGAACACGGCTGAAATCCTGTCCGAAGCGCGGCTCCATGAAGGCGCGCGTTGCGCGATCCAGCGGCTGGCCGGGCGAGCGCAAGACGTCGTGCACGATCGGCGGAACGACAGCAGGGTAGCTGCCGCCGTTCGATTTGCGTTGCAGCTCCAGGCCCTTTTTCTTGCACTCCTCGCATTCGCCACCGCCGCTGTGCTGGCCGCAGTCACATTGCCGTTGCAGCAAACGTCCATGTGAGAGCGAGCTGAGGCTGGCGCTCTGCGGTCCGATTCCGAGTTGTGCTTTTCCAGTCATCAGTTGATTCACGCAACCAAGTCGGTAATCAGGCCGGCAGCTGCGCCTGCGCCGAGCCCAATTAGAGCGCCGAGGCCGGCGTGTCCGGCCGCCGCTCCGATGCCCGCACCGAGTGCCGTACCAGCCGCAGTCAATCCCAGGAACCGGCCTACCGGACTCTTCAGGAAAAATTTCTCCAGCGCACCCGGCTCACTCACTGCCTTCCAGGAACAAGAGTCGAAGCGGCCGAGAACAGCGGCAAACGGAGCATAGTCGTTTTCGCTCACGACCGAACCTTTGCCCATGATGTCGTAGGGGTCGTAACAGTGGGGATCGTTGTGATTGCTGCCGCAGTGAGCGATGTTGCTGTGCGACAACCCCAGCATGTGACCGAATTCGTGGACCCCAGCCAGCTGCGTTGAGCTGTCGACTGTACGCGGTTGGGTTTCCCCGCTGTGCAGACGACCAGTTTGACCAGACTGAGCCACGCCCATTGGCGGCGGGGGAGTGTTTCCGGATAGGTAGCCGACAGTCAGACTGGTCTGCTCACCGCTTTGCACTGCGACCGCCCGCACTGCCACTCGCACGGACGGACAGCTTTCGGCGGCACAAGGATTTTCCGGGACGAGCGTGTGCTGCCCGCTCCACTGCTCCGCGACTTGCTGAAGGAATGTGCGTTGGAACTCTTCCGCTTTGCCTTGCGGCCAGGGTCCGAAGCCGGTGCCCCAGCTTTGCACGGGTGGATTGTTGATGAAATCGAACTTCAACTTTTTCGTGATGGTCAGCAGGCACGCGCTCCGGTCCAGCGCTGCGTCAAATGTTCCCACCGCGTCTGTGGACTGATAGACGAAATTCTCAATGGGCTGAGGATTCTGCGGCCTCACAGGCGCAGCGGCAGGTTGCGTTTGCGACGCGGTGGCTGGCTGGGCGGGATTCGCCGGTGGGATTGTGCCGGAGGCGGATGTATCCCCCGTACCCGCAGGTGCGCGCTGCAGGCGCAGGGAACCGCCAGGCGTTGCCAGTGTGTCCAGACGCGAACCACCGAGATTGCGGCCTGCAAACTCAGCTTGCTGCTCCCAGGCGTCTCCCGGTTCGCCCAACGTGACATCTTCTCCCGCGTTCCGCGATCCAACTTTGCCACTACCTTGCTGCACCACATGGGTCAATTCATGGGCCAAAAGCTGACGCCCGGGATGAGAATGCGGATTGTATTGGCCGGACTCGAAAACGATATTCGAGCCTGCGGTGTATGCGCGCGCATTGACCATCCGCGCCGACTGCGCCGCCCAGGCATCGTGGTGAATGCGTACGTTGCTGAAGTCGTGTGCGAACCTCGGTTCGAAAAACGCCCGGGTTGCGTGATCCAGCGGCTGGCCCGGAGAGCGCAATACGTCGTGCACCATCGCAGGCACCGCATCTGGAGCGCCGACGTTTTCGGATTTGCGCTGCAGGTTCATCTGCTTCTTCTTGCATTGCTCGCATGCGCTGCCGTGCGTGTGCTGGCCGCAGGCGCACTGACGCTGTAGCACCATCCCACCCGCAGAAGCGGGGGTCCACGCTGCGGTCTTCTGTGTCGGCGTTGCAATGCGGCTGCTCATGCTTTTCGGCCGATACCCTGGTGGACGGCTCTCGCGATTTCCGTCCCGACTTTGCTCGCATTACTATCTCTTCGCAGTGAAATCGCCCCGCTCCTTATGCGAGGTACCACTACTCCGCCACGCAACTCCTGCGACAAGCCGCCCGAGGCGAGAAGGCTTCCGAGTTCTGCAGCAACCGCGCGCTGGACTTGCGAGCGCTGCGCCGTCGTCACCGGCAACCCCTCCTCCAGCACCAGCCGCTCGATATGGAGGTTGATCTTCATGCCACCACCGCGACGCTGGGTTCCTGCCAGCGGAATTCGGCATCGTTGATGGGCCGTTCATTCTTACGGAATTCGGCGCGGGCCGCTTCCAGCACCAGTGGCATGGTCAGAGGCGAGTTCGCCCGGGCAGCGAGAAACGCTGCATTGAGCGCGATGCTGTGGATGCTGCCGCCGGTGACATTCAGCCGCGCCAGCCGGTCATAGTCCAGCACGCTTTTCGGCAGGTTGGCGGGAAACGCTTTTCGCCAGATCGCCTTTCGTTCCGCTACTCCCGGAAACGCGAAGCGAACGATGAAGCGCAGGCGGCGCAAGAACGCCGTATCCAGAGCGCTCTTCATGTTGGTCGCCAGGATCGCCAGCCCGCGATAGGATTCCATTCTTTGCAGCAGGTAATTGACTTCGATATTGGCGTAGCGGTCGTGGCTGTCCTTCACTTCGCTGCGTTTGCCGAACAGCGCGTCGGCTTCATCGAAAAACAGGATGGCGCCACCACACTCGGCCGCATCGAACAGCCGCCGCAGGTTCTTCTCCGTTTCCCCGATGTACTTGCTGACCACCGCTGACAAGTCGATGCGATAGAGGTTCAGGCGCAACTCGCTGGCGATCACTTCAGCGGCCATGGTCTTGCCCGTACCGCTGTCGCCGCTGAACAGCGCGCTGATGCCCAGGCCGCGGCTCATTCTCTCAGCGAAGCCCCACTTTTCGTACACGGTCGTCCGTTGCTCCACCTGTTGCGCAATTTGGTGGAGCAGTGCCGATTCGCCGTCGGGCAGAACAATGTCGTCCCAGGTGACTTTGGGATCAATTCTTTCGGCCAGCAGATCGAGTTGAGGCCGGGTGCTGGCGAGGCAGGCATCCCACAGGCGATTCGGTAGCGGAGCGGAATTATTCGGCTCGGCCAGCACATCCCTGGCTAATTGACGAATGGCGGTGTAGCCAAGATTGAACTGCGCGGCAAGCTGGGCGGGACTGTCTCCGGCAGCTAGCCCGAGCGCCGATTGCCACACTGCAGCCTGCTCGGCCGCTGTGGGCTTGCTCACGTCAACTGTGATGGTCGGCTTGTGCAGGCCGAACCACGCCTCACGTGCGTCGAGGAAGACCGCGCCATCCATCTTTTCCAGCACGCGGGTCACCGGAGAGGAGGGTCCAGGCATGGCGGCTTCTGTGCTGTAGCCCAAGGTATCTACATAGAGGGCGAGCGGCAACAGCAAGCTCTCGCGATGCCAAAGCCTGACCATGGTCTCGATCTCCGCCGCCTGCGTGGGCAGAAATGCGGCGGGCAAGCGGTACAACTGCAGACCGGCTGTACTTGCCACTTCCGCGGCTATCAGGTGTTTGCTGGCGGCGTCACTCCCCAGCAACTGCACCACGGGCAAGCTGCGACTGGCTTCGGCCAGTTTAAGGCGCGCTATGATGTTTTCCACGCGCTCCAGATGAGAGGCCGGCAGTTCTGCCCCGCCAAGCTGTTGATCGAGCGGAGCGAGGAATGGCAACAGCCGGTCGTCGAGATAGTTCAGCCCCTTCAAGTAATTGACGATGCGTTCGTCGGCCCGCAGCGCGCTGGTGGTGATGGGCTGCGCTCCGGGCTGGGTAATCTCGATCAGCCGCCAATAGCGCAGGGGCCGCTCCGGCGAAATCGCGTCCCAGGTGGCTTCCTCAAACAACGAAAAGGCCAGCGCAAAGGTCGGAAAGGTCCGCGCGGAATCGTTCTGGCAGCGCGCACAATAGCTCGCAACTTCCGGATCCAGTTCCATGCCCAGGCACAGCAGCAGGATTTGTTGCTCGAAGATGGAAAGCCCCAGCCGCTGGGTCAGGATGATCATTGCCGGCGGAGGGTTCATGCCGTTGGCGGCGCTCTGCATGGCGGAGGCTGCGTCCAGCACGCGCGCGTCGGAGTGCGGCGCGTCGACGCCGGGCAACAACGGCGGATTCGCCACGGTGGACGGCTGCGAGCCGGGGCGCACAATGTCGCGCCAGCGCGATTTGCCCTGGGATCGGTCAGAGACAGGGACTGCGGCAGTGCTCTGCGGGTCGCGTTGCCGGGAGGCACACTGCTCGAAGCAGGCCCGCAGCCAGGCCATCGCCGCCGAGAGGTACTGCGCGTTCCCCTTCTGCCAGTCGCTGCCGTTGCTCATGTCACCGTCACCTTTTGCGTGTTGTCGAAAACTGGCGGTTTCACCGCCCGATTGACCAATTGCGTTTCGACTCCATCGACGCGTAGGCGCACGTAGTAGTCGCCCGGGTCGAGGTTCAGGGCGTCGAAGGTGAGGGTGGCAGTTTGCGCCGTGTGCGGTTGGGCCAGAACTTCCTGGTCTCCCAGCAATAGCGATGCGAATTGTTCGGGACGGACCTCGGGACTGCAGGTTGCCGTGTAAGTAATGTTGGGTCCGGCAGCGTTGGCCGGAATGATCGTCATGGTGGGCGCCAGGGCGAACGAAAGCTGGTTGGAGTTACGCCGATAGCTCTCGGTCGGCCGCTGTACCAGCACGCTTACCGTGTAGAAACCCGCCGGCCAAGTCGCAGGCTGATTGGGGATCATCACACTCACCTGCGTGGCGGTCGCGCCCGGTTGCGGTGCGACTTCCACCGGTGCGGTCCACAGCGGATGATTGAACTGCAGCCCAACATTCGTTCCATCCAGATTGCTGCCAGTCAACGTTAATGTGTCCCCCAGGCGGGCAGATGTCTGGGAATTGGGCAGCAATGTCTGATCAAGCGTAGGGAATGGCGAGTTCAGGTTGGCCTGGGAGAGAACGCCCTTATCGCCTGCACCACGTGTCAGGACCGGCAGGGGCATCCTTCGCGGCTGGGTGCCGTCGATCAGCGCCACCGACACTTCGTATCCCACCGAGAGTCGATACTGCGTCACTAATCCCGACCACAGCTTCGAGATCTCTTCCAGCGACAACGGCTGGAGTGTGATTCTGACCCGCTCCACCTGCTTGTCCAGGTCGGTCAGCGGGAAACTCGCCATATTGGCTGAACGAATCTCCTCCGGGCCCAGCACGGCATTCTCGTTCATGATGCTCATGGCTTTACCCAACAGGTGATGGCCGTAGGGCAAGGTGGTGTCGTTGTCCTTGCCAAATGCGGTCAACACGTAATGCAAGGTCAGAGCCAGCGGTGGGCTGCCGGTTTCAAGCGAGGAGACCTGGCTGGGAATGTTCATGTTCCGCCAGGCTGCGTTCGGAAGAATCTGGTACAGAAAAAGGTTGAGTTGATTGGCGTTGCCGTTACCGCGCGCTTTGTCGGGCGGAAGAATCGTTACCGTGGTATCGCTGAGATCCGTGTCGGCAGGATCGGAGACGATGTTTGTCTGCAGAATCTGCTGCAGCGTCAGAGTCGTCGCGGCGATCGCAAGCGGGTTGCTCACCGGCCACCTCCCGGGTGCCGCCGCTGCAAATAGGCCTCGAGGCTCATGACCGGCGAAGCTGATGCTGCCCGCCGCTGCGCGGGTTTACTTTCCATCGTCGCGCGCACTTCGACGGTTCCGATGGTGACGTTGATCGTGCTTTCGGCAGTGGCTTTCACAACCGGCGAAGCAATCGCCGATCGACGTTGTTCGCGGGTCGAAGTCCGATCCTCCGTCTGCCATGCAGGACGCTGCTGTGCGACCACGATTTCGGGTACCGCTTGCGTCGCGACTACTAATTGGGGACGATATTCAGTCCGGGAAGAGATTTCGCGATCGGGCACCCTTGGTTGCGCGGGCAAGGACCTACCCGCAGGCTCATTCAGCACGGTACTTTCAATCGGGGATTCGCTTTCGCGCTCCTGAGACGCGCGTGACGGCACCTTGGGCGGAAGCACGGTTGCAACCACCGGCTCCTGCATCACGTCTTCAGCGCCGGCGAGCACTCGCTGCGGCACCGTTACTTGCGATGAGAAAGAGGCCGCCGAGTTCGCGTCACGGGAATGCTCCACCTGCGGAGCTCGATGATTACGGATAGTCGCCGGACGCCTCGCGCTTGAGATCGCTTCTGACTCTACTTCAATGTCATTGGCAAATGGCGTCTCTGCCGAGCATGCCGACGGCGCTTCGGCGTGGGAAAAGTCGGCAGGTACCGCAGGCTCGAACAGGGAAGCCAGGCGCGGGCGCAGCGCTGGCTGCTCCGTGAAGCTTCTGCTGATGAGGCTGCTGACAAAGTTGGTCATGCTTGGGCCATCGCCAGATAGATTTGCCTGCGCAACGGGCTCATGCCCAGGATTTCGGCCTCGTGCCAGCCGTAGGCGCGAGCCAGAACGTTCACCTCGCGCAAGGTGCGTCGCGCGAAGGCGTCGATCTCTGTCCAGAAGAACGAGACGATATCGAATACCTCGCTCCAGTTTTCGTGACACTCGGGGCAGCTAAGCTCGACGCGGCGCTCGGCTTGCGGATCGCTCGCCGCCAGTTGTTCGAGAAGCTGCTGGATCACTTCATCCGGTAGCTCTTGCGGCGACACCGATTCGCCCTGCCGGCTCGCCTGCAGCACGCAGCAGCTGACCAACTTGCGCGTCGCGGCAGTCACATCCAGTCCCGCGCAAGCTGCAATGTCTGTGCTGTTCACCGGCCGAAACCTAATTTCGTAATTGCGTTGGGCGCTGTCACGCAGCTCGACGCGGCCTTCAGCTTCGTCTCCTTGCTCGCCTGCGGTTTCGGAGATGGCCGCTGGTCCGCGCAGTTTTTCGACCGGCAGCGCGAATTCCAGCGTCTGATGACAGGCGGGACAGCCGGCCACCAGAGTGAGCTCTTTGCCGAACGCCCATTCGCGCAACTGCAGCAAGTCGGTGTCGCGGCGCCCGATGCTCAGGCGCGCCAGTGCCGACGGAGGCGAGTGAGGATTTGCGGCCGACAGAATCGTCAGCGCACGCTGCCAGGGGAGGGCCCCCAAGCCGTGCTCCCACACGGTGAGCAGTTCCGGGACCGAAAACGGGCGCATGGCTCGTTACCCCACGGCCGGCAGGGTGAACGAAGGTTCCGTCGGCTCGGTGACGTTCTGGTCGCGCTCCCAGCCTTCGTTCTCCAGCTTGATGTGCTGGATGGCGACGGCATTGGCATTGGCGTCCAAGTCGGGCAGCGCCTGATATTCGGAAACCCAGCAGCGATAGACCTTGTACGCGATCGCCAGTTGTCCCGCTTCGTTGTAGACCTCGATGGTGATGTCTTTGCGGAAGTCCTTCAGCGAGACCTCGGCACCCAAGCCCGCCCCAAGACTCCACACCTTGTTCGCCCACTGCTCGAACGCGACATCGTGGGTGACGCCCCGCTCCAGGGTGATAGCGTCGTATTCGGTGCGGCCCGGAGACTTGCGGCTGCTGGAAGGATCGCCGCCCTCGCGGTGCTTGACCACTTCCGTCGTGCGCTTGAGCATGCCGCACTTGCTGACCCCGGCAACGTACTTGCCATCCCACTTGAGCCGGAATTTGAAGTTCTTGTATGGATCGAAGCGTTGTGCATTCGCGGTGAATTGCGCCATGAGAATCCCCCCTTACGTCGCGATCTGCCCGGCCATTTGCTGGATCTGGATCACCACAAATTCCGCCGGCTTCAACGGAGCGAATCCGACGACGATGTTCACGATTCCGAGATTGATGTCATTCTGGGTGGTTGTTTCCTTATCGCACTTCACAAAGTACGCATCGGCCGGTGTCTGGCCCTGGAACGCGCCCTGCCGGAACAGGTTCTGCATGAAGGCGCCGACGTTGAGCCGGATCTCCGCCCATAGTGGCTCGTCGTTAGGTTCGAACACCACCCACTTCAATGCGCGGAACAGGCTCTCCTCGATGAATAGCGCCGTGCGCCGAACTGGAATGTATTTCCACTCCGAGCCGATTTCGTCGTTGCCCTGCATGGTGCGCGCGCCCCAGAGCACGATGCCGTAGATGTTGAAGTTGCGAATGCAGTTCACCGCCAGCGGATTCAGCACGCCGTTCTGGGCGTCGTTCAGTTGCACTTTGACGCCCGAAGCCCCAGCCAGCGTCGCATCGGTCCCCGCCGGAGCTTTCCACACACCGCGCGTGCCGTCGGTGCGAGCATAAATACCCGCAACGAACCCGCAGGGCGGAAAATAAGCCAGGCGGTTTTGATTCGCCGGGTCGGGGGCCTGGATCCAGGGGAAGTAAAACGCGGCGTTTTTGCCGGTTCCCGGAGGCTGCTTGAGCTTGGTGTAATCGGTGATGCCGGGATCGGAGTCAGCGATCAGAAATCCCCGCCGGCCTTCGAGATACTGTTCGAGTCCGTTGAGGGTGGGAGGGTCGATGACCCCGGGAATGCAGAGCAAGTTGAACAAATCAATCTGATCGAGTATGCCGGTGCTGGCCGCGACTTGCGTCTCAAGTTGGCCGTCGGTGCTCGGCAGCAAGACCGTACCATCGTCGTTTGGCGTGCCCGTCAGATTCGTTGCAGCGGTGTCGGGCGGAGGGGTAGTGGTGCCCGAAGCGACCACGACGGTCACATAGCTGGACTGCTGGTTGATGACGTCGGCTACATAGCGCCCTTGCGAATCGGGAGTCGTGATGGAGAGGTTCTCAAACGACTCGACCACGACCGGCGATGGAGCTCCCGGGGGATTGTAGACAACTTGCACGCGAAATCGCTTGCTAGGGGCTGCCTGATTTTTGATGACGATGCCGTAATTCTGTGCCCACACTCCGGGATTAGCGGCATTGGCCACCAGCCCGTCCGGGCCTACCGTGCCGGCAGTGAACTTCAGGCCGCCCAAAGTCAGGGTTGCCGACGCTGCAGGTGCGAGAGTAGCGCTGGCCGCGCCGGTATAGGCCAGGCGCACGATATAGGCCTGGTTCCCACCGTTCATGAAGAACTGCGCAACCGCATATCCAAGATAGGGGCTGCGCGGGTCCAGACCGCCATAGATGCGCTGGAAGTCCGACCAGCTCAGCACCAGCCCGGCGTAATTGATGGGACCCTGGTCCGCCCAGCCGATAAATGCGGTGATCGACGTGGCTACCCCTGTAATGGTGCGCACGCCACTGGGAATTTCTTCGACATAGACGCCGGGATAGGAGACTGCGACGGCCATGGGTTCCTCCCTGGTAAGACAAGATCCTGGCCTTACCGGCTCAGATGTGGGACAGCTTCAGGCAAGGTGTGAAAATCGCGCGTGTCGGTATTGAATAGCGCGAATCTATTTTTCGTGGCTAGGAGTTTCTTGCAGAGCGATTGGTAGTTTCTTGCGTCAGCCTTGGCGGCCGTGCGGGGAGCCGAACAGGGAAAGCTGTTGCGCGAGCTGTGTGACCTGATCCTGGCGATAGTGTGACGGAGAAACACCAAGCTGGCGCCGGAACATGCGCGCGAAGTAGGAAAGATCGTTGAAGCCGACGAAGAATGCCGCCTCGGTCACGGAAATTCTCGATTCTTTCATCAATTCCGCAGCCCGCTGGATCCTGGTCTTCACCACGAAATCACGGAAGGCGACGCCGTTCTCTTTCTTGAAGCTTCGGCTGAATTGGCACGGGCTCAGATCGCAAAGCTGCGCTGCCGTCGCCAGGCGAAGCTTCTCAGCGTAATTGGCCTGCACGTAAGAAACTGCCGGCGCAAGCCTAGCGGCGCTAGATGCTGCTGGTGGTAATCCGAGCACAGGCGCGCCCACCGACAAACTCGGCGTGGCCAAGTCCCGCACTGTAGGAGGAGGCGCAGCCAGGTCGATGCTCGACAGGGAATTGCACAATCGGCGTAGCGAGATGGGTTTGACCAAGTAATCCCACACGCACCAGTGCCGCATGCATTTCACCAGCGCGCGCGAATCTCGTTCCGCCACGACCACGGTTGGCAACGAACGAAAACGGAATCGGGTCTCGGCCAGCGCCTCCACACCGCGCTCATCCGGGCGGTCGTACTCAAAGCAGACGGCCCATGGCAGCAGCATCTGCACAGCCGCAAGGAGGTCGGCAATCAGGGTGACGCGCTGGGCTCCGTAGGCTTTGGGCAGGCTACCGCAAAGATCGGACCGGTCTGGTCGGGTTCGAAAATCCGCCCATAGTACGCCACGCGTCGCCACGGTCGAGCTTCTCCTTGCGCCCCGGCTACGGTTTCAGCGATGCACTCGCCGTCTTTGCGAGCGATGTTGGATCGGGAGCGTTGGTGGCACCCGCCCAGAAATAGTTCCCCTGCACGTCAACGTACCAATAGGCGTTTCCTTCGAGCGGGTCCCCAATTTCGAAGCTGATGGCCACGATGTCGGTGAATGCGGGTATCACGCGGACAAGCTGTGCTGTTACCGAGGGCTTCGCCTTGCGCAGCTTCACACTGCGAAGCGCCCGAACCATGAAAGGCTCTGTGATCGCATTAGCTTGTTCGGCGTGTTGGTCGCCATTCGTAGAAGAGCCCGCCGTGCTGTGCTGCATTGCACACGCCAGCTCCATCTGGCCGTTTGGGGCGGGCACAACCTCCATGCTCGTAGCATGGACTGAGGGAATTATTGGGGGCTCGTTTGTCACGACGGGGGTCTTGCCTTCAATTGGCGGACCGCCGACAGCTGCCGCTGCCGTCTTAACCGGACGGGGTGGGACTCGCTTCAGCAGCTCAGAAACAACCAGCGCACTTCCCGGGCATTGCCTTGACGCTCGGATTAGCTGGTGACCGATGATATGGCGGTCATCCAGCGCAATGGCCCAACGATCTGCGATTTCACGGATCAGCTGAGCGCTGGCCCAAAGCTGATCTTTGGTGCACTGCTGACCCGCCAGACACTCATGTTCAATGCCGATGGTGTAAAAGTTCGGATTCACCCGCGGTTTCAGCAGGTCCCACTTAGGATTGACAACGATGCCGGCGTGAAATGCCGAATCGTTTTCGTCGACGTACTGATGAACTTCGCCTTCGCGGGAGACGCCGTAGTGCGCTGACTTGCAACTGGCAGGATTGCGGAAGGCTGCCTCGCCATCGGCAAAATCTTCATCCATGGTGTGCAGGACAATGGCTTCAGGTCGGAACCCGAAGGGGCGGCCCTTGCAGAAATTGGACGCAGAACAGCCGATAAACTGGTACATGTCGCCCCTTTGCCGGCCGCGATAGCGGCGGCCATTTCCGCGACACGCGCATCCCATACGCGGTCGCGCACCGTCCGAATCAGCCCACGAGAGTCAAATCTCCCCGTTCTCCCTTAAGCCAATCGGGAGCTGCAGCGGCGTCTGGCGTGTTGCCCGCCGCTCCGTCGTCTACGCTCTGCGTGGTTTGCCGGATGACCCGCTGCAGATCATCCTTTTTGGCAAGGTTGGACCTCAGGCCCAGCAGATCTTTCAGGATGTTGTACCAGAACGGCGCTCCCAGGCTGATCATCAGGATTGCAAGCACCATGCCGGGATAGCGGCGCGGATCTTTCAGTTGAACAGGCCAATTCCGTTCCGTGGGCAGGGTGATGAGCCCGGCTTTGCCCAGCAGGTCGTAATAAGCTCCAGGAGCCACGCTCGGGACGGTATCTGCTCCCGCAGTCGTCGTACCCTGAGCATTCGCCGGCGTAGTTGTTTCGGTATAAAAGTCCTTGGCCGAGGCGCTCACAACGGTATTGCGGAACTGGTCGTCGATTGACAACCTGTCGATTACCGCTATGACATCGAGCTGGATGCTCAACACTACGACGGCCGAAGCGAACAGGGTGATCCAGTGCGTGTAGTGGCCGAACCGCAGGCTGACGCGGTCGATGGTCTGGTCGAACCATGAATTCACGCGCGCGACGTAATCGCTTGTCGCTTCGGCAATCAGCGCCTGCGCCTGCCGCACATCGTTGGCAAGCTCAGGATTCGTGGCCTCGAGTTGCAGTTCCATGGCACGCACGTTCTTGAGCGTGGCTTGCGGATCGGAGATGCCGCTCTGTTGCAGCATGTCCCGCAGTTTGTTCTTTTCGTTGTCCTTGAGCGAGACAACACCGTTGCCGGCAGCCAAATCCATGACGAGTTTGGTAAATTCCTCGCGGTGAATCACTGTTCCCAGCTTGCCCTTTCCATCCGCAATGAGCGGATGGGTCAACACGGCCTGCGCGATGGTTTCGGCAGTTTTGCGCTCGGGAATGCCGAGTTGCTGGAGAAGATCGGCCAAGCCCGATTTGAGGTGCTTGCCTCGGCGCCCGAGATAGCTGGATATGGCTTGCGTGATCACAGTCACGGCCATACTGAAAATCAGGATTACCGTCGTTGTGCCGATGAGTACATCAAGCGTCTTCAGCATAGCCACCTTGGCAACGGCTCATCTCAGAAGCTTGTCCCACCCCCCCCCCGCAACAAGTGGAGAGGTGGAAACAAAGCAGTGCAACCTACGCTGTGCACCTGTGACGAGCTAAAGGCTCGTGATATCGGAAGCGGCGAATACCGTCGACTGAAGTGGGCGAAAACAGTTTTTCTGTTGATCGACAATAGTCGAAACAGATTTAACTCGCGGCTTGTCGTGGAATGGACACCACGCAAACCATCTTCTGGGCATCAGGGAAATTGCTAGAGAGCGTTGTGGGGGTGAAAGTAGCAAACTGATGCGCGCTCCGTAAATAGCCAGTAGGTGCTAATTCTAAGTGGGGGCATTGCCACGTTGAAAGAGCAAAACCGAAGTTTCGCGAGGGATCTCCGCAGCAAAGTCCGAGATCGAAAGCTATTTGAACGAGAATTAGGTTAAACAGTCACAGACAATTGGTAACCAATGAGTTCGAGCATGGCCTGCGTCCAGACGGAGTCCGGCTGGTAAGAAGCAGCTAGCTATTTCTTGCCCATCAACTACATGCTGCCGACGGGTAGTTCAGCGTCTGAGTTAAAGAGCACAGCGACGGCCGCAGATCCAACCGGAGCTTCTCTGCCGCTCAGAACCGAATATTGTTCTCGCCTACAACCGCCAACACAGATATCAGGTGAGTGACGCCGAGCAGGTTGCGCACTGACTGGCCGATGTTCATGAGCTCCAAAGCGCAGCCCGCTGACTTGGCGGAGACGTACAGGCGCACAATTGTCCCCAGGCCCATGCTGTCCATGTGGGTGCAGCCCTTCAGGTCGAGGATAATGCGTTTGCATTCGGGGACTAGCTGCTTGACCTGCGTGCTGAGAAGATCGTTTACGCCGTAGACCAGCTTGCCGCTGCAACGCACTATGGCGGTGTCGCCATTACGTTCGACTGCCAGGATTAGTACGCTCGCTGGTGTTTTGGGTAGCATAGGAACCGCCCTCCATATGTGCTACGGGATTCTGCGGCCTGCTCCAGCCGGCCCAGGTCAATACAAGGAGAAAGAATTTTCGGCACGAGTAAACTCGTGTCCTGACACAAAACACCTGTAATTTGCTGGCTTGTAAAGCCACGCGTTATCAAATCCCCGCGAAGACGGTTCCCGCGGCGGCCGCTCAAAAGCGTATCTTCGGCTCCCAGGCTTCCGCGAAATCGGAGCGGCTGAAGCCCGGCGGAATTTTCTTGTCGGTAGCGTAGCGATATAGTGCCGCAACGAAGATGCCGCGCGCCGCCGACATCACCACCCCCAGCACCAGCCAGTAGATCACCGCGATGGCCAAGCCAACGAACAACCCCGTCTGTCCGAAACGGTGAACGCCCATCGCCGGCGGCAGCACGCCGATCAGCGCAAACAAAAAGCCAATGATTCCAAAGCTGAAGCCCCCGCTAACTTCTTCGCCCCAAGTTTCCTTGAAGATATGCGCCGATTTGTAGACAGCTTGCATGGGGCCGATATCCTGGGCGGCAAGCACCGGCGCGATGAAGAAGGTTGCCAGCGCCCACATCAGGCCGACGCCACGCAGGAACAGGCGGCCGAGGGAGCCCAATCTGCGCTCCAGCATTTGCATAAGGATGCCGAACGTTGCCGAGACCAGCGCCCATTTCAGGATGCTCCACTTACGCTGCCAGGCAATCTGCAAGCCGTCGTTCAATGTGGCTTGGCCGCCGTTCAGCCGGTCGGACGCGATGCTCACCAGCGCCACGTTGAAGTAAATCGTCAGGCTGTAGGTGACAACGTAGAACACAAAAAGTACGGGCATCATCTGGTGGCCGAGCAGCTTCTGCGCAGCAGGATCTTGGGGCAAAGGTCCGGGTGGCACCAGCAGGAGAAATCCAACTCCGAAGATTGTGATCGTGGCCATCAGGCAGAAAATCGCCGACAGCACCGGCAGCCACATCAGTTCCTTGTCAGACTTCAAGATCGAGAAGCTTTGTTTCAGAAGATCCCAGCTGCGCGCAATTGTTTCCATGAGATTCTCCTCAATCTGCGGGACGCAACTGGGCCGGGACTGTGAGGCTGCGCACGGCCATGCGTCTCGCCACAACTCGTTGCAGACAGGTTACGTCATTCCCGGGCACCTACCAAGGAACTTGTCTGTCCGGCGCAATGATGGCAACCGAAGGCTTCCCTCATCACAACACATCATGCAGCGGATGTCAGTGATTATTGGTAAGGTCAGCCGGCGGATTTTGGAAGAGCACGGGGGCCGCCGGAGGAGAAAAGGCTGGCGGCCCACGTCGTGCATGCGTCATCGCACTTCCCGAACCGGCAGGTTTTCTGCAGCCCACACGCCCCCGCCGTTCAGGTTCGTGGCAGAATGACACGGACAATCCCTGATGGTCGTTGGGCAAACGCACGCCTGTAATTGCCCAAAATCAAGTAAGAGGATTTTTCGTAGCCAGATTGGTACCGGTTACTGCGAGCCCATGAGTATCGAGCTTCCGCGTGACTCGAAAGGCTCACCTGACGCCGTCTTCGCCATCGCGGCTGCTTGGCGTGCCTGTTCGTGCTCGTAGGCTTGCTGCGTGTTGTGATGCTTCAGTGCGGTCAGGCTCATGTGTCCCAGATCATACATTCCGTAGATAATGTTCGCCCGCCAGATGTCGCTGCGGAAGGTCAGAATCTGGCGACGGAAGTAGCGGAACACTTTGTTGCCGGGCTTATAGGTGGCGGAAGCGCTCACCTCTGCCAGTTCAGGCGTGGGGCTCTGGCAATTCCTCAACTCGACTACGGCCAGCGATCCATCGGTTCGCACCGGATCGCCGTTGTAGCTTTCCGTAAAGGTCGGCACGCCCGGCCGCTGAATCATGTGCACGGATTGCACACAGCCCGCCGCGGTCAGGTCGCGGATCACTTTGCTGCGCTCCTCGTCGATGTCGGGCGAGATGTGATGCACGAACTGATGATGCCGGAGTGACAAGGCTGCAGTGTTATCGTGCGTGGAAGCGCTCAGCCAAACCGTCTTCGCACTCGCCGAATCCGTCCACTCCCACATGCGCAAATGGTCGCGGCGGTCATAGCTGTTCAGGCTCTTCTGCCAGTTCATTTCGGCAGGTTCGCCATTCAGCAGGAACGGACGCATGGGCATTTGCGGGTATCCGCTGTTGTTCAGGAAGGCGTAGAAGTCATGCATGAAGGCGTGACGGTTGAACGTATCGCTGTTCACCCACCCGGCATCATGGAAAGCCGCAACGATCTGTTCCCGCGATCCGACAAACGCCACATTGATCAAATCGGCGGCCGCCATGGTGGTCGTGGTGGTGCGGTTCGGAATGGTCCGGGAAAATTCCTGCCACTCGAAATCGTCGGCGGCATAAGCCTCGGTGTCTATGGCGGGCTGGGCCACCGGCGTGACCGCGGGCATTGGCTTATCCAGCTTCAGCCTCAGGTCTGTGCCTTCCGGGAGATAAATTTCCGGCTCCGGGAAGATGGGGAAGGTCGCCTTATAAACGATCAGTCCAAGATCGGAATATGGATTCCACGTTGGCAGGTGTATCAGGCGGCTGTTGATGCGGCCTTCGGGGGTGTCACTGCTGCGGATGCCTTGGATCATCCCCTTGGACGAAACCTGCTCGCGCGCGTTCTCTACTTCTGTGAGCGAGGTTACGAAACTGACAGGCGGCGCGCCATCGGGATGCAGTTCATTGAACTGAATATCCAGCGCCGCGGTTTCGTGCCGAATGCCCCATCCTACTTTGCGCACCGAATGCACCACGCCGGTGACGTGGGTGCCGACCGGAAATTCCGTGTCGCTTTCGCACTGAATGGCTTCGGTCAAAACGCCCAGGACCGTGTCACCAGGTTTGGCTGTGTAGCTGGAGACAGGCGCGGTCAACCTGATCCAGACAACTTGTCCGGCGGGTATCTGATCGCACGCAAAGGCTGCGGGAACGAGCGCCAGCAGCGGCAGCATCGCCATTCGCCGTGCAAGCGCGGTGAAAAGTCTCATCGGGAGCGAAGCTACCTCGCAGCCAAACAGAGTCGAAGCCTTCTCATCATAAACGATGAGAGCGCAATCTGACTGCACCACTTCCGTTGGATATTCAGGCACGAATTATGAAAGGACGATGTCAGTGCGAGGGCGGCAATTCCATGGCGAACGGCGTCTGATTCGGGACGCGCAGGATGTGCGGAGTGATGACGACCAGCAGTTCGTCCTCGGCGACATTCTTGTTGTGTACGGACGCGCCGTAACCCAGGCCGGGTATCTGTCCCAGGAACGGGTAGCCATTGATGCTGCGCGTGTCGCTCATGTCGACGATGCCCGTCACAACGCTGGACTCGCCATCTTTCACCGTAATCTGCCCACTGTACTCGCGGTTGTTGATGATGGGGATGCCGTTGACGTTTTGCGTTCCCAGCGAACGTATCTGTAACTCGATCTTCAACGTCACATCCTGGTCGCCGTGGATGAACGGGGTTGCCTTCAGGTTCAGGCCGAGGTCCTCAAAGGTGAACGACGGGAACGGCGCGATGTAGCTCTGGTTCCCGATCACCGAGGCGATCGCCGACGTGTTATAGATCGGCGCGAAAGTCGCGTTGATGATGGGATAGCGCTCGCCGATCTTGGCCACTGCCGGATCGTTGTGCGAGGCGCGCAGCAGCAGGTGCTCCAGGTTTTTGATGTCGGAGGTGTTCAGGCTGAAGGTGGGAGTAATTCCGGTGCCTCCTCCGCTCAGGCCGAACAGCGTCAGTCCGCCGCCGAAGGTTACGAACGGCTGCGTGAGGATCGAACTCATGCTGGAATTCTGCAGCTGCGCCAGCAGCGCGGCAACTGCAGTGGAATTCGCCGCATTGATTCCACCCGAGGAGATGAGCTGGTTAATCAAGTTCTGTGCGCTCGCGCCGAGTCCCGCCAGCAGCGCCGGGCTTATGTTGAACATGGTGAACTGCGTGGGCAGCGCGGTGCCGATTGAGCGCGACAGGCTGGTGCTGACCGCGTACACGTTCAGGTCCAGCAATACCTCCGGCCTGCCCGTAGTGAGGCTGCGAAGCAGCTGGTCGGCGGCATTCAGGATCGGCAACTCCGCGCGAATGCTGATCGTATTGGCTCCCTTATCGAGCGCGATATAGCGGAGGTTGAGCAGCACGCGCAGCGAATTGGTCATTTCCGCCAGTTGCTGATCGGTCAGGTCGGGAAGGTAGAACGTCTGCAATCCCAACCGCTCGAAGTTGCGGCGGTTCTCGACCGTGTCGGCCAGGAACATCACCTGCGTCGGCGTAAGTGGTACCCAGAATGTTTTCGTGACCGCGTTGGCCGCCTGCATTGCGGTGGAGAAGTTGACGTCCTGGATATCGAAGAAGACCCTCTGCTGCTTTACGGAATCGTCGAACTGCGCCTTGATGCCGTACGCCTGGGTGACCTCGGTCAGCAAGGCGCGCGAGTCGCCGCGAAAATGGAAGTCGTGATGTTGCTCCGCGGGACGGAGATCGATGGGCAGCGACTGCTCGACCACGCTGACCGGATGGTCCGTGACCTGGTCTTCGGGAATGGCGTCCCGCAGCCGCTGTAGCGCATAGCTGTTAGTAGGGTCATAATCAAGGGCCCGCCGGAACTCGGCCATGGCGACGATCTCGTTGTGCTCCTGCATGGCCTTGTTCCCACGCTGCAGCGCCTGGTAGGCCAGCTGCTCGCGGGTGAACTCGCGCGCGGTAATGTAGTCAAGCTTGGTGGGATCGAGCTGGGAGGCGCTGACGAATTTGGTGAACGCCGCGTCGAGATGCCCCTTTTCCTTTAACTTCACGCCGGCTTCGAATTGACGCCTGGCTTCCGCCGCCTGTTTCCTGGTGACGTTGGGAAAGATAGGTGTGCCGGGCTCGGCGGGCGGCGGGGCGGCCCCGCTTTCCGATTGCTCCGCGGACGATGCCTGTGCCGCTGTCGGCTGTTGAACTACCGCGGGACCAGGGGTGGAGTCCGGCAGCGCCGTAGCGGTCGTAGAAGTCACCTGTGCGCTGGATTGATTCACCGCCGGTTGCTGCTGCACGGCACCCTGAGGCGCCGGAGCGGCGGACGAAGCTGCTGCCGTTGTCTGCGAAGGCGAGCCAACAGCGATCGGCACCCCGAGAGGTACCTTTTTAATGGTCACCGTCTGCCGGTCGAGTATGACATTCCCGGGCGGAACGGAGGGTTGCGAGTTTGCCGGCTGGCTGGTGCTGCCTGAAGTGTCCGGGGAAGACGCATTCGTGGCGGCGTCCTGCTGAGCGAAGAGCGAAGCCGTCAAGATGAGGGCGAGGCATGTTCCTGCAAACAACCGCATGTGTGAAGAAATTGTAAGCCACAGGCAAGGAGCTTGTCGCCTCAGGCCTGGAGCAGTTCCCGGCACGTCGCAACGCAGACTGTCGGAGACTCGTTTGCGAGTTCCTCCCGCGAGTAGATCCCGGTTGCCACCGCGATGACGGGCATGCCAACACGAGCGGCGGCTTGAACGTCACTGGGGGTGTCGCCGATGAAGCAGGCGGTCGTTTGCGGACCGCCCAGCTGGCGTGCCAGCTCGATGCCGTGGCGAAAGATATCTTCGCGCTTCTCCCGGGTATCGCTGAACGATCCGAAGTCGAAGAACTCGCGGATGCCCCCGCGCTCCAATTTGCGCCAGCCAATAGCCTCGAGGTTCCCCGTCACTACGCCAATCAGCTTTTTCCGACGGCGCAGTTCAGCCAGCAACTCGGGGATAGCCGGGCAGAGATTTACGCCCATGCCGCCAGCATTTTGGGCGACTTCGGCACGCATGATCTCCCATGCCTTCGGCAAGCGGGCCTCGAAGTCGGCAGGAAGCTGACCGTAATGCTGGAGGGCGGCGCGCAGAATACCGGGATCGGTGTTGCCATGCACCGGCACCCCGTCGATGCGGCCCTCACATCCGTACACCTCGCGCAGCGCGGTGTGGAAAGAGTTGTAATGTATTCCGCCGGTAGTGTTCGCCAGCGTGCCGTCAATGTCGAACAGGTAAGCGTCGAAGTCGAAGAGGTGAAAGTCCCCGTTGGTCATCGATTTCAGTGTAGCGGAGAATTACAGCGGACTGGCCTCGCGATGTTCGAGACCCGGGGATTCACACCGGGGTTGCAATTCGCTGGCGACCTCCAGGCGCAAAGCTACGTCGGACGTCCAGCAGCTCCGCATTTCCTCTTTGGCCGGATAACCTAATCCGGACTAAGGCGGTTCCAAGTAAAGCGAGAGAAGAACCGCGAAGCGGAGGGTACGAAAGTATGAAATCAATTTTTGTATTACTGGGATCAGGCCTGCTGGCGACGACCTTGGCGGCAGCGCAGGACCTGCCCGCGAACAGTAGCGACGGCACGGCCAGGCAGAGCAGCCAGAGCTATCAGACATCGAAAGGTGTCATTCGAGGCTGCCTTAGCGGATCAGCCGGCAACTACACCATCACCGACCAGAACGGCATGCAGTATCAGATCAACGGCCCGGATAATCAGCTGCAAGCCAGCGTCGGTCACGAAGTTGAAGTGACCACTCGCCAGGACCAGACCAGCGCCACCAGCACACAGGGTGATCAGACCACGTCGAGCACGACCAACAGTGTGCAGGTCTCGAACATCCATGACGTAGCCAGCACGTGTACGAAAGGCAACTCCAGCAGCACTCCGAAGGGAACTCCGGACGCCGCCGAGCCGCCTCAGCCGCAGACCATGGCCATGCTGCAGCAGGAAAGCAAACCTGACATGGGGGCCAATCCTCAGCAGACCACGCCGCCTGTGACTAGCCAGACGCCGGCCACCCCGGGAGCGTCGACGAACTCTGCTCAACAAGCGACGGCCCCTTCCAGCAGCACGACCACCAGCACTACTACCACGACTAACCAGCAGAGCACCACTCCCAGCAACACCAACGGCATGACCGGGAGCCAGGTCGACCAGAACGCGCAGAGCGCGCGGCAAGGTGAGATGAACAGCAACCCGAATGCGGCAACTACGAACGGCGCGACTCCTTCTTCATCCGCGACTCCAGGCGCTTCGCCGTCCAATGCGCAGCAGCCGAACGCGAATGATCAGAACAAGCCACTCTATGAGCGCCAGGCAACCGACATTCCTTGGGCGAACCACTCGGGGGATAACAACAGCGGCAACACGGGAACGTCGAATACGCCTCCTCAGCAATAAGCGAAGCAACGCTTACCACGGCCTGCAGAAATGCAGGCCTTTATTTTGCCAATTGCGAAGAGTTCCTTGGGAGAAGAGGATGAAACGTATCAGTCAGCCACAAACAAAATCCCGCTCAGCCGATTGAACGGCTGAAACGGGGATTGCTGCTACTGTACGTATCGGCGGGCTGCGACTACTCGAAGATCAAAATCGCGGCCGCTATCACGGTCGTCCATAGCCCGCGCTTGTCGCCTACTGCGCTCTGGGTCACGTTCGCCGTACGCACGATCTTGTTCGACAGGCGGTACACTTCCTTCTTTTCGTCCCAGGATTTGTCCGCATCGAATTCCACGTCCAGGGTGGTCGCCAGCATTTCGGCTGCGAGTTCCTCGGCGTAATCGCCGGCCGTGTCGTCGGTCTCGCCGAACGAGTGATGCTCGCTCAGATACCCATAGGTTGTCTTGTCCGCCGGCATTGCCAATCCAATGCTTGACGCCACCAGACGGTGCGCCTCGCGCGTGGAATTCTCAGCCACCACGGCAAACACCACCTCGCCGGGCGAGAGATAGCGCAACCCTTCTTTGCGGCCGATGAGCTTGCAGTGAGGCGGAAAGATGGAAGAGACGCGAACCAGATTCTGGGCGGCGATGCCGGCATCGCGTAGCGCCAGCTCAAACGACGTCAGCCGTTCTTTGTGTTTCCCTACGCCTTTCGTCAGAAAGATGCGTTTCGGGACCATGTCCTTGGCCAATTTGTGAGGGCCTCCAGCAGGGATGAAGATAGAACCGAAATTTCAAAATAACATATAAGCAGTGCGCCTGAATGTGAATTCAGGATGAATGCGAAGTAATTCGTTGCGCCGAGGTATCCACGGGCTCCGCTACACTATTTCCCGCGAGATGGCTGCGATGGTTATCCTCCTGATGGGAGTTACGGGAGCGGGCAAAACTACTGTGGGCCGGGCGCTCGCCGCTATGTTGCATTGGAAATTCGCCGACGCCGACGACTACCACTCTGTGGGAAATGTTGCCAAAATGCGTGCCGGAATCCCGCTAAGCGATGCTGACCGCGAGCCCTGGCTTGAGGCCCTTCATCACGCCATCTCCGAATGGATAGCCGCGGGGGAGAACGTGGTGCTGGCATGCTCCGCGCTCAAAGAGGCGTATCGGCGGCAGCTGCTGATCGCCTCGGACGTGAAGCTGGTCTACCTGCGCGCCGGCAGACAGCTCGTGGACGCGCGGCTGGCCGGGCGCAAGGGTCACTACATGAATCCGGCGCTCATCGACAGCCAGTTCGCCACGCTGGAGGAGCCGCTCGACGCCGTCATTGTGGACGCATCGCTGTCGACGGAGACGATCGCAGCTGGAATTCTAGAAGCGCTCGGCTTATAGTTCGCCTTCTCTGCATCTAACATTTTTGTAAGATGCCGATTCGTGAGAGAACGAAAATCCTGCTGGGCGCGCTGCTGATCGTCATCGTCGTTGTCGTCGCGTCGTTTATCTATCTGCTCACGGTTCCGCCACCGCTTGAGCATTGGCTGCAAGCTCGTATGCTGTTAGCGCTGCGTGAGCATTATCAAGCCGACGTCCAGCTCCAGAACCTGCGAATCACGCTCATCCCTGCCGTGTATGCCACTGCCGACAATTTCGTTCTGCCGAATCGTAATCATGGCGACGGTCCGCCACTCATCACGGTGAAGCACCTGACGGTCGAAGCAAACTTCCTCGAGCTGTTGCTGCGCTCGCCGGTTCATCTCAGCGTCGTGAAGCTCGACGGCATGGAGATCAAGGTTGCGCCGAAGGGAACCGGCCAGCCGCAGCACCCGACGCAGCAGGCGAAGTATCACACCCGCCTGGCGAACTTCATCATCGACCACGTGGAGGCAGGCGGCACCGTGCTCTACATTCTGCGGAAAGACCCTGCGCAGGGGCCCATGTTGTTTGAGCTCCGCAAGCTGGCGCTGCGCAGCGCCGGCGTCGGCCAGCCGATGGGCTTCACCGCCGAGCTCACCAATCCCACTCCGCCCGGACTGATCCGGACGACAGGCCACTTCGGCCCGTGGGATTTCGACGAGCCCTCGGCAACCAAGGTCGACGGCCGCTACGATTTTCAGGACGCCGATCTGTCGGTCTTCAACGGCATCTCCGGCATCTTGTCGTCGGTAGGTGACTATAAAGGCATGCTGAACGACATCGTGGTCGATGGCACTACCGACGTGCCCGACTTTCAACTCGATCACGGCGGCCAGCCCGTTCACCTCACCACGAAGTTTCACGCGCTGGTCGACGGCACCGACGGCAACACCTATCTGCAACCGGTGAATGCGCACTTCCTCAACACCGACATCGTGACCAACGGGCAGGTCGCGGGCGAGAAAGGCAAGAAGGGCAAGACGATTGTGCTCGACGTCCACATGCCAAAGGCATACGTGCAGGACGTGCTGTCCCTGGCCTCGAAGGCAACCCCGCCGATGCTGACCGGGCAGATGACCTTGCAGGCAAAGTTTGTACTGCCACCGGGAAAGGATCCCGTGCTGCAGAAGATGCAGCTGAACGGCCGCTTCGACATGACGGATGCGCGCTTCACCCATCCCAAGATGAAGGACGCGCTGGTGCAGCTGAGTCGCCGCGGTCAGGGCAAGCCCGACGACACCAGCATCACCGATGTCGCAGCGCAGTTTCGCGGAGACTTCACGCTGCGGCACAGTACCATCACGTTCGCGAGCCTTCAGTTCGAGGAGCCGGGAGCGCGGGCCAAGGTCAAAGGCTCGTACGGTGTCGCCAGTGGAGACCTGAATTTTGTTGGCCAGGTGAGCCTCGACGCCAAAGTCTCGCAGACCATGACCGGCGCGAAACACGTTCTGCTGGTGCCATTCGATCCACTGTTCAACAAACACGGCGCGGGTACGTGGCTGCCGGTGGAGATCACCGGCACCCGCGACAAGCCCGACATCAAGCTGCAGTGGAAGAGGCTGTTTTGAAGAAGCCGTCGGCTGTGAGCTATGAGCCTTAGGCTAAGGCACGCTGGCCGGGTGCCCCACTCATTTGCGGTTTTCGAATGAGCGGGTGCTTGGGGGAAGAGCGCCTTCAGCTGTCCTGTGGCCGGCCCTTCCACTCGCCACCGCGTCCGCGCCAATACTTCACCGCTGAATGCAGCGTCGCCATCGCATAAAACACCGCGCTGAACGGCAACGTCAATGCCCACAGCGGATTCAGTCCGTAGAATCGCACCATCGGAAGATACAATACGCACATCAGGACGAAGGCCGCAGCTCCCACAACCGCCAACTTCGCCGAGCCGCTCATCATCAGCACCAGCGGCAGGATGTAGATCAACAGCATGCCGACCATCGTTCCCAGGAGCAGCCAGGCAGAATGCCGCAACTGGTTGAAGGCGGTGCGCGCGATCATTCTCTCGATCTCTCCGAAAGATTTGTAAGGTCTGACACTGTGGGTGTCGGCCGTCGCTCCTAACCACACGCGCCCGCCGCTCTGCTTGACTGCCCGTGCCAGGGCACAGTCGTCGATGATTTCGCTGCGAATGCTCTCGATACCGCCAATGCGCTCCAGCGCCGCGGGCCGAATTAAGATGCAGCCGCCGGCTGCCCCGGCAGTCTTGCGGCGCGGATCGCGAATCCATTTGGGCGGATACAGCATGAAGAAGAAGAACACGAACGCTGGAATCAGAAACTTCTCGGCCAGGCTGCGGCAGTGCAGCTTCACCATGTAAGACGCAATGTCGTATCCACCGCTCTCCGCAATCTCGATCAGCGATCCCACATTGTGGGGATCATGCTCAATGTCGGCATCGGTCAGCAGAATGTAATCTGTCCGAAGCGCGAGCGCCTGCTCGACGCCCTGCTGTACCGCCCACAATTTCCCCGACCACCCCGGAGGCAGTGGATGTCCCGAAAGAACGGTGACGCGGTCAGGACATTCCTGTGCCGCTTGCCGGGCCTCTTCGGCAGTTCCGTCGGTGCTGTTGTCATCGACAACGAAGATGTGCAGAGACATCGCGGGTGCCCCATCCTCCTCGCCCGCTTCTGGCGGGAGGGTGGCCGATGCAGAACGCTGGCGCAGAAGGGAAGTGACCGCTCGGCCGATGACGTCAGCTTCATCGCGCGCGGGAATGACAACGGCTACGCTGGCTCCCACCCTCTCGCCAACTGTAGGCGAGTAGGATGGGGCACTCGTCTGGTAATCAATGGGGGTGCCCCGTTCTGGTCCTCGGTTGGCCAGGGTGGGTGGCAACGGAATCCGCCAGAACTGCCCGTGTCCCACAAGCAGGTACACCCATGTCGCAACGCACACGAGGCCGGCGCTTAGAGTAACGGTGAACATCCAATGTCAGGGTAAATGAATCAGACTTCCGCTTACTCGAAAAGCATTAGGTATTCCCCGCAGCGACGGATAGATCATCCGGCAGCAGAGAAGAGGTTGGTCAGGGTGAGACCTCGAAGAGCGTGCCTCCCGCGACCCCGCACTGTTGCGTGGCGCCGTAGATATTGCCGGAGAAGTCCAGCGCCACCGGTCCGCGCGGATAGCAGCCGTCTCGGTTACCGGACAAGCTGCCGAAGTCGTGCAGGTCGGTGTACGTCCAACTGCCGCTGGAGGGCGCTAATTTGTAAACGCTGCCCAGATTATGAGCCCCGCCCCAATTGTTCACGCCGTACAAGGCGCCGCCGCGGTCCATCACGGGTTGGAAGGGCCCGGCAAAATTCACCTGGCGACTGGGGAAGGTGTATAGCACGCTGAAAGTCCAACTGCCGTTGGAGGGTGACATTTCCCAGATGGTGCCGCCATTGCCCGGGCCTGCTTCGCCGGTCAGGCCGAATAAATTGCCGGCGGCATCGCGGATCAGTGGACTGGGATCGCCGCCCTCGGTGCTCTCTTCGAAGATGTGAAGGATGGTCTTGGTCCACTGCCCACCTGAGTGAACCAGTTTATAGACAGTGCCACATCCCACGTTGTTATGACACTCCTGATTGCCTCCGGCTTTGGTGACCCCGTAGAGATTGCCTGCCGGATCGAGAGTGACGTCTGCCGGACCAGTGCCGTCCGGTTTTCCGGTGAATGAGTAGAGGATATTTTCCGTCCAGCCTCCAGCTGCAGGTGTCATCTCATACACGATTCCCCATCCTCCCGGACCGCCGTTGGACGCCGTGCCGAAGATATTTCCTGCTGAATCGAAAACGATCTGGCTGGGATATCCGCCATCATCCCCGTTGCCGAAGGTGTGATCGAGCGTGTACGACCAGAGTGAGCTGGTGTTGATCGGAGCGGTCACCGGCGGTTGCAGGTGAAACACCGTGCCCGCGTAATTGGCGCCTCCCTGCAGTTGGGTACCATATGGCACGCCGTGGGGAGAGAAGGTAATGGCGCCTGGCCCGGTAGGAAGAAAATCGCCGGAATTTCCCGGAAAGACATACAGCACCGAATAGAGCCAGCCGGAGATGCCTTGCTTCAGTTTGTAGGCGACGCCGCAGCCGATCACTCCTCCCAAGTCACAACTGAGATCACCGCCATTGTGCGTAGTACCGTACAGATTGCCGGCTGCATCCAGGGTCGGCCCCGTAAACGGCTGCAAGCCGCCCTCAGTTTCGAAGGTGTGAAGAACCGTGAAGGTTTGGGCTGGTGCCGGCAGAGCGCAAGCGAGGAGAAACAGCACAAACAATCCGAAGTGTGGGCGACTGGTTCCGGCGGTGAATCGCATGGGGGCGCTCCGCTGACGGGAATTTCGCTGTGGACCGCATGGGTGTACAGTTGCGGCCGTGGCCAAGCATCTTCCGTCATTCATTGACGGATTGCAACAGGCGAAGCTTGAATTTACACGCGGCCACGTTCGCTTCGTGGATACCCCGTGGCAACGTATTCTTCCGTGACCGCCGGTGTCACGCTTCCCGGAGCGCCCTGGTAATCGCCATCCGTGATGCGCGGAAGGCGGGCAGCAGGCCGCCCACGAAGCCCATCAGCACCGCGAAGACCATGCCGAAGATCAACACGTTCGGCGTGATCTTGAAGGCGAAAGCCATCTCGCTGAAGCTTTGTGTCTGGCCCGTACCCGCTGTGTAGCCGTTCATGGTGAAAGCCAGCAGGCAGCCGAGCGCGCCGCCGATCACTGCCAGCAGAACTGACTCCAGCACAAACGAAACCAGGATGCTGAACCGCGAGAAGCCCAGCGCTCGCAGCGTGCCGATCTCGCGCGTGCGCTGCGCAACGATGGCGTACATGGTGTTCATGGCACCGAAGACCGCACCGATGCCCATCACGATCGAGACAAAAGCCGCCAGCCCGAGCAGCGCTCCCGCGAGCGGTCCGGCCTGGTCCTCGTAATATTTCGGTTCGGAGTCGACTTCCAGTTGGACCCGGGGGTTGGCGCGGACCTCTTTGTCGAAGTCTGACAATGTGGCAGGGTTGGTCATGCGCACGGTCAGCGAGCTGCAGCCGCCGTTTCGTCCGATGGCCGGGCCCATGGCGTCGTAGTCGCCCCAGATCTCGCTTTCAAACGAGCTGCCGTCGGCGGTGAACAGGCCTACCACTTTGAAGTCGTGCTTCTGCACGCTGATGCTGTCGCCGATGTCGAGACCCTTCACGCGGTCGGCCATCTTCTTGCCGACGATGACCTCGTAGAGTCCGGGCGTGAAGTTCCGGCCTTCGACGATTTTTACATTGTTGCGGACGTTGAATACCTGCTGCGGCACGCCCCGGAAGGTTATATTGGCAGGCTGATTGTCCGAGCGGCGTGGCTTGTTGGCGAGGATGACGACCTCGCACGAAGCCAGCGGTTTGCCGCTGCTGTCGCGCGCCACGTGCGGATCGACGGCGATGACGTCGGCATCGGCGATATTGATCCACGAAGTGAGTTCCGATGTCGAGCCGCGTTGGGTGACGATGCCGTTCAGCGGCGATCCGGTGGAACGTAGGGCGATGCGGAAGCCGTTCTCCATCGCCAGCAGGGTGACAAAGACGGCGACCACCAGCCCGATGCCGAAGACGGCCAGCAGCGTCACCTTCCAGCGCTGGCGAAGATTGCGGATGTTATACGAAAGTGGAAGCGCCATGATTTTAAAACCGCATTAACATTCAGCCGGGTGCCCCATTCAAACCGCTTTTGCGTGAGTGGGTCTGTTGAAACCTCCCGCTCAAGCTGCGCTTGAACGGGGCACCCGTTTTAAACTTGTCTCAGCGTCTCTGTGATCCGCGCCCGGTATCCGGTCATGGCCGGGAAGAATCCGGCGAACAGTCCCAACAGCAGCGCGATCAAGATTCCCAGCAGGGCCGTGTGGGTCGAAAGTCCGAAGTTCGGGTACTGCGCTACGATGTCGCCGAGCATCGGTACCTCAGGTAGAATGTGCAGCGCTCCGGCGCTGATCAGCAGCCCCACAGCTCCGCCCATCACGCCGATCAGCAGCGCCTCGCTCAGGATCAGCGTCATCACCAGCGTGCTGGAGAAGCCCAACGTCTTCAGTACCGCGATCTCCTGCTGGCGCTCGCGCACCGCGATGCTCATGGTGTTGGCCGTCACCAGCAGGATTGTGAACGCGACGGCCAGGCCGATACCGTTCAGCAGAAACGCCAGGTTACCCGCCATGGCTACGAACCCTGCCTGGAAGGCCTGCTCGGTTTCGGTTTTGGTCGGCGCATCGGTATTTTCAAATTGAGCATCGATGGTCTTGCTGATCGCGCCGGCATTTTTCGGGTCGTCGATCTTCTCCACCAGCCAGCCGATGCCCAGATTTCGCCCCGTCGCCTCGTAAAGGTAGTGGTAATCGAAGTACATCGAGTTCAGATCAGTGCCGGGATATTTGGCTTCGTCGGTGTCATAGATGCCGTCGATCACGAAATCAAACGGATGTCCTACTCTGTAGGGGGGGATGGAACTTTCCATCTCGAAGCTGTCTCCCAGCTTCCAGCCGAAGCGCTGCGCCAGCTTGCGGCCCACGATGGCGCCGCGGCGGTCGTGCAGCCATTTCTCTTTCTGATCGGGCGGCAGCATGTACTCGGGATAAACCTCGAGAAAAGCCTGCGGCTCGGTGGCGATGTTGGCGAAGAAATTCTTGGGGTCTTTGTAGATGCCGCCGAACCACCAGTTCATAACGACTTCTTTCACGCCGGGGACAGCCTCGACGCGCTGCTTGTAGTTGAGCGGCAGATTGAAGACCAGGCTAACGTAATGGCGCGTCACCAAGCGGCCGGCGTTGCCCGAGTGCAGTCCGAAGTTCACCGCCTCGACGACGGTCTGCAGGGTGCAGAACAGGAAGATGCACACGGACATCGCCAGCACCGTGGAGAGCGTGCGAATCCAATTCTTGCGAAGGTGCTTGAGGACCAGCGGTGCGAATTTCATAAGATCAAACCCGGTTCACCACAGAGGCGCGGAGATCACGGAGGTTGGTTTTCAAATTTTTCATCTCCGTGTTCTCCGTGTCTCCGTGGTGATTCGTTCTTGGGAGTCAATCACGCCGAAAACACTCCCTTGTCAAGGTGATGCTGCACGTTGGCGCGGGCGGCGGCGCGCGGATCGTGCGTCACCATCACGATGGTCTTACCGAACTCCTTGTTGAAGGTCTCCATCAGCGTGAGGATTTCCTCGGCGCTCTGGTGATCGAGATCGCCGGTGGGCTCGTCGGCGACGACGACCGTAGGATCGGTGACGATGGCGCGGGCGATGGCGACGCGCTGCTCCTGTCCGCCGGAAAGCTGGCGCGGATAGTGCTTCGAGCGGTCTTCCAGGCCGACGATGCGCAGCGCGGTCATGGCACGCTGGCGGCGCTCGCTCTTCGACAGCGGCGCCAGCAGCAGCGGCAGCTCCACGTTCTCGACGGCGTTCAGCACCGGGATGAGGTTATAGAACTGGAAGATGAAGCCGATGTTACGGCTCCGCCACTTCGCGAGTTCGCCTTCGGAGAGTGGCGTGAGGTCGGTGCCCGCGACCGTGACCTTGCCCGAGGTGACGCGATCGATCCCGGCGATCAGGTTCAGCAGCGTGGTCTTGCCGGAGCCGGACGGGCCCATCAGCGCGACGAATTCGCCCTGGGGCACATCGAGATTAATGCCGTCGAGGACCTTGATCTGCTGGGTGTCGCGCTGATAGACCTTGCGCACGTTTTGTACACTGACGGCGGTGGGTGCGGCCGCGGATGAACTCATGAGTGCTCCTGCTCCTTACCGTTTCCGTTCGTAGAAGGCAATTCTTGTTGTGAATTGTCATCCCGAGCGGAGGCGACCTTTTTTGGGTCGCCGTAAATCGAGTGGATCTGCGGTTCGGCGCAGATGAGCAGACCGTTCCGCTCCGGGCCGAACCGCAGGTCCCTCGACTCCGCTTCGCTACGCTCGGGATGACAATTTGATTAGGGCGTTATGACCCTCGTTCAGCCCCGTGCATTCCGATTTCGGGAAAACGCGCATATTTTCCCTCAGAACGCCCGTTTACTATGTTGATGCCCCTAGCCACCACTCCACACCTGATCGTCGCTCTTGCGCCTTCTGAGCGCAACTACGGGGCATCCTAGTGATGGTTTACAGTGGCAATATAGTGGTCTAATATTTTGCCGTTGAATACCACTTTAATGCTATTCCTTGTTGCTGCCACTTAACTAACTCTATTTCTTGACCTTAACGGCATCTCCGTCCTTCAGCTTCTGAGGAGGGTTGGTAACCAGCGTCTCCCCGCCGGAAAGCCCCTCCTTCACGATGATCTGGCCGTGCAGATCGGCTCCTGTGACCACTGTCAGCGCCCGCGCTTTGTTGTCCTCGATCTCGAAGACCGTTGGCTTGCCGTCCCGTGAGAGCACTGCATCCTTGGGGATGGTGAGGATCCGCTGCGGCGTCGCGCCTGCCGTCTGCGTATGCTTCGGCTCAAGGAAGGTTACGTTGCAGCTCATCTCTGGACGCAGGTACTTGTCCTTGTCGAGGATCGACACCTTCACCGTGACCGTGGCCTTGGTGCGATCCGCGGTCGGAATGATCTGGCGCAGCACGCCCTTGTAGGTGTGGCCCGGAACGGCCTGTACCTGGACGTCGGCGGGCTGGTTCGGTTGGAGCTGGCCGACGTTCGACTCATTGACGTCAACCTCGGCTTCAAGAGAGTTCATGTCGGCAATGGCGACAATGGCGCCCGACGACGTCGAGATCGTCACGCCCGGCGGAATGGGCGCGACGCTTTCGCCCACCTCGGTCATCTTCTTCACCACGACTCCAGCAAATGGCGCGCGCACGACGGTGAAGTCCAGATAGGCCTGCTGCACCTGAAGGTTTGCCTCGTCCTGCTGGATGGCGGCGGCGGCCAGATTGACCTTGGCTTTGGCGGCGTCGAGCGCGTCCTGAGAAACGACCTTGCTGCGATAGAGATCTTCCTGCAGGCGCTCCTGGCGCTGGGCCTCGGCGAGATCCGCCTTGGCGTACTCGATGTCGGCTTTCGCCTTCACGATGGCGGCGAGGGCGTCCTGATTGTCGAGGGTAGCCAAGACCTCCCCTGCCTGCACCACGCTGCCTTCTTCCACGCGCAACTCAGAGATGCGGCCCTGAATTTTCGAGGAGACGACCGACTGATGCCGGGCCACCAGGTAGCCTGAGGCGGTGAGAATGGGCGTTCCTGCGTTCGGGCCGCTGCTGCTCTCGACGGTGGGCTGAAAGGTCTCGACCTCGATGGTGCCGAAGACCGGATGCGCGCGCTGGTAATAGAATCCGCCGACGACCAGGATCGCGAGCAGCAGCAGCACGAGCAGCGGAACGCGCCAGCGATTGCGGCGCGGCGCCTCGCGATCGATGCGCAACGAAGCCAGGTCGTCCTTCAGTTCCCGCATAGATAAGTCCGGAGTTTCAACCCCAGATAGCATCGCATTCCTGCCTCAAGTTTAAAAGGGCCGAGACCCTCAATCTGCTTCTGGTTTTCAGCCGTCCGCCCGCACGGTCGTTCGTAGGAAGCCATTGTCAAGCTTGGCCAGGGGTCGCGTCAGTGTGGATTGTCAGGCGGGGCAAATGACAAATGTCATTTGTATTCGGACGAAAATCAGAGTGGCGGCGCGGGAGGGACGATGCTTGTCCAGACTGCATCGGGTGGCATTCAACTAAAGACGTGCCCTGACACAAAGCACCGCGTTGTTCGAGCGCCGAGGATGGAATCGAAAGTCTACCGGAACGTGAACGCGGCGTCGGCCGTGGATTCTTTTTTCTTCATGCCAGGAGTGTGCGAGGTGAGGAACTGCTTGATGTCGGGCCAGAACTCATTGAGGATCTGCGCCTGGGCGACGCCGCTCAGTCCCGTCAAGGCGTTCTCGATGGTACCGCTCACCGACTCATTGCGATACGGGACGTAAGCGTTCGAGACGGCAGCCTGCACGAACTGCCCGGAGATGGCTGAGAAGTTGATCACGTTGCGCCCGTCATCGCTGCGACCGATGATCACGCGGCTTGCCGCGTAGGCCAGGCGGTCGATGATGCGGGTCTGATGCGACCGGAAATAACGCGGGTCCTGATGGAACAGCGTGGGGAAGACAAACCCGCTGAAGAAGGACGCCGCTTCTTCTCCCGCGGCCGAGACACCCAAACGCTGACCGAAGCCGCCCATCCCGCCACCCAGCGTAGGCCAGGCGCCCGAAGCCTGCGCGATCAGCGCGTCGGCCATGATGCTCAGGCCCATGTCAGCGGAGTGCGTGCTGCGCAAGAACAAGTCGAACTTTTGCCGAGGCGTCAATGGAACGTAGGAGGGCGCGTCCGGCAGCGGCTGGCCGGGAACGAAGTTGTGCGCCATCTTGACCAGGTTGTCGTGTTCGAACGATGCCTTGAGAGAAGCCAGGCTGAACTGCGCCTTGCTAAAGGCATACGAACTCATCCCTGCTTCCGTAAACGAGAAAGGCCGAAGCTGGGCGCACACCGCAGTCGAGGCCTGCGGATCAAGTAAGTTGTAGAGGCTGACGTTCGGCAGGCCGACACCAACCGTGGCTGACAGTTCGGGCGCAGTCTCAGGAAGTTTTACCGATGCGGCAGATGCCGGCGCAGGCAGAGCCAACTCGGAAAGAGGCATTGGCGGCAAAGGGGCGGAAGCGAGCAGGGACTGTTGTGCGGCCAGTGATGTTCCGCCTAAAGCCAGACCCAGGAAAACCGCCACCCGTAGTTTCATGTCCCACCGTGCACGTGAACCGTTCGTGCATTATGTATGAAGACGCGCGATTGCGAAAGGCTGTTCTGCGACTCAGAAAATTAATTTTAATTGCTGGCAACCGGAGCTGGCGGAAACGCCCGCCTGTTGGAACTTTCAACGATTTTCCGGAAAAGGCGATCCGTCCGGTGGGGGCTGTAGCGGTCGTCCCCGGATATGAGATCGCGCTGAGGAGAACCTGAGTCTTGCGATCAGGTGGGAGCTCGACTAGGAGAAGACCGCGTCTCCAGCTATGATGTCGGGATGGCACAACGACTGCGGTTTGCCCAAGCCGTTTCCCTGCTTCTGCTGGCGCCACTGCTTCTTGGCTGCAAGCCGAGGCGCAAATCTCCAACCGTCGTGGTACACCTCCTACGTAATCTTAGTTCTCCTTACGGCACGGAACTCGACCATCGCATTCTGGATTTCCAGGGCTCTGACCCGAAGTTGCAGTCGGGCGCTCCGATCATGGTGGAAGGCTCAACCGGCGACTACAAGCAGATGCTGGAGAAGCAAACCACCAGTAATCAGGACGTGGACCTGTTGGTGCTCGACTCGACGGACGACGCCAAGAGCAATCCGGTGATCATGTCGGCACTGGGCAGTGCGGTAAATGTTTGCGCCGGATTGAAAGCCTGTCCGACCAATGTTCCAGCGATTATTCCGTCGCAGATCGGCGGCGACGATCGCGAAGCCGCGCAGGTGTTTGTGAACTTCCTGCAGAAGGCGCCCTAAGGCGGCCACTAGCGACAAACAACTAGCCGATCTGGGCGGTGACGACATCGTATAAGTCTACTTAGCTCGGGTAGAGCCGGCCTTCAGGCCAGCGTCTCCGCCACTCCATTTTGTTTCCGGAGTCGGCTTCAGCCGACCGCCGGGTTCTTTTTCGCCGCGGGCTTTTTCCCTGGCGCTGACGTCTTCGCGAGAGCCGCTTTCTTCGTAGCCTTGGCGGGAGCAGCCTTCTTCGCCTTCGCCGGCGCTGCCTTCCTCGCGGCGTCTCCTGCGAACGGCAAATCCTTCATTTCCGCGGCGCGCCATAGATACCACGCCGCCACGCTGCGATACGGCTTCCACTTCTCGCCGTAGGCCGCCAGATCCTTCGGCTTGGGAAGCTCGGCCAGCTTCTTCATCTTGGCGAAGCCCTTGCGCACGCCGTAATCATCGACCGGCAACACATCGGGCCGGCCCAGCCGGAAGATCAGCAGCATCTCCACCGTCCAGCGGCCGATGCCGCGCACAGCTGTCAGCCGCTCGATGAGCTCATCGTCGCTCATGCGGTGAGCCTGCTGCACGGTCGGCACGGTGCCGTCGAGCGTCTTGGCGGCGAGATCGCGAATGGCCAGCATCTTGTTGCGCGACAGCCCGGCCGAGCGCAGCAGCTCTTCGGAAGCAGCCACGATCTGCTCGGGAGTAGGGAAGCCTTCCACCAGCCCCCGGCGGGTGCGGATCTGCTGCGTGTTTTCGGGAAACAGGGCTTTTACCCGCGAGGTGATGGTTGCGGCGACCTTGCCGTTCAGCTGCTGGTAGATGATGGACTCCAGCAGCGCCGCGAAGATGCTCTGCGTGGTTTCTTTCATCAGCCGGCAGTCGCCTGATTTGGCGATGATGCGGCCCATTTGTTTATCGACGCGCGACAGGTGTTTACAGGCGTTGGTATGGTCGAGTTTCTTAGGCATGGAGTCGTTGACTGTCAGAGTCCTACGTTGTATGACTACTTCAATCCGGCCTGCGCCAGCATCTCCTCGAACTGATGCCGGGTGCGCATGTCAATAGACTGGGCTACCAGCTTGCCCTCGCGATCATAGAGAAAGCTCTTGGGGATGCCGTTGACCTCGAACTGATTGCCCGTCTTCTGTCCCGGGTCGAGCAGGATGGGGTACGTGATCTTGCGTTCGGCGATGAACGGAGCGACCTTGTTGGTTTCGTCGTCCTCGGAGAAAGCGAGGATCACGAAGCCTTGGTCCTTGTACTGGTTGTAGAGCGCTTCCAGGTCGGGCATCTCTTTCTGGCACGGTGGACACCAGGTCGCCCAGAAGTTCACCAGCACGACCTTGCCCTTCAGGTCTTTTAACGTCCAGGATTTTCCCTGCAGATCGGTGGCGGTGAAGTTGGTCTCCTGCCGTTTGGAGTCGTCGGCTTCGAGCTTGGCCATCGCAGCCTTGTATTGCGGCGCGTCGAGCGATACCTGCATGTGCTCATAGCGCGCCAACTCGGCCAATGCAACGTAACCGCCTGCGGGCTGGCCATCCTTTTCCGGCGGAGGCTGCTGCTGTAATGCTTGGGCGAGCGTGGTGGTCACCTCCTGCAAAGTCTGCCGGCCGAAGTCACCTTCGGTGGCGCGGCTGGCAAGGTACTCGGCCAGCCGAAGTTTACCGGGCGATGAAGCGGGCAGGGCGCGAATTTCGAGCGCAGTGTCTTTCGTGGTCTTGGCGCGAACCTCGTCGGGCAGGCTGCGCAGCGACTTGATCTGCATGAAGATCGGCTGTTCCTGCGCAGTCCAGGTCGGAGCCTGCTGCTGGGCGGTAAGAAGAGCGGGCGTAGTGAATGCAAGTTGGAGAAGAAACAGGAACACAGAGTAACCGGCGTAATCGTGCCGCCGCGAAAGAGTCATGAGTCGCCACCTCGAGAAACATTGTATTCAGTTCGGGCCGTCGGCGGGGTCGCCAAACAGAGAATCGAGATCGCGGTATCCGCTTAAGACGCAAATGGCAGTGATGCTGGCGTTCTGTCCGGCCGCTTTCCTAAGAGGGTTGTCATCCCGACCGGAGGCGGGCCGCCTTTGCCCGCCGGAGTGGAGGGATCTGGTGTCTTGTGAGCCGCATCACTGTATGTTTTCCAACGTCCTGGCAATGATTGCTGGATGCCAGATCGTTATCACGTATACATTCTCGCCAGCAATTCACGGGTGCTGTACGTCGGCATCACGAATGATTTGATCTTGCGAGTGCGGCAGCATCGCGACGGTGCGTTCGACGGATTCACAAAGCAATATAGAGTTCACAGGTTGGTTTATTTCGAAACCTACGGCTGGGTGCAGGATGCTATCGCTCGCGAAAAGCAAATCAAGCGGTGGCGTCGCGAGAAGAAAGTCTGGCTTATCGAACGTGGGAATCCCACTTGGGAAGATTTGTCGGGCGGAATGGCGTGATCCGGTAGTGCTTCGAACCACTAATCCGGCCGGCTGAAGTGACAGCAGGTCCCTCCACTCCGCTTCGCTCCGGTCGGGATGACAACCATTTAAAGGAATCGGAGTTTTGGCGCAATAACAAGAAAAGGACGGCATCTCTGCCGTCCTAATGTAATCGCAATTAGTGTGAGGTTAGTCGCCGCTGTATGCAGCGGCCGCTACCGGCGCTACTTCTGGTGCGACCGGCACAGCTTCTTTGCCGATCTCCTTCACGCGCGACGATCCCAGCTTGGGCAGCTTCACATCCCAGATCAATCCCAGCGCCTGGAAGGCCTTGATGCCGTACCAGTTCATGTCGAACTCGTACCAGGCCAAGCCGTGCCGCGCCGACTGCGGATGTGCGTGATGATTGTTGTGCCAGCCTTCACCGAAGCTCAGGTAGGCTACCCACCACAGGTTGCGCGAGTCGTCATCGGTAGCGAAACGCTTCGAGCCCCACATGTGTGTCGCCGAGTTTACGAACCAGGTGGAGTGCAGCAAGAAGACGGTGCGGAAGAAAATGCCCCACAGGACGAACTTCCAGCCGCCGATGATCAGCAGAATGATGCCGAGTGCGGTGATCGGGACCCAGTGGTACTCGCTAATCCAGAGATGAAATTTGTCTTTGCGAAGGTCGGGAACGTAGGCCAGCAATTCGGTGCTCTTATTGTGGAAGGTCTTGCCGGTAAGGATCCAACCCATGTGCGCCCAGAAACCGCCATCGCGCGGCGAATGCGGATCGCCCGGCTTGTCGGTGATCTGATGATGCACGCGGTGCGTGGCGACCCAGAAAATCGGGCCCCCCTCAAGCGCCAGCGTGGCACAGACGGTCAGGAAATACTCCACCCACTTGGGGCACTTAAAGCCGCGATGCGTCAGCAGCCGGTGATAGCCCATGCCGATGCCCAGGCTGCCCGCCACCCAGTAGAAAAAAAGCCCGACAAAGAACGCTTTCCAACTGAAGAAGAAGAGCGCGGCGAGTGCGCCGACGTGAAAGACGATCATAAAGATCGTGGTAATCCAATTAACGCCGGTTTCTTTGACGGGCGCTGGAGCCGTTGTTGTCGCTATCTGAGCCATGAGTCCCCTAACTTGAAAATGCCATCCTTCGCGACGTGCGCGTTAAGAAGTAAGTTCAGACTAACAAGTTCGGGGAGAAGCGTTTGTAATACTTTTGTCACCGAGATTTGTGAGCGAAAGTGCTCGTTTTCCCGTGTGTAGCCAGAGTCGAACCGGGAACCGACAACCGACAACTGACTGCTGACAACTGACTACTGCTCTTTCGCGCTGCCCTCGCCCCAGTTGAAGGTGAGCGATACCGAGCACTGCTGGCCGCTGACTTTAATGCTTGCCGTACCGGAATCTTTGCCGGGAGCTTTGGTTCCGACGACCGCCTGCCAAGTGCCATCGGCCGAGGTGGTTGGACTGTGAACCGTGTCTTCTCCGCCCAAGTACGCCGAGACCTTCAGCATCTCGTAGGGCACGAAGCCCGTAGCGTTGACCAGAACTTTCTCGGCCAGCGGACTCTCGCGAACCACCGAGACTTTGCAATTCTTGTTCGTCGCTTCGATGGGGAAGGGCACCACTTCCGTAAAGCCGGCCACGCGTCCATCATCGGAGACCACCGCGAAGCGTTTGGGCTCGCCCAGCACGGCCGAGGTTTTGATCTTGATGGGTGCGTCGGGCGACTCTCCCTTGCAGGAGGGCGACTTCGGATTGCAGATCAGCAATCCCTGAGCGTTGAAGGTAACGCCGTCGATGGCCATTTGCGGCTTGCGGCCGGGAATCCATCCCCACAGCGAATAACTCAGATTCGCCGGGAAGCCCTTGCCCGCCAGCATATAGGTTAACTGGGTTCCGGATGCGGTGGGCTCACGTGGACCTTCTGCCGCCTGTAATTCGACGCCGGGACTATTTCGTCCCCAGGCCTCTTCATTGAAATCCTGGGCAGCGAGGGGGAGAGTGAAGATGCAGCAGAGCAGCGGCAGCAGCACGCACACAGTGATTCGCAATTTCACTTCGAGCCTTTTCTGTTCGTCTCGGTCGGCAAGGTCATGTTATAGAGGAGCACCTGTTGCGCCTTCTGCACCACGCTTTCGTCGTAGCCTTCGAGGATGAGCAGATCGTTGTCGTGGCGGACGATGCGGATTGGACCGTCCTTGCTGATTGCATCGTAGGTATCAAATAGGGCAGGCTTTGACTCTTTGCCTGTGAGGGGATTTTCCGCGGGCTGGATGACAGGCCCGGGGCCGAGATGCCACGTTCCTGTAATGGTCGTGCGTTTCGGCAGGTAGCCCAGATACAAGCGCGCGAAGTCGCTCGCCGCCTCGGGCGAATCCCAGCGCGAGAAATACAGCATCGCGATCTGGTCTTTTGGACCGTTCTTCGCCTGCGCGGCGTAGTAATATCCGCCCCGCCAGTGACGGTAGTAGTTCGGAGGATCCTTCACGCCGTACTGCTTGGCCAGCAGGTAGATGTCGAACTCGCCCATGCCGCCAAAGTCGAAGCGCGTGTAACTGGGCGCGACGATCTGATCGAGATTAGGAATGGTGAGCTGCGGCACGACCATGTGTAGCAGATACGTCTCCGGCTGCATGATCTGCCGCGTGTCCACTGGAGGATCGGTCAGCAGTCCCTTGAAGGCCGCGTCTTTGCCTTTGTTGGCTAAGACGGTGCGCACGAAGTCGAGCCCGAAGGTGTACGGCATCAGCAGCGACTCCTGCAGGAAGAGCGGCGCTTTGGCGAACTCCGGCGAGTCCTTGCTGTCGCCCATCTGGGCGCGCACGGCGTCGACGAACTCCGGGGCGGTGAGGATCGTCTTGTTCATCGGCGCCAGCGTGTAGTCGAACCAAACTACCTGCGCCTGTCCCTCGGTAACGCACTGACGCGCGCTCTGCGCTTCCTCCACGAAATATTCCTGCTGATCGGGCAGAGCCGCGTCGTCCTTGGCGCCGGCCAGTTCCCACTTGTCGAGCGGCACCTGCTGGTCCTGCAAGGCATGCGTCAGCTCATGCGCCAGCACCGGCTTTTGCGCGTCGGGCGGCAGCCAGTCAAGAACGTTCACGCTTTTGGTGCGCGGATCGTAGAACGCGGCGACCTGCTCGCCCATCAGACGGATGAACTCGGCATGCAAGTCGTATCCGGCCGGCAGCAGCCCGAACTTCTGCAACACGAGCCGCGCCTGCTCCAGGCGCTTCTCGTCCTTGTCGTCCTTCATGCGCTTGCCAACGTATTTTTCGACCTCGGCGCGCGTGATGAGGTTGCGCTTGATCTTGTGCTCGATCGGCAGGCCGGTGTCGCCGCTGACGAAGCCGAGAATCTCGTCGACCGAGCGGAAGAGATCCTTGGCCTGCTGCTTGGTGATGCGCCCTTCGGGCTCGGGCTGGTCCCGCGATTCGCTGGAGTTGTTCTGCTGGTCGGTTGATGCACCGGATTGCTGCTGCTGGTCCTCGACGGTTGCGCCCGCGCCGGGAACTTGCTGGGCTGCGGATCCGCCGGGCTGCGTACTCTGTGGCTGAGCGGGAGTCGCCGGTTGCTGCGGTTGCGACGGCGTCTGCGGCTGCGCCGGAGCGGACTGGCTCCACAGAGCGCTGGTGAGGAGCAGGGTAAAGAGGGCTCCCGCCAGGGCGGACGTGAAACGGCGCGTAATTGAGGGTCGGAATAAAACTCGTGCGGGCATGCAGTGATTTCAGGATACAGCAGAAGTGCGGAGGGTCGTTGGAAAGACCCGCCCCAGGCCAAAAGAAGGCCTAGAGCGGGGCACCCCCGGTTTTTCACGGTGGTGAAGTGGATTGTCGTCAGGTCGAACTTGGTGGCGCCCAGTTCTACGCCTTCTTCTGGCGTAGGGCGGGCCTCCCTAGCCAGAACCTCTCCTGCGGCTTTACACTGCTCACCGACCTCTGGCAAAGTAAATGGTGGAAACGCAATCGATCGTCGTCCTCGACTTCGGCGCGCAGTATTCGCAGCTTATCGCCCGCCGCATCCGCGAACAGAACGTCTTCTCTGTCGTTCTCCCCTGTACGGCCCAGCTTGAAGAAATCAAGAGCTATCGTCCGGCAGGCATCATTTTGTCGGGTGGTCCGTCGTCCGTGTACGATCCCGACGCTCCGCCGGCCGACGAGCAGGTGCTGCATCTTGGCTTGCCGGTTCTCGGCATCTGCTACGGCTTGCAGTTCATGGTTTACAAGCTTGGCGGAAAGGTCCGGGCCGCCGACAAACGGGAGTATGGTCACGCCGAGGTGGAGCTGCTGAGCAGCGACTCTCAGCTTTTCAAGAGCCTGGAAGGTCCGGTGGCGGTTTGGATGTCGCACGGCGATGAAGCGCTTGAGCTGCCTGCCGGCTTCGAGTTGATTGCCACCACGTCGAATGCAGTGGCAGCCATCCAGTACCCGGCTAAGAAGTGGTATGCGGTGCAGTTCCACCCCGAGGTGCGCCACACGCCCCAAGGCACCGAGATCCTGCGCAACTTCATCTTCGACATCTGCGGGCTGGAGCCGAACTGGTCGCCACAGAGCTTCATCGACGAGACGATCGCCAACGTTCGCAAGACTGTCGGCCACGGCCGCGTGATCTGCGGGCTTTCGGGCGGCGTTGATTCGTCCGTAGCGGCCGAACTGGTTCATCGCGCGGTGGGCGACCAGCTAACCTGCATCTTTGTGAACAACGGCGTGCTGCGCAAAAACGAGTTCCAGAGCGTACAGAAGAATCTGCGCGACAAGCTCGGTCTCAAGATCGACGCGGTCGATGCCAGCGAACGCTTCCTCGCTAAGCTGGCCGGCGTCACCGATCCGGAGAAGAAGCGCAAGATCATTGGCAACGAGTTCATCGCGGTCTTCGAGGAAGAAGCGCACCGCATCGAGCAGATGGAAGGCCGCGTCGAGTGGCTGGTGCAGGGGACGCTCTATCCCGATGTCATCGAGTCGCGCTCCGTACGAGGGCCGTCGCAGGTCATCAAGAGCCATCACAACGTCGGCGGCCTGCCTGAGAAGATGAAGCTCAAGCTCATCGAGCCCCTCAAAGAGCTGTTCAAAGATGAGGTGCGGCAGATCGGCCGCGACCTCGACATGCCGGAAGACGTTCTGCAGCGCCAACCGTTCCCCGGACCGGGATTGGCCGTTCGCATCGTCGGCGAAGTTACCGCTGAGCGTGTGGCGCTATTACAGGAAGCCGACGACATCGTGGTTACCGAGATCAAGCGCGCCGGGCTCTACAACAAAGTCTGGCAATCGTTCGCCGTGCTTCTGCCGGTAATGTCGGTGGGCGTAATGGGCGATATGCGCACCTACGCCTACACCTGTGCAGTCCGAGCCGTGCATTCGGAAGATGGCATGACTGCCGACTGGGTTCCGCTGCCCCATGAGGTGCTGAAGACCATCTCCAGCCGGATCGTAAACGAGGTGAAGGGAATCAACCGCGTGGTGTACGACATTACGAGCAAGCCGCCGGGCACGATCGAGTGGGAGTGAGGCTGTCGGCCATCGGCTGTCAGCTTTCGGTTAAGACGCGCGGCATGAGTCGTCATCCCGAGCGGAGCGCAGCGCAGTCGAGGGATCTGCGGTTCGCCTGCAGCGGTAACATCTTTGCCCAGCCCACGGACCGCAGATCCCTCCGCTCCGGCAGCAAAAAGCGCCGCCTCCGGTCGGGATGACAAGGGTGAACGCAGTACACGCCCGCCTGTAAGCGCTTCTCTCCTTCCTTTCACAGCAGAACGACGGCAGCGGTTTCGGTGTGGTGTGGGAGCTTACGCCGTAAGCGATCACGCATCAATTTGTTCGTGGTTCGGACCGTCTTCAGGGCGGTTCTGCAGTCGGCGCCAGCACACAGCGACTTCACCGGCAACAAACAGGGAACCAAAGATTACCTTGTTGTAGTGAGCCAGCCATTCAGGAAGGTAGATGTCGAAATTGTGGCTGCGGTCTGAAGTGAATCGGGCGGCCCAGTCCGTCAGCGGACACCGCCCACCATTCACGAAAATCACCAGGCACTCCGCCAGAATGACGGCGCTGAGAATTGCAGCAAGGCGAAACCGCCGCAACCAGCCAAGAACCGGCAAGGCCAGAATGCACCCCGCCAGAACCGCCCAAATCAACGTATGCAGCAGCTTGATGGCGACCAACACGTCAGCAAGCTACCGCAGGACGAAAAATTTTCCAGTGATGTACATCACCCGGCAACTGGGTCGAGCAAAACGCGCGCGTTCTGATAAACCCTCAGCAGTGCTACTCAGCGTATTCTTCGGAGCCAAGTACCCAGAGGAACGACTGGATGTCGATGAGGTCGCGCGGCCGCAGGTCTTCTACGTCGTGATTGACCTGGTCTGCGAACTCGAGCAGCCTCTCATAGACCGCCCAGTTCGGACGTGACGCGTATGGCAAATCGAAGCCATACTCTTGCGCAGCGAGACGAGTGACTTTCGGCTTGAAGAAAATGTGGAGGTCCGGCCGCGCGAGAAAGCCGAAGACCGTTACTACCGGCCAGGTCAGAACGCGGGTCTGCTTCCTGGGAAGCGCCGCGACGACTTCGCACCACCGTTCGAATTTGCGATCCGGCTTTGCCGCGCCGTGCAGGAAGTCGTAGAGCCCGTCTGCGAACAGGAGCGCGCCTTCGGATTCTTTCGTGGCGTCGCGTAACGCCATCTTCTCGAACGAGAACAGCAGGTTGGTTCGCGACTCGATCCTCACTGCTCGTATCGCGATCTCGATATACTGCCGGTTGCGCAGCAGGGATCGGAACTCCGCCTGATTCAGCGTTGCCTCCCACTGCCGGTGCGCTTCAAACTTGTATCCGCGCTCCCACGCGAGGTAGGTTTCGTCGTAAAAGCCTCCGGGAAACATCCGCAGAAACTTGCGGCGGGCGCGAACGGCGGGACGAGGGAGCGTTACCTTGGCCAGTTGGGGCACGCAACAATGGATGGCCGACGCGGTTGCGACGTTGTACTCCCCATCTCTAACCGTGAGCTAAGCCTTTTCTGCAGTCCGGAGCTGCGGCTTTCGCATGGGCTGTCGCTCCCCGCAGCGGCAGCCCTGAATTCTTGCCGGACCCTCTCGTCTTCCCTAGGCGCTTACGGGTGAACCGTCCGGCGTAGTCCTTCACGAAAACACCCACCCAGGCACGAAGCCCGAGTGGGTGCGCCTGCGCCCGGAGGTGGCGAGGTACAGGCCGAATCATTTATTCGCGATTCATCGCCAGAACAATAATCTCAGGGCTTCCGGCCAGCCCATACGCTCCCAGCAGAATTTCTTTCTCGCGTCTGGACCGTGGAAGCTGGATACCGGTGTCGCTGCCTCCATCCCAAATCTGGGAGAGGAAGTACTGGTTGCCGCAGCGCTCGAAGACCAGCTTCGGATAGCGTTGATGAGCGTCTTGAATGCGGATGGCCTTGATCACGAAGGCAGCCGCGTCGGTATCGAGATTCTGCAGCATGTCTACGCTGTTGCTGTTCGGATGCACCTGGTAAGCACCGGCGGCCATCGCCTTCTCGCCTACGTAAAAGTTGAAAGGCACATTCGCAACGATTCGAGATTGCGCGTTGAGCATGGGTAACGCGAGGACCATGGTCGCTGCGAACATGCTCAGTACGCCGTAAACCTTGCCCTTCATAGATCCTCCTTAGGCTGGCATTTCGGCCTGGGCTGGATTGAATTCAGAACCGATGCCATCCTTTTTCCGCTTCGCCAAATGTGGCGAACGCGGTTGTAGAGTGCACACCGGGGGCCAATGCATTTGCCGATCGAGGAGTGCTGAATTCACAGCGAGTTACGACAGGGCGGGGAAGTTAGCTGCCGAAAAGTTGACTTGCACTCTATCCGAATGGATCGTGGTTTCTATCCAGGCTGTACGGGAAAACGGCACGCTTGCGTGCGTTGAGAGGCAACGCCGCTGGATCTCGGGTGGCAGCCGGGGTGTGACCGGGCTCACAGCACCAGAGGTGTCCTGATGTGATAAACAAGAGAGTACGAGCTGGCCGAACGAGCCGGCACGAGTCTGACTATGAGCCATTTCGTTTTGCGGAGCATTGGCTTCGCGCGCCTGTCTGGCCGGCTGAAGCCGGCTCTGGAAAGAAATAGTCTGCTTAGACGCTGGCCTGAAGGCCAGCTCTACCCGATCCAGCCTGATGGCCAGCTCTGCCCGATCCAGCCTGACGGCCAGCTCTACCCGATCTGTAATTCCCGCAACGACGTTGCACCTGCCGAACAAGTATTCGGCGAACGCAACCTGAGGGAGGCCACATGTTAAGGTCGGCCTTCATCGCGCTGTCGGAAAGCAAGGGGCTGCGCAACTTTGCCGAAAAGTCGGCGCTCGGAATGAAGTTCTCCAAGCGCTTCGTTGCCGGCACGCACCTGAAAGACGTAATCGCCGAGACCGAAGTGGTTAACGGCTGGGGCGCGGGCGTCAGCATCGACAACCTGGGCGAGAACGTCACCAATGCGGACGAAGCCAAGCATAGCGCCGCTCTGTACCACGAGATGCTCGACCAGATCCACCAGCGCAAGCTGAACGCCAACATCAGCCTCAAGCTCACACACATGGGGCTCGACGTCGATCCGGAGCTGGCGTTCCGGCAGGTGACAGAGCTGGTCGATCACGCAACGAAGATCAATAACTTCGTGCGCGTCGACATGGAAGGTTCGCCTTATACGCAGCGCACCATCGACTTTGTGCGCGGCCTGCATCGCGAGCCCGGGCACGCCGGCAAGGTAGGAACGGTCATCCAGTCGTACCTGTTCCGCAGCGAGAAGGATGTGAACGACCTGTTGTCAGAGCGCATTCGCATTCGCCTGTGCAAGGGCGCCTACAAGGAGCCGCCGGAGATCTCCTTTCCCAAAAAGCAGGACGTCGACGGCAATTATCTGAAGCTGGCCCGCACCCTGATGAAGAGCGGCGTCTTCCACGGACTGGCCACGCACGACGAGAAGATCATCAGCGAGCTGAAGCAGTTTGCGAAATCGGAAAACATCCCCACGTCGGCATACGAGTTCCAGATGCTGCACGGGGTACGCCGCGATCTGCAACAGCAGCTGGTACGCGAGGGTTACGGCTTGCGCGTGTACATTCCGTTTGGCTCGGAGTGGTATCCGTACTTTATGCGGAGGCTGGCCGAGCGTCCGGCAAATGTGATCTTCATCGCCAAGAATATGTTCCGGCAGTGAAGCATTGCGAACCTTTAGGCCGGGTCTACACCGCATTCTATAGACGTGCCCGATCCAAGGCGTGTCAGACCTCCCACGGCAAACGGCGCTGCCGCCTCTTGGCTCTGGGCCATTGCTCCCCTCGTTTCGGAGGCTCCATCTCCCAGTGCCTTTGGTAGTCGCCAAAAGGATCGAAAAACCAATTCAGGAAAAAGCCCAGAAGAAAAGCGAGGGCGGCGGAGACATCAAGATAGATATACGCATGCCACTGCCGATCGGTGAGGTAATGAATTGTGCCGTGATTGTTCAGCGGATGAATTCGTCCACCGGCGAGATTCGCCTGCCTCTGCGCGGTGTAGTAATACGAGCCAGACCACCCGAAGCAGATGAAGCTCACCGCGACCAGAACTATGACGAACGCTTTCATCGTATGCACGATTGCAAGGAGTGTTGAAGATTCTATGCTGGCAGCGTGACTTCAAGATAGTCGGCTTGGGATGCCGCAGGAGGAATAGGCTGCCCCGTCGCGCGGAGATCGTCGATGTGTAACTTGATCGCTTCGCGCAGCAGTTGTCTGGTTTCCTCAACGGTATCTCCCGCCACCCCTAATCCAGGAAGATCTGGCGCGTAGGCGCTCCAACCCGTACCTGTCCTTTCGAAAACAACCGCGAATCGCATTACTTTAGTCCTGCCTGCTTCAGAATATTGTTGTATGTACCGGGTGCCATATCGTGTCCGGGTTTGCCGGCAATCGTGACTGTGCCGGGCCTCACCGGATGATGATACTGCCGATGGCTGCCGGTTGTCCGAACAAGTTGCCAGCCGTTCTGCTCCACCATCTTGATGATGTCTCGTACCTTCATCGGAGTTAGTGCCCGTGTGCGGTCATCCAAGACCCTCTAAAGCTGGAGCATTCACGCGTAGACGATGATGCGGTCCACCGGCGCTGAGGCCGGCTGCAATATCAGAAACCAGATACGTGGGCTTGAGGGCCCGCACTACTCGGTCAAATCCGACCACTGGCCACGGACCCCTGCGTTACTTCAGCTTTGCGCCTACCGGCACGTCCTCCAAGAAACCTGCCAGCACCGGCGAACCTTCGTCTCCAAGCGATGCGGCGACGATCATGCCGTTCGATTCCAGTCCACGCAGCTTGCGGGGAGCGAGGTTCGCGACGATCACGACTTTGCGGCCGATGAGTTTTTCCGGATCGTAGGCTTTTGCAATACCCGCTACGATCTGCCGGACTTCAGTGCCTATATCGACTTCGATTCGCAGCAGCTTGTCGGCCCCTTTTACCTTCTCGGCAAAATTCACCTGTCCAACGCGCAACTCGACTTTGAGGAAGTCGTCGATGGTGATCTTGTTATCGGCCGCAACACCAGCGGGCGACGAGGATGGACTACTAGGGGCCGGCGCCGGAGCGCCTGCGGGTGAGCCCGGCAGTGCTGCTCCGCCCTCAGCTTTTTGGGCGGGAGAGGATGCATTGGCGGGCGCCGTGCCCGTTACCTGCTCCGGCGTCGACGTCCCTGTCTGTACTTCAGTTGTCTTGATCTCGCTCTCGGTGGAGCGCTGCTGTTCCATCTTCTGCATCCTTTCGATCATGCTTTTGTCGGCGCGCGGGAAGACCGGCTCGACTTTGCCGAGTTTGGTGCCGATCTGTAGTTGTCCCCACTTCAACTCGCTCAGCGGAAGTTCGCTGATGGTTCCCAGCCCCAATTGACGCCAGATGCGCTCGGTGGCTTCGGGAATAATTGGGTGTGATAAAGCAGTGACGATGCGGAGAGCCTCTGCCGCCGTGTACAGAACGGTGGCGAGTTGCGCGCGAGAGTCTGCGTCCTTCTCTTCAGCCAGCGACCACGGATGCGTCTCGGCGATGTATCCATCGACCGCGCCGATGAACGACCACAGTTCCTTGAGCGCCCCCGAGAAATCGAACCTATCAAACTTCTCGTCGAACTGCTGAATGGTCGACTCGGCCTGCTGTTTCAGAGCAGTTTCCTTCTCGACAAAGGCCGGATTCAGCGACGCCGCTTTGCTCGGATAGGGAACTTCTCCGCCGAAGTAGCGGACGATCATGGACAGCGTGCGACTGGAAAGATTGCCCAGTCCGTTCGCCAGGTCGCCGTTATAGCGCTGCACCAGGGCGTCGAAGCTGAACGAGCCATCCTGTCCGAAGACGATTTCGCGCAGCAGGAAATAGCGCAACGCGTCCTGGCCCAGCGTGTCAAGGATGGTGTCGCTGCGCACGATGTTGCCGCGCGACTTCGACATCTTGCTCTCTTCAAACAGCAGCCAGCCATGCGCGATAATCGATTTTGGCAGCGGCAAGTCGGCCGCCATCAGGAACGCCGGCCAGTAGACGCAGTGAAAGCGCACGATCTCCTTGCCGATCATATGCACGTCCGCCGGCCAGTAGCGCGCCAGCTTCTCCTGATCCTTGGGATCGTCGGAGCCGAAGCCGAGCGCGGTCATGTAATTCGCCAGCGCATCCAGCCACACATAGATCACGTGCTTGGGATCGCCCGGCACAGGGATGCCCCACTTGAACGAGGTGCGGCTCACCGACAGATCGCGCAGGCCGCTGCGCACGAAAGCGATGACCTCGTTGCGGCGCGTCTCCGGACGGATGAAGTCGGGATGCTCGTCGTAATACTTGAGCAGCCGGTCTCCCATTTCCGAGAGCTTGAAGAAGTAGTTCTCCTCGTGAACGGTTTCAGTCGGCCGCCCGCACTCAGGGCAGGGCGCGCCCGGTCCGACCGCGTCGACGTAGAGTTCGTCGAAGACGCAGTACTGGCCGCTGTATGAACCCTTGTAGATGTAGCCGCGCTCCTGCAGGCGGGTGAACATGGCCTGCACCCCGCGCATGTGCCGCGGGTCGGTGGTGCGGATGAAGTCGTCGTAGGTGATCTTCATCTTGTCCCACAGGCCGCGGAACTCGGCGGAAACTTTGTCGGCAAACTCTTTCGGCGAGCAGCCGGCTGCTGCCGCCGAGCGCTCGATCTTCTGCCCGTGCTCGTCGGTGCCGGTGAGGAAGAACGTGTCCAGGCCCATCATGCGCTGGCGCCGTGCAATGGCATCGCACACGACGGTGGTGTACGTGTGCCCTATGTGCGGCCGCGCGTTGACGTAATAGATAGGCGTGGTGATGTAAAACTTGTCGAGTTTATCCATGCTGTCGGTCCAGATACAAACGAACGGCTTCCTGCATCACATGCTTCAGCGGCACATTATGTTCGGCGGCGATGCGCCGGCAATCTTCATACTCGGGCGCGTACTGCGAGGCGGCGCCGTTCATGCCGGCAACCTTCATGCGCACCTCGCCCCAAGGTGTGGCCACGGCTTCATGATGACGCGGCAGCGCGTGGCGCTTCTCGCGCCGGAGGCGAATACCCAGCGTCGAGCTCTCGCGGAAGAGCAGCGCCCGCAGGCGTTCTTCGCGATCAGTCGGCGCGAGAATGGTCAGCACCGTGCCCGGACGGTTCTTCTTCATCTGCACCGGGGTGTTGAAGACATCGAGCGCGCCCTCGGCAAACGCTAAATCCATGATGTAGCCGATGAGTTGCGGGTTCAGGTCGTCGAGGTTGGCTTCGAGGATGACAATCTCTTCTTCCACGCCCAACTTCTCGGCTGTCGCTGACACACCGGCAGTCTGGCCAGTCGCGATGCGAAGGACATTGGCGTGTCCGGCGAAGTTGCGGGACCCGGCGCCATAGCCAATCTGCTCCGTCGTCATAGAAGGCCGGGGGCCGAAGCTCGACGCCAAGACTTTCACAATAGCGGCGCCGGTGGGCGTGACCAGCTCCTTCTGAATTTCGCCGCAATAAATCGGCGCGCCTTGCAGTAGTTCCAGCGTCGCCGGTGCGGGCACCGGCAGAACGCCATGCGCGCAGGTGACCGATCCGCCCCCCACATTTAAAGGCGAGCAGATGAACTGATCGACTCCAAGCGCTTCGGCGCCCACAGCCGCGCAAACGATATCAACGATTGCATCGGCGGATCCGACCTCATGAAAGTGAATGCCCTCGAGGTCGACATTGTGAATCTTGGCTTCAGCCGCGCCCAGCGCGAGAAAAATCTCGTTAGCAGCCTGCTTCGCGCGGTCGCTTAGCGGAGCGCTGGAAATGATGCTCAGGATCTCAGAAAGGCTACGGCCGTGTGCGTGACCACGCTCATGCGAATGCGCGGCGTGGTCTTCATGCTTATGCGAGTGCGCATGTTCCGCCTTCTGACCGCCAGCCATCGACCGCTGCTTTTCCCAGAACTCTTCCCGCGGCAGGTCCTTCTCGCCGTTGACGATCACGTCCAGTTTGGTGGCCGAGATTCCGCCGCGATCGACGCGCGAGATTTCCAGCGAGGCTCCGATGTCGAGATCGGCGACGGTCTTCTCAAAGATCGCGAACGGAACTCCGGCGTCGAGCAGCGCGCCCAGAAACATGTCGCCGCTGATGCCGGAGAAGCAATCGAGATAAGCTATGCGCATGGGAGCCGCCCGGATCGCGCGCAAATGCGCGCGAGAAGGAGAAATTTCATCATAGGTAAGGCGCGTGGGAGCGTCAAACGTGGAAAGGCCTGTTCGCCATCCGCACTTCGCTTCTCGCGTCCACTTGTAGCATGAGGCCGTTGGCTCTTAGCTCTCAGCAAATCACCGGGATCAGCTTTGTTATTCTGAATAGTTGCATGACAGAACCGAGTACGTTGTGTGGAGCGCAACTTCACGAGTAGAAACGAGCGTCGAAAGTTTACTGGGTTTACTCGCCGGACGATGCGATTCGGGCGAGACAGGCTCAATCAACCCCCGCGCAAATGTTTTGCTAACAGCTAAGAGCTAACAGCCCAATGTACCTGGAACAACAAAAAATACTCGCCGCCCACGCCCGCGACTTCTTGCGCGAAAAGTACGATGTCGACCTGCCCAACATCGTTATCGACCAGCCGCCGGACGTTGCGATGGGCGAGTTCGCGCTGCCATTCTCCTTCGAGCTGGCGAAACGTCTGCGCAAAGCGCCGCGCAAGATTGCCGAAGAGATCGCCGCCGCCCTGCCCGTACCTGACGGCTTTGAGAAATTCGAAGTCGCCGGCGCCGGATACATTAACGCCCGACTGAAGCGCGAGGTTACCGCCAAAGCTCTCGCCGCCGGAGAAACAATTGGCGCTGCGACCCACGAAGGCGAAGGCGCTGCCGACGTTAGCGGAAAAATCATGGTCGAGCACACCTCGATCAATCCCAACAAGGCCGCGCACATTGGGCATCTGCGCAACGCCATTCTCGGCGACACCTTCGTTCGCTTGCTGCGCGCCGCCGGGCACACAGTCGACGTGCAGAACTACATCGACAACACCGGCGTGCAGGTGGCGGACGTGGTGGTCGGTTTCGTCACGCTGGAGAAGAAATCCAAAGCCGAGATTGCCGACCTGATCCGCTGGACGCCGCTCTTCGATTACCACTGCTGGGATCTGTACGCCCGCGTTTCGCAATGGTATGAAGAGGACAAGGAGCATTTGAAGGCGCGCCAGCATGCGCTACACGCGATCGAACAGGGCGGCAACAGCCTGGCTGAGATCGCCGAGATGATCTCCGTTGCCGTGCTGCGGCGGCATCTCGAGACCATGGACCGCCTCGACATCGAGTATGACTTCCTGCCGCGCGAAAGCGAGATCCTGCACCTGCACTTCTGGGACGCGGCGTTTGAACTACTGAAGCAGAAGGGCGTGCTTTACTACGAGACCGAAGGGAAGAACAAGGGCTGCTGGGTGATGACGCGGCCTTCGTCCAAGAAGTTGTTGCGTGAAGCCGCTGATCCTTCCTCGTCCACGGAAACCCCCACTTCAGCACCAAAGGAAGGCGCTGAAATGGGGCACCCGGATTCTTCCGGATCAGCGATATCTCCCGAAGTGTTGGACGAAAAAACCGGCCCGGACGAGGACGCGAAGGTCATCGTGCGCTCGAATGGCACGGTTGGTTATGTCGGCAAGGACATTGCCTATCACCTCTGGAAGTTCGGGCTGTTGGGACGCGACTTCGGCTATCGCCGCTTCTACAAGTACCCCAACAATCACGAGGTCTGGATCTCGGCCGAACAGGGTGAGCCTGACCATCCGCACTTCGGCAGCGTGGCTGCAATCTACAATGTGATCGACTCGCGGCAGAGCGATCCGCAGAACACGGTCGTCGAAGCACTGCGGCTGTTGGGCTATACGGAGCAGGCCGCGCACTACACGCATTTTTCTTATGAGATGGTGGCGCTCACGCCACGTTGTGCGATTGAGCTCGGGTACGACGTGAAAGAGGAAGATCGTGCGAAGTCCTACATTGAGGTATCTGGCCGCAAAGGCTTCGGCGTCAAGGCTGACGATCTGCTGGATGCGCTGATCGTCGCTGCAAAGAAAGAAGTCGACGCACGTCATGCTGAGCTGAGCGAACGGGAGCGAGTCCGAATCTCGACCCAGATTGCCATCGGAGCGCTGCGCTACTTCATGCTGAAGTTCACCAAGCAGTCCGTAATCGCCTTCGATTTCAAGGAAGCGCTGGCCTTCGAGGGCGAGACCGGACCATACGCCCAGTACGCGGTCGTACGGGCCACCAATATCTTTCGCAAGGCCGGCGTCGAGCCGGAGCAGACGCTGGCCGCCGAAATCGACTACGCGCATCACTTCGCCGAAGCCAGCGGCACCGAGATTTGGGAGCTGTGGCTGCTTGCCAGCAAGACTTCCTTTGTGATTGAGCAGTGTATTGCGACGACGGAGCCGGCCTTCGCCGCGAAGCATGCGTTTCAACTGGCGCAACAGTTCAACAACTTCTATCACCGGCACCACATCCTGACCGAAGCTGATGAGGATCGGAAAAAGTTTTTGCTCGCGACTGCAGCGGTTGTGCGGCGTGAGTTGACTCGCGTGCTTGGGGTGATGGGAATTACGGTGCCGCCGGTGATGTGAGGCCGCCGTTCGTCTTTCGCTTCGGGCTTGTTGTTGGGAAAGCCGATTTGTCCCGAGATGCGGAAAAGCAGATCTCTCGCTGCGCTCGGGATGACAAAAAGAATCGGGGGAAGCTTTGACGCGGACCTGAAGGTCCGCATTAACCTAGCTTCAGCGGTATTTGGACTGCCGTACCACCGAGCCGCCGCTACTTCTCCTCTGCCGGTTCCGGCATGAAACGATAGCCCACTCCACGCACGGTCAGCAGGTGTTCGGGATGGGACGGGTCCTTCTCGATATATTTGCGCAGCCGCACCACGAAGTTGTCGATGGCACGGGTGTCGGTGTCTTCGTGTAGTCCCCAAACTTCCTCGAGGATTGACTTGCGCGAAACGACGCGGCCGCTGTTGCGAATGAGATGCCGCATGAGCTCGGCCTCCATCAGCGTCAGGCGAAAGATCTTGCCGTTGGCGCGCAGCTCCAGCGTGCCGAAGTCCACCTGCTTATCGCCGAAGACGTAGACATCGAACTCGCGCAGAGAACCAGCGTCGTGCGCCTCGGCGACGCGTGCCTCGGCCGGAGGATCAGTAAGCAGTGTGCGACCCCAATCGCGGCGGCGCAGCAGACTGCGGATACGGGCCAGCAGGATGGCAAGGTCGAAGGGTTTAGGCAGGTAGTCGTCGGCGCCGGAGGCGAAGCCCTTCAACACATCTTCGGGCCGGCTGCGCGCCGTGAGCATCAGCATGGGGATGTAGTTGCTGGCCTTGCGCAGCTCGGTGGCAACGGTGAAACCGTCTTTGCCGGGCAGCATCACGTCGAGCACCAGCAGATCGAACTGGCTGCGCTCCTTGAGCAGCATGTCCAGCGCGCGCTCTCCGTTGCCTACCACCTCGATGTGGTAGCCCTCGGCTTCCAGATTGAATTTCAGGCCGCGCGCCAGGTGCTCTTCGTCTTCTACTACCAGGATATCGTTCACTGGCCCTTCCTCGGCAACTCAATGGTAACAGTGGTTCCGCGTCCTTCGCCCTCGCTCTCGGCGCGAGCGTCGCCGCCGTGGCGCCGGGCAATCGCGCGCACGATAAACAGCCCCAGCCCGCTGCCCTTCACCCGCGATGCCCCTGGGGTCAGGACACGATAAAAGCGCTTAAACACCCGCTTCAATTCGCCGCGTGGGATGCCGACACCGTTGTCGCGCACCCGAATGAGAACCCGCTCCAGATCAGGAGTCTGTACCGCGACGCGGATAACGGGGTCCTGCGACGAATACTTCACGGCGTTATCCAGGATGTTGGTCAGCGCGGTAAACAGCTCGTCGTGATCTCCAACTACCGTGAGTTGCTCGCCCGGACGTCCGTCGGGCGACCAGTCGAGGGCCTCAGTCGTCAGATGATGCCGCGAGCGCGCCAGGTCGACCGCCTCCTGCACCAGCGGGCCGACGGGCACCTCGTTGCGCGAGAGCACCGCGTTCTTTTGGGTGATGCGTGCTGCGCGCAGCACACCTTCGACCGTGCCCAGCAGGCGATCGGTGTCTTCGAGCATCACCTGATAGAATTCCCGGCGCTGCTCCTCCGCCACGTCGCGCTTTTGCAGCGTCTCAAGATACAGCCGGATCGAAGTGATCGGCGTTTTCAGTTCGTGGGTGACCGCGTTGAGAAAGCTGTCCTGCTGCTCGTTGCGGCGCACTTCGCGGACCAGGAAGATGGTGTTGAGGATGACACCGGCGATGATGAAGCCGAAGAAAATGACGCCCAGGATCAGCGGCACGATCTCACGCCAGTTGAGGATAATCCAACTGGTGCTGAGAACCGTGGCGGCCACGGCGATACACACGCCCAGCGTGACGAACAGCGCGATCTTCGATGTGCGGCTGACGGGACGCATGATCGGATGCGCTCAGGATAGCAGGGAAAAGGCTATCGGCCATCGGGCCGCCAGCTATCGGCCATGCCCTGACGACGACGGACTGCCTACGACTGACGACTGACTACTGACTACTGCTGCTTTCCTCTTCCAGGGTGGAAATGGTCTCGTCGTCCACATCCCAAGTCTTCAAAATGCGGAAGATGATGCGGCTGGGAAAGCCGGCTCGAGATAGAGTGCGGAAGATGCGAGCCGCCTGCTTCTGGCCTTCGGGCTTGGAGATGCGTTTGCGTTGCAGAAACTGGCGCGCCAGTTGCTCTTCATTCACCTCGTCGTAGGCCGAACGAACCGTACTGTCGACAATGTCAGCGTGCACGCCTTTAGCCTTCAAGTCCTGGGTGACGCGCAGCCGCCCGAATTTTTCGTTCTCTTTGCGAAAGCGGGTGTAGCTCTCGGCGTAAGACGTATCGTTCAGATATTTGTATTGCTTTAGCCGCGCCACCACCACTTCAACCAGCAATTCGCCGTGAGGCTGTTCGCCGACGCGGCGGCGCATCAGGCGCTTAATCTCGGCGACCGTTCGCATCTGCCGGCCCAGTGCTCCCACGGCGTATTCGTACAGCGACTCCTCGTCGTAGGTGCGGGTCGAACGCTTGAACGGCATGGAGCGATTATAGGTTGGAAGTCGTCGGGATGCAGTCTTCGAATTCGTCCGAAAATCTAAGCGCCGTTTATTGCAGCTGCCTTGTGCCCACTGCTTGTCGGAGTTGCTCCATTGCCTGCATATAGGACGCCAGCGCCTGGCGGTAGCTCAATTCGGTGGAGCTGTAGCTGCGCTGGGCATCCAAAAAATCCAGAAGTGTGGCAGAGCCGTGGGCATAAGACGATTGCGCCAGGTCCAGGGACTGTTGTGCCTTTCCAAGGTAGTCGGCATCGTACATCTGCAGGATGTCGCGGCTGTTGAGCAGCGTTTCGTAGGCATTTTTCACGTCGGTCAGCACCTGCTGCTCCGAGGCTTTCTCCAGGAACTGCGATTGGGCCAGCGCGTAATAGGTCCGGGCCACTTCGCCCTGATTGCGATTGAAGATTGGAAGCGGGATTTGGAAGTAAAAGGCCGCCAGATTCGCGGCATTGACGTGCGTGTAATCGAAGGTAACGTTCAGGTCCTGCTTGGCCTCCGCCTTTGCGAGGCCGATCTGACTTTGGGCCGCGGAAACGCCGCGGCGCGCGGCTTCCAAATCGGGTCGTGAAGCCAACGCCTTGGTCTGTAAGTCTGACAATGTCAGGGTAACGGGAGAATAAGTTAACGATCCCACAATGTCGTAGTCTCGGGGCACTGAGTCGAAGCCGATCAGCTGGCGGAGGCTGTTGAGGGCCTGCGCCAGGGCGATACGGGCGCCGGTAACGTCATTCTGGAACTGAAGCGTCTGCAATTGGATCTTCAGCAGATCGGCGGTGGTCATTTTGCCCTTTTTCTGCTGCTGTTGGCTGATGGTAACGGTGTGCTGATAGCTGTCGAGCAGGTGCTCGGTAAAGTCGAGGTTCGATTTGGCAAGGAGCGCGCTCACGAACTGCTGCGCGGTTTGAGAGACCGTGGTGCGCTCGGCGTCTGCGACTTGAGCCTCGCTTACAGCAGTCGCCCCCTTGGCTGCCAGCAGCCGGTTCTGCCGCTTCTTGCCGCGCTCGAATAGGTAGCTGATCCCGGCGTCAAACTGCTCCGTCTGGTCAGTGTAATCAGAGGAAAACAGGTGTGGGTCGAATATTGGCAGGTATTGCGCGTCCCATGACAAGGTCGGATTCGGGCGCAAGTTGGCGGTTACTTCCTGCTCGCGGTTCTGGTAGACCAAGGTGCGTTGCGCCTGTAGCTCGGGATTGTTATGCCGCGCGAAATCGATCGCCTGATCGAGCGTAATCACGACCGACGGGTTGTACGGCATGCTGGGTGCGGGAATCTGCGTCGCCGGTCTGGTTGGAGGCGCAGGCGGAGCGCTGATCTGGGACTGGGCGACGAGAGAAACAGGCAGGAATATGGCAAGAATTGCGACCGACCTGATGGCGTGAGAGCTTGCGGGCCGCAGGGCAAACGAATGCGCGGAGTGGGCTGGCTTCATATAAAGTGCTCGCTGGTGCGAGACACATGATGCCAGAACCTTGTGCCGCAAGAAATGCTGAAATGTGGATGATACAGTAGCGGAATCACAGACCCCGCCCTGGTCCAAAATTAGAGTTAGAACGGGGCACTCTCGAGTTTCTAATTCAACAGTGATCCCTCAGCACCGATCACTCACCGCGCGGAGAACCGCCTCTAGATTGCTACGCAAACCGCCTTCACCTCGGTGTACTGCTCCAACACCTCGTGACCCATCTCGCGGCCCCAGCCCGACTGCTTATATCCGCCGAAGGGCATGGCTGCGTCGAAGACGTTGTAGCAGTTGATCCACACTGTGCCGGCGCGCAGCTTCTCGGCGATGCGATGCGCCTTGCTCAAATCCCGGGTCCACACCGCGGCGGCCAGTCCGTACTCGCTCTGGTTAGCTTCGGCTACGAGCTTGTCAGGATCCTTGAAGGGCATGGCGCACACCACCGGTCCGAAGATTTCTTCCTTGACCACCTTCATATCCGGATTCGTCTTCACCATTACCGTCGGCTCGACGAAATATCCCAGGCCTTCACAGCGTTTGCCGCCGACCACAGCTTCTGCGCCTTCGTTCAATCCGGAATCGAGATAGCTGCATACGCGATTCATCTGCTCCTCCGAGACCAGCGGGCCCATCGTCGTATCCGGATGGAAGCCGTGACCCAGCTTGATGTTCTTGGCGCGCTCGGCCACGCCACCGACCACGTCGTCGAAGATTGCCTGCTCGACGTAGAGGCGCGATCCGGCGCAGCAACACTGGCCATGGTTGAAGAAAATGGCGTTCGCCGCGCCGGGGATCGTTGACTTCAGGTCGGCGTCGTCAAATACCACATTGGGGGATTTACCACCCAACTCGAGCGATACTTTCTTCAGATTGCCGGCGGCCGCCTGCAGGATCAGCTTGCCGACCTCGGTTGATCCGGTGAATGCGACCTTGTCGACGTCGGGATGCGCCGCCAGCGCGGCTCCGGCGGTCTCGCCGTAGCCGGGGACGACGTTCACCACGCCGTCAGGAATGCCGGCTTCAGCAATAAGGTCGGCGAGGAACAGCGCGCTCAGCGGCGTCTGCTCCGCGGGCTTCAGAACCACAGTGCAGCCGGTGGCCAGCGCCGGTCCAAGTTTCCATGCAGCCATCAGCAGCGGGAAGTTCCAGGGAATGATCTGCCCGACAACTCCGATCGGCTCGCGGCGGGTGTAGGCGAAGTACTTCACGTGCGGCGAACTCGCCGAAATCGGAATCGTATTGCCTTCGATCTTCGTGGCCCAGCCAGCCATATAGCGGAGAAGGTCGACAGCCAGCGGGACATCGGCAACGCGCGCCACCGCCAGCGGCTTACCGTTGTCCAGTGATTCCAGTTGCGCGAATTCTTCCGTATGCTGCTCGATCAGGTCGCCAAGCTTCCAGATCAGGCGACCGCGCTCGGAGGAACTCATCGTCGACCAAGGCCCATGCTCGAAGGCCTTGCGCGCGGCCTTGACCGCGCGATTAATGTCCTCGCGATCGCCCTCGGCAACCTGCGCCAGCACTTCTCCGGTCGCCGGGTTATACACGGGGAAGGTCTTGCCGGAAGCAGCGGCCACCCACTTGCCGTCGATCAGCATTTTGCGTGGATGAGCTATGAATTCCTGTACGCGATTGTGAAGTTGAGGAGCGGTTGCGGTAGCAGACATACGAATCCTCCTAATCTGACGAGGGCGGGGCAATGGGAGACACTTGCGCAAAAGCCGGACGGCTTGGGCACCCACATCTAGCGGGAGAGTCTATCAGAAAGATGGATCGGCCAGAGCGGCCGTCTCGCTACACGCCGCCGGCGATGACCAAGGCCTCTTGCACGGTAGGCGCCATCGTGAATAGCTGGTCGCACTTAGTGACCTTGAGCGAGGTTTGCAGCCGGTCGTTCGCGCCCACCATGATCAGCTTGCGGCCGGAGTTTTCGCGCGAGACATGCGCGCCCACCAGGCAGCCGATCCCGGCGGAGTCGATGTACGGCATGTCGGTCACATCCAGGATGAGCAGCGGAGCGTTGTCCGAGCGGACCATAGTTTGCAACGGGAAGAAGTTGCCCAGCAAAAGGGGGCCATGCAGGCGAAGCACCGTGGTCCCGGGAACATCTTCTATCTTTTCAATCTCTAATGGCTTGTCTTGCATAGACTTGCATTTTATACGGTGGGGCGAGCGACGGAATGTTAATTTCATGTTACTGAGTGCGGTCTGCGCGTCTGGCGTTTTGTTTATAGCAGGCCCGGATATGGACGAAATTTGCCTCGCCGCAGCGTTGCCTCGGGTCCGATCACAAACGGGAACCTCTTCGCGTCTTAATTCATAGCTGCAATGCCCGCCCGGTTCACATTTCTTTGCATTTCCTCCCCCATGAGCCTGTGGTCTTTGTGCATCAGATAAGAGTTAAGTGACCTTGGGCGATGCCGGACCGCGATATCCCACAGCGTAAGATATTACCCCGCGAGGCGTTTATCAGCCGTGCCGGACTGAACGCAGCGAATTTCTTCCAGGCGGAATCCGTCGGCGTTGTGCTGCCGGTGCTGAACGGTTTCCTGCGAGCCGCCGGCTGGCAATATGACGCCATTGGAGTGGCTACGGCGGTCGCCGGGCTCGGCACCCTACTCTTGCAGACCCCCGCAGGCCTGCTGACGGACCGCGTCAACGCGCGTCGAGCTCTGTTCGCTGTGACCTGTGCGGTGACGGGCGGGTGCTTCGTCTTTTTGCCGGCAATGGCGCACAGCTTCTCCGGAATGCTCACGCTGCTGTTTACGGCAGGCGCGGCGCAAAGCTTCTTTGGACCCGTGCTCGCCGCGCTCGCGCTTTCGCTGGTGGGGCACGCGCGACTGGACAGGACGATTGGGGCGAACCAGAGCTGGAACCACGCAGGCAACATTGTCGCCGCCGTGGCTGGAATCGCTATCGTCGCCCGCTTCGGCCTGCCGGCCATCTTCTATGCTGTTGGCGTCAGCTCAGCGCTGGCGGCAGCATCGGTGCTGTTCATCCGCTCCCGAGATCTCAATCCTTACCTCGCCACCGGACGCACGGACAATCACAAAGATGGCATCCCGATTCGAAAACTGCTGCAGCAGCGTCCAATCGCGATGCTGTTTGTCGCGGTCGCGCTCTTCCATTTCGCTAACGCGCCCATCCTTCCCGCGGTTGCGCTCTATGTGAAGAAGCTTGGCGGATCGAACACCCTGATGACCGCAACCGTCTTGACCGCGCAGAGCGTGATGGTGCCGGTATCGCTGGCAGCCGGGGTTCTGTCCGACCGCTGGGGACGCAAGCCGGTTATGGCGATTGCCTTCTGGGTGCTGCCGCTGCGCATCCTGAGCTACGCATTCGTGCACAGTCCGACGGCGCTGGTCGGTTTGCAGACACTCGACGGAATTGGCGCAGGAATCTACGGCGTAGCGATTGTGTCAATGTCAGCCGATTTGACGCGCGGTAAGGGGGGCTTCAATACGCTCATGGGATTGTTCGCCACGGCGCTCGCCGTCGGGGGCGTGGCGGGGCCGCTGATTACCGGAGTACTCATCCAGCACCTGGGCTTCACGGCGATGTTCATCCTGTTTGCGGGACTGGCGGTGGCGGGAGCCCTGTGGTTCCAGCTGACGGTGCCGGAGACGGCGACGCCGGAGCTGGAAGTCGCCGAACCGGTGGCGGCGTAGAGAGCTACGAACGGGATTCCAACGCGCCTCAAAAATCACGTCACAACCTCATGTGAGCTATGTCACTGAATCCTTGTGACAAGCGCGGTACAAACAGACGCAAGGCTGCTCCCGCGGCCGCAGGTGCGTAATGTCCGATTACCTGATCTTTGCGATTTTTCCGTTCCTCCTGTTCTTCCTCGCCGCGACTCTCGTTACCGGCGCCCCCGTGGCGATGGCGCTACAGGACTATTACAAGAATCAAGGCCGCAAGTCCGTGAAATGTCCCGAGAACGGGCAGCCGGTCGATGTCGAAGTCGACAACGACTATGCCTTCCAGACATCGCTGCGGGGGCTGGAGCATTCGCGGTTGCAATCGTGCTCGCGCTGGCCGGAAAAGGGTGACTGCGGACAGGAGTGCCTGGCGCAACTGGATCCTTCGCCGGAAAACCTGGAGCGCCTGCTCTCGCAATGGAGCGGCGGCAAAACCTGTGCAATCTGCACGCGCGCCATCACACCCGACGATTGGCGGCAGGGCCGGCTAGGCGTTCTCAATCAGCATCACGAGCTCTTCGAGCTACGCGACATGCCCGCGGAAGACTTGCAGACGGCGCTGGAACACACGCGCCCGCTGTGCTGGAAGTGCCACCAGGAGGAGCACGAACGGCAGGCGCTGCCGCATCGCATATTCAAAGGCGATCGCTTCGGCTTGGCCTCGTTGCACGAGGGTCTGTAGCGGCGAGTTTGCTTTCTGTCAGGGCAAGACTTCAGTCGTGGCAATTGGGAAGTTCGTTTATGCAGGCTTTAGCCCCCGCCGAGAATGTGCAGTGGCTAAAGCCATTTCCTTTATTATGCCGTGCGGCACAGCTCAAGCGTTGTCCTGACACAAGTCTTATCGGACGGTTGACAGGTCCGATCAGCACTAAAATCGACATCAGCATTGACCGTCGGGACGAACTCTACTGCCCCAGCTCAGCCCTCTTCAGAAAATCGTAATTTCCCGCCGGTGAAAGCTCGATGCCGTGTACTCGGTTCGTGTGTACCAGAACGTTGTCCAGATACCAAAGGTTAATGTAAGGGACGTCTTCGGCGAGGATTTGCTGAACCTCGTCGTAGATGACTTTGCGTTTCGCCTGGTCGAGCGTACTGCGGCCTTCTTTAATCAGGGCATCGACACGCGGGTTGGAGTAGAACGTCCGATTGGCCCGCTTGGGTGCGAAGCTGGAGGTGGCAAAGACGTTCTCGAACATGTCGGGGTCCTGGTTGCCGCCAATCCAACGCAACGAGTGAATCTGGTATGCGCCTTTGGTGACGTCAGCGAGGAATGTCGCCGATTCGAAAGAGCGGATGTCGAGCGCGATGCCAACCTCGCGTAGCTGCTGCTGGAGCACCGCCGCCAGCAATCGCGTCGATTCCTCCGTCGAGGTCTTCATAGTGATGTGGAAGCGCACACCGTTCTTCGTGGGGTATCCGGCTTCATCGAGGAGTTGGCTTGCACGCCCGGGATCGTGCGGGTAGCGCGCCACATTACCGTCGTAGGCCCAATGCTGGGGCGGCAAAATGCTGTAGGCCGGTCGCGCTTCGTCGCGCAGCAGGTAATGAATGATGGGCTGCGTATTGATGGCGCACGCGATCGCCTGCCGCACACGTACATCTTTGAGAACGGGATCGCGCAGGTTGAGCGCGATGTATGCGTAGATGGTGCCCGGCGCTTCCATCACGCTAAGATTGGGATCGCGTTGGAGTGTGACGACGGTATCGGCCGTCAGGGAGTTGATGGCGACGTCGGCGCTCTGCTTGCGGAGTTCGAGCGCGCGCGTGGTGGAGTCAGGGATGACCTTAAATTCCACGCGAGGCAGCTTGGCCGGCGTGCCCCAGTAATTCGGATTGCGTTCGACGATCACTTCTTTGTCCTGCTGCGCGCTGACGAAGCGGAATGGGCCGGAGCCAATCAGCTTGCGGTTGAAATCTTCGCCGCTCCCGTAAGGAACGACTCCGGCGGCGCCCGACAGGTTCCACAACAGCGATGCGTATGGCTGCTTGAGGTGGAAGATGACGGTGTAGTCGTCGGGGGTGTCGATGCGGCTGACCTGCGCGAACGTTCCGGCCTTCGGGCTGCGAATTTTGCCGTTGATGAGCGAGTCGAAGGTCCACTTCACGTCGCGGGAGGTGAGCGGCTGTCCATTGTGAAAGCGCACGCCCGGATGCAGGTGGAAGACGTAGGTCAGCGGATCGGTAATCTCCCAGCGGTCGGCGAGCTCGGGTTGCAGGTTGAAGTGATCGTCGTGACGGAGTAGCGAGTCGAAGAGCAGTTCGTCGATGCGCTGCGATTGCCCGTCGACGCCGACACGCGGGTCGAGATTGATGGGGCTGCTCTCGATGATCATGACCAGCGTATTCGGATCGGGTCTGCGCGAGCAGGCAGAGGAGAACATGACGAAGAGCATCATCGCCACGGAGAACACGGAGCGCACGGAGATCATATTCTTTTTTCTCCGTGCGCTCCGTGTTCTTCGTGGTGAGCAAACCCCCTACGCATAGCTGACCTTGCCGAGAATTGCAGGCCGGTCGGCGCCGGTCGCCGAGGGAACGTTGGATGGCAATCTTCGCCAGGTTTGATAGGCGAGCAGCGCGAACGCCGCAGCTTCCTTGGCCTCCGAGGGCATGCCGAGGTCGTCGGTCGCACGCACACGCATCTTCAGCGGCGCAAGCTCCTCGCGGATCATTGCCATCAGCGTGGCGTTCTTCGTGCCGCCGCCGGAGGCGACGAACTCGCGAAAGCGCGCCGGAGGTTCAATCAGCGGCAGCACGAATTTGCGCACGGCAAGCCCAATCGAACGCGCGGTGAGCGCCGTTGCCGTGGCGACGATGTCATTCCCGTCGGCACGGCGGCAGAGCCGAAGAAATTCGCGGACGAACTCGCGGCCGAACTGCTCGCGTCCGGCGGTCTTCGGCGGCTTCTGCCGGAAATACGGATTGCGCAACAGTTCACGCAGTACGCGCTCGATCGGTTCACCGCGCGCAGCCAGGCGCCCGTTGCGATCGTAGGGTTTGTCGAAGAGATGCTCGGTGACAGCGTCGATGACCATGTTGCCGGGCCCGGTATCGAAGGCGACGATGTCATCCGGTTCTGCGCGTGGAGGAATTCCCGTCAGGTTCCCGATCCCGCCAAGGTTCTGCACGATGCGTCCGTAGCGGCGGTGGCGGTAGAGCGCGTAATCGAGGAACGGAACCAGCGGCGCACCTTTGCCCCCGGCAGCCATGTCGGCGGGACGGAAATCACTGACTACGGGCACACCCAGCCTCGCCGCGATGATTGCGCCTTCGCCGGTCTGCCAGGTGCAGGCAATGCGGCGGCCGAGAAAGGGCTTGGCTGCTCCCTGGTGATAGATGGTCTGGCCATGACAGCCGACCAGCTGACACTCCAGGCGCGCGCGACGCTGAGCAGTGCGAACGGCTTCGGCGTAAAGCTCGCCCAGTAGAAAGTTGAGACGCGACAGATCGGCGACGCTGGCCGACAAGGCATTCATCGTCGCGAGAATTGTGCGTCGAACGTCGGAGGGGTAAGGGAATTGGTAGTGAGCCAGCAGCTCCAGGCGGGAGCGGAAGCCGCGGCCCTGAATTCGCGCGAGGGCGACATTGATGCCGTCGGCGGAGGTGCCGCTCATCACGCCTGCGACGATCACCCGCCCACCTCGTCAGCGGCGGCAAAGCGCAGGCGCAGCTCTTCGCTGAACTGCCAGATTTTGCGCGTCAGCCGCTCCACCGTTTTCTGCTTGGGCGGGGGCGCCATCTTCGCCTTAAGCGCCTTGGATTTCTTCTTCGCGTCGAGCACGCGCTCGGACTTCTCGGCGACCAACCGCGCGAATTTCTTGTCGGCTTCGGCGCGCTTTAGAACGGCTTCGAACGCGCGTCGCACGCTTTCTTCTTTCTGGCAAACCAGAAACATGTCAGCGCCGGCGCGCAGGGTCTCGACTGCTGCATCTTCGATCGACGCGGCCGCCAGCACGCCGCCCATGTCGAGATCGTCGGTGATGATGAGCCCGTCATAGCCTATTTTCTTGCGCAGGACGCCGCTCATCCACTTCTTCGACAGCGATGCGGGAGTGTGGTCGCCCGTGACCTGGGGATAGGCTGCGTGCGCGACCATGATGAAGGGCAGCTCGCGATGCAGCTTGCGATACGGAGCGAGATCTTCCTTCCACAGTTGCTTCCACTTCTTGTCAATGGAAGGCATAAGTTCGTGGCTATCGAGGTTAGCGCCACCGAGTCCGGGGAAGTGCTTGCCGCAGCCGAGCACGCCGCAATCACGCAGGCCACGCAGAAAGGCGCGGGCATAGGCTATGGTCTCCTTGGGTGTCTCCGAGACGGTTCGCGAACCGAGCACGCTTTTCGATTCCTCGAAGCGGAGATCGAAGACGGGGGCGAAATCGGTGTTGAAACCCAGCGCGCACACTTCTTCGCCGATCAGCCGACCGTGACGACGGAAGAGCTTCTTCGATCCGGCGGCGGCGACCTCGCTCACCGGAGGAATGGGCGCGATGACGTCGCGCAGGCGATCGACGGTGCCGCCCTCCATGTCGACACAAAGGAACATCGGAGTAGCGGTGGCCTTCTGCGCCGCGGAGAGCAGAGCATGCGTCTGCTCGGCGTGCTCCAGGTTGCGCTTGAACAGAATGATGCCGCCAGGCTGCAGCTTGCCGAGCATGACGCGCAGACGTTGCGACAGGACCGTGCCGTCGAAGCCCATAATGAGCAGTTGGCCGACCTGCCGGCGAAGTGCGAGGTTCTTTTTTGAAGACATGGGAATAGAAGAGTGTAACGCGTGGGACGGAGGAATTCAGGTGCGTAGGATGAGTCTTCCAATATTGAGCCTAACGCTTGGGACAATCTTAGAAACTCATAGATTAAGACGCAAACACTACTGGCGAATTTCGACTGGAGTGCCGTCGGGCACGGCTGTCCAGATTTCCTCGATCTCAGTGTTAGTAACTGCGATGCAGCCGTCGGTCCAGTCGACGAGGCGATGCATCGGTCCCAACCAACCGAGGCCATTCATAATGCCATGAATCATGATGTCGCCTCCAGGGCTGACCCCGAGACGAATAGCATGCTCGCGATCTGTCTGATTCGGATACGAAACGTGCAAGGCGCGATGGAATCTGCTGTCCCGGTTTCGGCGGTCAATCTCATATAAGCCTTCTGGCGTCCGGTGGTCGCCTTGCCGTTCTTTTGCTGGCAAACCACCGCGGCCTATGGCCACTCGATATGTCTTGATGACCATGTCGCCGTCGAGCAGTTCCAGTTGATGCTGTCGTTTGAAGATGAGGACGCGTGTAACATTCGCCTGCGGCGTCAGGGGCGATTCGCGAGAAGAAAGATAAACACGAATGCCAACAAAGCATAGTCATGCCGCGATCGTCGCGCACATCAGAGTTTTTGTCATAAATCGTAAGATAATATCGCATATGTAAGATGCTTGTTACTATGCCTTACAAGTGGTAATATGTTAGCCATGGTGACGCTCTATGCCTCAATCAGCTCCAAAGGCCAACTCGTGATACCAGCGGAGCTTCGTGAGGAGATGAAGCTCTCCGCAGGAACAAAGGTGTCAATCCAGCGCGAGGGCAATGCCCTCATTGTGCGTCCCATAACGCCAGAGTTCATCGACAGCCTCATCGGGACCACCAAGGGCGCATCCGCCGAGCGGGAGCGCATGCACCGGGCCGATGAAAAGCGATGACTTACGTTCTCGACGCCAGCGCGATCCTGCGCTTCACGGACAAGGAACCCGGCTTCGACCGGGTGCGCGATCTCTTCTATGAGAGTGCAAAGGGCAATGTACAGCTCCTGCTGAGTTCGGTGAACTGGGGCGAAGTTGTGGCCGTGCTGTACAAGAAAAGCGGCGGGGGTGCTGAAGCAATTCTGGCGAGTTTGGCCGCTCTTCCCCTGACCATCGTGCCGGTCGACGCTGCCGCAGCCGCTCATGCCGGCAAATTCAAATGGAGTTTCAGTATTCCTTACGCGGATGCCTTTGCCGGCGCTCTGACGGCGAGCCACAAGTCAGATCACGCAACGCTCGTCACCGCAGATTACGATTTCAAGAACGTTCCTAAAGGGACTATTAAGATCGAGTTTCTTCCCGCCAAGTAAGCTTGACCATCACTCCATCTGCTTCTTCAACTCGTGTAGCAAGTTCAACGCCTCGAGTGGACTCAGTCGGTCGAGGTCGGTTTCCTTCAGGCGGTCGACCACCTTCTGCGACAGCGGGGTGAAGATGGTGAGCTGCATGGGGCCAGCGGCGCGGGCTTCGTCGTGTGCCAGATGGTTTACGGCGCTACGTTCGGCGTTCTCATGTTCGGCCAGAACCTCACGCGCGCGATTCACCACATCGTTAGGCAACCCGGCCAGCTTGGCAACTTCGATGCCGTAGCTTTTGTCGGCAGCACCCTCTTCCACTTTGCGGAGGAAGACGATTCCGCCGCCGCTCTCTTTCACGCCGACGTGATAATTCTTCACGCCGCTCAGCCGGTCGGCGAGTTCGGTCAGCTCGTGGTAGTGCGTGGCGAAAAGCGTTTTGGCGCGCGTGTTCGCGTGGATGTATTCGACTGCAGCCCACGCGATCGCCAGGCCATCGTAGGTTGCGGTGCCGCGGCCGACTTCGTCTAGCAGAATCAGAGAGCGCGGCGTCGCGGTGTTGAGGATCGCTGCCGTTTCGGTCATCTCGACCATGAAAGTGGAGCGGCCACGCGCCAGGTTGTCGGCAGCGCCGATACGAGTGAAGATGCGGTCGACCAGTCCCAGCCGCGCCGAGCGCGCCGGAACAAACGATCCCATCTGCGCCATCAGCACGATGAGGGCGGTCTGCCGTAGATACGTCGACTTCCCTCCCATGTTCGGGCCGGTGATCAGCAGGATCGCATGCGTTGTGCCATTCAGGTAAATGTCGTTGGGTACGAAGCGGTCGGCGACGCCCGAGATCTCCAATTGCTCGATGACCGGATGGCGGCCATCGACGATCTCGATGTCGCTGCTGTCGTCCAGCCTCGGCCGGCAATAGCTGCGATTGGCGGCCAGCGATGCGAACGATGCCAGCAGATCGATCTCGGCCAGCGCCAGCGCAGTCTGCCGAATTCGGCGAGCTTCGGCGGAAATGGTGGTGCGCAGCTCGGTGAAGAGCCGCCGCTCGATCTCGACCATCTTTTCCTGCGCGTCCAGCACTTTCGCTTCGTACTCTTTCAGCTCGGGCGTGGTGAAGCGTTCGGCGTTGACCAGCGTCTGCTTGCGTTCGTAGTCGGGCGGCGCGTGGTGCAGGTTGGCCTTCGAGATCTCGAGGTAGTAGCCGAAGACCGAGTTGAACTTCACCTTCAGCGAGCCAATGCCGGTGCGCTGGCGCTCACGCAGCTCAATCTGAGCGATGTATTGCTTGCTGTTGCGGCTGAGGCTGCGCAGTTCGTCGAGCGCAGGATCGACGCCGGAGCGAATGACGCCGCCATCGGCCAGCGTGAGCGGCGGTTCGTCCTCCAGCGATGTCTCGATGCGCGTGCGCAAGTCGGCGAGTTCGTCGCACTGCTCGTGCAATGCCCGCAAGCGTTTGGCAGAGAGGCGCGACAGGGCTGCGCGAACGGTGGGCAGTTTCGCCAGAGAGGTCGCCAGCGCCAGCAGGTCACGCGGGTTCGCCGTCTCCAGCGTGACGCGGCTGAGCAGGCGCTCCAGATCGAGGATGCCTTCCATCGAGTGGCGCAATTCCTCGCGTGCGACGAGGTCCTTCACCATGATCTCGACGGCATCGAGACGGAGCGTGATCTCCGACGCATGGATCGATGGCCGCAGCATCCAGGCGCGCAGCAGGCGCTTGCCCATTGGCGTCACCGTGCAATCAAGTGAGCGAAACAGTGTCGCGTTGTCGCCCCCGCCCGCGAACAGCGGCTCGATCAATTCGAGATTGCGGACCGTGACGGCGTCGAGGACGAGACAGTTCTGCCGCTCGTAGAAGCCGATACGATCGACGTGGTCGAGCGAACCGCGCTGCGTGGTGCGGACATAATGCAGGATGGCGCCGGCTGCGGTTGCAGCCGCGGCGCGATTGGCCAGGCCGAAGCCTTCCAGCGAGAGCACGCCAAAATGATTTTCAACCTGCGGAATCGCATAGTCGGGCGCGAATACCCAATCGTCGAGCGGCGTCTCCGCCCAACTGGCATTTTCGATCGAAGCGATGCGGGGAGCCGCAGCGGCTTGGGGCAGCAACGTGCGTGGTCGATCGAACAGCGGGAGCGACGATGCAAACAGCACCTCGCGCGGGCGTAGCACCAGCAACTCTTCTCGGATGCGCCGCTCGGCATCATCGCCAGTGAACTCGGTCGCGCGGAACTCGCCGGTCGAAAGATCAAGTGCGGCGAATCCGGCGGAATTTCCCGCGCGGGCCACGCAAGCAAGAAAGTTGTTCTCTTCGGAACCAAGCTGCGTGTCGACGGAGGTTCCCGGTGTGAGCACCCGCGTGACCTCGCGCCTCACCAGCTTCTTGGCGATCTTCGGATCCTCCATCTGCTCGCAGATGGCGACTTTGAACCCTTTGCGAATGAGCTTGGCGATGTAATTTTCCGCCGAATGATAGGGCACGCCGCACATGGGAATGGCAGTGTCCTTCTCCTTATTGCGCGAGGTTAGCGTGATCTGGAGCTCGTGCGCCGCCACCACCGCGTCTTCGAAGAAGAGCTCGTAGAAGTCACCCAGGCGAAAGAACAGCAGTGCGTTGGGATGCTCTTTCTTGATCGCGGTGTATTGCCGCATCAGCGGAGTGGAGGGCTCGCCCATGGCAGGAAACTGCGCGGATTATAGCAGCCGCGACGCATCTCACTGCGGCGCTGGGACAGGAGTGCTACACTGCGATTTTTCCGAGGTTTTCTTTGAATGGCTACATTACTCGGTTTCGAATGCAGCAAGTGCGGTCAGAAGTTTCCGCCGCAGCCGGCGCCCACAATCTGCCCTGCAGATGGGGGACCGCTCTATGTTCGTTACGATCTCGATGAGATTCGCTGGAAGACAACCCGCGATTCGCTTCTGGACGCGCCCAAGAACATGTGGCGCTACGCCGCCGTGCTCCCCGACGCCGAACCGGTGACGCTCGGCGAAGGTTTCACGCCGATGCTGCCCAGCCGCAAGTATGCCAACCTCCTCATCAAGGACGAAGGCCTGAATCCAACCGGGTCGTTCAAGGCGCGAGGTATGGCAGCGGCGATCACCATGCTGCGGCACTACGGTGTGAAGAAGGTGGCCGCACCGTCGGCCGGTAACGCCGGAGGCGCGATGGCGGCCTACGCTGCGGCGGCGGGGATCGAAGCTTATGTGTTCATGCCGAAGGATGTGCCGATCGCGAACCGCCTCGAAGTCGAAGCAGCAGGTGCGAATCTGACGCTGGTCGATGGCCTTATCAGCGACTGCGGTCGCATAGTCGCCGAGCGTAAAGAGAAGGAAGGTTGGTTCGATCTGTCGACGCTGAAGGAACCGTTTCGGATCGAAGGCAAGAAGACCATGGGCTATGAAGTCGCCGAGCAGATGGGCTGGACGCTGCCGGACGCGATTCTTTATCCCACGGGCGGCGGCGTCGGACTGATCGGCATGTGGAAGGCGTTCGAGGAGATGGAAGCGCTGGGCTGGATCGACGCGGGCAAGCGGGCCAGACCGAAGATGATCAGTGTGCAGGCCGACGGTTGCGCGCCCATTCCCAAAGCACTGCAGGACGGCGAGGGTGTATCCAAGATGTGGCCCGATGCGCATACCCTGGCGGCGGGTCTGCGCGTTCCGAAGGCGTACGGCGACTTCATCATCCTCGACATCGTGCGCAAGAGTTGTGGTACGGCGATTGCGGTCAGCGATGATGCGATTATGGCGGCGGTGAAAGAGATGGCGAGCACGGAAGGAATTTTCCCCGCGCCGGAGGGGGCAGCAGCGCTCGCGGCCTACCAGCGGCTGCTGGCCAGCGGATTCCTGACTGAGAGTGACAAGGTAGTGCTCTTCAACACCGGCTCTGGCTACAAGTATCTCGATACCTTTGCGAAGTATTGGGGCGTGGCGGCATTTGCACTACCGGGCAAATTGCCGGAAGGACGAAACATCGGCGGGATCATCGCCCCGTATTAGGAGAGGCCAATCGCTCGGAGACACGTCCAGCATCTTGAAACGTATACGTACTTTGACGGTAATGTCGCCTGCGCTCCGGTCACTGCCGAAAAGGCACCCGTGGAAGAATCAATGGAGTGCGCCACCCGTTGGTGCGCGGAGTTGCCGTCCGTTACTTTCAGCAGGAACTTTCCTTGTGACGGCTCGACCTCTGACGACCGAATCCAACGCCAAAGATACTGCTGGTTACATACATTTCAGCCGATTTTCGCGAATTACTAACTAGTTTGAAGATTGCAGGAGAAAGTAGCATGCGCGATTTTAATAGCTTGTCGCAGAAAGAAATTCTCGCTCTGGCGATTTCGCTGGAAGAAGAAGATGAACGCATTTATTCCGATTTTGGTGAGAGCATGCGGGAGAACTTCCCTGGCACGGCGCAGATCTTCGAAGAGATGCGCCAGGAGGAGATCGGCCATCGCCGGCAATTGATCGAACTCTACCGGCAGAAGTTCGGCGAACATATTCCGCTCATCCGTCGACAGGATGTTCGCGGCTTCGTGCAGCGCAAACCTATCTGGTTGAACACGCCGCTGCGCCTGGAACAGATTCGCGCGCAGGTGGGAGCGATGGAAGCCGAGACCCGCAATTTCTACCTGCATGCTGCCGCCCGCGCACAGGACGCCAGCATTCGCCAGTTGCTCGATGACCTCGCGATCGCCGAGACCTCACATGTCAATCGAGCTGCCGAGCTGGAGAAGAGCGAACTGAAGCCCGAGGTCCGCGAGGAGGAAGACAAAGCCAAGCGGCGTCTCTTCGTCTTGCAGATTGTGCAGCCCGGACTCGCGGGATTGATGGACGGCTCGGTTTCGACGCTGGCGCCGGTATTCGCCGCGGCATTTGCCACGCGCAATACCTGGGACGCGTTTGCGGTCGGTCTTGCGGCATCGCTGGGCGCGGGCATCAGCATGGGATTTGCCGAAGCGCTGTCGGACGATGGCAGTCTTACCGGCCGGGGTACGCCGTGGCTGCGCGGCTTAATCTGCGGCGCCATGACGGCTCTGGGCGGCATCGGACACACGCTGCCTTACCTCATTCACAATTTCAATGTCGCGACCACCGTGGCGATTGTGGTTGTGGTGTTTGAACTGGCGATGATTACCTGGGTGCGAAATCATTATATGGACACGCCTCCGTTTTCGGCCGCGATGCAGGTGGCATTCGGCGGAGCGCTGGTGTTTGCGACCGGCATTCTGATCGGCAATTCGTGAGGGGGGACTCTGGCGAGCCACGTGATCTCCAAATCCTGTACTATCCGAGCGAGGTGAATTATGTCCTATCGTAACGGCGATAAGTCGCGGGAACATCGGCTGCGCAAGGCGCGCGAGAAAAAGCGCGAGGTGATTCGGGGCATCAAGGCCAAAGCCGAGGCCAAGCCAGAGTCGGCAGCGAAGAAGAAATAGATCTGAATTTTGCTCATTGCCTTTCGCGCGCGCCTCGCCGCAAATTCGAGGCTGCTGGAAGATGAGGTCATGCAAGCTAGTTCCCAGGCGAGAGCGATGGCGCGGCGGTCCGCTGTTCTAGTCGCGTCCATCATGGTGTGGTTCATCGGACAGCCGGGTGCGATCGCCGCGGCCCCTCCGCAACTGCCTGCGCAGAATTCGGCTTTTCTCGGGCAGTGGTGTGCGCAGGGCGATTCGACGAAGGTCGCTTCCATCACCGCGAATGGCCCATTCCTCACTCTGACCAACGAGCAGGGATCGACCTCGACCGGCAACTATCAGGGCACGAACCAGAACGTCATTGTGGCCGCACAATGGCAGTTCGTGCAGGGCACTCTGACCCCTGACGGCAATCGAGTCAACTGGTCGAATGGAACGTTCTGGGCGCGCTGCAATCAGGGTGGCGGCGGGCACGGACGCATCCCTAATCTGCAGGGAACGTGGTATCGCGACGGCAATCATTCCCTGGCGTGTTCCATCCAGCAGAACAAGAAAAACCTGACCTTCAGCAACGAGAGTGGCCAGACGGCGCGAGGGTCGTTCCTGGGCCCGAAACACATTACCGCGAATTGGGGCGGCCAGACGATCAACGGTACGCTGGTCAATAACGCCGGTCGCATCAACTGGGACAATGGAACTTCATGGAGCCGGTAATCACGACGCTCCTTGCCCGCGCTCCCTGCATCTACTAGCATAGAAGGTTCGTCTCCAGAGTGGGGTAGCTCATGGCTAACGGTAAGAACAGCGCTAAAGGTGTGTCCGAATCGCCGGTTACTGATGTGTTTGCGTCGGGCCGCCATCCCTCCGAATCCGAGAAGCAGTGGGCCGAGAAGACGCTCGCGCCCACGCTCGAGAAGAATCCGGAGAAGCCGATCGGCGCGCCGACCGGCGTGAACGTTGATGATCAGGGGCACGCGCGCTTCACCACCATCTCGGGCCTGCCGATCCGCCGCCTGTACACGGAGGCCGATCTGCCGGAGGACTGGAACTACGACAGCTATCTGAACTATCCCGGACAGGCGCCGTACACGCGCGGCATTCACGCCTCAGGCTATCGGGGCAAGATGTGGACTATGCGCCAGTTCTCGGGATTTGCCTCGCCCGAGGAGACCAACGCGCGCTACAAGTATCTGCTGGCGCACGGCGGCCAGGGTTTGTCGGTCGCCTTCGATCTGCCGACCCTGATGGGCTATGACAGCGATCATCCTTTCAGCGAAGGTGAGGTCGGCAAGTGCGGCGTCGCCATCGATTCGCTCGAGGATATGGAAATCCTCTTCGACGGCATCGATCTGGAGAAGACTACGGTGTCGATGACGATCAACTCGCCCGCGTCGATCCTGTGGGCGATGTATCTGGCGGTCGCAGAAAAGCAGGGGGCCGACTGGAACAAAATTTCCGGCACTACGCAGAACGACATCCTGAAGGAATACATCGCGCAAAAGGAATATATTTATCCGCCGGCGCCGTCGATGCGGCTGGTGATCGATACTTTCGAGTTCGGCTCGAAGTTCACGCCGAAGTTCAACACGATTTCCATCAGCGGCTATCACATCCGCGAAGCCGGTTCGACTGCGCTGCAAGAGCTGGCGTTCACGGTGTACGACGGCGTTGAGTACGTTGAGTGGGCTCGCCGCCGCGGCCTCGATGTCGACGAGTTCGGTCCGCGCCTCAGCTTCTTCTTCAACGCGCATAACGATTTCTTCGAGGAGATCGCCAAGTATCGCGCGGCGCGTAAGATCTGGTACCGCCTGATGAAGGACCGGTTCAGGGCGAAGAACCAGCGGACGTGGTTGATGCGCTTCCACACCCAGACGGCGGGCGTCTCATTGACGGCGCAGCAGCCGATGAACAATATCGCGCGCGTCGCGATTCAGGCGCTGGCGGGAGTGTTGGGCGGAACCCAGTCGCTGCACACCGACAGCTACGACGAGGCGCTGGCGCTGCCGACGGAAGAGGCGGTGCGCATCGCGCTGCGCACCCAGCAGATCATCGCGTATGAGTCGGGCGTGGCCAACACCGTCGACCCGCTGGGCGGCTCGTACTTCGTCGAGCGGCTCACGCTGGACATGGAGAACGGCGCCTTCGACTACTTCAATAAGCTGGATGCGATGGGCGGCATGGTCGCGGCCATCGAGAAGGGCTATCCGCAGAAAGAGATCGCCGAAGCCAGCTACCAGTTCCAGCGCGCGAATGAAGCGCGAGAGAAGATCACGGTGGGCTCGAATGAATTCGTTGTCGATGAACCGTCGCCTAACATTCTGTACATCGGCGAAGAAGTCGCGCAGGCGCAGACAAAGAAGCTGAACGCCTTACGCGCTCGCCGTTCGAATGACGATGTCCGCCGCTGCCTGGACGCATTGAAAAAGGCTGCAGCGCAGGAGCCGAAGGCCGGGGCGGACGGCCAGATCTCGCCGGTAAACACGATGCCGTTCATCCTGGACGCAGTAAGGGCGTATGCGACAGTCGGCGAAATCTGCGACGCCTTGCGCGAGGTGTATGGCGAGTACACGGAAACGGCGTTCGCCTAACGAATAGCCATGGGTCCTGAGCCCGTCGCTTTAGCCAACAAATGACGACGAAAGAGGCCCCGTTCTAGCCCCGATTTTGGGCTAGGCCGGGGCTGTTGTTTGCCCGAGGAAGAAATTTTACTCAAGCAAAGTGTGACATGGAACCTCGGGACCACGACTCTCACTCCACCAGAAGCACAAACTGGAATTTTTCATCGTCAATCGGCACGGTCACCCGCACAATCCTCCTCTTCTTGATATGTGCTGACTGCGACGACTGCTGTGCGAGTTTGCCGAGAGGGAAGTAGAGCACGCCTCCGACGCTGGCGTGCGGAGGGATGGTGTTCGAGCGCAGGCTGCATTGCTCGACGTATTCGGGCGTGTTCTGCCGTTGCAGTTGCGCCAGTACATCGGGGCCCTGGGCTGCCTCGCCCATGCGCAGGTGACATACCTCATCGCACGCCGCGGTGTGATGAGGAGATTCTCCCTGTTCCAGCGCTCCCGGCATGTCGGTATAGAGAAGATTATTTCCTGCGGGGACCGACGGCTGGTTGGACCGGGCCGCGATGGCGCGCATCATCTCAACGATCTGCCGGTTACTTCCAGAACTGCCCTCAGGCGGGTCCGCATCGGAGGCTTCGTCGCCACTCACGCCCATCCGCGCCATGTTGTATGGCTTGCGCATGCGCTTCGCCAGTTCCGAACCCGCGATCGGCGTTAGTGCGTGATCCCCGACGGCATCCTCCACTAGGATGTCCTCCGGACGCACCGTGACCGAGTGCTGGCCGGAGTTATACACCCGGATTTTTACTGCCCCGTACTTGTGATTGATCACCGAATGCACAGCCGCGACTACCGTGAAATCAGAACCGGCGGCATACTGATAGACAATGCCGTCGACGTAGAACGAACCCTGCCTCTTCGCCGAGTCAGGTGCAATCGCATATTGCTGTTGCGCGACGAGCGACGAAGCGAACAGCAGCCAGCACAGGATGTGGCGCATGAAACCTCCGGGAGCCGCGCGTAGCGGACCCAGAGAAGGAAATCGGCAGAGTTGGGGCGCAACATGAGCCGCTGCACCGAATCACCTGCGTAAAAAATGCAATGGGTTACTTGGAGCGCTGCAACTCGCGGTAGGCTTCGCTCTTCGAGAGGCCGAGGTCTTTTGCCGCCTGTTTGAGGGCGGCTTTCTCATCCAGCTTTTCGTCGCGCATCAGTTCCTGCACACGTTGGGAGACGGTCTTCCGCGCCGCGGCGGCAGACGATAGCTCGTGCCCTTTGCCGATGAGCAGCGTGATTTCGCCGCGTATTTCGCCGCGCTCTTCCAGTGTCGCCAATACCTCCCCGGCGCGGCCGCGCAGGAACTCCTCGTGCAACTTTGTGACTTCTCGGGCAATCGTCAGGTGGCGTTCCGGCCCAAGCAATTCCACGATGTCGCGAATGCATTCGACGATCCGGTGCGGCGCTTCATAGAACACCTCCGTGCGCGGCGAATTACGAATCGTCTCCAGCGCCGTGCGACGAGCTCCGGCCTTGGCCGGCAGAAAGCCGCCGAAGTGGAACGAATCTGTCGGCAGCCCGCTGGCGACCAGCGCCGACAAGAAGGCCGACGCGCCGGGAACCGGCACCACCCGAAGGTGATGACGAATGGCGAGCGCGACCAGACGGTATCCGGGATCGCTGACGCCGGGCATGCCCGCGTCGCTCACAACGGCAATATTGTCGCCGCGCTCCAGGTGGACGATCAACTCCGCTGCGCGCGCCAACTCGTTATGCTCGTGATAGCTGATGGTCGGCTTCGAAATGTTGTAGTGGTTCAGGAGTTGGGCAGTGTGCCGGGTGTCCTCGCAGGCGATGAGATCGACTTCCTTCAGCACCCGCAGCGCCCGCAAGGTAATGTCCTCGAGGTTGCCGATGGGCGTGCCCACCAGATATAAGGTCCCGGCAGGAACGTTCTCGCCGGCCCGGGAATTCGTTGTCGTCGCCACTGCGCGCAGTGTAGCACTGCGAGAATCTCCACCCGAGCAAAACCGGCTCGGATGGGGCACCCTCAGGCTCCTTTCGGCGCATGCAGGGCCAGCGCTGTCTGTGTCGTCCCTGTGCTAGCATCGAGAATTGCAGATGCCCACAGGAAAACTCCAGGTTATTCCCCTCGGCGGACTCGGCGAATTCGGCATGAATTGCATGGCCATTCGCTGGGGTGACGACATCATCGTCATCGATGCCGGGCTCATGTTCCCAGAAGCCGAACTCCTCGGCGTCGACATAGTTGTCCCCGACCTCAGCTATCTCATTGAGAACCGAGCGCATGTTCGCGCAGTGGTGCTGACGCACGGCCACGAAGATCACATCGGCGCGCTGCCCTGGCTGCTGAGTGAGCTGAACATTCCGGTCTATGCCACTGAGTTCACGCTGGCTTTGGTCGAAGGCAAGCTGGAGGAACACGCTCTTCTCGATGACGCCGAGTTGAACGAAATCAAAGCGGGCGAGCGCTTCAAGATCGGGCCCTTCACCATCAATCCCATTCAGGTGACGCACAGCCTGGTGGATTGCGTTGCGCTGGCAATCCACACGCCGATGGGCACGCTTATCCACACCGGCGACTTCAAGGTCGATCCCACGCCCACAGATAATCGACTCTTCGATCTCCATGCCTTTGCCGAATATGGCAAGGAAGGTGTGCTGGCTCTTTTCCAGGATTCGACCAACGTCGAGCGCAAGGGCTACACGCCCAGCGAACGCGCCGTGCGCGCCAAGTTTCAGGAGATCTTTGCCACAGCCGACCGCCGGCTATTCATCTCGTGCTTTTCGTCGTCGATTCATCGCATCAAGCTGGCGATCGATCAGGCCTTTGAGAATGGACGCAAGGTGGCGCTCGTCGGCCGCTCCATGATGGAGTCGACCGAGATCGCGCAGGACCTCGGCTACATCGAGGTGCCCGACGGGCTGCTGATTCATCCTTCGCAGATTCGCGATCTGCCGCCGGAAAAAGTCTGCGTACTGATCAGCGGCACGCAGGGCGAACCGATGTCGGCGCTGTCGCGTGCCGCGGTCGATAATCACAAGCACGCCAAGATTCAACCTGGTGATACGGTGGTGCTCTCGTCGCGCATCATCCCTGGAAACGAGAAGGCGATCTATCGCGTGGTCGATCACCTCTTTCGCCGTGACGCTCACGTGATTTACGACGACGGTTCATCGCCGCCGGTCCACGTCAGTGGGCACGCCAGCCAGGAAGAGCTGAAGCTCATCATCAACCTGGTAAAGCCGCGATACTTCATCCCGATTCACGGCGAATATCGCCAGCTCAAACTGCATGCGGAGATGGCTGGCGCTATGCACGGCTCGGTCGGTCACGTCATGATGATTGAGAGCGGAGATGTCCTGGAGTTCGACGAACTGGGCGCGCGCAAGACCGGGAAGATCAATGTTGGCCGAGTGTGTATCGATTCCAATTCGATGGGCGATGTGGTCGAAGACCTGGTGATTCGCGACCGTCGTCATCTCAGCGAAGACGGCATCGTGCTGCCGATCATCGCCATCAACAAGCTCACTGGCAAGGTGGAAACATCGCCGGAGATCGTGATGCGCGGCTTTGGCGGCGATGTCAGCGATGATAGTTTCCTGGACGGCGCGCGACGCACGGTGATGAACACGCTGGACGCGTCGAGCGATGAAGAGAAGGGCGACTACGGCATGATCAAGGAAAAGATCCGCCAGGATCTGAAGCGATTCATCGTGAAGAACACCTCGCGACGGCCGCTGATTATGCCGGTGATTCTGGAAGTTTAGAGCTGAGAATCTCCTTGAGCATTCATCTGCATGTACGCCATCGAATTAAATGAGCGAATTCAGAGTTTTGATTGTCCTGATTGCGGGAGGGACTGCCTGACCGTTTGGGGTTTTGTCTATGAGAGCGGTGCAGCGTATGGAGTCTACTATGCCGGCTTAATGACGGGACATGAGCAACCCTCTGCGCGGTTGACCATCAGCATTGGTGGATGGGGCGTCGATGGGGCAGACGAGAAAAACGTGAAAGCACGCCATTGGCTTTTCATCGAAGCCCGACCCACAAACGATAGTTACGAGATGATGGTGCAAGAGCCAGACGAATCTTTCTATTTCGGAAAAGATATTCTGGGGATTCCGATGAGTCGCGCATCAGCTCTGGCCAGCCCCGCGTTGAGTTCATTTTTCGAAGTAGCGGACTTCATCGCGTTCAACGACCCTGCGTAAAGTCATACCTGCTCGGTCAACAAGTCAGCATTTCAGGTCCCCAAGGTGGCGACCGAAACACTTCACGGATTGAATAGACTGCGTGATAACGCGAGAATCCCGCCCCCAGGCGGGATGAAACTTCTTCAGCCCGGCGTGGAAACGCCGGGTTTCGTGCGTTATCAGAGGGCCGAGTCCCGTAGGGACGACATGTGTGTCGAGGGGGCTCAGATCCATTTTGAAATGCGTGTACCCAGTGCTGCCGCATTGGGCTGAAGAGGTTTCGTCCCGCCTGGCGGCGGGACTATGCACAGCGGTTGCGACGGTTTGGCGACTGGACTGTGCCCACAGCTTTCTAATGCGAGCAAACCGCAGGTCCCTCCGCTCCGGCGACCAAAGAAGGCCGCCTCCGGTCGGGATGACAATTCATTGAAAGTTTACGGTCTCCGCGAAAAGCGAAGAGCGAAGAACCATCGCAGCGCTGCCCTTCTCGCCAGGGTTGAAGGCCGCTACAGCTTCGCATTCCTCAGGCGCAGCGCATTCGTGATCACGGACACTGAGCTGAAGCTCATAGCGGCGGCGGCGATGATGGGGCTCAGCAGGATGCCGAACTTGGGATACAGCACGCCCGCAGCAATCGGCACGCCTACCGAGTTGTAGATAAACGCGAAGAACAGGTTCTCTTTAATGTTCGCCATCACAGCGCGGCTCAGTCGGCGCGCGCGCACGATGGCGCTCAGGTCACCCTTCAGCAGGGTTATACCGGCGCTTTCCATGGCTACGTCGGTTCCAGTGCCCATGGCGATTCCCACCTGCGCCTGCGCCAGTGCCGGAGCGTCGTTGATGCCGTCGCCTGCCATCGCGACAATCCGTCCCTGCTGCTGCAGCTTCTTTATGGCAGTGGCTTTGTTCTCGGGCAGGACGCCAGCATCGAAGTCGCTGATGCCGACTTTGCTAGCCACCGAAGCGGCTGTGGTCTGGCTGTCGCCGGTGAGCATCACCACGCGCAGGCCTTCGGCGCGAAGATCGCGAATAGCCTGCGCCGCATCCGGCTTGATGGGATCGGCAATGCCCAGCAGGCCGGAGGCGCGGCCATCGACGGCGGCGAAGATCACTGTCTGGCCTTCTCGCCGCATCTCTTCGGCTTTTGCTTTGAGTTCGTCAATTTCAATACCAAGTTCTTTGAGCAGTTGTTCATTGCCGACAGCAACTTCATGCGCGGCCAATTTGCCGACAACTCCCCGGCCGGTGTAGGAGACAAACTCTTCCGTCGGCAGCAGCGACATGCCGTTGGCCTGCGCAGCGGACACGACAGCAGCAGCCAGCGGATGCTCACTACTGCGTTCCAGGCTGGCGACGAGCCGAACGATGCGGTCCTCCGTCTCTCCGCCGAACGCGGCGACTGAAATCAGTTCCGGCTTGCCTAGCGTTAGCGTGCCAGTTTTGTCGAAGGCCAGCGTGTCGACCTTCTGCAAGGTTTCGAGCGCTTCGGCGTTCTTGATCAGGATGCCGGCGCGCGCGCCACGTCCGGTGCCCACCATGATGGCCACCGGTGTAGCCAGGCCAAGCGCGCAGGGACAGGCGATGATCAACACGGCGACAGCACTGACGATGGCGTTCGCCAAGTGCGGCTCGGGCCCCTTGAGGAACCACACGACGAAGGTTGCGACCGCGGCGAGCAGCACCGTGGGCACGAAGACCGAGGCAACTTTGTCGGCCAGCCGCTGGATGGGCGCGCGGCTGCGTTGCGCCTCGCTCACCATCTTCACAATCTGGGAGAGCATCGTCTCGCTGCCCACCCGCTCGGCGCGCATCAGGATCCAACCCGTCCCATTTACCGTCGCGCCGATAACGCGGGCACCGGCATGCTTCTCGACCGGCATCGATTCGCCTGTCACCATCGATTCATCCACCGAGCTGAGGCCGTCGACGACCGTACCGTCGACCGGAATCTTTTCGCCCGGCCGGACGCGCAGCTTGTCGCCGACCTTCACCTGATCGAGTGGGACATCGTATTCGCTGCCGTTTTCGCGCATGATGCGCGCCGTCTTCGGCGACAGGTCGAGCAACGCGCGAATGTCGCTGCCGGTTCGGCTGCGGGCCCGCAATTCGAGAACCTGGCCAAGCAGAACAAGCGCGATGATTGCCGCGGCAGCTTCGAAATAGACTTCGGGCTGGCCACCCATTTTCCGCATAGAGGGCGGGAAGATTTGCGGGATGATGGTCGCAACCGCGCTGAAGATATACGCCACGCCGACACCCATGGCGATCAGCGTGAACATGTTCGGACTGCGAAACTTTACCGAGGCCCAGCCGCGCTGAAAGAACGGCCATCCACACCACAGGACAATCGGCGTCGCCAGCGCGAATTCAATCCAGTTGCCCAGGTGCGGCGGGACGAAGTGCAGCCACGAACTCATGCGCAGCATGGAGAACGCGACCAGCGGAATGCCCAGCACCACACTCGTCCAGAAGCGCCAGGTCATCTCGCGGAGCTCAGGGTTTTCCTCCTCGCCAGCGCTCACCGTCATCGACTCGAGCGCCATGCCACAGATCGGGCACGCCCCCGGCTCATCGCGGACAATTTCGGGATGCATGGGGCAGGTCCACTGCGTCTTCGTTGGTGCCACGGGAACGTCGGCCTCGAGCGCCATGCCGCACTTAGGGCAAGGGCCGGGGCGATCCTGTTGGACCTCAGGATCCATCGGGCAAACGTAAGTTGCGCCCTTGCGAGCAGGAACGGCGGCCGACGACGATGTAGCCGCGGAGCTCGCGGCGGAGGAAGTCACTGATAGATACTTCGCGGGAGCAACTTGAAACTTCTCGGCGCAACCGCGCGAGCAGAAGTAGTAGGTCTTGCCGATGTGGTTGACCGTGGCGGCAGCGGCCGAGGGATCGACGTTCATGCCGCAGACCAGGTCTTTCTCCAGACGACGAGTCACACCGATTTGCACCGGCGCTCCCCCAATCTGAACCATCCCCGTCATGCCGGTTGGCTTGTTCGCGGTGGTGAGATAGCGCGCAGGATCCTTGCGGAATTTCTCTCCGCAGATGCGTGAGCAAAAGTGATAGAGCTTGCCGTCATATTCGGCAGTGGAGGCCGCTTTCGCCGGGTCAACGCTCATGCCGCAAACGGGATCTCTGGTGATTTTTCTTGCGGCAGGCGTCGGACTTGGAACGGGAGACGCGTTGCCAGAATCTTCGTCGACAGCTTCCGCCGTAACGTACTTCGCGGGCGACGCTGTGAACTTATGCATGCAGCCCGGCGAGCAGAAAAAGTAGGTTTCGCCCCGGTACTGTGCCTTGCCGCGGGCCTGCAGAGGTTCCAGAGTCATACCGCAGACAGGGTCTTTGGCCGAAAAGTCCAGCGCCATGTTCTGCAGGGGTACCTCGGGTTCGCTCATCTCCTCGCTCTCTTGGCCGCTCACGCCGCGCTGTTCACAAATCGGGCGATGCTCTATAGTGAAAGCGGAACGCCGAACGCGCCTACAGCGTGGATGCGCAGGCCGCACACACGTTCCGAGCTACCTTATCAATCATGACACGTTTGTGAAAGGTTGGAGCGATGACGGCAGTGGAAGTCCTGTTTCGCTATGGAATGCCCCCGGGCGAGAAAGAGATGGGCGCGCTAGGACTGGTCAGCGATGTCTATGGCATCCGGCGGGTGCAGTTCAACGAGCCCGTGCGTGAGATCCGCGTGGAGTATGACGCGACACGGCTGAACGAGGCTACTGTAGAGAATCTCCTGCGCAAGGCCGGCTTCGACCTCCGCGAAAAACTGGCACTCATCTAAAAGGTACCAATCCCTGCGACGCGCCATATAGGTGGCGATAACCTTACAACGACCTTGCCTAAATGTGGGTGGTTGGTTATGGGCGCTGCTGGGGTAAGCACCGTCGTGCTTTTTAATGGAAAATAATTAAGGGTCACTCGGGGGCGAACTCTGGCCGAAATTCGCGTCCGGGTGACCCTATTGCGCCACTTCGTCTGGCTATGTAAATAGCATCCTGCATGCCAAATCATGTTTGCGGCAAATAAAAGACTTAGCAGAGTACCAGGACATAGAGGGCTGTAGAACTTTCCAACACCTGGTAAAGTCTACCCAGTTCACGAAAGTGTTAGATATCCACGCGGCAGAAATGCCCTGTGGAAAACCAAGGTGCCGGTCCGCCGGGTCACCTGCCAGGACGCAATTGGAAGTTTGTTATAATCGCTTTGCTGCTTCTCAGGAGCGCCCTTAGCTCAGCTGGATAGAGCGTCTGGCTACGAACCAGAAGGTCGGGAGTTCGAATCTCTCAGGGCGCGCCATCTTTTCTTCACTTTTCTTCACATTCCAGACAATTTACGCTGCTTCAGAAACGTGTGTTGTAACATCCGTTGTAGCCCTTTGTAGCCCAACTTCGACTACAGGCGTGTTCAATGAAAAGCCCAGCCCTGCGTGCTCTGCCCATTCCTGACGGAACGGCAAATCCTCGCGGAGTTGTCGCGCGTAGTCGTCTGTTACCGACTTCGATGCGTGGCCGAGCCACAGCTTGAGCAGGTCTTCAGGAACCCTCGCTTTCCGCAACGCCGAAGTCCGGAAGCGGCGAAACGACGGCGATGACGAAGACCTTCCAACCAATTCGTCGCCTGATCCTTGCACGTGACGCTCGGGGCGGCTGCAATCCGCTGAAAGGTTTCAACGTCGTTTACCTTACCCGACACCATTTCTTCAAAGCCCCGCGGGGATGAACGGACGACGTATATTCGATTAGGAACAAAGGCTTAGTCTGCGAGCGCCCATCGCAGCGGGCCCATTCCGATGGTGGTCCTTTATGGCGCGGTTGCGGAGCCGCTCTGCCTCTTAACGGGGCATTCTTAATTAACGGAGCCTGCTGACCTCTCCTGTGTCGAGAGAGTAGTAAGCCTCTATCACCGTTAACTTCCCTTCGGCAGAGCTCTTTCTGAGCAGTTCGCTCTTGGCCGGTATGTCCTCGGCAACTCTGTGAATGTGGTCCCGGATAGCCAGATCCAACTCTTGCGATTTCGCGCGGCCCGTCTTAGAACACGAGGGAAGGATAGGCGCGATCATCGCATCGAGGTTGACCGATTCTTGCTTTCCTTCGGAACAGGCTGCTGTGACCGCACCACAGCGTTGATGACCCATGACAACAATCACGGTTGATCCGAGATGCTCGACTGCGTACTCAAGGCTTCCAATCGATATTGCATCGTCATCCTCGCCAGCAGAGCGCACGACGAACAGATCACCCAGCCCCACGTCAAAAACCAACTCTGGAGGAACACGGCTGTCCGAGCAGCTCAGCACCGCAACTTGCGGGTGCTGAGTTTCGGTCAGTGCTTTCCGTTCAGTCGTCAGGTCGTGCTGGGCAGTCTTCCCAGTCACGAATCGGTGATTGCCTGTGGCCAGCTGATTCCAGATCGCATCGGCTGTCCCGGATTGGCTTTGTTGGGCCATAGCGAAACTGCTGATCAAGATGAGAAGCGCAAGAACGCTATAACCACGTGAAGCTTGAAACATATAGCCCTCCTAATCAGAACTAGAACGCCGCGCAGTCCGCTATTAACCGACCAAAGGACCGTGCCCTGATTACCCTGCTTGCCATGTCAAGACACAGCAACTTCGGCGATTGGCGATCGTCGGACATCGGAACTCAGACCAACGAGGCATTTTGGACCAACGGCACTCTCTCACATTCCAGGGTACGGCGGGCTAGCGCAGGATTGATGCTGCTCACAGCTTCGAATTGGGTCAGGTGGACGTTGCCACTGAGTTCTCTCAAGAAGTGCGACCGCTTGAGGGCATCCATAATTGGACCTTTCAGCTCGGAAAGGTGCAAAGTAACGCCACCGTCCTTGAGGCGCTGGTTGATGGCTTCGAGGCTTTCCAGCGCGGAGTAATCAATCGTATTCACTGCGGGACATTCGAGAATGACGTGGCGCACCGCAGGATGGGCCGCGACCGCCTGGTTGATGTAGTCCTCAATGAAGCGAGCATTTGGGAAATAGAGGCTTGCGTCGACTCGCAGCGACAGGATCTCCGGATCCGTTACTACAGTATGGCGGGCTACATTGCGGAAATTCATCGTCCCCGGAATCTGACCCACGACTGCCACGTGTGGCTTTGAGGTGCGGTAGAGGTGGAGGAATATCGCAAGACCAACACCCGCCAACAGGCCCGCCTCCACCCCCTCATACAAGGTCAGCAGAATAGTGGCGGCCATCGCCGCGAAGTCCGTCTTCGAGTAAGCATAGGTTCGCTTGAGAGCGCCAAGGTCCACCAGCGAAAGCACGGCAATGATGATGGTCGCGGCGAGCGTGGCGTTCGGCAGGAAGAACAAGAGCGGCGTAAGGAACAGAGTGGCGAGCGCAATGCCAACAGCGGTGAAAGCGCCAGCGGCGGGGGTCTCGGCACCAGCTTCGAAGTTGACGACCGAACGCGCAAAGCCGCCGGTAACTGGAAATCCGCCAGAGATCGCCGAACCGATATTAGAAGCCCCGAGCGCAATCAGTTCCTGGTCAGGATCTACGCGCTGACGACGTTTGGCGGCGAGGGTGAGTGCCACGGAGATGGATTCCACATAGCCCACGATTGAGATCAAAAGGGCTGGGACTACGAGCTTCGTCCAGAGTCCAAGTTCGAAGTGCGGAAGTGCGAGTTTGGGAAGACCCTTGGGAACTGTACCGACGATTTTGACTCCGTGCTCGGTGAGCCCAAATCCCCACACGGCTATGGTGGTCGCGGCGATGGCCACGACCGGGCCGACTTTTGCCAGGATGTCTGCGGGCCGCTCACCTAATCCGATGCGTCGCAACAAGGGTTTGAGGCCGCGCCGCACCCAAAAGAGAAACGCCAGTGAACCAAACCCGATCGCCGCTGTAGAAGGATTGATGTGGCGGAGGTTGGGCCACATCGATTTCAACAGATCCACGAGGTTCTCGCCTTCGGCGTGGATGCCGAGCACAGGCGCTAGTTGGCCGGCCGCGATCTGGATGCCGGACGCGGTAATGAATCCCGAGATCACCGGGTGGCTGAGGAAATTTGCCAGGAAGCCCAGCCGCAACAATCCCATGGCAACTAGCAAAAGCCCTGAAAGAACGGCAAGCGTGATGGCGGCGCCCAAGTACTCTGGCGTTCCCTGGGTCGCGACCGTGGCGGCGGCCGCAGCGGTCATCAGACTGGCCACGGCAACGGGACCGACTGCGAGTGCGCGTGAAGTGCCGAAGATTGCGTAGAGCACCAGTGGAGCAATCGAGGCGTACAGTCCGACCTGCGGAGGCAGCCCGACGAGCATGGCGTAAGCCAGAGACTGCGGGATCAGCATGACGGTAACAATTGCGGCGACGATTAAGTCGTTGGCGCATGTCTTGCCCGTATATCTGGGTCCCCACTCCAAAATGGGTAAATATAGCCGCGCAAGCTCGGAAATTCTTCGGGCGTCGTTCATGCTCCACCTCCCGCGGCGCTTGCAAAAGCAGCGCTGCGGTACAGCCATTTCGCCGCGGACAACGAAACGATGACCATGATGGGAAGGGCCAGCACGATCATCAGAGTGGCTCGTTCGTCCACCTCCGGCGCGAAGAGAAGAGGCGTAAGGCACGCCCCGAGATTCCGGGTGGTAACACCAATGCTCAATACGACCTTTTGCTCATAGCCCAAGCCAAGTCCGAGCCAGTAGGTTCCTATGCAGACCAGTCCAAAGAAAATGAGCTGGGAGAGGACGGCGTAACTTCCCGCCATACTGAGCAGGCCTTTCCCATAGATGATGAGGCACAAGATGCTCCAAATTAGCCCGAAAAGCCCCGCCAGCTTTTTGGCGACGGGCAGCAGTTTGGAGGCGAGGGCATCAGCCTGGCGGCGGATGACCACTCCGACGGCCATGGGTAACAGCACTACCATTAGGAGCGGCTTGGCAATGGCCCACGCACTGGTAGTCAGCCCCTTGGTCAACAAGGGCACGGTAAAGGGCATGCAAATCACGGTACCGACTGAGGCCAGGAGCATGAACGCAGCCGTGAATCCAATGTCCCCTTTCGCCTTATCCACGAGAATCGGAACAAAAGGAGCACAAGGGGCCATTCCCAGCAAGATCAAGCCGATGGCGTAGGTTGGCCCTAGCGGAAGAATGAGCGTGATCGCGTAGGCCAGGAACGGGCAGATCACGAAACTCCATATCAGCGTATATGCCACGAAACGCAAACTGCGGAGTCCCCGAAGCGCATCGGGAAGACTAAGCCTGAGCCCCATTTCGAGCAAGCTGCCGGCCATGAAGACCGCGAGGGAAATCTTGAAGAGGAGCATCCAGGTAGCGTTCATAGAACTTCTCTTTCCTTGTTCGTATTCCGAACATCAAGCCGCAAGGCCCGCCAATTTCATCTCTGCTTGCCGGCATCCTCTGCTCCCTCGTTGGCGAGCCAGCTTCTATCTCGGGTGCATTCGCTTCAGACGGCTACGGGTTCGGCAGCCTCGGCCAACTTTGACTTCATATCCGTGGTGAGCATGGCGCGTGAGAGCATCCCGCCGGAGATACTTCGCGCTTTGAAGCCGTTTTGCACGAGAATGCGCGTGGCATAGTAAGCGCGTTGAGCCGAGCGGCAAATAACGTGAATCTCGCGGTCGCGAGGGAGTTCGTTTAGCCGGGAGCGCAAGTCACCCATCGGGATGTTGATCGCGCCTGGCACGCTCTCGACTGCCAGTTCCACCGGCTCGCGCACATCCAGCAGAAATGCTTCGTCTGTTGAATCCCAGTGAGCGAGTGGCATGTCAGCACGAAGCACATCGGCAGCTACCATGCCAGCGAAGTTGACGGCGTCTTTGGCACTGCCGAATTGCGGCGCGTAGCAGAGCTCGGATTCTTCCAGGTCATAGACCGTCGCACCCATCTGAATGGCCACGGCCAAAGCGCTGATGCGCTTGTCCACTGCCGGCCCATCTTGACCAAGCGCCTGCGCTCCGAGGACTTTCCCGTCGGACTTGCGGAAGATGAACTTCATCGCAATAAACTTCGCGCCCGGGTAGTACCCGGCGTGCGAATTGGGGAAGACGTAAATCTTTTCGTAATCCGTATCGCCCAGCCCCTTAAGCGTTTTCTCGCTGACGCCGGTCCACGCCGCCGCGCCACCGAACAGCCCGATGATCGAGGTGCCTTGGGTGCCGCGGTAACGCGAATCCCGTCCAGCGATCACATCCGCCGCGATGCGGCCCTGGCGGTTTGCCGGCCCTGCCAAAGCAATCAGACTCCACTGTCCGGTCCCGAAGTCCTTCACCTCAATCGCATCACCTACGGCGAAGATGTTCGGATCGCTGGTGCGCATGTGCTGGTCGACTCGGATGCCGCCGCGTTCGCCGATCTCGAGTCCTGCCCGCTTTGCCAGCGTCGTATCGGGGCGAACGCCAAGAGCGAGAATGACGATGTCGCCTGGATACTTCTTGCCTGATTTTGTCTCCACCTCGAGCGCGCCGTCATTTACCTGCGTGAATCCAGCCACTCCATCATTAAGTGCCAGGCGTACTCCGTTCCTCATCAAATGTCCTTCGACCAGGTTCGCCATCTCGCGATCCATCGGAGCGAGTACTTGATCCAGCATCTCGACGAGGGTCACGTCGAAGCCGAGGTGGACCAGGTTCTCGGCCATTTCAAGGCCGATAAATCCACCGCCGACCACCACCGCATGGCGTGTTGGTTTCACCATCTGGATCCCGGAGTAGTTGGACATCCCGCTTAGGAACGTCGTACCTCCGTTCACCCATTCGCGAATCGTCCTTGCGTCCGGCACGGTTCTGACGTGGAAGATTCCCGGCAGATCGATGCCTGGCAGCGGCGGGCGCACCGAAGGCGCACCGGGAGAGAGAACCAGTTTGTCGTACGACTCAGTCATGACCTCGCCGGTTTTGACATTGAGCAGCTGTACTGTTTTGTTCTTCGGCGAGATAGAGATGGCCTCGCAATTCGTCCTCGCATCGATCGCAAAGTGCTCTCGGAAGAGCTGTTCGCTCGCGACCAGAAGGCTCGATTCGTTTGGAATAACACCCGAGACGTGGTATGGAAGTCCGCAGTTCGCGTACGACACATACGGCCCGCGCTCGACCATGATGATTTCGGCTTTTTCGTCTAGCCTGCGCAGACGCGCTGCACATGACGCTCCGCCCGCAACTCCACCTACGATGATGACCTTCATGATGCGTCTCCCGATATAGCCGCTGGCGGTGACCGACGCGGCAGGTTAGTAAGCACTGTGAATTCCGCTATGACTTCGTCACGATTCTGACCATCTGCTTGCCACGGTTCTCCCCACGTAGCAGGCCAATGAGGGCTGCTGGGAGATTCTCGAAACCCTCGACGATGTTCTCGATCACTTTCAGGCGACCACCTTCAACCCAGGAACGCAGCTGGGCCAACGCATCGTCGCGCTTGCCGAAGAAGTCGGACACGATGAAGCCGCGCATTGTCAGCCGCTTGACAACGAATTGGAAGGGCACACCGCGCGGTCCGTGCGCGGGTTGTGAAGCAGTGTCATAGGTGGAGACGACGCCGCAACACGCAATGCGTCCCATCAGGTTCATCTGGGCCAGTGCCGTCTCGAAAGTCTCGCCACCCACATTGTCAAAGTAGACATCGATGCCCTCCGGGCAGGCGGCCTTCAGGCTCTCAGCGATCGGCCCGGACTTGTAGTTGACCGCGGCGTCGTAACCCAGTTCGTCGGTTAGCCACCGGCACTTCTCGTCGCCACCAGCAATGCCCACGACCCGGCAACCGGCAATCTTGGCTATCTGGCCAGCGAACGTGCCTACCGAACCCGCCGCTGCCGAAATGACAAAGGTCTCTCCGCGCTTTGGCCGCCCTACGTCGAGCACCCCGAAATACCCCGTAAGTCCGCTTACTCCATAGACGCTGAGCAGATGCGAAAGCGGAGTCACCGGGGTTTGCTTCATCAGAGCCTGTCCGGCTACGGCCGCGTATTCCTGCCAGCCACAGTCGCCGAAAGCCAGCTCCCCCGGCTTGAAGTTCGGGTGGCGGGACTCAATCACCTCGCCCACGGCGCGTCCGGCCATGACCGTTCCGGCCCCGAGAGCGTCGCGGTAGGTCGCGCCCTGCATCCATGCCCGGCTCGCCGCGTCGATGGACATGTAGAGCGTCCTCAGCAAGACCTCGCCTTCCTTTGGCTCGGGTATTGCGGCGCGCTCCAGCTTGAAACACTCGCGCGTAAGCGGGCCGTCCGGGATGCGAACTAGATGAAACTGCCGGTTCGTGTTGCTCATTGCTACTCTCGTTCTATTTTTTGGGAAGCGCCATTCGATCCGGCGTGAGCTTCTTGGTCCACGGACAACCCGAGTTCTTCCAGCCGTCTTTCAATGGCTGAGCCTGAGCAACACTGTCAGAGTCAGCATTCGTGTCCCCCTCCATGCCATCGACGATGTTGTAGACATGCTCAAATCCGGCTTGCGCGAGGAAATTCACTGCAATCGCGCTACGTCCGCCGGATCGGCACATGAGCATGAGGGTTTCGTCAGGACTTGCAACCTCTCGCACCCGCGCCACAAAATCCGGTAGTGGCTTCATCGGGAAAGTTTTCTTCTGGGGATCCCACTCATAGGACTGAACTGCAACGGGGATCTTCCAGGCCATGGTGGGATGGCCGACAAAGAGATATTCCTCCGGGGTACGGACATCGATGACCTTTACCTTGTCAGGATCGGCCTTCCACTTCTCGTAAGCTTGTTTGGCTGTCAAATAGAGGCCTAGGTTGGTCTCCTTAGCTTTAGGAATATTTGCGTGGCGTTCAGTCATTTGACCTCTCCGATACACAATTGCCGCGGCGGTGGAGGCTTCGGTAAGAGCTGCCGCTCAGCGGCTCTTCCGAAGCCATGAAGCAACAGACGAGGCCTTCGCCTGAGGCGGTCGCTTAGCGTTACCCGATCCGCACTCCAGCGGCTAGCGACCCAGCTGTCTGCGGAAGCTTGTCGGTTGTCTTCTTCTTCCATTCTTCTTCGAGCAGTTCTCTGGCTGCCCGTTCGAGGAACTCCGGCGCCGCCCACTTGTACACATCAAAATCGTTTTTGATGAAGCCGTGGCTCAGCATGAAGTCCTTGGGGATCTCAAGCGAGGCCAGGTTCAGCGGCGACAGGTTCGGCACCATATCGACATTCTCGATGCCTCGATACGTTTGCTCGACGTCGAGGTAGAACGTCTGCTTGTCGAGGATGGCCGCAGCAGCGTGTTTGTGCTCGTTGGACCAGCGCCCCACCTTGATCATGCCTTTCAAGAAAGTCACCGCGAGTTCGGGATGTTTCTCAGCCATCTCGTCGGTGCAGGTGATGGCGGCGGGGATGTTGCACGCCTGAAGACGCCAGTCCGTGTACTTGGAGAGGTCTTCGATCGCTGCGAGCTTACCCGTCGCATCCTGGAGTTGCTGGACGACTTTGCTCTGCGTATAGATCGCATCAATCTTGCCTCCCAGCAGGGCCGTCTCCAGAGGACGGATCATGCCAAGCCAGTGCTTGTGGTCGAGCTTCAGCCATGTCTCCGACACGTTCTCCATCGGCTCGAGCATCTCGGGATTGTCGTACCAGTCATCCGCGTAGGGGAAGTCAACGACTTCGACATCGTCCCAGGTCATGCCATGAATTCTGAGCATCAATCCGACCTGTTGTAGTTCCTGGACGCGCCACCAGTCGTTCTTGATGGTGTTGAGGCTCTTCGAAATGCCGATCTTCTTGCCCTTCAGATCGGTCATTCGATAGAGGTCGTCTTTGGCGCGCACCATCAGGCAGCCGCCTTCGTTTGGTACGTGCGTTAACCCCAGCAGTCTGGTCCTGCGGAGGTCTGCCTGAACGTGGATGGCCGGGTTGCAGCCGCCAAAGCGGATCAGGTTCTCCATGTTGTGAATGTAGTGCGGGTACCAGTTGTTCTCGCGGCGGGAGCGCAGGAACGCGTACTTGACGCCGATCTTCTTGTACTCCTCGCGGGTCCATCCCAGTTCCTGATCGACGTTGCTGGCGGAGACGAGTGGACAATTGGTGTAGTACACCTCTTTCCAATCCAGCGGTACTGTGTCGCTCTTTTTAGTTTTGGGTTGCGTTATCGTTGCTGTGACCATCTTTGATCTCTCCTTACGCCTCGTCATGAGGAAAAACTTCTTTAATTGGATCGTGCGCTGCACTCAAGCTGATTGACTTCGGGACTATTCGACCAGCTCTCGTACGAGAAGGGCAGACCCGCAGCATGAATCGGAACGGAGGCCCGGATGCCGTGCCTCCGTTCTTAAAAGAGGGACTTTCTAATTCGCTTCGGCAACGCCTTTGTTAAGCAGGAGCTTCACGTCGACCCTGCGATTCTCGGCCCGTCCTGACGGGCTTTCGTTGGAAGCTACCGGATTAGTTTCACCCATCGCGCCCGGCGCAACGATGCGGCCGACCGGAACGCCGCAGTCCTGAAGCAGGTACGCAACGACGGCTTGCGCGCGCTGTTTGCTGAGGACCTGGTTGGAGGCGGCGGTCCCGACTGAGTCGGCATATCCGGCAACCGAGATGACCCAGCCCTTCGGATAGGTGAGCGCCTGCTTTGCGATATTGGACAGTCCCTGTTTGTATTCCTGCGTGAGACTGTATTGCCCGTTGGCGAAGAGCACGGTGTATTGGTCTTTGGTCACAACTTCACCCATCTCGCTGAAGCGCTTCTTGGTTGATGTTGCAACTTCGTCGATCTGAGATTTGTTGGCCGCGACTTCTTGCTGGGTTGCCGCGATCTCCTGTTGGTTGGCTGCGATGGCCGCATCGGTCGCCGCCTTATTGGCGGCGTAAGTCTGCATGTTTTGGGCTTGCTGCTGCGCCGTGGGGTTCAGGCCGGCCTGAATTACCTCGGCCAGCGACAGGTCGTCTTCATCAAACTCGATCGTCTTGGCGATGACCTGATTTTCCTGATCGCCGCTCACTCCCTCGAACTTCATCCTGAGTCCCGGGATCAGAACGTCCGGCGTGTCTTGCTTCTTGCGCATGCCCGTGAGTCCCACCGGGTGCTGAATCTTGGTGTCGCTATTGATGTTGACCATGAAAACTCCCTCCGAAGTCTTCACCGTCAAAGTATCCCCGGTTCGAAGCGTGATTACGCCTTTGTTCTTGATCTTGTCACCCGAGCTAGCACCGAACGCTGGTGCTGCCGCCAAAGTAAACATCGCGAAGAGACATACGGTTACTGCAATACGTCTGCTGAACATGAATTAGATCTCCTTATTGGTTTGCAATTAGTAGTTGCTGGTTGAACGTTCCACCCTTAGCCTTCTTGGCCGTCCGTCAGGCTCACGTGCGCACGCACAAACTGATATGCCGATCTCCTAGTCGTGTTGAAGTTCTGCCCTCGATTGGTTTCGAGCTTTTTCCACCAATTCCAATCCGTTGACTTCCTGCACCGTGCTGAACTTGAGGATCGGTGGAACGGGGCTCAGTTCCATAAGGAGTAGTAGCCGTTTGTACGAATCGGACTGAAGATGGCGGACCAGATCCTCGATGGTCTCCCAGTTGGCCTCAAGCACAAGTTCGTCGGGCTCGTGCCAGCTTTGCAGCAGGCGACATTTCAAACACCCGGGCTGCACCTGAGTCGGCGCCGATAGCGAAATGAGTGCGCTACCAACTTCCTGGCGTTTTCCCTTCGGCGCGCGAATGGTCAACTGCTCGATGATCATTTCGTCTCCCGTCCTCTGAACTGATTTAGGAACGTGACAGTCTCATCGCGTCAACGGCAGTTCGCTTTGCGACCAACGGTGTATTTGCAGGACGGGTGCCAAATACCAAGATGGGCGGGTCGGTGAGCTAAGGCGTGGAGATGAAGAGAGATCGGCGTGGAATACTGCGATCGAGAGACTGGAGGGAAGGTGTCTAGAGGGGCTATTTTGGAGGAACTCCAAAATGATGAATTGGAGATTCTAGTCGCGACGGTGAATTCCGAGTTTTTTCATTCTCGCCTCAAGGGTTGTCGGTTTCAATCCGAGGATTTCTGCGGCCCCACCTTTTCCCCGGATGCGCCACTTCGTGGCTAGCAGCACGCTCCTAAGATAGTCCGTCTTCTCGCGGTGCTGTGTGCTGTGACTCGGTTTTTCCTCAAGCTCCGGGATCTCTGCCTTGAACATAGGTCCGTTGCAAAGAATAAGGTTACGTTCGATGACATTGCGAAGCTCGCGCACGTTTCCAGGCCACGCATACCTTTGGAATGCGCTCATGGTGCTGGCGTGCACCCCTTGGATCTTTTTGCCCATGCGCGTTCCAATTTCTTCCAGGATGTACCAGACAAGCGAAGGGATATCTTCGCGGCGCTCCCTCAAAGGAGGAACCACAATCGGAAAGACGTTGAGACGGTAGAACAGATCGGGGCGGAACGTGCCTTCCTTGACCATGGCCAGCAAGTCTCGACTGGTGGCTGCAATGATGCGCACGTTGACCTTGATGGTTTTCGAACTGCCCAAGCGTTCGAACTCGCCTTCCTGCAGAACTCGCAGTAGCTTCGACTGTACCTCAGGCGGGAGTTCTCCAATTTCGTCCAGGAAGATCGTCGATTTGTCTGCCAGCTCGAACCTGCCGATCTCTCTGGCGAGGGCACCGGTGTACGCCCCTTTTTCACGGCCAAACAGCTCGCTTTCGATGAGGGTCGCGGGAAGTGCCGCACAGTTGGTCTTGACCATGGTTCGGCGTTTGCGTTCGCTCATCTCATGAATGGTTCTGGCGATGAGCTCCTTGCCCGTACCTGTTTCCCCAGAGATCAACACAGTGGAATCGGTCCCTGCAACCTGCTCTGCCTTCTTCAGGACCGCGCGAATAGCCGGGCTTTCCCCGACAACAATCTCGTGGCTGTATTCCAGCTTGATTTCTTGCCGCAGGTAAGTGTTCTCGGACTCGAGCTGCTCCTGCAATTCCTGAATTTCGGAGTACGCCCGGTGCAGCTCTTCATCGGCTTGCTTACGGGCAAGCGCGTTCGCGAATACTTCGGCCATCGCCTGAAGTCTCGCGATCTTCAGAGTGTCCCATCGCTGTGGATGTCGCATGCTGCTGCAGGACAGTACTCCGACCACCAGGCCGCCAACCTGCAAGGGAACCACTAACGATGACTTGATCCCCTGCGACTCCATGAAGTCTCTTTCTGACCGCGCTTCAGCGGGCAAATCTTCTGGCGTGTTCACGATGGCAGTTTCGCCGTTCTTTATTCGCTTCGAAAGCCACGGCAGTATGGCGTGCAACAAGCCCTTTGAATAGTCTGCAAATCCCGGGCGAGTCCACGCATGTGTGATCAGGATCTCTCCCGAGGCCGCTTGGGCAAAGCCTATGCTGGAACGATCACCCCCCAATGCTTTCGCGAGGGTTTGCAGCCCATTCATAATCTCTCCATCCACGCGGTGTGGCGGTAGATTAATGAATTTCGCGGACAGTGCCGCCATCGTTCTTTCAAATTGCGCCTGGCTCTCCAATTGCTGCGCGACGAGCGCTCTTTCACTGCGGTCGCGAATGATGCCGAAGAATAGTCTCTGCTGGTCGGACTCAAGCGTATTCAAGCTCACTTCCACCGCCAGTTCGCTTCCGTCCTTTCGCAATCCCCAGACGTCACGGAGTGCCGTCATGGGATGAGAATTCGGCACCAGTAAAAGGCGGTCGCGGCGGTCCACGTGCGAATCTTGGGATCGACTCGATATAAGGTTCTCTACCTTTGCGCCGATCAATTCTTCCCGTTGGTAGCCGAACATCTGGAGCAATCGGGCGTTGAAATCAATGATGCGGCCTTTCAAATCGAACGCGACCATGGCATCGGGGGCGTTCTCAAATAGATCCCAGCGATACTCGGAGGTTGGCCAGTGGTTGTCCTCTTCAATGTGGGGGCAAGAATCGCTTTGGTCTGTCGGAGAGTCGATTTCCAGTAGCTGCGGCGCGGATCGGTCGGGGTTCGTTTGAGTTACCTCGTACGCTTCCCCCGCCCTCAGCCAGCTAAGAGTAGTTACCGAGGCTTGGGGGATAAGAGGAGGTTAGGAGGCAGGACGATGTGCGTCAATCCCACTTTTGGAGTTCCTCCAAAGAGCCGTTGGAGACAGGGCTCTCTAGCTTCGGTCGCAGATTGGTAAGTCTTTAACGATTAGGTATTTAGCGCCCTATAACCTCTTTGTCCATTGTGGTTTGAGGCGTGCACTACCTGAGTGTCGGCAATCGCACAATCAAGCCAATCTGTCCTGGCCCACGCTGAACCGCCGGTTCGCCAGATATCCGATGAGGTAGCGCCGAGGCACAACTTATGAAGAGCAAACACTGTTTCAGAGATCTGTTCATCTCCGCCGTTCGAGAACTCGCAGCCATCGTCTGTATTGCCACACTCATACCATGGGGTACGCCAATGGCGGCGGCTCAGACGCAGTTGCCTGATGCCCCATCTGCGCAGGTTTCGGCCAAGATTCCGGCGGATCAACTCGACTCGCTGGTGGCGCCGATCGCACTGTATCCCGATCCGCTACTCAGCCAAACGCTCGTGGCCTCGACGTATCCGCTGGAAATCGTTCAGCTGCAGCAATGGCTGGCGCAAAACAAAAGCTTGAAAGATAAGGCCCTTACTGCCGCGGTCGAGAAGCAGGACTGGGACCCCAGCATACAGGCCATGGCTGCACTGCCCGACGTCGTCAAGCTGCTGGCCGAAAACATCAAGTGGACGACAGATCTTGGCAATGCCTTCCTTGCTCAGCAGAACGATGTGATGGATGCAGTCCAACGTATGCGTAAGAAGGCACAGGACGCCGGCAATCTTAAATCTACCGAACAACAGAAGGTAGAAGTCAAGACTGTCGAAAGCAAACAGGTAATCGTAGTGGAGCAGGCAAGTCCAACGGTTGTCTATGTGCCCAGCTACAACCCAACGGTCGTCTACGGCACGCCCGTGTACGCCTATCCTCCGATTGCGTATCCACCTGCTGGATATTACGCAGCTGGGATGGCGATTTCTTTTGGCATTGGAGTTGCCATGGGAGCGGCGTGGGGTGGTGGTTGGGGCTACGGATGCGGATGGGGTGGCAACAACAACGTCTACGTCAATCACAACAACACCTTCGTGAACAATAGCAATCGGCAGAACATCAACAACATTCAGGGCGGGAACCGCGTCAACGGCGGCAATAGCAACTGGCAGCACAACCCGCAGCATCGGGGCGGAGCGCCTTACTCCGACCGCGCGACGGCAAACAAGTTTGGTGGAACGGCTCGCGGCGACTCCATGCAATCGCGCCAGAACAACGCTCGCCAGAACCAAGCACGCCAGCAGCCCAGCGCGGGTAATCGCGCGAATGGTGGAAGTTTTGGCCAGTCTGGGGCAGGCAACCGCAGCGGAGCAAGCGCCGGGAACATGAGTTCGAACCGTGGCGGCGCCGGTGCCGGCAACATGGGCTCGAATCGCGGTACCGGAGCAGACCGCGTCGGCAATCAACAGGTACGAAACACACCAAGCTCCACTAACCGAAATGCGTTTGGCGGTGCGGGCGCTGGCATGAGCGGAAGCCAGGCGCGGGCCAGCAGTTCGCGTGGTTCGTCCAGTTGGGGTGGTTCCCGCGGCGGAGGCGGCTCCCGCGGCGGTGGCGGCGGACGACGGAGATAGGACGGCCAAGCATGATGAGCGAGGAACCTATGAAATCGAAAATGTTGAATGTGACCAAGTGTATTACGAACAGCGTCCTGATCCTGGCGGGTCTGTGCTGCGTATTGCCGATGATGAGCATGGCTCAGGCCCAACCCACGGCAGTGACAGTCGGCCCGAAACGCTTTGACACGCCTCAGCAAGCAGCCGATGCGATCATCAAAGCGGCGGGCGACTATAACGTGCCGGAGTTGTTGGCGATCCTTGGTCCCGACGGCGAAGACCTCGTCGCTTCCGGCGACCAGGTTGAAGACAAGAATAATGCCGTGGCCTTCGCCAAAGAGGCCGCCGCCAAGAGCTCGATCCAGATAGCCACGTCGAATCCCAACCGCGCCACTATCATCGTTGGCGAAGAGGAGTGGCCCGCGCCGATTCCAATCGTCAAGAAGAACGGCAAGTGGTACTTCAACACCAAAGAAGGCAAACAGGAAATTCTCCTCCGCCGCATCGGCGAGAATGAACTCGACGCCATCACCGTGTGCCGGGGCTTCGTGTCTGCGCAAAAGGAATACGCATCTGAGATTCACGATGATTCCGGGGTGAACCAGTACGCGCAGAAGATCATCAGCACGCCCGGCAAGCAGGATGGTCTGTTCTGGAAGAATGCCGACGGCACGCCCGCCGGACCGATCGGCGAGGCCGTGGCCAAGGCGCTGGAAGAAGGCTACAACACGCCACAGGGCGGGTTCCACGGTTATTACTTCAAGATACTCAAGGGACAGGGGCCAGCCGCACCCAACGGCGCGATCAACTACGTTATTGAGGGCGTCATGATAGGCGGCTTCGCCCTAGTGGCCGTGCCCGCGGAGTATCGCGTGACCGGCGTCAAGACCTTCATCGTCAACTACGACGGCGCCGTCTACCAGAAAGACCTGGGTCCGGATTCACTCGAAATAGTCAAGAAAATGGAGCTCTACAACCCGGACAAGACGTGGCAAGTGACAAACGACGAGTGGCCACAGAGCACAACGACAGATACGCCGTAGGCGCCGGTGCAGATAAAGAAGCGCAATGCCGCCGCGATGGCAGGCTCGATTCCGAAGATCAGAAATGCTAAGTTGCCGCGTTCGTACCGGCAAGGAAGATATTCACAAAGAGAGTAGGGGAAGACGTGACTGACTCAGGTAAGGATTTATCTCCACTTTCCTACATTGAGGTTGCTGAACAGAAGCTATTGAATGCTGCGCGCTAGAAGGGCGTCCCCCGGAAGAAGTGGGGGCTCTATCTAAGCGAGCTGCAGTGGGGCACAGTCCGCGAGGACTACAACTCCGATGGGAATGCATGGAATTACTTCTCACATGACCAGGCACACTCCCGCGCTTATCACTGGGGAAAAGACCCTAGTTCGTTCGTAAAGAAAAGCCAGTCATGCACAAGCTGTAGACAGGAAATAGCACGGGCAAAGGAGGCAAGCATGGCTAATGTCTGTTCCGACGCGCTCGTACTCTTCGGTGCTACCGGCGACCTGGCTTACAAGAAGATTTTTCCCGCCCTCCAGGCGATGATCAAACGCGGCAATCTGGACATTCCAGTCATCGGGGTGGCTAACGCGGGCTGGAATGTAGACGAGCTTCGCGCCCGGGCGAAGGACAGCCTAGAGAAGCGCGGGGGTCTTGACCCTCAAGCGTTCGAGAAGCTGTGTGGGTTATTAGGTTATGTCGACGGCGACTACAACGATCCATCAACTTTCCAGAATCTGCGCCGGGAACTGAAGGACGCTCGCCAACCAACCCATTACTTGGCGATCCCCCCTGTTCTCTTCGAAACGGTAGTACGGCAGTTGGTCGAGTCGGGGTGCGGCGACGGTGCGAGGCTGGTGCTCGAGAAGCCCTTCGGGAGAGACCTGGCGTCTGCGCAAGAACTCAATCGGGTCTTGCTGAAAGCATTCAAAGAGACCGACGTATACAGGATCGATCACTACCTCGGGAAAAAGCCGATCCACAACATGCTGGTCTTCCGCTTTGCCAACGCCTTTATGGAGGCGTTCTGGAACCGGAATTTCATCGATAGTATCCAGATCACTATGGCCGAAGACTTCGGAGTACAAGGCCGCGGCGGGTTTTACGACCAGACCGGGACGATTCGTGATGTCATGCAGAATCACTTGTTCCAGCTGCTCAGTAACCTCTGCATGGAGCCTCCGGTCAGAACCGACAGCGAGTCTATCCGAGATGAAAAGGTGAAGGTGCTCAAAGCTATTCCACCACTTGTTGCGGGAGACCTAGTTCGTGGGCAGTTCCACGGATACCTGGACGAAAAAGGAGTTGCCACAAACTCGACCGTGGAGACCTTCGCGGCAATGCGCCTCGAAATCAATTCGTGGCGATGGAAGGGTGTGCCCATTTACATTCGCGCTGGGAAATGCCTACCGCTCACCTGCACGGAAGTGTTTGCCCGCTTCCGCAAGCCCCCCACGGTAATCAAGGAAAGCGAACTGTCTCCGAACCACATGCGGTTACGTATAAGCCCTGATATTGCGATCGCAATCGGCACGATGGTAATGGGCCCAGGTGAGCAGATGATCGGCCAAACGGTGGAGATGTTGGCGAGCCGCCAACCTCGCCCCGAGGAAATGGAAGCGTATGAGAGAGTGCTCGGCGACGCCATTGCTGGCGACGCCACACTCTTTGCACGGCAGGACTACGTAGAAGAAGCGTGGCGAATCGTGGATCCAGTGCTGAAGCAGGGCTCTCCATTGCATTACTACGAACCGAACACCTGGGGACCAATCCAGCTCGACCAACGACTGGCACCGCGAGGTGGCTGGCACAATCCCACGGCAGATGTGCAGGAACAGTTCTCGCTGCGAGCAAACGCATAAGGGTCCAGGGTATTAGCTGGCTTGCAAACAGAAGTTGTTCGGAGCTGAGTCCGAACTCGCAATGGGACAGAACAGGTCGGAGGAAGAAGGCTGTCGTCCAATGGAAAACTGGATCTCCTCTTACCGGAAAAACTGGTTACGGCCTGATGTAGTCGCTGGTTTGACCACGGCCGCAGTGGTCATTCCCAAAGCGATGGCGTATGCCACCATCGCCGGCCTACCGGTGCAAGTGGGACTGTACACGGCCTTTCTGCCGATGATTATCTACGCTGTGCTAGGCACCTCGCGGGCACTCAGCGTAAGTACCACCACGACTCTGGCGATTCTGGCTGCTGCCGAATTGGGTGAGGTAGTCCCGAATGGAGACCCGGCTTCTCTGCTGGCCGCCTCCGCCACGCTGACTCTGTTGGTCGGAGCGATGCTCGTGCTCGCATCCGTTTTGCGGCTGGGCTTCATTGCGATTTTCATATCCGAGCCGGTGTTGATTGGCTTCAAGGCGGGCATCGGCGTTGTCATCGTTCTTGACCAAGTTCCAAAGATTATCGGCGTTCATTTTGCTAGGGGTACGTTCGTTCAGAATCTGTTTTCCACTGTCCACGCCATTCCCAAGACATCGCTGGCAACGTTGACCGTCGGAAGCCTGATGATCTTGTTGCTCGTCGCGATGGAGCACTTTGTACCCAAGGCACCGGCTCCACTGCTGGCAGTCGCGGCAGGTATTGCCGGCGCTTACTTCCTGAACTTGCACGCGCACGCAGTTGAATTGGTCGGCCACATTCCACAGGGCCTACCCTCGTTCACACCTCCGGTCTTGTCGTTAGCGGCTCGACTTTGGCCGGGCGCGCTGGGCATCGCTCTTATGAGCTTTACCGAAACGATCGCAGCCGGGCGCGCATTCGTGCGCAGCGATGAGCCCTCGCCGCAGGCGAACCGCGAGTTGCTGGCTACTGGATTGGCTAATGCCGGTGGGGCACTCCTGGGCGCAATGCCCGGTGGCGGCGGCACAACGCAGACAGCGGTGAATCGTCTGGCCGGGGCACGTTCGCAGCTATCCGAACTCGTCACGGCGGCCGTGACGGTAGTGACGATGCTTCTGCTCGCGCCGCTCATTGGCTTGATGCCGCAAGCGACTCTTGCGGCCGTGGTTATTGTCTATTCCATCGGACTGATCAAGCCGGCGGAATTTTGGGAAATCCTCAATGTGCGTCGAACAGAGTTCATCTGGGCTCTCATCGCATTCGCAGGAGTCGTGCTGATAGGAACGCTGCAGGGAATCGTTGTTGCCATTATTGTTTCGATGGTGGCGCTTGCTTACCAGGTGGCTGATCCACCGGTATATGTGCTTGGTCGCAAGCCCGGCACGAATGTCTTCCGGCCTCGTTCTGAGGAACATCCCGAAGATGAGACATTTCCCGGCTTGCTGTTATTGAGACTGGAGGGCCGAGTGTTCTTCGTCAATGCTGAACGCATCGCTGAGAAGATACGGTCCTTGATTGAGGAATCACAGCCTAAGGTTGTTGCCCTTCATCTCCGAGGCGTTGCCGATTTGGAGTACACCGCCCTCAAGATGCTGATTGAAGGTGAAAAGCGACAGCGTGAACGCGGCATTCGGCTTTGGCTGGTTGGCATGAACCCGCGCGTGCTTGAAGTCATCCGGAAATCGCCGCTCAGTGGAGCCCTGGAGCCAGATGCCATGTACTTCAACCTGGAGATGGCTGTCGCCAAGCATTTGGAGGAAGGCGCGCCGAGTTCGAGCTAAGGACTTCGTTGCTGCTGTCCTGCGGATTGTCACAGGCGCAGAGTCTGAACATCACTGCGAATCAGCCAGATTCGGCACATAGTGTAGGCGTCGGAGGCCCAGAGCATATGCCGGTATTTGCGAAGGTTGTGCCTGTTGAGATGAGTAGGAAGACTGCCGTGCTCGCGCCGCACGGATCACGAGATGAGCTTCGTGCAGCTGGTAAGGCACTGCGTGACCAGTGTCCGCGAGGTTCGCATTCTGCTTGGAAAACACCGCACGACCGGCTAGATCCGGTCGAGCTGGTGTTACAGGCGGAGCACGGACGTCTGCCCGAACTGTTGCCCCTGCGGCACGGGCGTATGGTCCGCTCCCCCTTTGCGTTCTATCGCGGGACAGCACTCACAATGGCGGCCGACCTGGCCTCCACACCGACAGCCGGCGTCCGGGTCCAATGCTGCGGCGATGCCCACCTCTGCAACTTTGGCGGCTTTGCAACTCCGGAGCGCAGGGTCATCTTCTCCGTTAACGATCTCGACGAGACTCTCCCGGCCCCGTGGGAATGGGACGTGAAGCGGCTCGGCGCAAGCTTCGTCGTAGGTTGCCGCGACAACGGCCTGAACGACGCCGTCGCGCAAGACGTGGCGATGACTTGCGTTCGCACTTACCGCGAGTCCATGGCCGAGTTCAGCGAGTTGCAGACTCTGGAGCTGTGGTATCTGGCGATGTATGCGGATGATCTGGTGAGAAACATCAAAGATACCGAATTCCGTCAGCGAGGCCTGAAGCGCCTACAGAAAGAACGCGCGAAGAGCATCGTCGAGGACATTTTTCCCAAGCTTGCGGAGCACAAGGGACAAATGCCCCTAATCAAGGATCAGCTACCGACGATCTTCCACAAGAAGGAGACTCCCCCGGGAAAGGTTCATAGCGCCATCCTGGCCGCGTTCGCCAACTACCGCGAGACCTTGCCAGCCTCCACACGGTCCGTGCTGGACCGGTATGAGATCCGGGATGCCGCCATCAAAGTAGTCGGCATCGGCAGCGTCGGGACTGCCTGTTGGGTGATGCTCTTGATGGCCGGAGAGGGAGATCCTCTATTCCTCCAAGTTAAGGAGGCACGCGCCTCCGTGCTGGAACCGTTCGCTGGCAGGAGCCCTTTCCCCAATCACGGCCAGCGTGTCGTGAATGGCTACCGGCTCATGCAACCTGCGAGCGACATGTTCCTCGGATGGGTACAAGGAGTCCGCGACAAGCGCCACTACTTCATCCGCCAACTAAGGGACATCAAGATCAGCGTTCGCGTGGAGACTTTCGGAAGTTCTGAGATGGATCTGTACGCTACCTGGTGTGGCAGGGCTCTTGCGCTCTCGCATGCCCGTGCTGGGGCGTCCATTCTTCTCAGCGGATATATGGGCAAGAGTGACACCTTCGACCGAGCCATCGCAGACTTCTCACTCGCGTATGCTGATCAGGCCGAAAAGGACCACGCCGCACTTTATCGCGCGGTGCGTAAGGGGAGGGTGAAGGCAGTCTTCGAAGAGAATCGGTGATCGCGGGATCAGCGTCCCGTATCGTTCTGCATCGCACGGTGATATAGCGCTTTCCATTTAAACGCTTCCGGCGTTTCTTGGAAGCTGCGTTCACAGACCACATCTGGACGCTTGAGGAGATCGCCTCTTACGAGCCTAGCAGAGCCAATAGCTCTAATTCTTCGATTAGGAGAATGACATTGGAAATTAAGCCACGTTACGAATTCCGCGTGTGGTCAGACAGGCTTGCTTCCGTGCACGAGAGGCTTGGGCGTCTTGCTCAACCGAAGATAGCGGAAGATGCCAGTGCCACTAATACGGCGACGGTGTACCGCCTGTTGGGGAACCCGCCCAAGGTACACGAATGAGCGTGCCATCGATTCTATCCGCCAAGGTCGAGCCGATTGCAGAGCGCCTCGCGGTTACGTACGAGCGACTAAACTCCAAACGCTTCCTTGAACCGCTTGACAGGATTTCGGAGATCTTGTTTGGCCTCATCATAGTCCTTACCTTCACTTGCTCATTTGGTTTTAGGCGAGTTGAGCAGGGTGAAGTCCACACGATGTTGATTGAAGTGATCGGCTGCGGTCTGGCGTGGGGGTTCATTGATGCCGTATTCTACATCCTTGGCTGTCTTGCCGAAGGCGGACACAACCTGTTGCTCCTGCGACAGGTGCGAACGACCTCCGATCCAGGCGAGGCAAGGGATATTATCGCCAGCGTGCTGCCACCATTGATCGCATCTCGCTTGCCCTCCGAGCAATACGAATCATTGCATCGGGAATTGCGGCAGTTACCTGAGCCGCCCACACGGCCTCCACTTACAAGGCGCGATTGGCTAGGTGCAGTCTCAGTATTTTTGGCGGCGTTCGTGTTCATCTTCCCGGTGGCGATTCCGTTTGCCTTCATGAGCGACGCTCGACTGGCGTTACGTGTTTCGAACGGTATTGGCATCGTCTTATTGTTTCTCGCCGGCTATTGTCTTGGGCGCTACTCCAGCAACCATCCCTGGCGAGTGGGCGTTGCAATGGTCGTGCTTGGGTTCGCAATGGTCGGTGTTGCGATCGCGTTGGGAGGATGAAGCTGAAACTGAGACCGACAGCATTGTGGGCGAAGCCGTTCACCGCCTGGCGACGGTGAAAGTGCCTGGAGATTCCGCGCGGGCCGCAACTTGCGTGTTGACATCACCAAAAACAGAGTATTCATACCAATAGATACACGTGACTGAGGAGCGACTATGACTAACGCAACAGCAACAGCAACTGCAACAAGCCGCGCAAAAACCGGCAAACAACTGCCGAAGAGGGAGCCTGTAACCCCTAGTTGGGTAGGACGTGTTCCTCAACTCAAGCCGGGCCAATATGCCGATGGCATGCCCATCCATTCGCCCGAGTACGTCTGCTGCAAACTCATCCTTCGGCCCAACAAGTTCCATTCGCGCGAGAGCTTCTTCGACTTCGGTAAGGTCTTTAAGGAACCCGCGAAAGAGCACGGCGTGAAGTACACGACGGAAGGCTTCCTGGAACAGCCGGTCAAAATCCGCGAAGTATTATTCATCGACACCGACAAGTTCCGCCTCTACAACAACGCCTTCATTCTGCGCCGCCGCATTCCGTACAAGGACGGCTTCCCCATCGGCGAGCCCGAAATCGTCTTCAAGTACAGGAGTGGAGACTTGCAGACGGCGGCCGAGACCGACGTCCGGCCGAACATTCTCGGCGATCACCGCGTTAAGTTCAAGGTCCAGGCCCTGCCTTTGAAAGAGAAGCTGGGCGGCATCCGTCTGCTTTACTCCCACAACGTGCAATTCAACCGCGGAGCCATCGGAATGGGCCGCGAAAATATCGGGGACATGGACGCCCTGATCGATATCCTTCCAGCGCTTGCGAAGGTCAGGAAGACCCCGAAGGAACAGATTCACCTCGTAAGCAACACCATCGTCGAGGAGGTCCTCCAGGACATCGGCATGCTCGACTTCGGTGACGGTCTGACCTGCAAGGCCAACGTAGCCATCTGGCGTACCCGTGGTGAGCATCGGCCGCTGATCGGCGAGTTCGCCTACCAGTTCCGGTTCAAAGACCGTTCCCATCTCAGCCCTGACGCCTTGCGCCGCACGGAGGCGTTCTTTATTGGTCTTCAGTACGCCGCCGAAGGCTACATCAACCTGGGTGCCACCAAGACGGCTACGGTATATCGCCTGATGGGCAATCCACCTAAGTCACACGAATGACGGTCTCGTCAAAACTGTCAACAAAAGCCGAGACGCTCGCGGAGCGGCTCGGCCTTTCTTACGAGCGTCTCCTTGGGGTCCGGTTCTCCATCAACGTATCAATCGCCAGCAGCATTGTCTGGTTCACTCTGGGTGCTCTTCATGACACCAGCCCGATTTGGGCGATTGCCTCCTTGGTTGCCGCCTCCGACCCCGAGCCTAAGCAGGCCCGCCAGCTTTTTCGAAGCCGCATCATCAACGTGCTGGTCGGCTGCGTCGTTGGATTCGCTTTCCTTTTGCTCGGCAGCGGCAAGCCTCGGATGGTTCCTGTTGCACTTGGCGTCACGGTCCTCATCTCCACTTATCTGGTGCGCGTTAAGACGATGTGGCGGCAGGCACCTATAACAGCGGCGATTGTCATTGCCGCCAGTCTCGCCAGCGCTTCCGCCAAGGTTGGGCTCGAACGCGGGTTGCACAGGGTTGCGGAGGTGCTCTTTGGCTCCGTGGTAGGCATGCTGGTGAGCTGGTTGATGTCGAAGGTTTGGCTCGTCCGTAGCCCCAAAGAGCGGGCCGGGGCGGGGTGACTGAGTCCTACCGCCAGTTTCCCAATACAATTGGCTAACGTCAGCTGCGCGCCGCGGGCTTTTCTATCCGTTCGGTTGCCCGGTCAATCACACTAATCACTTCCGCAGCGAATTCTGACGTCCGAGACTTCTGCAGCCTTCGCTTTGCTTTCGGCGCACTGAACCATGTCGGGTCTCGGTACTCCTCGAGTGGCGGTGCTAGTTCCTTAACCTTGCATAAATGGGCATCAACCAGGATTATTTGCTTACGCGAGGTTAGCCGTCTGGGTTTGCAATGCCGGTAGGAAAAAAAAGGGACAAGTTCCACTGAGCCTTTTACGCCTGCTTCTTCGTAAGCCTCTCGAGCGGCGGCATCGGCGTTCGTTGCATCTTGATCCACTCTACCTTTCGGAAAAGTCCATCGGCCCTTCCTGGTGCGCACCAAAAGGAACTCCGGTTCACCGCTGCGCACCCGATAACACACCGCAGCTACGTGAACCTGTTCGAAATTAGATGGTGAGCGGGGGTTTGAACGGCGAAATCGCGAGGCGCCTTCGTCCAGGTACGGCGAACGGCCTTTTCGAGACAAAAGTCGCACCAGAATTCCCACTGGGTAGTATGCTGCCCTTCGCCCACTAAGAAGCGTGAAATGGTTGTTAATCGTCGGACTGGTACCAACTACATAAATAGGGAACAAGACGTCGGTCGGGAGTTGGGTATCATCGATCTCATTCCGGTTTACAGCGCTATCGTCACTTGGCTGTGGGCTGTAGGTCATGCCAGTAAGACGAGTTCCGCAATAGGCTTGGATTGTCGGGAGTTCGAATCTCTCAGGGCGCGCCATTTTTCTTTATCGCCGTCGAATTGAGAACAACAACAAGGGTGAAGGAGTTCACCTCCAACTGCTGTCCTTCCTTTTACCGGACAGATGATGACTCCTGACGAGGAAACTTGTCGCGGGGTCCTCTCCGGCAAGCTTCCAGCAAATCATAGGAGCAACGTTCCATGGAGAACGTCCGGGTACTTGCATCGCTTGGCTCGCTCTCGCCCTGGGTGCGACATTATTGGCATTCTGGTTCAGAATTTCTACCGCCATGATGCCGACTGCTGCGGTGGCCCCCCGATCGGAAGGAGAGGTCCGCTTTGCGGAATTTCGATCCGGAGACCACCGCTCAATTCGCAAGCTGGTACATCGATCAGGGTAAGCTGGCAGCAGAGAATCTCAACGATTTCAACAAGGCAATCCTGGAGCCATGATGCAAATGATCCGTATGGGACGCAAAGCAAGGTGCAAATCAAAGTTGCACCGCTCCACATCGATTATAAGATCGCAATGGTCAACCGGTGAGAGGTTTTGAAGACCGCAATGCCGAACCTTGAAGACAAACCGGGCCTTCCTTTTGCTACGGAAGGCCGCCCCTCATCTGACGCGCTGAGGCTTGAGCGTCTGCTCGAAATTGCCGGCCAGTTGGGAGAATATTCGATCGCAGAGGACCTTCAGCAGTTGGTCGCAAGAATAAGCGAAGGCCGCTTCTACGTAGCCTGCATAGGTCAGTTCAAGCGTGGCAAGTCGACTCTACTTGATGCGCTTGTTGGGGAGCTTATTCTCCCGACAGGAGTGGTGCCCGTTACTGCCGTGCCCACCGTATTGCGTTTCGGAGCGCAACGATCCGCCCGAGTCCTCATCGCCGGTAAATGGCAGGTAGTGCGAACCGAGGATCTGGCTCACTATGTGTCAGAAGAGCTGAACCCGGAGAATCGAAAGTGCGTCGATGGTGTTGAGGTTTTCTTGCCCTCCAATTTGTTGGCGCATGGCATGTGTCTGGTTGACACGCCCGGAATTGGTTCGGTTTTCGCCGGCAATACGGAGACAACGAAGGAGTTTATTCCTCAGATCGATGCGGCCATCCTGGTCGTGGGTGCCGATCCCCCCATTTCAGGCGAGGAACTCGCCCTTATCGAAGCTGTGGCTGTAAATGTGGATGAGATCCTGATCGTGTTGAACAAGGTGGATAGAGTCTCTGCGGGCGAGCGCGAGCAGGCATCCGCGTTCGCGACTCGAGTGCTCGAATCACGCCTTAAACGAGCTGCGGGACGAATTTATGAGGTCAGTGCCCTTAACAGGCTAAGGGGTTCTTCTTCTTCCGATGACGATGACTGGGACCTGCTAGTTGAGGACCTGGGCCGCATGGCAACTCGGTCGGGTGAGGCTTTGACCAACTCCGCCGCGGAGCGCGGCGTGCGCCGGTTTTCAGCATCTCTGCAGCGGTCAGTAGAGGAACGGACCAGGGCGTTGCAGGAACCAATTGCAAACTCGGAGCAACGCATAACGAATTTGAGACACACCGTCAGCGAGGCCGAGCAATCTTTGCGTGATCTGGGTGCGCTGTTTTCCGGCGATCAGCTGCGACTGTCCAATGTGCTTCAGGTCCGCCGGAAGCAATTTCTCCAGCACGCTGTTCCAAACGCTATTCAGGCGTTTGAACACGAGACAGCCTCTGTGAAAGCGAGCTTTGGGCCAAACCGCCGGCGCGCATTAATGGCCGTTGCACAGATAGTTGCGCGTCGCCACGTAATGCCATGGTTGGACACGGAAGAAGCGCAGGCGGAGAAACTTTACACGGCGGTTACGGCGCGCTTCATAAATCTTGTCAATGACCTGCTCAGCCGGATTTGTGAGCAGCAACCCGCCGGCTTCTCGCACCTGCCCAAGGCACTAGATGCCGAAGCAGGGTTCCGTACCCGGTCACGCTTCTTCTTTCAGGACATGATTACAGTTGCGCGACCGGCATCGCCGTTGCTCTACTCTTTGGACGCCCTCATGGGAGCTGCACATATCGGTCGATGGTTCCAGAGGGACGCCGAGCAGTTTCTGGAGGAGCTGCTTGAAACCAATGCTTGGCGCGTACAAGGCGATGTTGAGCAGCGAGTCGTGGAGAGCAGGCTGAAGCTGGAATCGGATGTGCGCAGGCTGCTTCGAGAGGTCAGCGCGATGGCGGAGCAGGCATTAGCCAGTGCGCGCGAACTTATGGCGGCCGGGGAAAATGCAGTTAATCATGAGCTGAACCGTTTACACCAACTCCGCGATGAACTTAATCGCTTCACTGTGCCAGATGTAAAGTAGAACCAGACGTAACGGTGAAGGAGTACCGCCGTTAACCGCTATCCTTCCTGACGCACCAGATACAACCGCAAAATTAACCTGCAGCACCGCTGAAACGAAGGGCAGGATCGCCGGTGGCGACTAAATAATGAGATCTTCATTGTTTTTGTTCGCGTGCAAGGCTGGCCGGCAACCGAGATGAACAAGAATCGGCCGGCCCCGGAAGCGAATAGGCCCTTTCTGCTTACGATTTTTTTATGGGAAACCTATTCGACGTTTACGGTGCCCGGTATCGAATGTACTGAGCGCAGAAAGGCGCCCAGAAGAAATGTCGACCCAGGAAGTTTTCATCCAGCAGTTTGCCAGCTTGTTCCACTACTACAGCGAGGCCTTGTCCTCTGGTACAGAACAGGTGCGTGTGCCCAATAAAGCAGCCGCCGATGAACAGCAGCGTCTGGTTGAGGCCGCTCGGCTGGCGATTCAAGACTTGGAAAGCAGGCCCAGACCGGAATTCGACAAACGCCGCTATTTCGCCAATCCGGGAGAAGCGGAGTGGGGATGTTGAACCAGGTTGTGGCAACGGCTCAACTGTGGATGGCACAAGCGCCTTTGCTGGTCGAGCGTAGTCGCCGGTTTATCCGTGAGTGGCATTTCAAACTCAGAGCAACACGCTCTGCTATATAGCGCGGCGACACTTGGCGGGCTGAGTACTACAAGCGAACATCCACAGTGAAATGCTGCGATGCGGAGATAGGAAGAGCGCCGCGCAACAGCTTGGCGCGGCTTTCCTGTTCGTGTGACTCGAATCTTCGCTGCTGCAACTCTGGTTGCTGGTTGTGGCGGGGGACTTGCGAAGTTTTTCTGACTTTCTTTGCGCAGGCAAACCCGCGATGCCAGGGTCACCGTGGCTCCGACATATCCCGTTGCGTTTGCGGCCTGATGTCTACTTGAGATAGGCGCGAACCAACCCGATCAGGTCTTCGCCGAGCTCATCCGGCGAATCCATTTTCTGTTCGGGATTCATCATGTGCAAGCGGATGTGGTCCTCCAGAACTTCCGCCATCAGGCCGTTCACCCCTCCTCGAATCGCGGCCAGCAGCATGAGAATATCGGCGCATTCGTCACCCGCGTCCAGGGCGCGCTCCACCGCCGCGAACTGACCGCGGATACGCTTGATCCGGAATAACAGCTTCTGCTTCTCTTTAGCGCTTTGTGAAATCTTGTCCTTCATCGCTCTCGCCCCAATTGACTATACCCTAGGGGGGTATGATATAAGAATCTCTGGCGGGAAGTCCATGGTCCCGTCCGAATCAACAAAGGATATAGGAAGCCCGGCGATCCGCGTGGGACGGCGCCGTGTCTATGCCGGGCCACGGACCTCGGATCGATAGCCCCCGGCGCGTATACGATCACCTCGAAGTGCCGCTTTGACCGGCCTTTGCGGTCGACACAACAGCGATGGTGCTTACGGGTTTAACACTCTATTCACACGGAGTGGGTTTAATGCATCGCAACCTGCTGTTGCGAAGGACAGTACCTGTTGTGCGAGCGAATGTCTTGCGAGGCGAACAAGGAGGACTTATGCGTCGCGCCCTGATGCGCTTGTGTTTCTTGCTGATTGCGGCCGCGACGCTGCCGACCGGCGCCCGCGCTCAGAGCCCGCTCACCTGGCAGGAAGTCCGGACCAGATTTCAGGCGGCGAATCCAACCCTCCAGGCCGGACAGATCGGCGTCAACGAGTCTCGCTCGCAGGAAATTACCGCCTATCTGCGGCCTAATCCGACGGTCGGACTGCTGGCCGATCAGATCGATCCCTTCAATGGCGGTCCGCCCCACGGTCCATTCGCTTATCTGCTGTCGGTAGCCAGCATCAATTACCTGCACGAACGTCAACACAAGCGCGAGCTGCGTTTGGATAGCGCGCAGGATGCCACTAAAATAGCGGTCTCCGACCAGGCGGACCTGGAGCGAACCATGCTCTTCGACCTCCGCATGGCTTTTGTGCAGGCCCTTCAGGGCAAGGCCGTGTACGAGTTGGCGAAAGAAAACCTCGCCTATTTTGACCGTTTACTAGGCGTGAATCGCGACCGCTACAAGCTGGGGGCGATTGCCCAGGTTGATCTGGATCGCCTGGAACTGCAGCGAGTGCAATATGAATCCGACTTACAGACAGCTGAGGTCAATCTCCGAACGGCGAAGATTCAATTGCTGGCACTGCTGAATGAGAGGACACCGATCGATCAGTTCGATGTTATCGGGCCGTTTGACTTCTCGGAACAGCTTCCGGTCCTCGACGAAGTTCATCGCGCCGCGCTGGACACGCGTCCGGACTTGAAGGCGGCGCTCCAGTCTGTTGAAAAAGCCAAGACCGATCACCAGCTGGCGATTGCAAACGGGTCGACTGATCCCACAGTGGGGTTCGACGTAGGACGCAATCCTCCGATCGATCAATACATCGGTGTCAGCGTGACTTTTCCGCTGCGCATCTTCGATCGCAATCAGGGCGAGAAGCAGCGCACCCAACTGGACATTGATCGCAACCAGAAATTGTTAGAGGCGAACGAAACGTCCGTGTTCAGCGACGTGGATTCCGCCTATGCGACGCTCAATAGCACCATAGTTCTGCTGCAGCCGTACAAGGAACATTACCTCCCGCAAGCCGAGCGAGTGCGCGACACTATTACGTTTTCGTATGAACACGGCGCCGCCTCGTTGCTCGCCCTACTGGATGCACAAGCGGATTACCGCAGCGTGCAACTGAATTATCTGAATCTGGTTGGCTCGTATCTGCAGGCTGCCAGCCAGTTGAATCTGGCTGTGGGACGCGAGGTCATCCCATGACATATCGAAACCTGGGATTGCTGACTGCAATTTTGTCGGCGGTCCTTCTTCAAGCCGGATGCAGCGGCGGCAAGAGCGATCCTCAGGCCGAAGCGCCACCACCGCTCAAGGTCGAGCGGGTACAGGACCGCAGCCTGTTTGAGGTGGACCATGCCGATCGCTTCCAGTTGATACCGGCGGTGGAATACGCTGTGGCTCCCACACTGCAAGTCACCGGCGTGGTCGCGCCGGACATTTCGAAAAACGTGCCGGTCATCTCCCTCGCGTCCGGACGCATTGTCGATGTGAAAGCCCGTTTGGGAGACACGGTCGCGAAGGGACAAGTGTTGTTGCGCGTGCAAAGCGCCGACATCTCAGGCGCTTTTTCTGACTACAGAAAAGCTGTAGCTGACGAGCAATTAGCGCGTACGCAGCTGGAGCGCTCCAAGCAACTCTACGAGCGCGGAGCGATTTCGCTGAACGATCTGCAGATTGCGCAGGACACCGAGGACAAGGCCAAGGTTGATGTCGAGACCACAGCCAACAAGCTTCGCGTCCTCGGTAATCCAAACCTTGATCATCCCAGCGATATCGTCGATATTCACGCGCCCATCTCGGGAGTCATCACCGACCAGCAGGTAACCAACGCGGCCGGCGTGCAAGGCTTGGCTTCGCCGAATCCGTTCACCATCTCCAACCTGAGCGATGTATGGATTCTGTGCGACGTATTTGAGAACGATCTGGCCGATGTACAACTGGGAGACAAGGCCGAGATCCGCTTGAATGCATACCCCGATCAGGTTTTCACCGGAACCATCGACAACATCGGACCAATCCTGGATCCGAACATTCGCACGGCCAAGGTGCGGATCCAGGTGTCGAATCCCGGCCTGATGCGTCCGGGCATGTTCGTGACCGCAACCTTCCACGGCAAGCAGAAGCAGAAGCTGGCTGCCGTGCCGGCGACGGCGATCCTGCACTTGCACGATCGCGATTGGGTCTACGTCCCGGTCAACAACAAAGAATTTCGACGAGTGGAAGTGGTCAGCGGCGACATGCTGCCGGGCAGCATGCAGGAAGTGAGAAAGGGAATTAGCGCGGGACAGCAGGTCGTCGCCAATGCGCTGGAATTCCAGAACACGGCGGAGCAGCAATGATTCGCTGGCTCGTCGACTTCGCGCTCAACAATCGCTTTGTCGTGTTGAGCATGGCGTTTTTGCTGTTTGTGTGGGGAATCATCGCCTTCAAGAAGCTTCCAGTCGAAGCGTATCCCGATGTGGCGAATACCTGGGTTCAGGTGATTACCCAATGGCCCGGGCGCGCCGCCGAGGAAGTCGAGCAGCAGGTCACTATCCCTGTCGAGATCCAGATGAACGGGATCCCCCATCTTCAACACATCCGTTCTGCGTCACTGGCAGGTTTGTCGGTGGTCAATTTGATCTTTGACGATGATTCCGACAACGACTGGGACCGGCAGAAGGTGTTGGAGCGGCTTACGCAAGTCACGCTTCCTCCCGGAGTTTCCGCGGGCATTGGACCGGATTTTAGTCCCGTAGGGCAGGTTTACTGGTACACCCTGGAAAGCACGAATCCCAACTATGACGTGATGGAGCTCAAGTCTCTCCAGGACTGGGTAGTCAGTAAATACATTCGCTCGGTTCCGGACGTCGTAGATGATTCTTCCTTCGGCGGTCTTACTCGCGAATACCAGGTCAAGGTTGATCCGGAGAAGCTGATTTCCTATGGCTTGAGTCTGGCGCAGGTCGAGCAGCAATTGGCGAACAGCAACGCCAACGCTGGTGGAAGCTTTATCGAGCAAGGGTCACAGCAGATCAACGTTCGTTCTGTCGGCTTACTTAAGAGCGTCGAGGACATCGAAAAGACCGTCATCAAAACCCAGAACGGCACGCCGCTCCAGGTGAAAGACATCGCGGAGGTGACGCAGGGACCGAAAATTCGTTTAGGACAGATCGGCAAAGCCGTCCACCGCTCGGACGGAACGGTGGTGGACGATGACGATGTGGTCGAGGGCATCGTCTTTCTGCGCAAGGGCGCCGACACGGCGACCATGCTGGAAAATCTTCACGCCATGGTGAAGCGACTGAACGAACACATCCTTCCGCCCGGCGTAAGGATTGTTCCGTATCTCGACCGTGACGACCTGGTGCACTACACCACGCACACGGTGCTGCACAATCTCGCCGAAGGGATGGCGCTGGTCGTCATCATCCTGTTTCTGTTTCTGGGAAACGTTCGCGGAGCCATTATCGTTTCGCTGACCATTCCGTTCGCGTTGTTGTTCGCCTCCATCTGCCTCGACCTTCGACACATCTCGGCAAATCTGCTTTCTCTCGGTGCTCTTGATTTCGGCATGGTAGTGGACGGAGCGGTGGTGATGGTGGAAAACATCGTGCGCCATCTCAATCATCATGATGAGGCTCCGCGCACATTGCTGGAGCGCATTCGCGAGGCCGCACACGAGGTGCAGCGGCCGGTCTTCTATGCGATTGCCATCATCATTACCGCGTACCTTCCGATCTTCACCCTGCAACGCGTCGAAGGAAAGCTCTTCAAGCCGATGGCGTGGACCGTCGCCTACGCCTTGCTCGGCGCTCTGATGTTCTCGATGCTGATCGCTCCCGCCCTGGCCAGCCTGATGTTTCGCCGGGGCGCCAAGCAATGGCAGAACCCGGTGATGAATTTCTTGGTCCGCCACTATCGTACGGACGTCCGCTGGGCGATCCGTCATCGGTGGGTCACAGTTGGCGCAGCTCTCGTCCTGCTTATCGTTTCGGGCTTCCTCATCTTTAGTGGAGTGATCGGTTCGGAGTTCCTGCCGCACCTGGACGAAGGCGCAATCTGGGTACGTGGCACGCTGGCTCCGAGCACAGGACCGACGGAGAGCGCCCGTGTCGCGAATCGTGCCCGTCAGATTCTGGCGTCTTTCCCCGAGGTGCCGGTGGTCGTCAACCAGATTGGGCGTCCGGATGATGGCACGGACACGACCGGCTTCTTCGATACGGAATTCTTCGTCGACCTTTTGCCGAAAGACAAGTGGCGGCCTGTCTTCCACCAAAACAAAGAAGAACTGATCGCTGCCATGAACCGCGAGTTGGAAAAAATCCCCGGCGTCTTCTGGGGCTTCTCGCAACCGATCTCCGACAACCTGGAAGAAGCGGTCAGTGGCGTGAAAGGCGCGCTGGCAGTGAAGATCTACGGCGACGATTTGAGGACCCTGGAAGCGAAGGCGGATGAGATCGCTGCCGTCATGAGGAATATCCGCGGTGTCGAGGACCTGGGCGTGTTCCGCGTTAGGGGCCAGCCGAACCTCAACTTCACAGTAGACCGGGATCAGGCCGCTCGCTATGGCATCAATGTTTCCGACGTGCAGGACGCTATTCAGACAGCGGTCGGGGGCAATGCGTTGAGCCAGGTGCTCATCGGCGAGCAGCGTTACGATCTCACCCTGCGCTATCTGCCGCAGTATCGCGACACGAAAGAAGCCATTGAGAGAATTCGTTTGCTGGCGCCTTCGGGCGAGCGGGTTTCCCTGGCTCAGCTGACCAAGGTCGCGGAAGTGGATGGAGGCTCGGAAATTTATCGCGAGGAGAACTCCCGTTACGTAGCAGTGAAATTCAGCGTGCGCGGCCGGGATCTTGGCAGCACCGTGGAAGAAGCAATCAAGAAAGTAAACGCCCAGGTCAAGTTGCCGCAGGGCTATACCATTGACTGGGCCGGTGAATATGAGAGCCAGAAGCGCTCCCAACGCCGACTGTTGCTGGTCTTGCCGCTCACGATCCTGTTGATCTACATCATCCTGTACATGATGTTCAAGTCGTTGAAGTGGGCGACGCTGATCCTGACGAACATTGCGATGGCGCCGATCGGCGGACTGCTGGCGTTGCTATTCTCGGGGACAAATTTCAGCGTGTCTTCTGGCGTCGGTTTTCTGGCGCTCTTCGGAGTGTCAGTACAAATTGGCGTCATCATGGTGGAATACATCAATCAGCTTCGAGCCCGCGGATATTCGATCGAAGAAGCGGCGGTGGAAGGCGCAGTCCTCCGGCTTCGGCCCATCATGATGACGATGATGGTTGCCACGTTGGGATTACTGCCGGCCGCCATCTCTCACGGAATAGGGTCGGACTCGCAGCGCCCCTTTGCAATCGTTATTGTGGGCGGGCTTTTTGCCGACCTGGTGATCAGCATTATTCTGCTGCCGACTCTGTACGTATGGTTCGCGCGGAGTGACGACCAGCTTCCGGCGGCGGAAGTGAACGAACCTGTGTAGACCCTTCAGAAGGATCGTGACTGATGAAAAAAGAAGAAGTCTGTGAACTTATCAAGAAGGTCGGGATCATCCCTGCCATTCGCGTTTCTTCCGGCGATGATGCGCATTTCGCCGCGGAAGCCGTCACCAAGGGCGGCATCCCGATTGTTGAGATCACGATGACCGTTCCCGGTGCAACCGAGTTGATCGCCCACCTGGTACGCTACCACCCCAAGATGATCGTAGGAGCCGGCACGGTCTGCAGTGTGGAGACAGCGCGCAAGTGCGTCGATGCGGGCGCAAGCTTCCTTACCGCTCCCGGGTTCGATCCGGCGATCGTGGAGTTCGCGGCCAAAACTGAAGTCGCCGTACTCCCGGGCGCATTGACCCCAACCGAGGTGCTTTCGGCATGGCGCGCCGGATCCGACTTCGTGAAAGTATTTCCTTGTGCCCTGGTGGGCGGAGACAAGTACGTCAAGGCACTCAAGGCATCATTTATCGACATCCCCATCGTTGCGGCTGGCGGCGTGAATCAGCAGACCGCGACCAGTTTCATCTTGTCGGGAGCTACCGCAATTGGTGTGGGAAGAGAACTGATCCCGACCGAAGCGATTGAATATAAGCAATTGGAGCGAATTCGCGAGCTTGCTCTCCGGTTCTCAAAGTCGGTCAAGGATGCCCGCGAACAGATTGAGGAGTGGAAGCGAACCTTTGCGCCGCAGAAGTTTACTGGTGGCGAGCATTGCGAGAGGAAATGAACCTGCAGTTTCACACATAAGCGTAACCGCGAAGCTGTTTCTCGGGAAAACCGTTTCACGGGTTCCGGAATTTTCATTTGCGTTGTGGCTTGCTCCCGGGTAAGGTATCTCCGTTTTCTAAATCCCCTAAAATTGCAAGGCGTTATCCGTCTGACGCCAGACAGGAGACTTCGTGTTTTCACTCGGGATCCCCATCAGCTCCGAAGGTGGTCACAATAGCTTCCAAAACAATGTTCCCGATCCCATTACCTCCGCCAAGGAACTTCCGACCTTCAAGTTTGAGTTGGAAAAGTCGGAGGGACGCGTACTCGAAGGAAGCTACGGCAAGGAAGCCACAGTGGAACAGCTGCCGATCTCGAAGGGCATCGCGGGTGTCTCGATGCGCATGGAACCGGGCGTGATGCGCGAGCTTCATTGGCACGCCACGGCGGCGGAATGGGCGTTCGTCACCGAAGGCGCAGTGCGGACCACGGTGATCGATCCGCAAGGCTGTTCCGAGACCAATGATTTTCTCCCAGGCGACATCTGGTACTTCCCGCGCGGCCACGGCCATGTCATCGAGACGCTGGGCGACAAGCCATGCCACTTCATTCTCGTTTTCGATAACGGTTACTTTTCCGAGTTCGGCACCTTCAGCATCACGGACTGGATCGGCCATGCGCCGAAAGAGCTGCTTGCCAAAAACTTTGGACTGCCGGCGTCAAGCTTCGACAATTTTCCGAAAAATGAAGTTTACTTCGCCAAGGGCAAGATTCCACCGCCCGTCGCGGCCGCGCCGTTGCAGGGCTGGAAGCGGCCGCCGCTGACTCACAAATACAGTCTTTTGTCGCAAAAGCCGTTCGAGGTCTTCAGTGGCGGTCTGGAGTGGCGAGTGGACGGCTCGCAGTTTCCTATCTCAACGACCATGACCGGCGTTGTGCTTGAGATGGAAGCGGGCGCGCTGCGCGAAATGCATTGGCACCCGAATGCGGCCGAGTGGCAATACATACTGAGCGGCGAGTTCAACGTCACGCTGTTCGGTTCGCATGGCCGTTGGCGCGAAGAGAGACTGAACAAGGGTGATGTCGGCTACATCCCGCAGGGTTTTGGTCACTCCATCGAAAATGTCGGCAGCGAAAAGGCGCGGATTCTTATCGTATTCAACAGCGGTCATTATCAGACGATTGATTTGTCGCAGTGGATCGCCGGAAACCCCATCGACATTCTCGGGACGAACTTCTCCCAGGACGCATCGGTATTTGAGAAGTTTCCACGCAAGGACGTGTTTCTGACCAGGTAGAACGACCTGTCGGCAGACTGCATGCGAATCGAAATGTTTCTTTGTTTTATGCGGCGGGGAATATCCCGTATTTGGCGGCCAGGAATTTCTGCAGCTTTGGAGAAAGCGTTGCAGCGAGTTCCTGCCAGGTCAAAATCGCCAACCGCGATCTGAGTTCGCAGCTTCGGACGGCGCGCACTACGCTGTACCAGTCCTCCACCAGATCGGCGCGCCGCGAATCGCAGAGCAGCAGGAATGAGCGCTCGCAATGGTGGGCGGCGAGCACTCCCCGAATCAACTGATAATGCCTGTAGCGGTCCTTCGATGCAGGTAGTTCGTCGGTCTCAAACACCTCATCGAGATCCAGATAGCGATCGACCAGGGCGCGGCGTGACCTTTGGAAGTCGCTTTCCGTCAGCTTTGCCTCGACCAGTAGGTGCCCCAGCGCCATGTCGATCTCGGTGCGATCAGAAAGCCCGCCCGTACATGGCATCCGCGTTCTGACGCCGAATCGTGGCTGCGCGCCCGGCTCAATCCCAAGTAGCTGACACACTGTCCTCCTACGCGTGACACCCGGATAACAGAAGATATTCATCAGGAGAGCGTCAGAGCTGTTGGCGCAATCCAGCTCCCGGCGGCGTCGGTCTTTCGGTCGCGCCACTTGCTTGCTGGCGGTGTAGCACTTATTCAGACGAAGCCGCCACTCGGGAGAAGCACAAATGCGGCGATAGGAAGCAGCGATGAAGTTTGCGTGGTGGCCGTCGAGGTCGCGATACAGAATGCTGGGAACCTCTCCGATCGTCAACTCGTGCGGCATCGCCTCGGCCAACACGAGATTACGGCTGCTAATCTCGCGCCGAAGCTCGGCGGACGACAGGTGTGACCGGGTTTCGATCGGCCGGTAGGTTTCTTTCTGCAAGGCCGTAACTTTTGAATCAGTCCATCCCTGTCCACGAGACATGCAGCAAAGTATATCTTTATTTTCGTATTTTCTTCGCTCAGAGGAGGCGAAAAATTGGCTAGTGGTGAGTGAAGAAAAACCCGGCAAGCGCAGCAATGGCCAGCGCCGCGCCGACGGCCACTACTACCCAAAGTTTTTGCCGGGAGGGCTGCTCGGCCGGGACGGCTGCGGCCGATGGAGGGGGTGCCGTAGCAGCACTCCTCGCCTTCACCACGTCAACAATGCGGCCGATCTGCGAGGGAGATTCTGTAATTCGCGCGATCACCCGGGCTGCGATATCACGCTCCAGACCCGACGAATCGGAAACCGTCACCCGAGGCGCAGGAGCTGCCACCGTTTTCGCAATCACCGGAGCAATAAATCGATAACCGTGCAAGCGCAAGGTTTCAATATAAACCGGCTGATTTGCATTGTCGGCCAGGGCAGTGCGGATCTGCTTAATGCACTGGTTAATTCGCCGCTCGAAATCCAGCTCCGACTCATCACTCCAGAGCCGCTCCTGGATGTCTTCCCGGGTAACAACCTGTCCTGCACGACTCGCGAGAAAGGCCAGCAATTGGAAGGGTTGCGGAGGCAGACGAATGATGGTCCCAGATTTACGTAGTTCTTCCGTGCCGAGGTTTAGCTCAAACACGCCGAATCGAAGTAGCCGATGAGTGTCGGTCAAGAACCAGCCTCGCGAGGAATTATACCCTCATTCCATCTGTTTATGGTCTTAACTTTCTGCATACATCCTTCACTAAGCCCATCGTTTTCAATGCTCTGCCCGAATACCTTTTGCTCACCAAGATATCACGCAGTCCGGTCTTGAAAGCCGTGACAGTATCGATGCATTGTGCTAACCAGCGGGAAACGCATTGAGTCAACCCTTGATGCACCCGTTGAACCTGGATCGCAGCCAGATTGGCAAATGGGGGCTGATCGATAAGGCGGCGATTGCGACCGCTCGAGATGTTGCCACTTGATGAAGGGTTTGCGCCACTCCGTCTTGGCAAAATCTCGAGCACCCAATAACCAAGCTAGGGAGCGCGACGAGCGTCTGGCCGAGACATTTGCCCGCGTTTCCGGTAGGGGGCTGGCTTCGCGGTGAAGCGGCCCCTTATTTTTTCCTTTCTCGCTATCCTTGCGCAAATCTCAGCTTCTTTCTGTTCTACGTTCGTGGGTATAGCGGCAGAAATACATTGAACCGCGAGCCTCTGCCGGGGACACTCTCCACCTCGATGGTTCCACCTCCTTGGGTAACTATTCCATAACTGATCGAGAGTCCCAGCCCCGTGCCCTTGCCAACCTCTTTAGTCGTGTAAAACGGTTCAAAGATGTGGGGCAGGCACTCCGGTTCGATCCCGGAACCTGTATCGGCAACCGACAGAACCAGGTGATTCCCGTTTTTGGTCTTGGCTGAGGAGTGCTCTTCATCTTGCCGCCTGGTTTCGATCGTTAATACCCCAGCCGAGGCTGTGGCATCCACGGCATTGCATACCAGGTTGATTAACACTTGCTCCAGCTGCATTGGATCGAAAAATATCTTGGCGTCATCGGTGTTACAGCGTAAGTCCACGCGAATATGATCACCGGCCAAGGGGCGCACGATATTGCCCAGTTCCTGTACGAAGCTGTCCAGCGCGAAGGGTTCCGGATTGAAAGTCCGCTTGCGGCTGAAAGCCAGCAGGTTCTCGGTAATGGTTCCGGCGCGCCGGGCAGCTTTCTGAATCGCCTGGAGATGGGAGGCGACTTCGCTGTCGGGTGCAACTTCGCCCATTGCCAGATCAAGTTGCAGCAGTATGACGCAGAGAGCGTTACGAAATTCGTGGGCCACGCCTCCCGCCAAGCGGCCAACCGCATCCATTTTCTGAGCATTGCGGAGCTGCGATTCCAGCTTGCGGGCTTCTGTTACATCCTCGAAGAGCACGATGACGCCGCCGGTGCTTGTGCCGGCATCTCCCCAAGGATGGACTTCCCAGCGATATTGGACGGGAACTCCGTCGGGCCTTACCCAGTCAGTCTCTCCCTTGACGATCTCTCCTTCCAGGCCGCGCCGGTGCGCATTTTTCCATTGCTCGGGTATGTTGGGGAAAACGTCATAGTGGCACTTGCCGGCTAAGGGTTCATCGGACAAGCCCGTGGCAGTCCGCCACTGTCGGCTGCTCCGCAGATAGCACATATTACGATCGAACATGGCGACGGCTGCCGGAGCATAGTGGACGAAGGCTTCCAGAATCTGCTGCACCCGTTCCAATTCGGCGTCAGCCTGCTTCCGCTCCGTGATGTCGCGTCCAATGCCAAGTAGACGGCCGTCGCTCAGGGTGGTGACACTTACTTCCGCACAGAATGAGCTGCCATCTTTTCGCAGGGAGCGCCATTCGCTGTATGAGGTAGTTTCCATTCCCTTGCTCCGCATCATCTGCAACAGACGCGGCACCTCTTCCGGAGCGATCAGGTCTGGGATACTGATTTGCAGGAATTCTTCTTGCGAATAACCAAACGTCTTGCAGGCAGCTGCGTTGACGTATTCGATGTGGCCGGCAGGATCGGCCAGGGTAATGCAGTCCAGTACGTGGTCGAAGATGGCGCGCGCATAACCATCGCTTCCACGAACCCGGTTCTTTTCCGTTGGTACGCTACTGGAGTAGCGAGGACGGTGGCCGCCCATACACAACTACCTTCCTTGAATGAACGGAGCCATTGCGCGCCCAGGCGCAAGCCCAACCTTCCTCTGCGCCGTTCCAAACGCCCAATACGGACCGACCGAAGAGGAGGCGATAATTCTGCTAATTACGATTTCCCCTCATTAACCAGGTTTTGTAGGTGACGCACAGCACACATCCCGGTGACAAACCGACGTTAGTCCCATTTTCACTATGAATCCAGAACTCTTTGTACAACCCGCGTACATTCTCCAGGGTCTTACTTGGCATGTCGAACAATATACGGAGGGCTCATGCTGAGAAGAGTTAGCGATCTGGAAGGCGATTATCTCAATGCTATTCGCGGGACCAATCTTTACGGTACTGATCATGAGAGGCTGGGAACGGTGCACGATGCATTGATTGATGACGGCACCGGTGAACTGCGATATCTGCTGATTGATTCCGGCTGGTTGCGGTCGCACCGCTTTGTGGTCCCGGCCGATCAGGTGTTTGCCTACAACGACAGCGACGACCTGTATGCCAATTTGCGGAAGGCTGACGTCGAATCTCTACCGGAGCTTCGCGATGACACCTTACTCACCACTGACGCCTTGGCAAGATATGACTCGGACTACCGCAGGGCCTGGCGCTACGATGCCGACCCCGGCCGTGTGCGCCCCAGCAACCGGCTCGTCACCTTCCGCCAGAGAGTGCACGATGTTGTGTTGCGGGATCGTACGGGGGAGAAGCGCAGCGTGAGCCGCGCCGATATTCCGGCCACGTATGTTGCTAGCGGCTCGCCGCGTCCTACTGCGGTCTACGGCGTCTATTCCGACCGCGAGCATGTGGAGAAGGCGGTCGACCGGCTGCGTAAAGAGGGCTTTCTCAGCAACGATATTTCCGTGGTCTTTCCCGATCGCGACATGAACAAAGAGTTCGCGCTGGAGAAGAACACCAAGGCGCCTGAGGGCGCAATGGCCGGCGGCGGTACCGGTTTGCTCGTAGGCGGTACTCTGGGTTGGCTGGTGGGTATTGGCACGTTAGCCATTCCCGGTGTGGGCCCACTGCTTGCGGCGGGACCGATCGTCGCTGCCCTGGCCGGCGCCGGAGTAGGTGGTGCTGTAGGCGGCATAGCGGGAGGTCTGATCGGCCTCGGCCTTCCCGAGATCGAGGCCAAGCGCTATGAAGAGGAGATCAAGGCTGGCCGCATCCTTATCTCGGTCCATTGCGAAAGCGTGCACGCGGCCCAAAGCGCGCGCAAAGTACTGGAAGATTCCGGCGGGAAGGACGTCTTTCTCTCAGGTGAGCAGCGCGCCGCCTGAGCGCCGCTTCCTAAACTGATTTCGCCTTCCGATGCAAGGTCGTCGGAAGGTTTTTCTTTTGGCTGCCCAGTAATCCTTCCCATAATAATTCTGGCTCCTCACTACCGGTTTATTGTGCAATTTTCTCTATTTCCAGCGTTCGCTGCCGGTGTAGAGTGGAATTGCTTTCAACTACCAGCAATCGTCTGAAGCTCCGCTCCCCGATGTGAGGGACATCGCAGCAGTCTCCCTCTGCAGATCGTGTCTCTCGATTTGCCAAACACTATTAAGGACCGCGCCATGCTGCTTCCCAAACGGTTTGTGTTGTCCGTATTCAGTGGCCTCATTCTTGCGATGCTTCCCCATGCCGCCAGCGCCGGTACCGGTATTGGCTTTCAGCCAGTCTCTTCTCAAGAATTGAGCATGACCAGCGAACCGGCGGCGCCTAATGCACCGGCGATCATTTTGTACCGGCAAGTCGACCGCAACGATAACCGCAGCGACGCCCATCAAGACAACTACATGCGTATCAAGATCGTGACGGACGCGGGCCGAAGCTATGCCG